>CAYNGB010000038.1:0-46879 GCA_964396795.1 uncultured Occallatibacter sp. | reverse complement strand
CAACGTAGTTCAGTTCCAGGGTGGTGTTCTTGGCAAGCTCGCGCTCGACAGACAACGTCCAGGACTGAACGTACGGGTTGCGCGGATTCTCCGACTCGATAACCGCGATGAACGACAAGGAACTTTCTGGGAACGCACCCAGGGTGGTGTGAGCCGGGAACAACTGGTTGCCGAACTTGAGCTGATCCTGGTTGTTTTCAGTGGTGGGATTGAGAGCGTTGCGGACGCTATAAGGATAGATATCCCCAGAGTCGTCGATCTCGCGGCCCTCATAGGAGGTAAAGAAGATTCCATAGCCGCCGCGCACAACCGTCTTGTCGTCCAGACGGTAGTTGAAGCCGAACCGCGGTGCGAAGGGATTCTTCGAGCCCGGATGCGGTACCTTTCCGCAATAGCGCAGAATGGGGGTAACCCCATCCACGCCATAGTCGTCTCTCGCCACGCCATCGGTAGAGAGATTCGGATCGGCATAGCATAGGCCGCCCTGGGCATTCTCCGCGTCGAGCCAGAAGAGGTGGTTAACCTTCTCAAACGTCGCTGCGTGGAAGTCCCAGCGCACGCCGAAACTCAAGCTCAGCTTGGGGCTGACCTTCCAGTCGTCTTGTGCGTAAGGGGCAAAGTAGTTGTAGATGTGGGTTTGTGGGTTGCCGGCCTGATCGGTCGGGCTCAGCGGTCCGGGGACGAATCCCGAGGCGCCGGAGTAATACCCCAGCATCATGTCCGAAACGGCGTTTGCAGAGCCGCACAGCCCGCTTGCATTGCCGCAGCTGGACGCGGAATTGGTCTGCGAGATCGGCTCGCTGTTGGTGGAAATGGTATTTGCACCGAAGCCCCAATCACCGTAGAAATCGTCATCCAGGTTACGGGTGATGATCCAGTGGCGATAGTCGAAGCCAAAGCCCAGTGTGTGCTTTCCGTGAACCTTGGTAAGCGAATCGGCGAATTCCCATTCAGGAATAAACGAACCGCTATAGGAGTTCACTGGTCCGCCGCCGCTGTTGAACTCCGACATGCCCACGTTCGGATAGGTCTGTTGCAGAGGCCCGAAGGTGGTAAAGATGCCGGTCTCGGCAAGGTCCGAAACCAACGAAGCGGGTGGGGCAGACGAACCTTCAGGCGCGTTGGCCGAGAGATAACCAAAGCGGAAGTTGTTCACGATGCTCTGGCCGAAGTTGACGGTGTGCGAAATCTCCCAGGACTTCCCCTTCTCGAAATACTGCTCGAGACCAAGAACCGGGGAGCCGGAGTTGTAGTTCGACGAGTTTACGTAGTTGGAATACGTGTAGCGGCCAAAGACCGAGCCGTATTTGCCCAGGTTCTGGTCGCCGCGATAGGTCTGCTGATTCATCGTCAACGGTCCAGGAATGGCATGGATGTAGTTGGCGATGCCTTCAGGCTGGCCCGCATTCGTGGGAGTATTCCAGAAACCGTACTTGATCGATGCCAGGCCGATGCGCGACGTGAAGTCACCACTTGGAACCGACGTCATGGTCTTTTGGCCGACGGGATCGTACGGCATGCAGTTGTCGCCCAGGCCAAGCAGTGCCGTGCACTCGGGTGTTCCGTAAGCAGGCAACGTACCGCCGGGCAGAGCCACCGAGGCCCCGTTCACTGTCTGATTGGGAAGCGGGCTATAAGTCTCAGCCGAGAAATCTCCCGTCAGAATCGCCGGGTTCGGGACTTGTTCTGTCAAAAGCTGGCCGTTGTTCATGCGCCAGCCTTCGTAGTTGGCCATCCAGAACGACTTGTTGCGCCCGTCATACAGGTGAGGAATGTAGACCGGCCCATCCGCCACGAACCCAAACTGGTTCAGGTGCAGTACCGGGAGGCTGGTGGGTGTGCTGGTGATGTAGGTGTTGGCCTGGGCAAACGGCAGTGCATCGAACCCATTTTCACGGTGGGATTCGAACAGTGTGCCGTGCAGCTTGTTGCTGCCGCCCTTGCTGACTACGTTGACCTGGCTCGCGGAGAATCCATACTCGGCCGGATAGATGCCGCTCTCGACCTTGAACTCCTGGATTGCATCCTGCGACAAAATCACGGCCGGTGTTTCCATCGCCTGGTCGGTGTTGACCAAGCCGTCCAGCGTGAAGTTGTTGCCCTCAGGACGGCCACCGTTGATGCTGATGGCGTTGCCTTCGCCCTGACGCATGTTGCCCTGCTCGCCGCCGATTGTGACCGCGCCGGCGCCCAAAAACAGCAATTGAACAAAGTTGCGGCCGTTCAGCGGGAGTTCTTCTACCTGCTGTTGGCTGACCAGTTGCGACAGCGCTGCGCTGTCAGTGTCCAGTTCGACGGCCTGCGCCGTCACTTCCAGGGTCTCTGTCACCGCGCCAGGCTTCAACGCCAGGTCAACGCGGATCTTCTGGTCGACTGCCAGTACGAAGCCGGTCGTAACCGACTTTTGAAAGCCCTTGACCTCGGCTGAAACCGAATAGGTCCCAGGAGAGAGCGACGGAGCGTAATAGTCGCCCGCCGAACTGGTGACCGTCTTGAAGGCTTGGTTGGTTGCCGTGTTGGTCACGGTGACCTTCACGTCGGGAATGATGGCGCCCGTACCGTCGGTCACCGTTCCCAGAATTGTGCCTGTCGCGCCTGCCTGCCCGAACATCCTGCCGGTGCCTACAGCACCTAGCAGGAGGATCAATGCAAGACAGATTCGAAATGTTCGCATTATGGTGCCTCCATGAAGATTGTTAGCTTTGTTGCCTCGACTGCGATTGGCGTCTGTATCTCCTAGAGGACACGCACTCACTCCTCCAGAATCAAGACCAATTCTCATCGCCACTCAGTTGCGATCCAGACACGCCACCAAACCACGGTGGCACACATCTGCAGCGCAGCGTGAATGACAACGTTGTCTGAGTTAGACGAAACGCAGAGTACGCTGGTGGTGACAGCGTTGTCAACCACAAAACTCCCAGGCCCAAAGACACTCATACCAGGCATTTGCGATAGTCTTATATGTTATTGATTAAAAACAGTTTAGACTATTTTTCCTCAAGACGTCGAGGGTGCTGTTTTGTGTACCTGGACCTGGTTGGTGAGCCAGAATGAATCAAGCACTGGGCGGGGATTCTTTATGTAAGGGATGGCGGCTTTGTTATGTTTCGCCCGTGAAGCGAGCTATCGTTACACGATTCGGCAGGGTGGTACCGACCGGTAATCGCAGAGGACAGTGCGCAGCAGAAAGCCGGACACTTCTGTCATTGCTGGCGATGTTCCGGAAATGTGACTGCGAGACGCCATGGCCCAGGTTTGCTCTTCCATCCATATATATAGAGTCGTAGGACAGGAGCCTCAGACCGTCTCAGCAGAGCTGCGCATCATTGTTGCGGTTAAGACGTGCATCCGCAGGATCCGCGAAGAATGAGTTCCGTATTGAGGACAATCTTTCGCGGTGGATGATGGTTGGCATCTTCTATTCGCTCAAAGAGTGTGGTTGCTGCCTGGTGTCCGAGCTCGCGCGAAGGCTGGCGCACCACGGACAATTCCAGTGGAATCAGGTCAGCGAGCTCGAAATCGTCAAACGATATAAGTGCCAGATCTTGGGGTATCTTCTTATTGAGAGCTTTGAGCCAGCGCAAGACCCGCATGGTACAGACCCAGTTCAGAGTAAAGATAGCCTCCACACCGTTGGGGTCGGATAAGGATTCCGATAAAACCTCCAGAGTCAAGTCGCTCTCATGCTCGACTAACAGTTCGATCGGATCCGCTCCTGCACGTCTCATGGCAGAACGATAACCCGCGATGCGCTCGGTGCATGTGAAAAGGAAGGGTCGGGCGCCTACGGCCAGAATCCTACGATAACCGTGTGCGAGCAGGTGGTCAGTGGCTTCGCGAGCAGCCTTGCGGTTAGTCACAGTGATAGAGTCCACCTCTTCGCCTAGTACGGGTTCGTCGAAGACGACGAGGGGCACCTGTTTTTCGATGAGGGACTTGACATTGCTCCTCTTGCTGTCCGCTGCGACCAGGATGACCCCATCGATCTGACGCCTGACCATGACCTGCAGTTCATACTTCTCAACTTCGACATCTCCGCCGGAACCGCCAAGGATCACTGCGTATCCGTGCTTCCGCGCTACATCTTGCACAGCTTGAAAAGCAGATGCAGTAAACGGGTCAGCCAGATTCGGCACGATCATCGCGATCGCCCCTGATCGTTTCGCCTTCAATCCTCTTGCGAGCTCGTTCGGTTGATAGGCGAGCCGAGCCATAGCTTCTCGGACCCTGGAGGCGGTCTCCGGCCGTAGCTCGGGAGAGTCATTTAGAACACGTGAAGCCGTTTTCAGCGATACGCCTGCCGCTCGTGCAACATCAACTAAAGTTGCGGAACCGCTCTTCACTATCACCTTTCGATCCTCGCCCTTTTCTGGACCCCCGTCCTTCCCTGCCTCTGGACATTTCCTAACTGGTGATGTTAGAGGCCAACGTTTCCAAGCTACTGCGTCTCGTTTCTGGATACACGAGAATTACAAGCACGCATTGTATAGCCATAAGAATTGCCAAAGCTACAAAAATCATGCCGCCCACTCTGATCGCGATCGCCGGAAAGGACCCCACGATCAATGCATTAGTCATCCAAAGCACAGTGCTTCCGAAACTTTGTCCGCGGGCCCGTACCGGAAGGGGAAATATCTCGCTTAGATAAACCCAAACTACGGTGCCCTGAGAGAAACCGAAGAATAGGTTGTAGCACAATAGGACCACTAGTACAGACGTAGCGGGCCAGCCCATGTAACGAATGGCCGGCAGGGCAATGAGGCAGGCGCTCATACCCGCCGCCCCGGCAAGCAGAAGGGGCTTGCGTCCGACCTTGTCGATGACGCTTACAGCTACCGTTGTCACCAGAAGGCTAAACGCGGACACCAGGATTGCGTCCTTGCGCCCATTCAAGCGTCCCGAGCCAAACTCGGTAAAGATATCGAGAACGTAGTAAAGAAGCACATTCACGCCGGTAAGCTGGTTGAAAACAACAAGGCAGGCAGCTAGAAGGATGGGCCGTGCGTACCGGCGGGAGAAAAACTTCGATCGGCGCAAGGCTCCGAACTCACGGATTGAAGCAGCGAGGCACTCTTGATCAGCCTCCGGGTCGATGGAACCCACGGCGGCAAGGGTATTCCTCGCCTCCGCGAAGCGACGCTTAAGTGCCAGCCAGCGCGGGCTTGGAACCGCCTGCAGGAGCAGGGTGTCGCACAGCAGCGCAGGTAGAACTCCACACCCCATCGAGTATCTCCATGCCGTGCCGTTTTGCGAATGAAGCGAAAAGAAGTAACCCAGCGCAAACCCGAGCACCACGCCGATGCTGATGTTGATTTGGAAGCTGCCGACCAAGCGACCCCGCAAGTTTGAAGGGGCTATTTCAGCAAGGTACATGGGGGCAGCCACCGAGATGAGACCAATGGCTATGCCGCACCCAAAACGAGAGATCGCGAACTGTGCAAAGCCGAAAGCGAGGGCAGTCCCAAGCGCTGCAATGGCGTAGAGTCCTCCCGCAATCAACAACGTTGCGCGCCGACCGATTGCATCGGTCAAAAATCCAGCAGAAGCCGAGCCAGTAATGGTACCCACCAGCGCAGAAGCAACGGCAATGCCAAGCGCGAAGGCTGAAAGCGCAAAACACGTCCTTAACTCCTGTGTGGAGCTGGAGATTGCGCCGATGTCATAACCGAACAAGAGACCGCAAGACGAACTGGCAATGACTGAGACTGCTAACCGTTTGTTTATTCGACCGATCATTGAGTTTTCGACGTCCAACCTCAGCTTGGCACCACAACTCACGGCAATCTCGCGCAGGAGAGTCCGTCCCTCCTACTTGCTTCACGAAACTGGATTACCGCATACTTCGTAGACTCAATTCGTCTTGGTAGAGAAGCGGAACTCTCGCCTTTTCTGATGCATGAATCGATTCCCCCCGCCGGCGTCATTCATGCGTCACTGCCCCGGCGAACGGCACTTGCACCACTGAGCATATGACAACACCCGGCGTCTGGGCGTTTGGATACCGAAAGCCGAGCAGGACAATGTCGAACCTGAAAAGCACTTGGCCATACCGTCGAGGTTCGGAACGAGTGCCAGGGTAAGGCAAGTTCCCGCTATTGACAACGCTGTCAAGATGAATCTATCCTTCGCTTAATTGTTGATTGACAACGATGTCATTCAGGCCGCCACGCACGCTTATGTAATCGGATGGTTGGTCAGGGTCGCGATGCGAGATAAGTACCTCCAATTTGCGCACTTGAATGGATATGCCGTTCAGCTTCAATAGGCAAATTATTTCGTAGCAGACCGTTTGGAGCCAGCACGGTCCTCAATCGTTGCGAGTTCGAATAGGGCGGATTTTCCTTTTCGCATGTTCTGGGTGTCGTGCCTTTGTAAGTGGCGTTTCTACTGGGCTCTTCACGGATCTGCAAAAGCCCACCCCTTTCAAGGTTCATCGTTTCTTGACACGTGCTTCATGACGCACCCAGGGAGACAAAAAGGTGCCCAAGACAAAGGCTAAACGGTCGTACCTTATACCCATTCTCTCCAAGGCACTAGACCTGCTCGAGCTATTGGAGAGAAGCAAGGGCACTCTCTCGCTTGAAGATGTTTTTAAAGAGACTCACATCCCGAGGACTAGCGCCTTCCGAATTCTCAAAACGTTTGTGCAGCGCGGCTACGTCGCCAATGCCGAGCATGGACGATACGAGTTGGTCCCCCGCCAGCGAAGGCTGCGCTTCGGAATTGCGGTCCAAAGCCCTGAAATGCCCTTCTCTGTGGCTGTCACTGAAAGTGTCACGCAGGCAGCCGCGGCAGCCGGCGTTGAGCTGTTGCTGCTCGATAACCGTTACGACCCCGACATCGCCATCCTGAACGCTGAAGAGCTTGTGGCCAATGGAGTGGATCTGGCAATCGAGTTTCAGTTCAGCGATCGAGCGGCGCCGCGCGTGGCCGGCATTTTCAAGAAGGCCAACATTCCTCTGGTCGCGGTCGACGTGCCTCACCCCAATGCCACCTACTTCGGCGTAGACAACCCCGACGCAGGCTATGATGCCGGCTCCCTGCTCGCCCAGTACGCCCTGAGCAAGTGGAACGGCAAGATCGACCGAGTTCTGGGTGTCGGGTATTCCGAGGCAGGTACCTATGTTGATAGCCGCATTACAGGCGCCTTCGATGGCATTAGCGATCGACTGCCCAATTTTCCTGCTGATTGTTTCACCCGCCTGGAAGGGCGCGGTATGCGGCAATCCAGCCGGCTGGCCGTGGCGGATTTTCTTCGCGGTCAACGGAAGGGCCAGCACATCCTGGTAGCCGCCGCTACTGATTCCAGCGCTCTTGGCGTGTTGGACGCCGTCCGCCATGCAGGCCGCGAACAGGATTTCGCGATCGCAGGCCAGGAGTGTATTCCTGAGGTACTCGACGAGATGCGTAACCGTAAGAGTGCCATCATCGGCTCCGTCTCCCATGAAGCAGGCAGCTACGGCCCACGCCTGATTCAACTGGGCATCGCCTTGCTGCGCGGCTACTCGGTCCCCCCATACAACTACGTTCGTCACCAGGTAATAACGCAAGAGACCTTGGAAGCCGCATCTGCAGGCGAACGAGTCGCTGAGTTGGGAAATCCAGTGCCAGTTCAGATTGCGCCCCATGGGCAACATAGCCCGACCTGGCTGCCTCCCGGCTCAATCTCGGAGGTTCCTAGCTCCCTGACGCTCTCAGTTGCACCGTAGCGTTGCCAAGCCGGACGACTGAACTTTCTCTCGACCGCACAGACACCGTGGACGCGTACGTGCATTTAATCCCTTGCGCGAGGGTGACGCCATTGCGGCGTTAACGGGCTAACCAACTTCAACAAGGAGCCTCACAGTGCGATCATTGTTGCGGTAATCGCTGGCCGATAAGGCGGCGGAAGGCCGTAGCAGCGAGGTGCGCGAAGAGGGTTGGGTGCTGCTGAAGGGCCCGCTGGAACAGGGCCTCGTCGCCGAGCTCAGCGGCCTGGAGAAGGCCTCCACAAGCTGAATTTCGGCAATTAGTGAACAAAGATCCGCCTGGCCGACGCATCGCGAGTACTACAAGCCGACCTACTACGGTGGTATCCACTGGATCCTGGGAGGGGAGAGAAGCGGATAACCTGTCCATGAACCCGCGGACATGGCAGGCGTCTTTGACGTTGGGACCAGGGCGCCCGGTGACATTTGTACCAGTTGAATCGAGAGAAACTGGAAGCTGGACGCGATTGCCTAACCCTCTGCTTGAGCGGCCCCCCCCAATTTCAGATTTCTGGGGTCTCTCCATGGAATCGCCACTACGTGATTACTGTCGCATTTTGGTGATGTGCACATTAAAGCCGGTTTTGGGAAGCAGGGATGTCAGCTCGAATACGCGATAGCCGTCACCGGTGATATCCGCGCGTCGAAATACATTTGGTTCGGTTTCCACCACTTCACGCCCGCCGCCCAGGTTATCCATATAGAGTTGCGCATCGTGCAGGGTGGGCGAGGAGCCGTCTTTCCCTGAGGTCATAGCCTCCGCAATGTAGCTGCGCATCAGCTTTGGCCAGTACTTTGAGAGGAGTTCGGTGCTGGCAAATACATCGGCCCATACAACGCGGCCGTCCACCGCGACCACTACGCCAACCGCATCTTTGCTGCGCAATTCGCGCAGAATGGACTGCTCGTTCTCTACACCTCCATACTCCTCCACCATCTTTTCGACTGGCGCGCTGGCAAAGACTTTGGCATAGGAGCTTGTTGACGCCATGCTGGCAGCCTCGGGGGCGCTCAGATTGTTGGCCATCTTCGCATTGGAAGCCCGGACGTTCTCCCACACGCGATTCTGATCGCGTTCGGCCATGGCCGGCGTGCGCACACTCGGCTGAGCCATCTGGGCGCCCATGGAGCCAAACTTTGAGCTCGACGCCACCCAGCGCCCAGGCTCGACGCAAAACACACCGAGATCGATGGGACCCGTATTCGCCGGAACAATGCGGTCCATCCCGATCACGCGATCCTGCTTGCCGCCGGTCACGATTTCCCCTGCCAGCAGCAGCAGAGGACGCGTCGAGTTGTTATAAAGCACCAGACGGTTCACCTCTGCTCCACCTTGGCGCGGAGGAATAGGCTGTCCGGGCCTGACCAGGCCGCGCTCATCTCCGGCCTCCGTCACAATCACTTGGCCGTTGCGAACGCCTTCGTCAAGTGTCAGCAACTGCGAAGCATCGTAGGAACGGTCGTTTTGCACGGGAAAGACAGCCAGATTGCCCCGCACAATGGGGGGCAGTACTTTGAATGAATGGTCTTCGATCGGTCCGGCCAATGCCGGCAACACCAGCAATGCGCCGCAAAGAACTGCAATTGCACTGCTGGCGGCGCGACCACCCATGCTTGATTGATCGCGGCTCTCATCGCCATGCCCTTCCTGGCCGGTCTCTCCGCAGTGGAAACCTGAAGCTGTTTTCATCGCACCCTCCTGGATTCGCCGCTCTTTCAGCAGCACACAGGAAGAACGAGGTATTCTCCATTCCTTGCAAAGAATTTGCTACCATTTGTACCGATGGCCCCCGAGGCTGCACCGACGATCGAAGATCCCTCCCTGGGAAAGCCCCTGCGCGATGCCATCGATCAGCGCTACATCGAGTCGGGCTCGCATCGGTATGGCCTGACCCGTCATGAATTTCAGAGCCATGTGGTTGCCGTCGTGATTCGATATGGCGCCGGCCTCGCTGAAGCGGAAGTACTGAAACTCATTGCGACTCTTCACTGCGAAGACCTGGTGCTGGCGCGTGCCTGTACCGCGGGGAACGACCTTGCATGGAGCGAGTTCCTTGCGCGCTATCGGGGTGCGATGCTCGCCATGGCGCACCAGATCACCAGGGACGAAGCGACCGCGCGCGAACTCGCCGACGGGCTCTACGCCGAGTTGTATGGAATGCCGAATCGGGACGGAAGGCGGACCAGTAAACTGGACTACTACATGGGGCGCGGCTCGCTGAAGGGGTGGCTCCGCACCGTACTTGCGCAGCAACACGTAAATCGCTGCCGCTCCCAGGCAAAGGTTGTGAGCCTGGAGGAGCAGGTCGAGGCCGGAGTCAGCTTTGCTGCGGCGCCGGAGGCGGTAACCGAATCGAGCGACGCTGAAATTGCCGAGTATTTGACGCAGTCGCTGGCTGAGCTGGACAACGAGGAACGCTTCCTCCTCGCCTCCTATTTTCTGGACCAACGCACGCTCGCAGACATCGGACGCCAGTTGCGGGTGCACGAATCCACGGTGAGCCGAAAGTTGGAAAAGCTCACCAACACGCTGCGGAAACGTATTCGCAAACATATGCAGGCCACTGGAATGGACAGGCGGCGCTGCGACGAAATCATGCAGGATCTGGATGTGCGGGACTTGAATGTGGATGTGGCGGCAAATCTGCGGCAAGAACGACCGGCCGATACGTTCTAGAGACAGATGGATTGTGAAGTGACGGACTCTGAATCCAATTCGTTGCGGCGGGAACTAGCAGCACTTGCGCCGACCGGAGATCATCCCGATGCCGACGTGCTGACTGCCTTCGCCGAGGGCTCGTTGCTCGAGCGGGAGAGGCACTCGGTTTTGGGGCATCTCGCCCGGTGCGCGGAATGCCGCGAGGTGCTAAGCCTGTCTGCAGTTGATCTGCCTCAACCTGCGCCGGAGCTTGAGCTTGTGGCTGCGGCAGCGCCTTTTGTCGTGAACCGCAGCCCCCGTCCGAAGCTTTACGCATGGCTGCCGTGGGCTGCCGTAGCCGCGGGTATTGTGGGTGCCTGTGGCGTGGCCTTGCACTATGAGGAACTCCGGCTCGCACAGGGCCGGCTTGTCGCCCGGCAGCAGGCGACCGCACCTGTGGCTTCTCCGGCGGTTGAACCTTATCCGGCGCCGGCGCCATCGCGTGAAGTGGAGCCGAGAAAACCCGCGCACAGTGCAACCCCACAGCCGCAGCACGCTCCTCCGGAGAAGCAACTGGCCACTGAACCCGACGCCGTCCGCGAAAAGGCCAATGCGGCGCAGTTTCGAATGCCTGAGAGTCCGATCCGCGGTAAGGCTATCAGCAATCAACCTCCTACAGCGGCCGCAGAGCAATCGACGAATTTGAGTGCGCCCACCCCGCTTCAAAATGCTTCTGCCTTCACGAACAGAGTTACGGAGAATTCGCTGGCCAGCACCCCGGCCGCGACGATCGCGCGAGCGCATTGGCGCATCAACGATCAAGGCCAGCCCGAGCGCTCGTTCGGCGACGGCGTCTGGCAGCCCGTCCTGCCCGGCGAGAAATACAGGATGCGCGTGCTTTCGGTATCCAATGGAGAGGTCTGGGTGGGCGGCGAAGACGAGCGCGTCTATCGCTCGCGGGATGAGGGCGTGACTTGGCAGCCGGTCACGCTTCCTGCTAAGGGGGGTAGCAGCCACACGATCGTCCATATTGGTTTTGAATCGCCACTTGCAGGAACCATTGAAGCTGCCGACGGCACCATCTGGACAACGGACGACGGCGGTAATACATGGAACTGACGTTGCGGTTTCGAAACAGGGCTCAAATGCCAGCTAGAGTATTTCCCCTTCGGATCTTTGTAGAATCCGAACCAACGAGCGGCTTTTCGACTAAGGAAAGGCCACCTTGCACGATGATGCGATGTCAACATGCGAAGTGAGAATGCTCTAGCGATCCCCAGCCGTGATCTCGTATTCCACGCGAAACGGCTTGAGCGGTTTGTCGATCGGAAGATGGTCCTGAGCGATGACGCTTTCTGCCTGGGCCAGTCGTTCTGACGGAAGCGGATGGGTGCGGAAGTAACCGCTGAGCCCTTCGATTGCCATCTCACTCATCTCCTCAGTGGGCGTGGCGGCATGGATCACGTATTCTTCCCGCAGCTTCGCCCAGCGTGCCAGCAGATTCACCGCACCTTGTGCCGAATAGCCGGCCGCCGCAGCGATCCGTAAGCCTTCACGATCGGCTTCAAACTCCTCCTCCTTGCTGTAGCCGATCTGCCACAGGGACATAGGGAGCTGTGCGATGGCCGCAACTACATCGAGGTCCAGGCTCTTGAGCTGCGCCTCGATCTGGACACGTTCGACCGCGTGATAGTGGTCGATGTGCTCAATCTCGTGTCCCAGCACAAACGCCAGCTCATCTTCGCTGGTCATCCTGTCCAGCAATCCCTGGCCCACGAAAACATGTCCGCCGGGCAGTGCAAAAGCATTGATCAGATCTTTGCTGGGAATGAGGTGGAAACGATACGGGAGCTTTCGCTTCGCGTGCGCGGCAACCCGTCCGCCGATCTGGTTGACGTACCGCTCGGTCGCTCTCATCTCGGGGTCTCGCGGGATTTCCCCTGAAGCATAATCCTGTGCAAGCGCATCACCGATGCGCACCTCTTGCTCGTCGGAGATGCGCGTCAGATGCATAGGAACTCGCGACAGGTCGCGCTGCCAGTCGGCGGCCATGTCCACCACGGCATTGGGGGTGACGGCGTCTTCGCGCTTCCGGTGCTGCGCAAGGTAGAGAGCCGCGCCGCACAAGACTAGCACCGCGACGAGGGCAATAGCCCGCTTCATAGCAGTCGCCTTATGGTTTCGCGATACTTGCTGTAGAGAGTAGAAACCAACGTCAGAGCAGCTCCAAGCACGATAAACGTAATGTAGCGGTCGCGCTCATCGAGATTCCATGCGTCACGAAATACGATCTTGGCCACACAAAGCAGCAGAAGAAAGAGGCCAGTGATGCGATAGCTGCGCTGGGTTGCAAGCAGACCCAGCAGAATCATCAACACACCTTCCACCCCCCACGAGAGCGTGACCATTCCTGCGTTCATCTTCACCGCAATCATGAACGACACCAGGGTCACAGGAGCGAAAAAGAGAATCTGCTCTGGCCGCCGCAGCGCAAGATAGCGGATAAGGCGCGAATTGTTCGGGCTCTCGCGGTAACGCTCCCGCAGGCGAAGCGCTATCGGAAGCAGAGCCAGAAGCAGTGCCGCAGTAAGAGAGAGCACGGCGATATTGCCCCGCCATCCCCCTGCAACAAAGTAGCTTCCGCCATAGATGTTATGCGCGATTCCTCGCCCTGCAATACCGGCTACCAGCAACTCGGCCTGGTGGAGGAATACTTCCTGCTTCAGCAGCAAGCTCGACGCCATCAACGCAAGTACCATCAAACCCCAGGCAAAGATAATCCACTCCGCGGGCACTTCAAAGTAGAGCAGTGCAGTCACGCAGCCCGCGCCGAAGTACGCGATCAGGTTCGTAATCATCCGCCCGGCAGCGCCGGGCTGAACCTTCCTTGATTGCAGTTGTGCCCACACAAAGAAATAGGCCATCGCAAGAGGCACAACAGTATAGATGCGCGGACTAATGGTTTCCCCCGGCATGGTCGTGGCAGTGAGGTTGACAAAGAAGATCCGGACAAACGCTGCTGTCAGTGCCACGTAAGCCTGCAACCGAATCTGCTCGATTTGCCGCCACTCGCCCCACTCAAAGAGCAGGAGCCCAAAGACTGCGAGGCCCAGCGCAACGCCGATAGGCTGCAACTCGCTCCACAGCATCCATGCGGCCAGTGCAGAGGCGGCCCAGGTGTAAAGGTGACGCGCTTCGGTGTTGTGCAGCGACGCAGGCAACCGCACCCAGCGCGCCAGGGCGTACAAAACAGCGACAAGGATTGACACCGTGATCAGGCGCAGATCGATTTGGTGCCATTTCTCCACCGTGTACATGTTCAGTGTCACCGCGCGCACCACTGCCAGCAACGCAAGCATATGAGTTTGGTAGGGAAGCTCCTCAATTTCGAAAAGGCGATCGGCAACGGCGAGCGCCAGCGCAAATATCGCCCATATCACTGCGAGCCACGGTTGCGGAGACTCATGCCATGCGAGGGCCGCCAGCAGCGCGGTGGCGGCCCACGTGTGCACCCAGGCCGCAGGCTGCCGATAGACGGCTTCTTTCAGCGTGCAGAAGCGTGAAATGGCGTAGAATCCGCACGCGCACCCCAGAAGCGGAATATACCGTTCGACTGCGTGCTGAGCGTCGAGATTCACAGCAACCATCTGTGCGGTCGCTGCCACGGCCAGCAGGTGCTCCTGATAGTTGAGGTCGGCGATTTTAAGGCGTCGGCCAATCAAACTGAGCGCTACCGCGAACACCACCCAGACCGCCGCGACCCAAACCTGTTTCACGTCAAGCCACACCAGTGAGACCAGCAGGACAGAACCGGCCCATAGAGATAACTTGCGCAACGCGCCGCGTAGATCGTCTCCGAAGGACAGAACCCACGCCATCCCATAAAAAGCGAGAGCTAGAATTGGTAGCGTAATGAGGCGCGCAACAACGTGATGCGGATAGGGATCGGAAAAATGGCAGTTATACGTGAACGCCTGGAGTAGCACCGCTGCCGAAAGCCCGCCCGCCTGCACCAGCAGGTGTTTGTCATTGAGGAACCGCTTTCCGCATGCGGCGGCCAGCATCAGCGCCGCCCACCCAACCGCCGTCCAGTCCGCAGAAAACACTGCCCAGATTCCGAGGAATGCGGTCACTGCGCCTAGATAGCCTTGAACAAGCGCGAATCTCCTGTCGAGTTCGTCAAATCGCTCGTTCCATCGCGAACGGAAGTAGAGAGCGTTGAGGTAGAACAGCGCGCTGCATGCCAAAAGCAGCACTCCGCTATGAATCATCGCCGCCTGTGACGTTTGGCGGAAAGCAACGATATCGCGCGCCTCGTACAGAATCAGAAGCCCGGTAATGACTCCGCCAAGCCATCCGAGGCGCCGAAACACAACTTCCAGTTGCGTGAGGCCAGCGATCAAGAGGACTTCTGCAGCAATCATCCAGAACAGCGCAATGTTATTACCGCTGAATCTAAATGGAGCGGCCGCGAAGACCAGTATGGTTCCCATCACAGTCAGCAGGACGAAGGCGGGACGGCGTCGGCGGGTTATTGGCAGCTGGCCGAAGAAAAACTCCACCGCACCAAGCCCGAGTAATGCAAAGAAGGCGAGTTCCGGTCTAGTGGACTGAAACTTCAGCACCCCAAGCAGCAGCATGGTGTTTGTGAGCGCCGCAACAGTCGATACGCTCTCGTTACGCGCGGTCCGAATGCGCCGGACAATATAGGAAAGGCGGAAGATGAACCAGTAAAGGACAAGTATGATAGCACTCGGCCAGAATTGCGGAAATGCCTGGCCGGCCATCCCATCTGGATAGAGCTTGTAGAGCCAGTAGAAGTGATTCGCATAGCTGGCCAGCATGCCGAACACTTCCAGCTCATACCAGGACATGCGCAGCGTAATGGCCACAATGCCGAAGACGAGGATGACCCCAGCGACGAGTGCGTAGACACTGTCCTGGCTCAGGGCAACCGTCGAGAAAGCCAGTAGAAATGCGAGGCCCGTGACCAGTTGCGACTGATATCGCAGGGTGTGCGTCACCATCGCGATCGCCACGGCAAGCATCAACACGCAGTCGAGCGTGTTGGAAGAGATAATCGCCATGGCGCCGACGTGATTCATCGCATAGGTGGTGAAAAACAGTAACGCCCAGCCTCCGCCGATGCCCGTGCGGCCCACCAGCCGATAGCGCTCGTTGCGCTCCAGCCAGATGCCGCCGCCAAGCATGACGCCCGCCACCGCATAGATCATGGCAACGCGTGGACCAGGTCCCATCGAGATCAGTGCAACGCGTCCCAGAAGTGCGAAGCCCAGAACCAGAAGAACGATCCCGATCTTCGCAAATAGCGTCATGCCGAGTACTTCTTCCAGCGGCAAGGCAGATCGCAGGTGCTCGGCAATTGATTTGCTCGGCTGTACATTCTGCTGTGGTGCCGGCGCATAACCAAATGACGGATTCGCTGAGGCCATGGGTGGCGTGGGCGCAGGAGTGGTGTGCTGCGCCGGCGGAATCACTGCTGGCCGCACCGGAATGGAAGGCACAGGCGTTGCGGGAATCGCTCGAGGCGCGGTCGGCGCAGATTGACCTGCCGAGCCGGAGCTTTTCGGCTCCACTGGCTTCAGGAAAGGCGCCGGCGAAGGTGCGGCCTTGACGCTGGCTGCTGTTGGAGCCGCAATTGGCGGCGGTGCAACTGCAACAGGATGGGCAGCTTCCGGTGCAACTTGGACCGGCGGTGCCCAGACACGCGCCGGTTCTGAGGCGGGGAGTTTTTCCTTTACCTCCGGGGCCGGCGATGCGGCGACAGGGGCGACGGTCTTACCCAAGCGTTCTGAAACTTGCGCAAGATCACGGCGAAGCCCGGAGACTCGTGCCTCCAGATCGCGAATCTTGTCCTGCTGGTCGAGGTGGTGCTGGTCCACATCCTCCCGCAGTTTCTCCGTTCGTACCAGAGCAACAATCGCGATCACTGGAATCGCCAGAACGACTCCACCAAGCAATACGACTATGAGTTCCATGCTTCCCCTTACCGCACAGATCCGGTGCCTGATCGTTGAACGGCTTTGCCGCTCGGTCTTGCATTATTTCTGCAAGTGTCACAAGGAGCCGCGTTCCCGTAGAGAGGAGCTGCGATGTTGTGGATCGATGACACGGAAGTATAACGCGGCCGGCGAAAGGGCACGCTATAATCTGCAATACTCTTCGAACTAACTCTATGGACGCGACAAAATCAAGCGACGATATGGGCATGCTTTCTTCTGCGGACGAGAAGCCTCGCAGCGAGCGCGGCTTCTGGGCACTGATCGCCACACAGTTCCAGGGCGCCTACAGCGATAACATCCTCCGCAACCTGCTGCTGTCGATGATCGTCGGCATGGGCTTGGCTGAAGGCGCGCGCGACAGCTTCGTCTCCATGGTAACCTTCCTGTTTTCCATGCCTTTCGTGCTCTTCAGCATGACCGGCGGCTGGTTGGCTGATCGTTTTAGCAAACAGCGAGTGACTCTGTGGACCAAGGTGATGGAGATCGGGGCCATGACCGTGGCAACAGCGGGTCTGGCAGCCCACTCGCGCACCATCACTCTTGTTGCTCTTGGCATGGTTGCTACGCAGGCGGCGCTGTTTGGGCCATCAAAATATGGATTGCTGCCGGAGTTGCTGCCTGCAAAGCGTCTGTCGTGGGGAAATGGAGTCATCGAGTTAGGGACCTTTCTCGCCATCATCGTGGGAACCGTAACCGGCGCGGCGATGGCGGAGCACTTCCGTGGACACGAAGTCTACGCCGGCTATGGTCTGTTGACTCTCGCCGTTGCGGGATTCTGCACGAGTTTCGGAATCGACCGCGTCGCGCCAGCCGCGCCCGACAAGAAGTTCCGCTTGAACTTTGTCGGTGATCTCTGGCATCAGATCGGGCTCATGCGCCGGGATAAGGCGCTCATTCTTGCCGTTCTTGGCAACACCTACTTCTGGTTCCTGGGCTCCCTGCTTTTCTCTACCGTTGTCGTGTACGGGCCCGATGTGCTGCATATCGGTCAAACCAAGACCGGCTATCTGAATGCCGCGCTGGCCATCGGAATCGGTATTGGCAGCATGATTGCCGGCGTCGTGAGCGGCAACAAGATCGAATACGGGCTCATTCCCCTGGGTTCCATCGGAATGACCTGCACCGGGTTTGCCCTGGGCGTCATGCACGCCGGTCTCCTGGGATCGGCTTTGTTGCTGAGCCTGCTCGGTTTCTGGGCCGGCTTCTTCGCGGTTCCGGTCAATGCGCTCATTCAACATCGACCTGCGGAGAAAGACAAAGGCGGCATTATCGCCGCCGCAAACCTGCTCTCCTTTGTCGGAATCGCGATTTCGTCGGGCGTCTATTACGTCTTCACCGCGTTCATCCACCTCAATCCCCTTGGAGTCATCGTCGCCTCGTCGTTCATTACCGCGGCCGGCACAATCTACGTGCTGATGCTGCTGCCGGAGTGGTTCGGACGGCTAATTCTCTTCTTCCTCACCCACACCATCTATCGGGTCAGAACGCTGGGGCGCGATAACTTTCCTGAGAAGACCGGCGCCCTTCTGGTCTGTAACCATATGTCATTCGTCGATGCGCTGTTGTTGATCGCCTCTACCGACAGGCCTATTCGCTTTCTCATGTACAAGGGCATCTACGACAAGCCGCTCCTTCGGCCCTTCGCCCAGGCAATGAAGGCCATTCCGATCTCGAGCGAGCAGCGGCCCCGCGACATGATTCGCTCTCTGCGCACAGCCAGTGAGGCGTTGCGACAGGACGAAATTGTCTGCATCTTTGCCGAGGGTCAAATCACGCGAACCGGCCAGTTGCTGCCTTTCCGCCGCGGCCTTGAGCGGATCATGAAAGGTGTCGAGGTCCCAATCATTCCCGTGAATCTCGACGGCGTGTGGGGTAGCATCTTTAGCTTCGAACGCGGCCGCTTTCTATGGAAGATGCCGCGCCGCATTCCCTACCCGGTGACGGTGAGCTTCGGCGCACCCATGGCGCCCTCGTCCACTGCGATCGCGGTTCGGCGTGCAGTGCAGGAGCTGCAGGCCGAGGCGTTCCAGCAGCGCAAACGGCGCATGACGACGCTTGACCGATCCTTTGTGCGCACCGCGCGGCGCTTTCCGCTCCGCTTTATGATGGCCGACGGGAAAACGCCGAAGGTGACCTTCGCCTCCGCACTCACCAAGAGCATCTATATCGCGGGCAGGCTTCGCCCCCAGCTCGGTCAGAAAGAGATGATCGGCCTGCTCCTGCCTCCTTCTGTCGGCGGAGCACTCGCAAACTACGCGCTCATGATGCTGGGCCGCATCCCGGTCAATCTCAACTACACCGCCTCCAGCGAAGCCATCGCTTCCTGCGCGCAGCAGTGCAACGTCGATGTCGTCATCACATCGAAAGCCTTCGTGGAGCGATTCCCAAAGATCGAAATTCCCGGCAGAACTGTCTTTCTTGAAGACGCACTGCAGGCGCCGCGTTTCACTGAAAAGGTCTTGGCGATGGCGCTCGCATGGTTCACGCCTCAGGGACTATTGCGTACGGCGATCGGCGCGAGGTCCGGCACCTCGAAGCGCACAGTCGATGATCTGGCCACGATAATCTTTTCCAGCGGCAGCACCGGCGATCCCAAGGGCGTCATGCTCACGCACTTCAATCTCATCTCGAACATCCAGCAGGTTTCGCAGGTCTTTATGCTCGGCGGCGGTGACAAGATTCTCGGCATCCTGCCGTTCTTCCACTCCTTCGGATTCATGGCGGCCCTTTGGATGCCCGCGGTCAACGGCGTCGGAGTGATCTACCACCCCAACCCGCTCGATACGCGCGTGATCGGCGAGCTCGTGGAAAAGTACAAAGTCACCTTCCTCATTGCGACGCCGACCTTCCTTCAGGCCTACATGCGGCGTTGCACACCAGAGAGCTTCGGCAGTCTGCAGTACGTCCTGGTGGGCGCTGAGAAGCTACCCGAGCGAGTTGCCCTGGCCTTCGAAGACACATTCGGCATCCGGCCGCTGGAAGGCTACGGGTGCACGGAGTGTTCGCCTGTGGTTACCGTCAATGGCCGTGACTTTCGCGCGCCAGGGTTTCGCCAGGTCGGCGGCAGGCGTGGCAAAATCGGTCACCCCCTTCCGGGCATTTCAGTGCGCGTTGTCGACATCGACACGGGGGATCCGGTCACACCCGGCACCGCGGGAATGCTTCTGGTGAAAGGCCCGAATGTCATGATGGGCTATCTCGGAAGGCCTGAGAAGACGGCCGAGGTTCTGCACGACGGCTGGTACACCACCGGAGATGTCGCGCTGATGGAGGAGGATGGCTTCCTGACCATTACCGACCGGCTCTCTCGCTTCAGCAAGATCGGCGGGGAGATGGTGCCCCACATTCGGATCGAAGATAAGCTGCACGAGCTTGCCGGAGTCACGGAACAAGTCTTCGCCGTGACCGCTTTGCCCGACGAAAAGAAGAGTGAACGCATCGTGGTTGTGCACACGCTCTCTGAAGAGAAGCTGGCGCCCGTTCTTGAGAAGTTGGCAAAATTCGATCTGCCGGCATTGTGGAAGCCGCGGGCGAACCAGTTCTTTCACGTCGACGCGCTGCCCGTATTGGGCACCGGGAAAATCGACCTTCGCGGCGTGAAAGCGGTCGCGTCCTCAATGGCAGGACTCGCCAGTCTCTGAAGATCTAATCGATTCCGAAAAACAGTTTGGTACCCAGAACTCTGGAATGCAAAAGCAAAGCCACCGCAGGCAGCAACGCCGGTGCCGTCGTGCGCGTCGCCGGCCTTGGTAATGCCGCCTTTTCGAATGCGGTTTCCGCTGGCGTCCTCGCTTGGAGATGCTCCGCTATAGCCCAACAGCTTCCGTGCACTCTCGAAACGGGAGGATATGTTGCCCAGTTCGGGGCACTGGGCTAAGATTCATCAAAGGTCCGGGCTTCCCACCACACAACCGGAACGGATGATCTTGGATTTGCTGGCGGCAGGAGGTGAAGAGTGCGAGCGGATCACATGCAGATCGAAGAAGCGCAGAAGGCTGTTTGCAGCAGTTCAGCGCAGACTTCCAGATGCGAACATCGGGTTTGCAAACTCCACAAGAGGGCAAAGGCCAATCAACGGCCTCCGGCATTCTCCGGCCGTCGGAATCCGAAGGAAGAGTTCCTTTGCCGCAGATCGCGCCTTCAAGAGCAAACTTACTCGCATTTAAGGGATGTACTCAGGTATTAAGAAGTACAAATAATCAGTCTATAATTCATTCCGACTCACGTCCCCACGTTATGCATGGTTCGGGAGAGGTCCGTGATGATTCAGTTGCCGAAGCTTTCGCATTGGACATTTGGCCTGATGCTTTTCGCAGTTGCCGAAATGACCTCAGCACAAATTGCAGGACCGAAGCAGTTTGGAAACCGAGTTGAGGGGACGCGGCCGGTACCCACTGCGCTTGCGCAGTTCACTCCCATTGCGCTCACAAGAAATGCGATCCAGTTTCATTCCAATGCGAATCTCTACGTGCGATTTTTTGTTCCCCAGATCCCGCCTGCGGCCGATCAAAGCATCTTTCTCAGGGCGAGTGAGCGAGAGCCATCTTCAAATTACTTCATGGCTGCGAAGAGCGCCCCGTGGAAACCGGCAGACTGGAATGTATTTGGTCCATGGCCGACGAAGGATGTTATCGACGTCCTGGGAATTGATGCGGACAACCTGGCAGTGCTCGCAGGCTATCGTCGCGACACGTCCGAGGAAGTGTACCTTCCGGTCGATATCTACGAGGACAAAAGCCAGCTCACGCAAAACACCTACACATTTCATTTTGTTGTCGGAAGGCCTCTGCAATCGCTGGAGATTATTGTCAGTAACGCTGCCGGCAAGCGAGTGGACGCGCACACGCCGACCCTGAAATGCAATGCGGCATTTAACCCGAACTGCAAATGGTGTGCGGCCGGAAGTGCCCAATCGATCACGTTGGACCTTTCGGCGTTCCCCGCCGGCGAATATCATGTGCAATTAATCGGTCATATTCCAGGCTCACTGGAGTCAATATCGGAAGACTTCGCGCTCTACCATCATCCTTAAGGCGGGTGAACCTTGTTGAATGCAGAGGCGCCGTTCAGACGATTGCTCAAATGGGGAATCGCCGCGGTATGGGCGGGAACTGCGATTGCGGTGCTTGTCGCCACAAGGATTCATCCACCGACGACGATCGCCACCTCTCTTAATGTCCGGAAGATCTCGTTCCAAACCACTGCCAACCGAATCCTCGGCCCAAGTAACGATAACCAGTTACTAGTTTCACAAGTAAAGTCAGTGCAGATTCATCTGAGCTCGCCGCAATCTGTCGCGGCAGGCGGCGCCACCCAAACGACGAGCTTAATTGATATCACGGGCGGACCATTCGCATCCTGCTCGTTCTACCACGTCCGCAGCGACGGCTTTGACTTGCAGAACGATTCGGTGCTCACAATCAGCTGGGATCAGGCTGAGGGCTCTACCCCACAAAATTCGAACTCTTTCAGCCTGGGCGTTCACGGACTGCTCTCCGGCAATCTCACGAGCCAGGCATCCGCGGCGGGGCTTATTCCTGGAATCACATGCCAACATGTTCAGGTGAACGGCGGCCCCGCGGGGGACCTGGAGTCAAAGCTTTCTCCGGAAGGCGGAGACGCAATTTCCCTTGATACCGCAACCGATGCGCGACTCGATTTCGACCTTGCATTGCAGAACAACATTGGAGACTCGCAGATTCCCATTCGCGGAGAAGTGCGGTTCTGGGAGGTTGAGCCGGGGAACGACGATGTCAAGACCGTTTTTCTAAGCGGTGAGAATAAGGTGACGTTTGAAAAGGTAAACCAGAGTTTTTCTCTCGACGAGGGGGACCTTCTGCTGATTGAGCCGGAGAGCGACTTTTACCTGCGTAGATTCTCTATCAAGAATGGTATTCAGTTGAACTTGCACGGCATTGTCAAAGAGGTAAAATCCGGAGCAGGGCCGAAGGACATGCGGACCCACATGCCCTCGCTCTTTGATCAGATCGATAATGCAAAACGGTTCTGGGGCGTGGTTCCTGCCCTGGTAGCGTTCCTCCTTGGCCTCGTCGATAAGCTGCGGAGGTCTCCAGAAAAGCAATGACGGCACGGCGCAAGTTGTTCCTGATGGTGTTGCCGGTACTTCTGGTGCCTGGTTCCGTATTTTCGCAAGTCACGAGCCAAACCGCGAAATATGCTTCAGTTGTGAAACTTCAAAGCCATTTCGCAAACCAGGGAGACGAAACCGCCGCGGGACTGTACGTGGGCAAGGACCAGCAAAGCGCCTATTTCATCACGGTTCGCCACGCGGTCGTGGATGACTCTGGAGCTGGCCCTGTCAGCGCGAAATCGGTCACGCTGCAGTTTTCAAAGAGCCCGCAGACTTTTCCGGCGAAAGTCTTCGACAGTATCGATCAAATTCTGGACTTGGCGGTGGTCTATCTGCCGCTGGCGAATGTTCCGCCGGACTTGCCGCAGGTGCCCGAAGCCGATGCGGCCGCGGGTTTGGCGATAACTATCGTTGGGCATCCGGCTGCTGGGGATTGGAGCATCTGGGAAGGCATGGTTGAAAACGAGTACGCTCCAGGAGGGGATGTTCACCACTTTACGACCACGACCAATCCTTCGCTGGCGAAAGGGTACTCCGGAGGGCCGGAGTTCGACCATGCGGGCAATTTTCTCGGCATGCAAGTTTCCTATGAAACAACCTACGGTATTGCGGCCAAGAGTGGCGAGATCGTGGCGCAGCTCAACGCCTGGAGAATTCCTACAAACAACCTGACCGCGAAGAAAATCGGAGTGGAAGCTTTCGGTTCAACAGAGATCGAATCGATCAAGAGCGTACTGAGCCGCTATGAAGACGCTTACAATCACCTGGATTCGAATGCCCTTTGGGGGGTGTGGCCGAATCCACCGCCCAAAACAAAGCAGGCGATCGAGCGGTACTTTGCCAGCGCGGCATCCATCAATGCGAAGCTTGAGCTTCAAGCGCCTGAGATAGGCGCTAATCATGCGGACGCAACCGTCTCGGGACGATTCTCGCAACGATTCACGCCGAGAGTCGGAAACCCACCGCCGATTCGAGACGACGAAATAAAATTCATGCTTAAAAAAACCTCTGGTGTCTGGATGATCGTTGGTGTACAGTGATCAGCACGCGATTGCTTCCCCTTCAAAAAAAAGCATCGACGCGGGTGTTGAAACGATTGGTTAGCTAGAGGCAAGTTTGCGACCCTTCTGCGGCCTGCGCCGAATCGGACCTTGTGAGCAATGAATTGAATTCGACCATTCCCCTGCGGAGGAATTCATGCCATGTTGCGTCCCTCGCATTACTTGCTTCTGCTTCTGGCGGTCTCTTCTGTTTCTCTCAGCGCTCAGTCTCCCTGCTCGACCACTACCGTCAGCCAGAACATGATCTGCCTGATCCCTCAGATATACGGACCAAGCGGTCTTGACGCCAGAAATCCCGACCCTGCACTCCAAGGTCAATTCGGTATTCACTTCCTGACTGATAGCCTTGGTTCATTGCAATCGTCGATCGCCCGGCAGACGGCTCTTTTGCCGCTGGCTTCTCCGGCTTCCGGCGTGATATTTCAATGGGACCCAGCGGCCAAGGCCTACCAAGACGCGACCGACAGCTACGGACCCATTTTGGGTGAGCGCGCCGATACGTTGGGCAGGTACCGCGTATTCGTAGGATTCGACTATCAATACTTCAGGTTCACTACGATTGACGGCTTGAACATGAAGTCGCTTCCTGTGGTACTGCCCCAGGACGACTATATCGTCAACGGCACCGTCAATTGCTCGATCAACTCAAGCGATCCAAATTTGAACTTTGGGGACTCGCACGACGACGGATGCGGATACATCCGCGATGTGATTACGACACAGAACAGCTTTGAGTTGAAGATTCACCAATTCACGACATTCGTGACTTTTGGACTTACGAATCGAATCGATGTATCTGTGGCCATTCCAATTGAGAATGTGCGCCTTGGAATGAGATCGAATGCGACGATATCGCAGAATGACAGTCCCAACGATAACGTCGTGCCTATTCACGCATTTCCCAGCCGGTCCGGTTGTGCGGCACCCTGCCTTTCCATGCCGTATTCCAGTTCCGCGACTGCCTCAGGAATCGGCGACATTAATTTGCGCGTGAAGGCGGCTGCATGGAGAGGCGAGAAGGCCGCCCTGGCACTTGGCGCGGACATCCGCACACCAACGGGAGACGGTCTCAACTTTCTCGGCGCCGGCACGGCGGGCGTGAAGCCTTTCATCATCTGGTCGTATCGAGCAAGACTTTCGCCGCATGCTTTCGTCGGTTATGAAATCAACGGCAGCTCGATCGTGGCGGGGGATGTACTGACAGGCTCGAAAGAGAGATTGCCGGGCGATCTGACTTATTCAGCCGGAGCCGATATCTGGATTACAAAAAGGCTAACTGCTGCGGCGGACATAATCGGGCAGCAAATGTTTCAGGATCTTGAGACCAGGCGAACCACCTACACAGAGCCCGGACAATGCCAGGACAATGCGAATACTGGCGTGAATTGCGACGCAACTCTGCCAGTACTCACTCCCAAAGTCGATAGCAATCTGACACAGGCAACGGGAACGTTTAACGTGACGAATGTATCGTTGGGAGCGAAGGCAAAGCTTGCTTCGACATTGCTCCTCACAGGGAATGTCGTTGTCAAATTGAACAACGCCGGGCTGCGATCGTCCGCGATTCCGCTGGTGGGTTTGTCCTACACATTCTGATTGGCCCAACACGAAGGAACTCAAGATTTGACTTCCGCGGGCCGGAGTTCGTGCAGTATGGCTCCGTGGAAATTAGCGGATGCAGATTGAGCCGACCAAGTGCGTTTTCAAAGGCCGTTCCTAACTCTGGAGAACGAAGGGCCGACCGAATGGTCCAATAGCGTTGTTTGAGGACAGGCGACCTGAATTGGGGGCAGCGGAAATCTATAGAGCTGAGGCTTATTCGTGGCTCTTCTCATCTGTCCTCAACTGCCCCTGACCGAATGCAGCCAACAGCGGGTAAGTTGTTTATTTTATTGGTAACGGGGCTGGATTTGAACCAGCGGCCTTTAGTGATGAGCTCTTCATCAGGACAATCTTGCCTTCGATTGAACCCGTTGCCAGCAGCTCAATGGCTTCTCTTGCTTCAAGGAGCGCGAAGGTTCGAGAGACAAGCGGGTCAATCTTCTTCTTTTCAAGAAGCTCGAAGATCTTCGGCAAGTCTTCACGGAAGGGCTTCGGGTCTTTTCGGTAGAGGGCCGTGATGCCATAGAATTTACCCCGCCGGCCACGCAGGGGCGCGCCAATAAAGATGTTGGCAAACATCCCCAATTTGGAGAGGATTCCCGGAGCGCCCATGAAACCAAATCCGATTACCATTCCGCCCGGGCGCAATGCACCGATGCACGAGCCGATATTGGTTCCACCCACCGCGTCGAAGACATAATCTACGCCCTCCGGTTCGAGTGTGCGCATGAGATGGTCCAAAGGTCCTTTCCGATAGTCGATTGGCGTTGCACCGAGCGAACGCAACGTGCTGTGCTTCCTCTCCGAAGCCGCCCCGTAGGTCTTCACTTCCGCCAGCCTTAGCAGCTGCAGGGCCGCGGTGCCGACGCCGCCGGACGCTCCTGTTACAAGCGCCGTTTTGGCTGGCTGAACCTTCGCGACTCGATGAATCATCTGCCATGCCGTCACGTAATTCAGGATCACGGCTGCTGCATCACGATCGGATACGCCGTCAGGGATCGGCAGAAAGCCCTCCGCCTCGCGCACGAGAAGCTCCGCAAAGCCACCATAAACCGTGAGCGCAGCTACACGCTGGCCCACTTCGAACCCAGTGACCCCATCACCAATCGCATCGATCATGCCGGCAGCCTCATAGCCGGGAACAAAGGGGATCTTCGGTGCAAACGGATAGTTGCCGGCCAACATGATCAAATCGGTCGCGCCAACGCCTGCCGCCTGAACACGCACTCTCAGTTGCCCTCGACGAGGGGGTTCTACCGGCAACTCGACGACCTTGAGAACTTCGGGGCCGCCCTTCTTCGTCAACATCACAGCTCTATATTTCTCGGTCATATGAGCTCCCGCCGATCCGACCGACTGCCTCAATAGCGATAAAAGATGGGCCTGAGGGACTCAGATCTCAAAAGCAAGAAAAGAGCCATCGGAAACGACGGCTCTTCTTATCTGTCCATAACGGTCCCTGATCATGCACAGCCAACAATGCGTAAGTGGTTGATTTGATTGGCGAAGTTGTCCCGGTCCGAGTAGCTTCCTCGCCTCGGCCCGCATTCTCGTCGATTCCCCATTGTCAGCAGGCATCATGGTGGTTTGGTACCAAAAGAACTTGCACTTTTCACATCGAGTCATTAAATCACTTATCGCCATTACATATATGGCGGGCCTCCCCATAGAAATCCTGCCTCCCCCCCGCAGTTCGGAAGTTGGGTGGCCAGAATTGAATGCGCTCCATTGATTCGCGCGAACCTTCTGGACGACGGCCAAACCAGGCTCCTCAATTGTTCATCCGTTGTGCCGAGCGCAACGATGGTGCTAGAGAGTAGTAGACTGGCTCAGCGATTTCTCAACCGCTTGTCCGGCTTTAGGGCAAGAGGAGAGCGGAGAGGAACATGATCGTTGTCACTGGCGATGTTGTCCTGGACCACAATATCTACGCGGGAAGCCGATCCACTCCCGATTCCGATGCTTCTCTAGGAATGCAGCATCGAACGCAGCCTGGGGGAGCCACCTTGATTTATGGCCTTCTTGAAGCCATGGAGGCCGTTGGCGCTCCAACAAAGGAAGCCGGCCAGCCTGCAACGAGAAACCTGTTCTTCGGGATCAACGAAATGACGGCCGATTCGCTCCATGCATGGCCAAGCGACTTTCAGGCGAGCGCTGTTTGGGACGCATATGAGGGTCTGAAGAAGGACCAGCCGCAGTGGCGGGTTTCGAAGACACTGGGATACGGCAAACGGAGCCTCTCTCCGTATCCCGCCACGCCGGCGCCCGGATTGGCCGAGGTCAAGCCGCAGGTGGTGGTCATTGATGACGGAGGTCTAGGCTTCCGACTGAAGACGGCGGACAAATGCTGGCCCCCCTTCCTGAAACGCGACACCATGGCTCCGGAACTTCAGTGGATCATTCTCAAGATGTCGCGCCCGCTGGCCCGCGGCGACCTTTGGAGGGTGCTGGCTGAGAAATGGCGCGAACGGCTGATTGTCGTAGTAAGCGCGGACAACCTGCGCAGCGAGGATATTCGAGTCAGCCGTGGGTTGTCGTGGGAGAGCACTGTGGACGATCTTGTGGCGGAGATCAAATCGAACCCCACCATCAGTGAGCTCAAATCGTGCCGTCATCTGGTGGTGGCGCTGTGCGGCGATGCCGCGCTCTGGCTCGACGCTCCAGGTAAAAATAAGCACGGCCCCTGCCGGCTTGTTTTCGATCCCGAGCGCGGTGAGGGCGAATGGAAGGATTCCCACAGGAATGGCAGCGCCTTCGGGTTTCTGTCGGCGATGACTGCTGCGCTGGCGTGGAATCTGAAAGAGTCGAAGACCGCGGATGAAGTCAACCTTATTCCCGCCCTCAGAGCGGGCCTCTCCACGACGCGCTTCCTCCGCGAATACGGTCACGGGCCCGTTAAGGGCGGCGAACCCGGATTTCCCTTCAAGGATGCCGCTGCCCAACTTCTGGCGCCAACACAGAAGTATGCCACCTCCGAAGTGTGTTGCTCCGGCGCCTGTTGCAGGGAGGAGAACTTTCAGCATACGGCCAATTGGACGATGTTAAGCCGGGCCGCTCACGCTGACGCCTTCCCCGGCCCGCTGTACGGCCCGGCCCGGCGATTGGCTCTGCTTGGACCGGTCGCGCTCGAGAATGTTCCCTGCGCACGCTTTGAGAAGCTGCTGACGATGGACCGGCGAGAGATCGAGGCGTTGCGATCAATGCGGCGATTGATGTTGAGCTATAGCGACGGCGGCAGACAAAAGCAACCCCTGTCGCTCGCAGTATTCGGGGCGCCAGGCTCGGGCAAATCATTCGGCCTGAAACAGATTGCTGCGGGCGTATTCGGGAAAGACAACCCCATTCTAGAGTTCAACCTGTCGCAATTCAAGGGCCCCGAGGACCTGATCGGCGCCTACCACCAGGTGCGCGATAAGGCTCTGGCAGGGTATACGCCTGTTGTGTTCTGGGATGAGTTCGATTCGGGAGAATCCAAGTGGTTGCAATACCTTCTGGCGCCAATGCAGGACGGCACCTTCCAGAGTGGTCAACTTTCCCACTCCATCGGCAAGAGCGTCTTTATCTTTGCCGGCGGCACCAGCCGCGATTTTGCTCATTTCGGTCCGCCCGAAAAGCCAGAACTTGGGGAGTCCAAAGAACAGCGAGACGCGCGTCATGATTTCGTGATGAAGAAGGGGCCGGACTTCAAAAGCCGCCTTGCCGGGTTCTTTGATGTCCTTGGCCCAAACCCCGGGCAGAACTACGACATCTCATCTGCCGAGAAGAAAATCGACCCGTGGGTGGACGACTCGGCCGATGTGGGCTTTCCGGTCCGGCGCGCCATCCTGCTCCGCTCCCTGCTGGGATTGGTCAAGGAGAAGGAGAATGAGGTGCTCCAAATCGATCGTGGCCTGTTGACGGCACTGCTGGAGATCTGTCACTACCGCAACGGAGCACGTTCCATGGAGAAGCTGATTGGTTCCATTCGCGACGGCGGCGGTCTGCCGCTTCGTCGTGCCCACCTGCCTCCAGACAACCTGCTCGCGCTGTACGTTGATAGTGTCGCGGACTTCCACAAGCTGACGCAGCGTTCCAATGCATTCCTGGCCCAGGCGGAAAGATTGGCTCCCGCGCTACATCAAGACTGGCTAACCAATCTAAAAGCGGAAGAGAAAGAAAAGGGCGGTCCTTACGTTAGACCATATGATGACCTCGATCAGGAAGGCAAGGCGGCTAACATATCTGCTGCCAACCGTATTCCCGAGATTCTTGCCCTGGTTGGTTTTGTATTGGAGGAAGGCGCCGCCTCAGACGAGGAGGCGAAAGCAGTTAAAGCGTTCCTTGAATCAAACCTCGAATTCCTTGCTGAAGCCGAGCACCAGGGTTGGGGCGAGCAGAAGCGCATGGAGGGTTGGACTTATGGTCCTCCGCCAAAGGACTCCGAGAAGAGAACTCATCCGCTTCTTTGCCCATACTCAGATTTGCACGAAGCGGAAAAGGATAAGGACCGACGCACGATCAGGAACTATCCAAAATACGCTAGGATTGCCGGCTTCAAGATTGTGTCCCGCCGAGCCGGGGGTCCAAAAGTGCTGACTGCGCAGGGAATTCAGACGTAGAGTGAACTAGACGGATGGAACGGCCCGTACGAGATAACGCATTGGAAGGTGCGCATTAGCGATAGGGGCTCGACTGGAAATTCGTATTGTTCAGGACAAGTCCGCAACGCGATATCTCGGTCGTTGAGCCGATCGAAGTGAGCCAGATTCATGAAAGTCTTCCTGTCGTGTGTAAGCAGCGAGTTTCGGTCGTATCGCCTCAAGCTTGCCAACCAGCTTGGCGCGCTCAAAGGCCAGTTCTTCGAAGTCAAGGTGCAGGAAGACTTCGAGCAGGGTGGATTCACGCTGCTAGACAAACTAGCCGACTATATCCTCGAATGTGATTTGGTGATCCATCTGGCGGGTGACGTCTGTGGAGCGAGGCCTACGGTGGAGCATGTGCGCACACTATTTGCCCACCTGGGCGTTCCCGCGCCCGAACCACTGCCGGAGCGCTCCTACACGCAATGGGAGTATGAGCTGGCCATTCGCTTTGGCCGGCGCACCTTCTGCTACGTGGCCGCACCGGAGGCGCTGCGCGACTGCGGACCCGTGGTGGCCCAGCCCGAGGCGGAGGCAACACTGCAAGCCGAGCACCGCGCGCGATTCGAACGCGAAGGCAAGCACTACGAGACTTTCTCTGGGCCCGCCGATCTGGTGCGGCGCATCTTTTACGACTTGGGACTCGAAGCGAAGCTTAAGATAGACAACCTGCCGTACAAGAGCTTGGGCTCGTTGTTCAAGGGACGTGACGATTTCCTGGCACAGCTGCGTGAGACCCTTGGCGCCGCGGAGCACCGTGGGCATCTGAAAGTAGCGGCTATCACCGCTTCGGCAACGGTAGCTGCCGTTTACGGGCTGGGCGGGATCGGCAAAACTCGAGCTGCTCTCGAATATGCGCACCACTATGCTGACGAGTACACGGCGCTGCTCTTTGTGCGGGCCGATTCGCTCTCAGACATGCACCAGAACCTGGCTTCTCTGTGCGGGCCGATGGTTCTGGATCTTGCCGAAAAGGATGCCAAAGAGACAGAGGTGCAAGTAGCCGCGGTACTTCGGTGGCTACAACAACATCCCGGCTGGTTCCTCATCCTCGACAACGTGGACACAGAAGAAGCAGCCACGGCTGTACAGGGCATTCTGACGAAACTGTCGCGTGCCGGGCAGGTGGTGATCACCTCTCGGCTCAGCAACTGGGAAGGAGCTGTAGAGACGCTGGCCCTCGATGTCTTGGGCGAGGAAGCAGCGGCGGAGTTTCTTCTGGAGCGCACGGAAGGCAAGCGTCGCAAGCAAGCCGACGACGCGGCACTGGCGCGAATGCTCGCAGTTCAACTGGGTCAATTGGCGTTAGCCCTGGAACAGGCGGGCGCGTACATTGTTCGCTACCGTTCCACGTTTGCCGGGTATTTGGAGGAGTGGCAGAAGGGGCACGAAAGGGTGCTGGAGTGGTTCGATGAGCGGATCATGCAGTATCCGCGCAGTGTCGCCATCACGTGGCAAACGTCATTTGAACACCTCAATGAGCCGGCGCGCCATTTATTGCGCTTATTGAGCTGGTTGGCGCCGGACCCGATTCCGGAGTCGCTTCTGGAGTCTGTGGGTGGACCATTCGCAGTCGGGTCCGCAGAGGATTCGCTCTACGCTATTCCCTATGTGATCCGCGACGGTTTAGCCGAGTTGGCTGATTACTCGCTGCTAAAACACTCAGACGAAAAGCTGGAGTTTTCAGTGCATCGGCTGGTGCAGGACGTCACCCGCCACACTCTACGGGAAGATGAGAGACTGGCGAGCCTGAAACAGGCTTTGGGATTGGTGAATGGGGCATTCGCAACTGATGTGGAAGACGTGCGTAACTGGACGGTGCTGGAGCCACTCGTACCGCATGCACGGGCAGTTGCGAGCTTCGCTGACCAGCTGGGTGTGTCAGACCCCACCTCACTCCTTATGAGTAAGGTTGGTGTGCTGCTAAAGGAAAAGGCGCAGTTTGCAGAGGCGGAGCAGCTTTATCGCCGCTCTCTGGCTATCAATGAGAGTCTCTACGGGCCCGATCATCCCGAAGTCGCCACCAGTTTGAACAACCTTGCCGTATTGCTGTTAGCGACCAACGGTCTTGTAGAAGCAGAGCCTATGATACGCCGCGCGCTGGCGATCTACGAAAGAACCTGGGGACCAGATCATCCCAGGGTCGCGGCAGGTCTCAATAATCTAGCGCGATTGTTGGAGATTACCAACCGGCTAGCGGAGGCCGAATCTCTGTACCGTCGCGCCTTAGAAACCTACGCAAGATCGCAAGAGCCTGATCTTCCCCAGGTCGCCACATGTGTCGACAATCTTGCCCGCTTGTTAATGGCTACCAATCGGTGGGCGGAAGCCGAGCCGTTGTACCGCGTTGCGCTGGCAATCGACGAGAGATTCTGCGGAGCTGATCACCCAAACGTCGCTATCCATCTCAACAATCTCGCCTCGTTGTTGCAGGCCACCGACCGGCGGGCGGAAGCCGAGCCGTTGTACCGCCGTGCCCTGGCAATCGACGAGCAGAGCCTTGGCGAGAACCACCCAAGCGTGGCATCTCTCCTGGGCAATCTTGCTTCATTGTTGCAACAGGCCAACCGGCTTGCGGAAGCCGAGCCGTTGTACCGCCGCGCCGTGGCAATCGACGAGAGATCCTATGGCGCCGACCATCCAGATGTCGCGAGAAAGCTCAGCAAACTCGCATCGTTGCTGCAAGAGGCCAACCGGTTCGCGGAAGCCGAGCCACTAATGCGCCGGGCCCTGGCCATCAACGAAAGAGCGTACGGACCTGATCATCCCGAAGTGGCAGCAGCCCTCAGCAATCTTGCGCAGTTGTTGAGAATCACCAATCGGCTGGCAGAGGCGGAGCCGCTGATACGCCGTGCCCTGGCCATCGAAGAGAGATCCTACGGGCCCGATCATCCCAATGTCTCTATTAACCTCAGTATTCTCGCCCAGTTGTTGCAAGAGACCAACCGATTGGCGGAGGCAGAGCCGCTGATACGCCGCGCCCTGGCCATCGAAGAGAAGTCCTATGGACCTGATCATCCGAACGTCTCTAACCGCCTCAATAGCCTCGTCTATTTATTAGGCACAACAAATCGACCACTGGAGGCCGAGCCGTTGATGCGCCGCGCCCTGGCCATCAACGAAAGATCGTACGGACCTGATCATCCTGAAGTGGCCACAAATCTCAGCAATCTTGCGCAGTTGTTGCGGGCGACCAACCGGGTTGCAGAGGCCGAGTCGCTGATACGCCGCGCTCTCGCTATCGACGAGAGAGCGTATGGGCCGGATCATTCCAACGTCGCTGTTCGTCTGAACAATCTAGCCACTTTATTGCAAACTACTAATCGACTTCCGGAGGCCGAGCCCCTGCTTCATCGCGCTTTGGCCATCTCGGAGAAAAGCTTTGGCGGGAACCACCCGAATGTGGGCTTTTGCCTCAGTAATCTTGCCGTGCTTTTCAACTCCGCCAACCGGTTTGCGGAGGCCGAGCCGTTGATGCGTCGTGCCCTAGCCATCGACGAGAAGGCGTATGGCCCCGACCACCCAAACGTTGCCCTTCGTCTCTACAATCTCGCCACTTTGTTGCAGAACACAAAACGGCTCGAGGAGGCCGAGCCACTGTTCCGTCGCGCGCTGGCCATATGGGAGCAAAGCCTTGGCAAGAACCATCCGAATGTGGGTTCCTGCCTTACTAATCTTGCCCAGTTGTTAAACGCGACAAACCGGCAGGGTGAGGCAAAGCTGCTCCTTTTTCGGCTGCTTGAGGCCAAGGGAAAAGTAGGCCAAGCTGAGCAACTTCAATTCGCCGTGGATCTAAATAATTACGCGATCGATCTGCGCAGACTTGATCGCTATACAGAAGCTGCCGCCATGCTCCAGCGGGCGATAGGTATCGAGGATCAATATCTGACAACCGATCATCCAAAGCGAGCCCATCGGCGCAACAACCTGGCAATTATTTTCATGTTGGCTGATCGACTCGATGAAGCTCTGCACGTGAACAGGGAAGCTTGGTCGCTCAAAGCGGGCCAACATGACATGACCAGCGGACGGATACTGTTGATTCGCATCGCTCTGTGCTTGCTGAAGAACGCCGAATCCAACCAATATATCGGCCAGTTACGAACGCTTATTGCCCAGCCCGAAATCCCCTGTCTGGGCGATATCGCCCGCCAATGGAATGTTGCCGATATCCTCGACAAATTGCGCTCCCGGCTCTCGCCGGAGCGCCTGGATTTCCTTGCCACTCTGGCAGTGGCCCTCAACGAGCCTATCAAGGTCACCGATCTCAACGGATGCGCTTATTGGCGTTCGACCTTGGCTGTGCCGCTAGATGTCCCTTGGCCGGACGAGCCCGAGTGATCCAACCGTTTGTTGCCCAAGCCGGCCTGAGCGCTTCCTAGCTCGCCTTGATCTCAACGTACCTCATCAGCATCAGCCAGTCCTGCGTCTCACGAAGCATGATTTCGTCCACCTGCTGCAAGAGATTCTCAAACCGTTCCGGATCAGTCGCCGAGGCAATCCGCCGGCTCAGCTGCTGCAATTGTGGCGCCATGTTGGCGCTGCGCTTTTCAAGCCGCAAGTGCTCGCGGTGTGCCTCCATGCCCGCGAGTGATGCAGCAATTGCCGGAAAGAGCAGAGCAATGAATGACAGTCCCTGATGGAACCCGTGGTGCAGCAATTGAATGGACTCCGACGCCGTACCTGCTGGATGCCAGAGAAGCAGCAGAATGTGTAGCGCCGCCGCCGCAATCGTTACCGGAAGCACAATTGCACCAGCCCCGGCCAGACGTTTCCGGGACCGCGCTTCACGCTCCCGCTTCTCCTTATGAAACTTCACCTGCTCGCCAATCCACACCTCACGAACATACGGGTTCAGAATCAGGCACTCTCCCTGACTGCAGCCAGTGAGGGGAGGCAGCCGATCCCATATCTCGTCGAATACTCGCACGGTCCAGTCGTTGACCGTCTGCGAATGGCCCATGTAGGGAAGCACTTCGATGGGCCTCGGCTCGACGCTGCAGATGGCCATAAAGATTCCGCAACGAATACGCTCAACGAGAAACCGGCTTTCGATCCAATTCTGATGAGAGTGTCTTCGGCGTGCTTGGCGCAAGGTGAGGGACATGACAATAAGTAGCGCAAGTTCGGCGCTGAACCCTAACCACGCAATGGGCGGAAAGAGAACAGCCAGCGCCGCGCATCCAACCGCGGCCGCGGAAAGGACATAGATGTACTTTCCTGCCCGGTGAAACTCGTCTCGATTCTCCTTGGCCAGGATCGAAGCCTGCACATAATAAGGAAAGAGGCGATCATTCACCAATTCCCGCACTTTGGTTGGGATTTCAGTTGCGGTCTTCGGTTGCTTAAAGTGATCGCGATCGAGATTCTTCATGTAGTCCGCCCTCTGTCCGAGCGTGATCCTTTGCCGGTTGAACCGGTCGATGGCGTCGAGGGCGGAGGCATCAAGGCCATTATTGCAATCACGGTTCAGCAGTTCAAACGAGTTCCCCCACACTCGAATGACTGGGCGGTTCTGTTCAAGGGCGTATTGGACATTATCGGCGGTTCCACCGCGGCCTCGTGACTGTTCACCGTCCCAAACAGCGATTAGGACATCGCAATGGTCGACTACATACCGACCTGCGAGGGCGTAGGAATCCCGGCGCAATTCTGCTTGGTCACTCGGATCCCTGCGGTCATCCTGGATGCGCCGCGCCCGCAGCAAAACAGGCCTCCTACAACGGCCCAGCAGTTCCTTGAACTCCTTGAGGGACTCCTCGGTCGCGAAGTCTTCGAGGTAGTCTTCGAGCGCTAAGGGAAGAACGACATCCAGGCGCGCGCTTGGCTCGGAGAGTAGGGCCCACGCCGCCGCGCGGTCTGCGCCTTCCGCCAGCGGGCTCAGAACACGGAATGAGATGGGGGTCTTCCCCGAATGCCGGATACGTTGGATGTTTCGCTTCGACTGCTCCGGGAACAGCTTCTCGACCTCTGAGTCAACGGCCTTCTTGACCAGCGCCTGCACCGCCGCCAGATCGTTCAACTTCCGATGGCCCGTGACGCCAATTCGGATGCGGTATGGAATCGCTTTAAAGTCAGCCATCTGTTCCCCCCATGAGTTACATTCTTTACCACATTGGTCTTGACACGGGTGGTCATTCTGGGTTGAAAGACGAAATCCCTTGTCGCCGCTTTCCAGATATAGGCCAACTCCCACCGGTCGGAGCATTCGAACCCTATCTGACATCACTAAACCTGAATGCGCCCGATAGAAAATGAACCAGAGCCGGGTTATTGGTGAATCACCGCCGTCCATGTAAATCTTTGTCAACAGAAAAGCACGAGTCTTCTGTACGCGCGCTGGAGAGCGCGTTGTTGTCTGATCGGATCATTTGTTGCGCACGTTTTGTCTCTCGGCTGAAGGTTCCTGCTCCGAGCAGAACCGGACATCCATTTGCGGTCTGAGACTCCGAAGAGTCCGCACCGAAGATTGAGTTTGTGTTCTCTGCCAGTCCCGAAACTATCCGAAGAGAGCCTCGGGAGTCGCCTCCGTCGCCCAGGCGGTGATCTGCGGGACCTGGCGCCTGCGCATCGATAGGTCCTGATGTCTTTCCCTCGGCCGAACTCTTCCCCGCGCTGCACAGCCCACAGTAGCTGATGGCCTGCTTGATGTTGTGGAAGCGGGTATCAGCAGACCCGATACGCGGTTCTTCATCTGCACCACCTGCCTGAGCACCAGGTTCCGATAGCGCAGTGTGCGTCGGCGGTCCCGGATCTCGGTCGAGGCCATATGGCACTCCGGCAGCAAGTCACAGCGCAGGCAGTCGGCGATCTTGCGGGCATCGATCGTGTCGTTCTTCCGTTTGGCTGCCGAGATGGCCCGCAGCATCAACGGATGTGCCACCTTCACCTTCTCGGCGTGCGGAAGCAGGTAATCGTAAATCCACCCCGCGAAGATCGTCGCTTCCATGGCCATCATCCGGGGTTGGGGCAACGTCTTGATCCACGCGTCCAGCTCGCACCGCGTTGATCCGATCTTGCCTTCCTGGTAGATCTTGCCTGCCGCGTCCTTCACGCAATGGCTGATCGTCTTCTTGTAAACGTCAAGTCCGATGTAATACATATCGTCTCTGAGGAGCCTCCGAGGTCGTTCTCTGAATCAGCGTGGCGCTGAGTTCAGCCTTTGTAACACCTCGTGCTCCTCCTCGAGACTTACATTCAAACAATCCGGACAGAACCCAGATTTGGAGCGATAATGTCCGGGTTGCCCACTAACCACTCACGACCGCGAACCCCGCACTGTTTCAGCGTACCCGAGGCAGGATGTGAGATCGAAACTGAGATGTTCAGCCCAACCGGCGCTCCAGGCTGCCCCATCTTCCCGATTCACACGCAATGCGCACCACGCTGCGGTTCAATGTCCCCGGTGTAGAACCTGAGATCGGTACCGCTCCAAGTCGACAGATTTCAAAGTGCCCTGACGCGGTATAAGACGACCCCGTGCGATGGAACCACAGCACTGATGACACTGCCTGTTTTCTCCGTTGTGTCTGTCCACAGGTTGTGTGCGGAATAGCCGTGTTCATTCCCGGGGAGGCCGACGGCGGACGCTTGTACTGAGACTTTCTGCGCCGTGCCACCGGTGTTGAACAAACCGATAATCGCGTCTCCGTTCGGTTCCATCTTGGCGAACACCTGCTGGTTGCCGGTATTGATAACTCTTTTCGCAGCGATCGAATCTTGGTCAACCGCGAGGACTGCGGTGTTTTTCAGATATTCCTCCAGATCCCCTTGGTCGAGCTTGGTCAGATCGACGCCGAGAATAAGAGGCGCCGATCCAAGCGCCCACAGGCTCAGTTGCGTCTGCCGTTCGATTGCAGTAAGCCCATTGTTGCTGCCGTTCCCTATCTCGATGGAGTCATAGTCGTTGAATCTCCCCGATCCAGAGTAAGGCTGCCACTCGGCCACATAGTTGAAGCGTTTCTCAATATCCTTCCAGCTTGTCAGCGGGTAGCTGTTCTCGCCCTTTTCGCATCTATAGCATTCAACGTCAGGTGCGAATTCCCATTGATCAGCGAACTTCATCAGGGTCGGGGCGAGGACTTGTGTAAAGCTCCCCTGTGTGACGTCGAGGATGATTGACCGCCCGCTTTGCCGTATTGCTTTCGACCATGCCTCCACGTCAGCGGCGTTGCTGTTTTTCATGCCGTCGATCTTGATGTAATCGACACCGTATGCCGCGAGCATCTCGACCCATGAATTGATATACTCCTGCGCTCCGGGCTTACTGTAACTAATGCCGACCATGCCTTTGCAGTTGTAGTTTTCCTCCGTTACAGACGGAACCGCAATCTGGACGGCCGTGTACGGCGTGCCTTTGATCGGCGTGTTCTTGCTTACCGCCTGCTTCGAAATACCCGGTGTAACGTAGATCCCGAACTTCATCCCGAGACTGTGAATGTAGTCAGCGACTACCTGGATGCCATCGGTATCTCCCTGGGCCGGGTATCTCGATGAGTCTGTCACCCAACGGCCATAAGGGTCTACGTTGGGACCCTGGCTGCCCGGACACTGGTACCAAAAGTCGTCAAGGTTTACGTATTTGTAACCGAGTTTCTGCAAGCCGGAGTCCTGCAGTGCGCGCGCCTGAGCTTCGATCTTCGCTGCCGTGGGATCCTTGCGGAGGAAGCTCCAACTGCTCCAGCCGAGAATGGGTTTGCTTTCGAGACCATTGTTCTTTGTCCCGGCGTTCTGCTGGCCGCCCACAGTAGCCGCGCCTACCGACAAGACGACCATTAGCGCAGCCGTTATGCCATGTGTCAATTGCTTCATGAAAACCATTCCTTTCTCTATCCTTGTCGGCGTCTTCCTTTGGGTCCAATTGAGAAGCTTAACGCAGAAGAGCCCTCTCGTGTTCCGGTCGGTTAACCGCCTACACGACTAGCAGCAATCCTTGAGGGCGGGAGATGTTTTATTATGTCCGGCTCCCATCTTGTGACGCAATCTAGCAATGTCCCACTCTCTCTTCTCCGTCAGGAGATCATCTCTGTATCTCTATCAACGGAAGAGCCAGGGCATGGTCATACTGGTCATCTTCCTTCTCAATGAATCTGTCTCGCTTCCTGTCTGTAGACAGCAATAGCGAGAGAGCAGAACCAGGCCAGGTGGCGCAGTTTATGGAGCGGGGAGCAGGTTTGTACGGGGTTCCGGGGAGGGAGAGAAGACGAGCCAGGCAGGAATATTGGACAAATAGCAGATAAAGAGAGAGTTCATGGGCAGCAAGGGGGGCGGAATTCGTAGGGAATTCCGAAGGCGGCGAATAAGGGAAACGGACGGGGAAACCTGGTGTTGGGTATTTCGTTCGAGAGGGTGCGCGCCGGCATGCGGCGCGCCCGTCTCGGAGGCCGTCACATCGGACGAAACCCACTAACAGTAGACCGTGAAGCTATCCATCATGATCGCTGCCAGGGCCAAAGTTTACGGCAGATCGCTCGCTGCCACCGTATCTCCACAGCCACGGTGCGACGCGTCCTCCGTGACCAAACGCCGGCCAACTGTGCTGTGACAAAAGGGCTCTGAAATCCCACCCTCTAAACCCCACAAAATCAACGGCCGGATCTCACCCATCCGGCTGTGTCAAAAGGTATAGGTTCAAAGCAAACTTGGCAGAGAACCCGGCAGCCTACTCTTGCTCGATGGATTTCTCGATCCTACTGCGTTTCCGGGGTTTATAGTGAAGACACTCTCACTCCTGGATTCCTCCCCTTCCGGATGGCCCATTCCTCCGAGAGGGTGCAGCCGGTCGAATTCTGGGATAATTCCCGAAGAAGGCATCGATGCAGTTGACGATGGTTGCAGTATCGAGAAATAGAAGCTTTTAAAGGGTTCACTCGCAATGCCTGAGCCGACGCGGATCTGGCGTGTCATCGTTCCTATCCTGTTGATCGTGCTGGTATTGGCGACCACGATGGGAATGGCGTGGCACCATCATGACCAGTGCTCCACGAGCAACTGCATGCTGTGCCACCTGGCCTTCGCACCTCCGGCGGCAGTGATTGGAGCGACCGGACTGGTCCCGGCCACGGCAAAATACGCGGTTCGGGAGAATAGCTTCGTTTCGCGTTGCAGGGCAAATGAAAAGCCGCCCCGCGCCCCTCCCGTATAGCCCCTCCCTACTCTTCGTGCCTATGCGGCACGTTCATCGGCCATTCTTTTGGTTCAGGAGTTGGAGCGCCTATGCGTTCATCCATCGTACGTTTATCCATGCTGTCGCTCCCGTTGCTTTTCGCGGAATTCTCGGTTGCTCAAACGACACCGGCGCAGTCTCCGCCGCCTGTCGGCCAACTGGCGCAGATGCCCGGTGCGAAGTTGATTACGCTCGATCAGGCGATCCAGATGGCGCTCGAGCACAATCACAATCTGCTGGCGGCGCGGACCACGGTTCAGCAGAACGAGGCGGAAGAGATCACCGCCAACCTTCGGCCGGACCCAGTGCTGCTAGGCGACACGCAGTTTCTACCTCTTTTCCAGCCCAGCCAGATCACGAATGATTACCTCGACAACACGGCGCAGTTCGATCTGGGCGTGAGCTATCTGTTCGAACGCGGAAAGAAGCGCCAGCATCGGCTGGAAGCGGCCAAGGACCAGACGGCGGTGACGCGGGCGCAGGTCGGCGACAACGAACGTACGCTCGCCTTCAATGTGGCAACAGATTTCGTGAACGTGGAGCTGGCAGAATCGACTCTGGAACTGGCCAACCAGGACCTGAAGAGCTTCCAGGACACACTGGATATCACCGAAGCGCGCTACAACGCGGGCGATATCGGACTGGACGATCTGCTGAAGATGAAGCTGCAGTTTCTGCAGTTCCAGACCGACGTGGCACAGGCCAAGCTGGCCAGGGTGCAGGGGCTCTCGGATCTGAGGCAGCTGCTGGGATACGAATCCGTGACCGCGGACTATGACGTGGCGGGCTCATTCGACTACCAGCCGATGAAGGGCGCGCTCGAAGATTTGCAGACTGCGGCACTGAAGAGCCGGCCGGATCTGCAAGCGGCGAAGCTGGGGGTGACGGCGGCGAAGAGCCAGTTTCAACTCCAGAAGGCGATCGGCAAGCGGGACGTAACCGGGCAGATCAACTACACACACTTGACGGGACTGAACAACCTTTCGTTCTTCGGCTCTGTGCAACTGCCCATTTTTGATCGCAACCAGGGAGAGATCAAGCGCGCCGGCTTTGCGATTACGCAGGGCGAGGAGCAACAGTTGTATGCGAACGGGCAGGTGCTGACGGACGTACGCGACGCATACGAAGGCTGGCGGGCGAACGACGAGATCGTCGGGCTCTACCGCTCGGGGTATCTCGACGAGGCCCAGCAGTCGCGCGACATCACGGATTACGCCTACAAACACGGCGCGGCCAGCTTGCTGGATTTTCTTGACGCCGAACGGAGTTACCGGGCAACGCAACTCGGCTACCGGCAGGCGCTGGCGTCGTATCTACAGACGCTGGAGCAGCTCCGCGAGGCGGTCGGAACCAGGAGCTTACCATGAGATACCCACAGATGATGGACGGCGCCCGCCGGTTGCGGAGCGCATGGCCTCTTGTTGCGTTGTTGACGCTGGCCGGCTGCCACTCGAACGACAATGCGAGCGGGATGACATCTTTTTCGTCGCGAGCAACGCCCTCGGCAACTCCGCAACTGTTTACGATTCCCGCGGACCAGATGAGGCACGTGCAAGTGGTGACGATGACGCCGGGAACGATGACGAACACGCTACGGCTGACGGGTGCTGTGGCATACAACGCGTTCAAGACGACGCCGGTAATTACGCAGGTGGGCGGCCCAGTGAGCCGGATACTGGTAGTCCCGGGTGATCGAGTGCAGATGAACCAGCCGATGCTTGAAGTGAGCAGCCCGGACTACGCGCAGCTGCTCGATGGCTATTTGAAGGCAGCGGATTCCTACCGGCTGGCGGACAAGTTTTATCACCGCGCGCAGGACCTCTATGCGCACCATGCCATTGCGCAGCAGGATCTGGAGCAGTCGGAGAGCAATCGCACGCAGGCGCGCGCGGACCTGAACGCGGCCGAGCAGGGGCTGCGGATTCTGGGCATCAAGAATCCTGAGGACTTGGCGAAGACTCCATCGTCGGCGCAGATTCCGGTGCTGGCGCCGATTCCCGGCGAGGTTGTGGAGCGGCTGGTTTCACCCGGGCAAGTGGTGCAGGCAGGACAGACGCAGGCGTTCACCATTTCAGACCTGAGTACGGTATGGGTGCTGGCCAACGTGTACCAGGCAGACCTGCAGTATGTGAAAAGTGGCGACGACGTGGTGGTGCAGACGGACGCGTTTCCTGAAAGCTTCCACGGGAAGATCTCGTATGTGTCGCCGGCGCTCGATCCGAACACGCGAACGCTGCAGGCACGCGTGGTGGTAGATAACCCCGGCGAGAAGCTGAAGCGCGACATGTACTGCACGGTCACGGTGACAGCCGGGGTTCTGAAGAGCGCGCTGGCGGTGCCCAATGCGGCCGTGCTGCGCGATGACAACAACCAGCCCTTTGTTTATGCGCTGACGGGTGATAACCAGTTTGGGCGGCGTGACGTAGTGCTGGGCGCAATGCAGGGTAGTGAGACACAGATCGTGAAGGGCATATCGCCGGGCGACAAGGTTGTAGGCAACGGTAGCCTGTTCCTGCAAGTCGTCAATTCGCTGCAGCACTGAGGAAACAGGCTGAAATGATTCATCGCATCGTTCAATTCGCGCTGCGCCAGAAGCCGATCGTCCTCCTCATGGTGGCGTTCATGGCCGTAGGCGGATCGATGGCCTTCCACAACATGCCTGTAGACGCGTACCCGGATCTTTCGCCGCCTATGGTGGAGGTGATTACACAATGGCCGGGCCACGCAGCGGAAGAGGTGGAGCGGCTGGTGACCGTTCCTACGGAAGTGGAGATGAACGGTGTTCCCAAGCTGACGGTGATGCGTTCGATTTCGCTCTACGGGCTATCCGACGTGATCATGACCTTCGACGAGGGCACGGACGACTACTTTGCGCGCGATGTGGTTTTTCAGCGGCTAAGCGAAGTGACGTATCCGGTGGGCGTGACGCCAACTCTGGCTCCGCTGGCGAGCCCCTCGGGGCTTGTGTACCGGTACGTGATTGAGAGCCCGGACCGCACGCCTCAGGAACTGAAGACGATTGAAGACTGGGTGCTGGAGCGGCAATACAAGCAGGTGCCCGGCGTAGCGGACGACTCCGGTTTTGGCGGCACCGTGATGCAGTACCAGGTGCTGCTCGATCCGGCCAGGCTCTACGCGTATCACGTGACTGTGCCGACGGTCATTCAGCAACTCTCGGTGAATAACTCGAATGCCGGAGGCGGATTCTACGAGCAGGGGCAGCAGTTCGATTACGTGACCGGCGTGGGCCTGGTGCGCGACACATCGGACATTGCCAATATCATCGTGGGCTCGCAGAACGGGGTGCCGACGCGCATTGGGGACATCGGGCAGGTGGAGATCGGGAACGCGCCGCGGCTAGGCGAGTTCGGCTTCAACAAGACGGATGACGCGGTGGAAGGCGTCATCATGATCCGGCGCGGCGAGCAGACGCAGAATGTGCTGAAGGGCGTCAAAGCCAAGACGCAGGAACTGAACGAGCATGTTCTTCCGCCGGACGTGAAGGTGCGCCCGTACTACGACCGCAGCGACCTGGTGCAACTGACTATCGATACAGTGGAGCACAACCTGCTGATAGGCATGACGCTGGTGCTCGTAGTGCTGATGGCGTTCCTGGTGAGCTTCCGCGCTGCCGTGATTGTGGCGCTTACCATTCCGCTGTCGCTGATGTTCTCGTTCATCTTCCTCCACGCGGACGGGATTCCGGCAAACCTGCTCTCGATCGGGGCAATCGACTTTGGCATTCTGATCGACGGCACGCTGGTGATGGTGGAAAACATTTTCCGCGAACTTGGCATGCGCGAGGGGCAGGAATACGACCTGGAAGATGTGATTCTGAAGGCCGCGAAGGACGTGGACCGGCCCATCTTTTATTCGGTAGCCGTCATCATTGCCGGTTATCTGCCTATTTACGCGCTGACGGGCCCGTCGGGGAAGCTGTTCAAGCCGATGGCGGATACGGTGGCCATTGCGCTAGTGGGCGCAATGATTCTGACACTGACGCTTGTGCCCGTGTTGTGCGTCATGTGGTTCAAGAAGGGCGTGCACGAAAAGCAAAACAAGCCGTTCGAGTGGGTGAGAACAAAATATACGGTGTGGCTGGACTGGTGCCTGGACCGGCCCGGTATCACAATGACCCTGTCCGTAGCGATCTTCGCGGCCTCGCTGCTGCTGATTCCGTTTATCGGTGGTGAGTTCATGCCGCATCTGGACGAGGGGGCGCTGTGGATTCGCGCCACGATGCCGTACACGGTTTCGTTTGAGACATCGAGCAGATTTTCGCCGCAGGTGCGGGACATCCTGATGAAGTACCCGATGGTGACGGATGTGGGCTCGGAACTGGGGCGGCCGGACGACGGCACCGACCCGACGGGGTTCTACAACGACGAATTCTACGTTGGGCTAAAGCCGTATAACGACGCGGTCTGGAAGACGGGCGCTATCCACAACAAGGCAGAGCTGACGGCTGATATTCAGCGCCAGCTTGATGTTTTTCCGGGAGTGGTTTTCAACTACACGCAGCCGGCAGAAGACGCGGTAGACGAGGCGCTGACGGGGCTGAAGAGCGCGCTAGCGGTGAAGATCTACGGGCCTGACCTGACTGTGCTGCAGAACACGGCACAGGTGGTCAAGCAGCGGCTAAGCAAGGTTCCGGGATTCACGGAACTGACCGTGGTGCGCCAGTTGGGGCAGCCGACCCTGACCATCAATGTGGATCGCGGCAAGATTGCGCGTTACGGCATTAACGTGGCCGACGTTGAAGCAATTGTGCAGGCTGCGGTGGGCGGGCAGGCGGCCACGCAGGTGGTCCAGGGCGAAAAGCTCTTCGATCTGGTGGTGCGTATGAAGCCGGAGTTCCGCGAAAGCGCGCAGCAGATCGGCAATCTGCTGGTGGGAACACCGGCGGGGCAGCAGATTCCGCTGAGCGCGCTGGCCGATATTCGCGAGTCGGGCGGGGCGGCGCTCATCTATCGCGAAAACAACTCACGGTATATCGGCGTGCAGTACAGCGTGGAGGGGCGCGACCTGGCGAGCGCGGTGAACGCGGGGCAGCAGGCGATCGCCGACATTCAGAAGTCACTGCCGGCAGGATACCGGATGACGTGGGGCGGCGAGTACGACGAACTGGTGGCAGCAAAGGAGCAATTGTTCGTGATCGGGCCGCTGGCGCTGCTGATTATCTCGATGATCCTGTTCGCGCTGTACGATAACTTCAAGTTTCCGATCATCGTTCTGCTGGGCGTGCTCCTGACCGACCCGGTGGGCGCCTTGCTGGCGCTTAAGCTGACGCACACCCCGTTCAGCGCTTCGTCGGCGCTGGGCCTGTTGGCTTTGATTGGAGTTTCGGTCGAAACCGCGGTGATTCTCGTCTCCTATGTCAACAAGCTGCGCCTCGAGCAGAACATGGACATCCGAACCGCAACGCGAGAGGCTTCGTTGCTGCGCCTGCGGCCCATTATGATGACGGCGCTAGTAGCGTGCCTGGGACTGCTGCCGGCGGCGCTCTCGACGGGCATCGGTTCTGACACGCAGAAGCCGTTTGCCATTGTGATTGTGGCGGGCCTGATTTCGCGGCTGTTCCTGGGTTTCTTCGTAAACCCAGTGCTCTACCAGATTGTGGCGCGGGAAGGCGATGTGCTGAAGGTGTAGGCGGTTTCGGGTTTTCAGGCCTTCAGCCGCAGCACCGCCAGCCACCCCGCCGCTTGCACAGTAGGGTTACCATGTCGCTTTCGCTGGAAAAGAAGCCTTCTGACTCGAGAAACTAAGGAATTATCCGACGCCTCGTTGGTCTTCTTATGCGGTTTTGCGTTTACTGGCGGAACGGCTCTGCACTTTGACGAGTCCAAATTTCCTGGCTGGAGGTTCCTTCTCGCTCTTGGGAGGTTTCTTTCCTGGTCGCCCCGCTTTCCCGATGCTCTTCCGTAGCGCATCCATCAGGTTGATGACCTTGCCTTGCTGCAGTTTCGGTTCTTCCTCAGTCGGCAGAGGCAGATTGTTCACTTTCGCCTCGATTAGCGCCTTCACCGCTTGCTCGTAGCCATCTTGGAATTTGCTCATATCAAGCTTGGCGCTCATCCGCTCAATCAGTGTCTCCGCAAGTTGCAAAGAATCAGAGTCGATCGCCGTAGCCTTGATGTCGCGGAAATAGTCGTGTTGGTTTCGCATCTCATTCTGGTGGCTACCCGCCAAGCCTCTCCCTGGAAGCAGGTGACGCTCAATTCGGCGGGTTTTTCTTTTTCCAATGAAATACGGCAAGCCGCATCTTCCTTACGAAGATTAAGTCGATTTGTTGATTCTCCGCGGCCTCGGCTGCCCAGACAGAGGCCGGGCGCTGCTGTGCCTAAAGCAAATCGGGTACTACCGGTTGAGCGCATACTTCATCCCCTTCAAAGATGCGGCCACCGGCAATTTTCGTCCGGGGACGACCTTCGAGCAAATCATTGATCTCTACAAATTCGACGTCGATCTGCGGCGGCTTGTGCTCGAAGCCCTGGACGCGATTGAGATCAGCGTCCGCGCCGTCATTACGTATCACATAGGGAAAGACCTGGGCGTGTTCGGCTATGCTGACTCGGCCAATTTTGCCACGACTTTCAATCATGCCGACTTCATGAAGATTCTTCGGCGCGAGGAAAGTAGATCGACCGAGGTGTTCATCGGGCACTATCGGACCAAATACACATCCGAAACTTACTTGCCCGTCTGGATGGCTACGGAACTGATCAGCTTCGGTGCGCTGTCGAAGATGTATGAGCACTTGCGGACGAGCTTCCGGAAGAAAATCGGCCGCGAATTCAATCAGCCACAACCCGTTTTTGTGAGCTGGCTTCATGCCCTGACGGCGGTCCGAAACGTCTGCGCGCATCACAGCCGCTTGTGGAATCGAGAACTTGCCGTCAAGCCGGAATTGCCCGTGGCGTGGAAAGCAA
>CAYNGB010000037.1:0-47923 GCA_964396795.1 uncultured Occallatibacter sp. | reverse complement strand
AGCTAATCCTAACCACAACCAAAACAGAATTACCACTTGTTCAGAGCTTCCCTAACGGACATATTTCGATATGGAATAGCCCAGATGCAATCACAGCAGTTGAAGATCGAAATGCTCGCATGGCCCGCGCCTCGATCGCGACACCGATGGCAAGCATTAACCAGCTCGTAAAGCGGCGCTGCAGTCTGCGGTCTTCAGTGCGCGACTTCCATCCAGGACCCGATGCTACGGTTGCCTGCAGTGAACGTCAACACGCATAGATGCCAGATGAAATCCTGTGTCCATTCTGCTGAACAGGTTCCATTCAGCTACGTTCTCAGGATTGGCGCTCACAGGAATGCAAGGAAGTCTCCGCCGGCACAGACCGAGGCGCGGGGAGGATCTCATAGGCAATAGAGAGGAACAACCATGTCTTCTTCATACATCTGACGCTGTCGGCCGCGGCCGGTGAAGATGAGGCCTATGCTGCGTACCTCTATTACAGCTAAGGCAGATCTCGCCCCAGTCGAGTTGCAGCAACGGTGGCGCAACTGGCCAATTCGACTAGGATCGGTACTTCATATATGTACCTAAGACAGAAATCCTTCAGTGAAGAAATAAATGTCCAATAGGTTGTACGTATAGTCCAGAGTCGGTTGGTCTGTTCTTGCTTTTCTGCCGCGGACACTGTAGTTACCACATATGTTGCCCAGCGCGGCTTGAACTTCGGCCTGTTCCGAACATTCGCAGAAGGATTCAGTGACAGCAGCCAAGTCTCACCGCAGACGGAAAGTTGGGAAATGTGACCTCTCATATGAATTCGACCAGGAACCGTGTCGGCAAAGGAGTCGCTTTTTCTTTCTTGGTGCTCTCATGCTTCGTTGCGACTGCGCAAGGATCAAGCGCTCCTGTTGCCGCCGCTTCGCCTGTCAATCACATCAAGCCTTACCGGGTTTTGCTGGTGGTTGAACACGGCAGCGATCCTTACGGCATGGTGGTTCATAGCGAAGTCGACAGATTCCAACCTGTCGCGGCGCTCTTGAAAGCGTGGTCGGTTCCCTTCGACATTTTGCGATTGGATCAACAGAATCTCGACGCCACTTATCTGTTTGGTCGCTTTGGCGAGATTCGTTATGGCGCTATCATATGGCTCGCTGACCTTTCCTCTTACGGCGATCAGGACCTAGCTTCTCTGGGCGAAGCGTTGCGTGCCGGAACGGGCCTGATCGTGGTCAATTCCCGGGTCGTTGATCCTACACTGAGTACGTTGCTGGGCCTGAAATTCAAGCAGTTCTATACGTCAACGGACGAGTTCCGCCGGACTCGGGATCACTATATCGTGCGTGACATTGTAGGAAACAAGAATGACCAACTCTCTCAGATTCGTGACTTTTCAGTTCGCGTGTGGGTCCAGCCGACGACCGCGGAAGTCCTGCTCGATCAAAACCAGCACCCTGTCCTAACCGTCAATCAAGTTGCACTCGGAGTTTCCGCGGTATGGCTGGGAGCACCAACCGTACCGGCATTATGCAGTTCGACTCTTTGGAGGAATCTCTTCTTTCGTTCGTTGGTTTGGAGCCTGGGTTATGCAGTTGTGCCAAATGTGGACTATTCCCATCGTGTCATTCTCGAACTCGACGACTGGGGCACTGCCGACAAGGGTTTTCTATCCTACTGGCGCTATCTTGAGCCGAATGAGGAGACCATTCAACTCGATCTCATTGAGCCATTGAGAAAACATCATGGTGTCGCAAGCGCTATGGTCGACACGGGATTCGTTGACCGGCAATCGAAACGGGTGGTGTCGCCTTGGACTCAGAAGTTCACTGATAAGTATGGACTTCTTCAAGACTATGCCTCCACTCGAAAAGGTCTTGAAGATGGTGTTGCTGAAGGTGTTTTGGACATCGAGAGTCATGGATGGACGCATATGCTGCCCGACTTGGAGTCGTCTCCCGGGCCGTGGTGGACGGCCGACCTGGCAGGAGAGGGCTCAGTGGACGGCTGGTATGGCGAATTTCAGGACAGGCTGCGCGATGTTGACGTTCCGGCAGTCGCGCAACTTTATCACATAAAGCGCTCGTTGGCGGAATTGAAGCAAGATTTTGGAGTGGAACCACTGGAATTGAAGCCCGGCGGCGACGCATGGTCGAAATCACAATTCGATAACACCGCAGCGCTGGCGGCGCGCGTTGGCCTCGGTCTCTTTCACGGCGATACATCCACTTACTATCTTGACCCCGAACTTGTCTTGGATATGGCCAATGTCGTCTATCAAGACGACACCGGTTTCGATATCCTTAGCAGTTTCCATCCAGAACGGTGGCCCAATCATCCTGATGGGCCTGTAATTGTTGGGTTTCATGATAGGGATATCGCTCTGGGTCACAATTACATAGATCAACTCTTCGCCGCTTTGCCGGCAGGTTATCACACAATGGGGACAAACCAATACATAGCTATTCTTCATACACAGATCAACTCCACCGCCGGCGATAATGGCTTGCAACTGACCTTTGTACTGGATCAACGCAACAGTGTTTACTTCGCAAAACATCCTTCCTCATGGCAACTGTGGCTTTCCGACCCCCTCAGGGCGCACCTAACGTCTTCGCATCCGGAAATTGTTATCGACGGCAAACCTACGCAAATTCCCGCGGCCGATTTGAATCAAGAGACCATGACAATCGATCTCCCTTCGGGATTGGAAAGCCATACTTGGAGTTTGAGAACATCAAAGAGTGAAAGAGAGCCATGAAAGGATACCTCGTGATGGCGAAAAGTGCTTCGGAGACAGGACAAGACACGGCGGGTCTGGCAGGGAACGAGAGTGTCCTGATCTCACCCGTTCGCACAAACCGCGAGCGATTGGCTTCGCTTGACGTGTTTCGCGGTTTCACCATGTTCTGGATCGTCGGCGGCGGTACGTTGATGGCTGGCTTGGCTGCTTGTGGTCACAATTCCGCCATTGACGCCATCGTCGGGCAACTGGAACATAGCCAGTGGACAGGGCTACATTTTTACGATTGCATCTGGCCAAGCTTCATGTTGATGGTCGGGGTCTCGATACCACTTTCGCTCGCCAAGCGGTCTCTTACCGAGAGTTATCGTCAGCAGTTGGCACATGCCATCCAGCGCACCATAGTCCTGTTTCTATTAGGTTCAGTGCGGGAATCTATATCGCTCGGTTCGCCGTATTTGGTTGAATTAAGCAGTGCGCTTCAGCCGATTGCCATTGCGTCTTTGGTCGCGTTCTTGGTGGCAAGAAGATCATGGCGGTTTCAAGCCTCGCTCGCGGGAATCATCCTGACCGCCAACGCGCTCGTACTGGCATTCGTGCCCGCTCCCGGAATCCCGGCAGGTTCATACGCCTTCAATCACAACCTTGTGCATTCCGTTGATATTGCGCTGCTGGGGCAACATCACTGGGATATTTGGCCGTACCGCAATGAAGGATGGGGAACTGTCCTAGTTATAATTCCTGCGATTGCGACCACCCTGATCGGCCTGCTCATTGGAAAACTCTTGATGACCTCGCGTTCGATGAGGAGTAAGGCCACAATTATCTGTGGCATGGGATTGGGATTCCTGATTGCCGGATTTGCGCTAAGCCCGGTTATCCCGATCGAAATGAAATTGTGGACGACATCCTACGGCCTTGCAAGTGCCGGCGTGGCTTGCCTTGAATTCGCGTTCTTCTTTTGGCTCGTCGACATTGCTCATTTTCGTAAGTGGAGCATCATTGTTGTGCCGTTCGGTATGAATGCTGTCTTCATCTATATGCTGGTCAGTCTAGTATCGATCGATGCGGGAGCCGATGTCTTCACGCGTCCCATTGCAGTGCATCTGGGCAGAGCTGGTCTTCTCTTTCAGGCAAGCGCTGCGCTAGGCGTGGAATGGCTGATCCTGTATTGGATGATGAAGCGAAAGATCTTCATCAAGGCATAGACTTCCGAATCTCGAGCTGGGCACTGACTTGTATCACAAAAGCTCAGATGTAATGTCCGCGGCCTTTCTGTTGCGCGTCGCGAGCATTGCAAGTCCGCTGCCAAGGGGAGGGCAGGGATCAAAATGCGGCACAGACGGAATTCGCTGGATTATCACCGCTCCAGCACCAGTGATCTTCGACGGAAGAGGTCCAGCGCCCGGCAAGACAGCAAGACCGAAGCATCGCTCGTTTCCCGGTACACTTGACCAGGTTCCTCTCGCGGGCCTGAAGTCCAATTCTCTTTACCATTATTCGGTCGGTGAGTATCCGAACCACTCCTTCAGAGTTCCGCCTCCTCCTGAGACGCGAATCTCAGCATCGATGCTGAAGACGACGATGGTGCGGGAGCGCTACCCCACACGCTGGCGAAGTTCTATTTCGATAGCCGTAGCATTACCACGCCACCAGGTGGGACGACAACTGTGTACGAGTCTTGAAGTATGCCGAGATCCTTATGGGCCCAAAGGTCCCGCGCATGAACGGGGCCCGTGAAACCCGCATCTTCCAACTGGAGCGTTATTGGAATGGCTTGGTCATCAAGGACGTAGTTGAAGATCGCTACGGCCTTGGCTCCGCTACTCAGAGGTTTCATCCAGATTTGAAGCGGCGCGATCCTCTTTCCCTGGACTCCGAGACTGTCCTGATCGACTGCGATCACTTCCTTGTTCATTAGAATGCTTTTGGTTGAGTCGCTCATATTGCTAAGATCGTTGCCCGCAAGCAGCGGCGCGGCCAGCATCGCCCACAAGCTCATTTGGGTACGATATTGGTCGGGAGTCATGCCACCATTGCCGATTTCCAGCATGTCCGGATCGTTCCAATGACCCGGCCCGGCATATTCTTCCAGTCCCGCCTGAGAAAAACCAATCAGCGACATGCTGCGATAGCTGTCCCGGATGTCGTCGGTCGTGCGCCAGAGATTCCCACCGACCTTTGGCCCCCATTTCCATACAGAGCCAATGCCATATTGGCAAAGGCTGAAAACGATCGGCCGATGAGTATTCAGAAGCGCTTGGTGCATCTTCTCGTACGCCTGTTGCATCGTGGCGACAGCCTTCTCCTGCTGGGTCACGGACACCGGCTTCTCAGGGTGGTCGAGGTCCCACATCTGCATGATGGATTCATAACTGCATAAATCGTATTTGAGATAGTCGACGCCCCACTCGGCATAGGTATCCGCATCCTGCTGTTCATGGCCATAGCTGCCTTCATACTCCCCGCAGGTCTTCGGTCCAGGAGCGGAATATATTCCGAACTTCAACCCTTTCGAGTGCACATAATCGGCCAGCGCTTTCATATCAGGGAACTTGCTGTTGGGATGTATATTTCCCTGGGCGTCACGCTGACCTTCCCAAGTGTCATCAACATTCACGTAAATGTACCCGGCATCCCGCATTCCGGTCGAGACCATCGCGTCCGCTGTCGCGCGCACGTTTGCGTCATTTACTTTGTCGCCGAAGTGGTTCCAACTGTTCCAGCCCATGGGCGGTGTAGCAGCCTCGGGTGCGGATTGGGCCTTTGCTCTTGGAAATGGAGAGATCAGAACAATTGTCAGGACCACAAGTACTTGAGAGAAGAACAGCCGATGAAAACGCATAGATATTAGCCCTTTCATTGAAGGTGAGAATTCCAACTTGGTGGTAAGCCTTGATTGAGGGCGCTGGGATGAATGACAACGCTCATGAAACCAGGCGCTCATCTCACATCCAAAGGAGAATCCGCTCGGGCGTTTCCAACATCCGCGGGATACTTCTGGGCCAGCGCGCGAATTTCGTAACTGAATTTCAGGAACAGCTTCTCCCAGCGGGCAGCCTCCTCCGGCGTGTACTCATAGAAACCCTTGGCGTTACGGATGCCTTGAGCTCCGGATTCAACCATGTGCTTCATTAGCTCGGGAACTTTCTTGCCGCAATTTAAGTCCGGCAGCAGATCTTCCATGACCCTGGCGTAGGCCGGGATACCCGTAAGATCCATAAATCTGAATGGCCCCGCGAATGTTGCCCAATAGCCAAGATCATTTCGGAATGAACGGTCGACATCACTGCAGGTGGCATACCCCGCCTCGACGAGGTAGAACGCCTCCCTCATCAGGGCGTACATAAGCCGATTAGTGATGAAGCCACGTATATCGCGCTTCACGTATGTAGGTTCCTTTGCCCAGAGCTCCGCAAGTTTTACGACATATTCTGCATAAAAGCTGTCGGTTTGCGGTCCGCAGATCACCTCGAGAAAGCGGCTCACGTGTGCCGGCTCTCCCCAATGGATACCCAGGATGCGGTCGGGATGACTTGCACCTTCCTGGAGAAGTGCCACAGGTATAGAGGATGTGTTGCTGCCGATGACCGTTTCGTTGGAGACGGTAGCTTCGATGCGCGAGATGGCCTCTCTTTTCACGGCCAAGTTCTCCACAATGGACTCGAAGACGATGGCACGATCGGCTAGATCGGAGAAGTCTGCACTGATCCGGAAGTGTTTCACGATGCTGTCCACATCTTTGTCCAGCAGTCCTTCGTGCTGCATTTCCTCCAGCAGCCCACGAATATGATCGGGCACATCGCGATGCCGATCGACGTTCCTCGTGAGGCCAATAACAGGATGGCCCGCAGCCAGGAGACACGCGATCATGCTCGTACCCATCAGACCAAGTCCTACCACTGCAGCCGGCACTTCTGACGGGTTCCATTGGGCGACCGCGAGCCTTGCCCCGTTTGGGGGGACACCCTTCGCGTTTGTCATTTCCATATTGGTTATCCTTCCTTTTGCGATACACGAGCAATCGCATCGATTTCAACTTGAATCCCACCTAAGACGCTCTGGACTGTCGTGCGCGCCGGAAGGGCTCCCGAGAAGAACTCGCGATAAACCGCGTCAAACTTATCGAAGTCGTTGATATCGGAAATGTGGCAGGTACATTTCACTACATCATGAAAACTCATGTCGGCTGCTTCCAGTATCTTGCCGATGTGCTCAAGAGTACGGCGGGTCTCCTCTTCGATGGTCCCGTGAACCACTTTGCCTGTAACAAGATCGAGCGGCCCCTGGCCGCTGATATACAGCCAGCCGTCAATAAGCACAGCATCGGAGTAAGAACCCGTGTTTACTCGCTTATCTGGATGAGAGATTCTGATTCTTGACATTTCCAACCTCTTAAAGTGGATCGTTATTGCGCCACGCCATTCCGCCCGTAATCATACTTCATAGTTGCGCCGCGACCATTCTTCATGATCACGCCGGACTCGATGCGGTGCAGAACTTCTATCCCGTTCTTCTTGTTTCGGGTAACGCTAATGCTTGCCACTGCAAATCGAGCAACAACGCCCGCTTCTTCTTCCCTCTCATAGCAACAGTTCAGAGAGTCACACACCTGGCGCGCTGGTTCCTTACCAACGGCCGTACCTGTCCAGGCAACGGGTGTTAACCTGCTCGATTTTCTCCTGCTAAGAGGATTTGTACTACACCATTGACGCTCGATTGCGGTGGTGCAATCGGCGCGGCGTGTTATCCGTCCAGCAGAATGAACAAATCAGGTCCGTCTGAACTTTACGCGTTGACTCGTCCTATGAGCGACCATAGCATCGTCTACAAGATGGAAGTTACCGCCTCTCAACACGCAGACAGCAACGCCGTGTCAAGCGCATCCACCAGCCGGTTCGCGCGCAGGCCAATGCTCGCTTTTGGTGTGCTGATTGCGGTAAACGCCATGTGGGCATTTCAGTTCTCCGGCGCGCGGATCGCAACCCGCGAACTGGGCGCGGTACTCGTGACACTACTCCCAATGGCGATCGCGACCCTGCTGGTGATGCCGTTCGCCAAGTTGAACTGGGACCTCTTCCGGGTCGAGAACCGGGTCATACTGTTCGATGTGCTTCTGCTCGGCACGCTGGGAATTGTACCCGCACAGTTAGGCTTGGTCTTGGGAGTTGAGCGCACCCTGGCATCGAATGCCAGTGTGCTCGCGTTGACTGTTCCGGTGCTGACCGCACTGAGCGCTTCGGTTTTTCTCCATGAACGGTTCACAAAATTGCGCTTGTTGTCGTTCGCAATTGCAATTGTTGGCGTGTGCTTGATCTCGGCGAACGATATCCACAATGCAAGATTGTTCCGTCTTGAATACATGGGGGGGAATCTGCTGGTACTTGCAAGTTGTGCCGGAAGCGCGTTCAACAACTCGTTCAGCCGTCGAGCGCTCTCACGGTTCTCTCCGGCGCAGGTGCTTGTGTGGACCTTTATTGTTGCCGACCTGGAATTGCTGGCGCTCTTTCTCGTGACCGATAGGGGCGGTTGGCGTCAACTTGCGCACCTAGGACCTTCGGTGTGGTGGAGCCTGGTGCTAGTTTCGATTTTCAGCCTCGGCCTCTCAATGCTGCTTTATTTTTCAGTGATCCAGGCGGTGGAAGTGATGCGCGCCGCTTTGTCCGTTTACTTACTACCTGTTTTCGGCGTTGTGTTTTCGGCGTTTCTCCTCAAGGAAAAGTTAACCGCCAATTTGCTCGCGGGCGGGCTGTTGATATTCGTGAGCTGCTTCCTGGTGACGGTGTACGAAGAAAAACAGCGCCACCGCAGAACGGAGATTCATGGCTGCATTTAAGATCAATGGCGTTCTTCCCATCGTTCCTACCCCATTTAACCGCGACGGCACAATCGAGTGGAAGGCGCTCGACAACCTTTTGGAGTTTGCCATCAATGCAAGAGTCTGTGGAGTCTGCCTTCCGGCATACGCAAGCGAATTCTACAAACTTCGAGAGACCGAGCGCCGCGAATTGGCGTGTACGGCCATTAGTATTGTGAAGGGTCGCCTTCCTGTTGTGGCACAGGTGAATCATGTTTCCACTGCGTTTGTGGTAGAAACAGCGCGTGACCTTGAAGATGCTGGGGCCGCCGCGATTTCTGTTGCCGTTCCGCGCCTCTTCGGCTTGCCGGAGCGCGATCTGCTGCGATATTTTGATCGAATATTAGAGTCAATTACAATTCCGCTTATCATCCAGGACTTCAACCCTGGTGGCGTAACCCTAAGCCTGGATTTTGTGAAGACTCTTCATGCGCATCATGAGCATTTTCGATATCTAAAGCTCGAAGAGCCGATGATGTCTCCGAGGGTGAGGTCAATCGTCGAGGAGACAGGTGGGGCTGTCGGCGTGGTCGACGGATGGGGCGGCACCTTCATGATTGAGCTCATTGATGCAGGCATATGCGGAGTGATGCCGGGACTGGCCGTCTCGGACCTGCTTCAGATCGTTTGGGAAAGGGCGCGTTCCGGGAATAAAGACTCAGCCTATGAGTTGTTCCAATGTGTCCTGCCGCAAATTGTCTACAGTTTGCAGAGCCTTGAATTCTTTCATCACGCGGAGAAAGCATTGCTTGTGGCACGTGGCGTCCTTGCTGGCTCAACGGTTCGCGATGCCACGCTCACCGTCGATGCGAAGGACCAGGCGCATATCAATTTTCTCAATCAGAAGATTCTGGACCTACTGGGCAGACTGGAGATTGGTATCCCCACTGCGAGCTCAGCCTTTGTGGCGCCGGCATGAAACATGCCACAAGTACCATTCTGACAGGCGGTACCATCGTCGATGGCACAGGCGCTTCTCCGATTTCGGGTGAGGTTGTCATCCAAAGCGATCGGATCGTGCACGTAGGCAATGCAGCCGAAAGTTCTGCTTCAGGAGTGGGTGCAGAAACGAACATCATTGATTGTACAGGCTGCGTAGTTGCGCCCGGATTTATTGATGCGCATAGCCACTCGGACCTTCAGGTGCTGGATAATCGTACGGAAAAACTACTGCAGGGAGTGACGACAGAAGTTGTTGGAAACTGTGGCTTTTCAACGTATCCGATGCCAGAAGACCCTCGGATATTGCGGGATTTTGCCAACGGCATCTTATATGGAAATGACCGTTGGGGATGGAATTCCGCCTCCGATTATCTGGCTGAAGCGAGCAAATCAAAGGTTGCCACGGTCTCGTCACTCGTTGGACATGGTTCGTTGAGAATCAAGGTTGCGGGGAATACCAGCAGGGCACTTACAAGCCGGGAACTTGACACCATGTCCGGTCTACTGGATGAGGCGCTACAAGAAGGTGCGGTCGGCCTTTCCTCGGGGCTTATGTATGCTCCAGGATCAGGCGCGTCCGCAATGGAACTACTAGCCCTTTGCCGCGTCGTCGCCCGAAGATCTGCTGTGTACACAACCCACATGCGGAACTATTCCGACATGTTGCTCGAGGCGGTCGATGAGCAGATATCAGTTGCCGAGGCCTCCGAGTGTCGGCTACAGATCTCTCATCTTCAGGCTGCTGGACCGGAGAACTGGCCGTTGCAGCAACGAGCTTTAGCGGCAATAGAGAAAGCTTCTGAGCGGGGCGTCGATGTGGCGTTTGACGCTTATCCATGGCTGGCTGGATGCACGGTCCTCACGCAAGTATTGCCGCAGACTGCGCTGGATGGGGGAATCTCACAGCTTCTCTTGCGCCTCACTGATCCTGTGCAGCGTGAAGTCATCAGGCCTCAGATCAAAGCTGAAGCGCGATGGAATGAGGTGGTGATAACTTCGGCAGCAAAAAATCCCGCCTCACTCGTTGGCCGATCGATCCAGGACATCGCAGACGAGCGAGGAAGCGATCCCCACTGCGTGGTATTGGACATCCTGCTGGAACAGCGCGGAGACGTGAACATTGTGGAACACGCCCAGTCGATGGAGAATCTTCATGCCCTTCTCACCCACCCTCTGGCTATGATCATTACCGACGGGGTCTATACCAGTGGGCGTTCGCATCCCCGCCTGTACGGAACATTCCCTCTCTTACTTGGCGAAGTCGTCCGTGAGCGCAAATGGTTAAACCTTGAAGAGGCTGTCCATAAAGTCACGGGCAAGCCTGCAGAAAGGTTTCATATGAAAGATCGAGGCCGGATTGCAAAAGGTTTTGTGGCAGATGTTACGGTCTTCAATCCAAAGACTGTCCGTACGGATGCCAGGTATGACAGGCCCAACGTTGCTCCGGTGGGGATCAAGTCTGTATTGAGGAATGGCCGCGTAATGGTCGATTCAGGTGCGGTTGTGTAAGGTTGCGAGAGAGCTGTCTTATGAATATCAATGAGTTAGACACACCAGCCGTTCTTATCGATATCGACGCGCTCGGCCGAAACCTCAGCGGGATGGCGACCTATTGTCGGGCGCACAATCTCACGCTCCGTCCGCACACCAAGACCCACAAAATACCGCAGATCGCTCGACTCCAGATGCAGTATGGCGCGCCTGGCATTACAGTCGCGAAACTCGGTGAAGCGGAGGTAATGGCGGACGCGGACATCAATGACATCCTCATCGTCTATCCGCTATGGGGTGAAAAGAAATGGATGCGACTCGCGGAACTCGCGAAGCGGGTCCGGATCTCTGTTGCGATGGATTCACTGCAAGTGGCCACGGGCATTTCACGAGTGGCAAAAGCGACCGGAGCTGAAGTCGGAATTCGATTGGAGTTTGACACGGGGTTGCAGCGCTGTGGCCTTAGCGCAAACGAAGAATCAATCGAGATTGCAAAGAGAGTCATTGCACTGCCCAACCTCAGGTGGGAAGGTATCTCTCTCTATCCCGGCCACATCATGGGTAACCGGAAGATCCGTGAGCAGGATATCCCTGTCGAGAATGCCAAGCTCGACAAACTCTATGCGCTCTTTGATACGGCTGGCATTCCGTACCCTGTGGTCAGCGGCGGTAACACGCCGGCTGCGTTTCAAAGCCACCAATTTCATGGCGTCACTGAGATTCGGCCTGGAACGTATATCTTCAACGATCGAAATACCGTGGATGCGGAGTCCGCAGACTTCTCCGATTGCGCAGCGACCGTGATCGCCACGGTGGTCAGCACCAGCGTTCCGGGCAAGGCCGCCATCGACGCCGGCAGCAAAACGCTGTCGGCGGACACCTTGCTTTCGGGGGAACGGAAGCACTTTGGATACATTCAAGATCGTCCAGAATTGATATTGCATGATTTGTCTGAGGAACACGGTCACTTGATCGTTCCCGATAATTCCCATTTAGAAGTCGGAGATCGGTTAAGAATCATTCCCAACCATATCTGTCCTTGCATCAATCTCCACGACCGCGTCTTCGTCGTTTCTGGCGAGAAGGTTGTCGATCAATGGAGCGTCGCCGCCCGCGGAAAGGTTGCATAGACTGTTGTCCTTGCCCACACTCCGTAACTGGCATCCAATACGCTGGACGCAAACGGCCGGCGAATGGGGATTGCACTTGATCCAGGCAAAAGGTGCGGATGAAACTGATTTCGGTTGGTACGCTGCAACTGCGCCGGAGGTTTGGCCTGATAAGTTACTAACCTTCCAAAGCAAACGCCCTACATTATTAGGACGAAAGGAATTCAATGGCCCGGATACATTTAATTGTCTTGCTGTTATGCATGTCTGTCGGCAACCGTGCGTATGCCGGCCATAATCCTCTTCTTCCGCGTCCTCAACAGATTAATTACGGTGCTGATTCCGTCTCGTTGACGGGCATGACGATTACCTTTTCGTCCGCGCCCAGCACGGAAGATCGCTTTGCGGCCGAGGAACTGTCAAAGTACCTGGAAGAGCGCACGGGAATCCGGCTGTCAATCAGCGATTCCGGCAACACCGGAACACCGGAGCCGGCCATCATTCTCGATCGGTCTGGAGCCACAGATCAACCGCTCGCGCTCCCCGGAGATTTGCCCGGACCCAACTCAAATGAAGCATACGATTTGTCCGTGACTGCGCATGGAGTCAGGATCCATGCGCACTCGTCAGCGGGAATATTCTATGGGATCCAAACGTTAAGACAACTCGTCGAAGGCAGCGGTCCCGCCGCGGCTCTGCCGAAGGTCGAGATCCACGATTGGCCCTCTCTTGCAATTCGCGGAACCATGATCGATATCAGCCACGGTCCATTGCCTACCGAAAAGGAAATTGAACGCCAGATTGACTTTCTGGCGCGCTGGAAGACGAATCAATACTATATTTACACCGAAAACAGCATTGAGTTGAAAGGCTACCCGCTTCTAGACCCTGATGGCCGGCTTACGCAGGATGAGGTGCGGCGGATTGTCACATACGGGCGCCAGCGCCACGTCGATGTCATCCCCAATCTGGATTTGTATGGCCACCAGCACGACCTTTTTCGGACAGAGCAATATTCCGAACTCTCTGACGAGGCACATGGGACCGAATTCGCCCCCCGCAATCCAAAAGTGAAGCCACTCTTGACCGACTGGGTGAACCAGTTAGCAGAACTATTTCCCAGTCCCTTTGTAAGCATCGGGTTTGACGAGACATTTCAAATCGAACAGGCCACAAAGGCATCTGGCGCCGCAGCGGCTCCAGCAGCTCTTTTTGTGAAGCAACTCACCGACGTCACGCTGGTGTTTCAGAGTCACGGCAAGCATGTGATGGCGTATGACGATATCATCGTGAAATTTCCGCAGATCATCTCCCAGCTTCCACCGGGGTTGATTGCCACTGCGTGGTATTACACCTCAGAAGATCCAACCTACAAGCGCTGGCTTGGTCCATTGATTGCTAACCATATTCCTCACATCGTGCAGCCCGGTGTGATGAGCTATGACAATATCGCCCCCGATTACGAAACGACATTTGAAAACATCGATACGTTCCTGGCTGCCGGCAGACTTTCCGGCGCACTAGGCTTAATCAACTCAGTGTGGGCTGACGACGCGCAACTGCTCTTTCGCATGTCGTTGCCCGGCATGGCCTATGGCGCTGCAGCGCCGTGGCAATCGACGCCCATGGATCGAGTACATTTCTTTTCAGAGTATGCGAGCTCGATGTACCCCGCTGCCATTGCCCCTGATATCGCCTCGACACTCAGCAACATGTCCCAAGCTGAAACCAGCTTGCAAAAGGTGCTTGGAGACGAACAGACCATGTTCGCGCTATGGGAAGATCCGTTCTTTGCTCCGTATTACGCAAAGGCGGCTGCGCGCCAGACGGAATTACACGAAACCCGGCTCCACGCGGAGCAGGCCGAGACATCACTTTTTCATGCCGAAAGCCTTGGAGCAGATCCCGCAACCGTGGATAGTCTAATGTTTGGAAGTCGGCTTCTCGATTATGCCGGGCAGAAGTTTCAAACGCCTATAGAGATTTCGGAGCTATGGAGTAAGCTTGGTCCTCGACGTCCAGATTCGGACCATTGGTGGAATAATTGGGGCTCTCAAATTACGTACCAGGACCACTCGCGCCTTGTTGATCTGATGGACAGTATCACTGAGCTCCGACACGTGTACGAGGCAGACTGGTTACAAGAATTCACGCCATACCGCCTCGGATCTGCTTTGGGGCGATGGGATGCTGAATATCAATACTGGCGAGGCGCTCAGGAGAAATTGCAGAGATTCGACGATAGTTCTCATGAAGGAGACATTCTGCCACCTCTCGACAAGATCATCGAAGGCACTGGAACTTCCTTGGGCACGACCAAGTAGCGCTTGTTGCGGCTGGATAAGGATCAATCCTCCTTCGACTTTCCGATGAAAGGGAGTCCGGTGAAATTGAAAGATTTGTTGCGCCAGAACGACCCGCAAGGCCAGATCTCGCGCCGCGCGTTCACAAAGTCGACAGTAGCATTCACCGCCGTGTATGCAGCGATGAGACCGGCGAAGAGCCTTTGGTCTCAGTCGAACAGACGCAGAATGTTTGCATACGTGGGCACTGATACGAGCCCGGTCGACGGCACGGCGAACGGGAAGGGCATTTACTTGTTCGAGATGGACCCGGCCACTGGAGAGTTGTCGCAGATTAAGCTGGTCGCCCAGAGCTTCAACCCAACTTGGCTCGCTCTCCATCCTTCTGGAGAATTCCTTTACGCCGGCAATGAGGTTTCCGATATCGACGGCAAGAATGGTTCGGTAAGCGCTTTTGCGATTGACCGGACCAACGGTGATCTTCGATTTCTGAACGCTGTGAGTTCGCAGGGCGCGGGTCCAGCCCACCTGAGTATCGACGCTTCTGGCAAATATGCGTTCGTGGCCAATTATTTCGGCGGAAACATCGCGGTACTTCCAATTCTGCCCAATGGTTCATTGGACTCAGCCGTCGACGTCCATCAGGACACCGGACATCTGGGAAGCGTCGATGCAACCGACGCGCCCCACGGCAGCTTCGCAATTAGCGGACACGATGCACCCCATGCACACATGATCCATCCTGATCCGACGAATAAGTTCGTACTGCAAACCGATCTAGGCCAGGATCGGATCTACGTTTACAAATTCGACGTAGATACAGGCAAGCTGACGCCGGCTGATTCGCCTTTCATTTCACTGCCGACCGGAGATGGCCCCCGGCATTTCGCATTTCATCCGAATGGGAAGTGGATGTATTCCATTCAGGAAGAGGCGTCTACGGTTGTATTTTTTCTCTACGATTCCGGAACCGGCACACTCGGACCGCAACAGACGGTGCCCACCCTGCCAATTGGATTTACGGGAACCAATTTCTGTTCGGAAATCATGCTGTCGTTGGACGGGCGCTTCCTCTATGCCGCAAACCGGTTGCACAATTCCATCACTGTGTTTGCGGTAGGAGCGGACGGCAGGCTGCATCACGTTGATCACACGATGACTCTGGGCGACTATCCGAGCCAGTTCAATATAGATCCGGGGGGGAACTTCCTATATGCGTGCAATCAGCGCAGCGACCAGATTACCTCGTTTCGAATTGACAGGGTAACTGGCAAACTGGCCTTCACCGGTCAATACACGCCGGTCGGTACTCCGTTATGCATTGTTTTCCTGACGTAAGCCTGCTGGCAGTTCCCCTTTCATTTTTAAATCCAGCCGGATTGATATTCCGAATTGAGGGCTCGTAGATAGTCTGCACATGCTGTTCAGCATAATGGACGGATTGGTAAGTGAATCGGCTGTTTTCATCGACGCAACCACCAATCAGGACTACCTTAACTAATTAACATGCCGGTTTGGCATTCGGAGGAATCATGAGGTTTTATTCTCTGTTGCGTTCTCATAGCTTCGGACTATTTGAAGATAAGATGAGGAGCCGTTATACGTTGAGATCGAATGTCCAATTGACTGTACTTATACGCGCAATTCCGCAGATTCTGCTAGTGTTGGCGGGCGCAGTGTTGATCTCATCGGCACTTTCATGCTGGGGCCAGGCGACCTCGGGGAGCATTTCGGGAACTGTCACGGACGCCACGGGAGCTTTGGTTCCACGGGCTGCCATCACCGCAACAAACTCGAGTACCGGCGTCGCCAGCCACACAACGGCGGATGCCTCTGGAAACTACAACTTTCTGTCGTTGCCAGCGGGCTCCTATACAGTGTCAGCCACCCAAACCGGCTTTGACACTACGACACTCACCGGCATTTCTCTCCGCGTCTATCAGCAGATTACGATGAACATCTCGCTGCAAATAGGTGCAGCCACCCAGACGGTCACGGTGGAATCTGCCCCCCCGCTGGTTGATACGACAAATGCCAGCCTCGGCACCACGGTAAGTCAGGTCGAAATTCTTGAGATGCCGCTTAGCCTGCGCGAGGTGAGCTCTCTTGCACTGCTTGTTCCAGGTACAGTGAACACGACAGGCAGATCCCTCGCCACAGGAGCAGCCAATGGTTCGGGCTTTAACGACCTCGGCTTCAGCGGCTCGGGTGGAGGGTCGGGTGGGAACCTGCTCTTGATTGATGGGATGATCTCAAGATCTCTAAACAATAGTAGTTTTGCTTTAGCACCGCCTCCCGAAATGGTCCATGAATTCAAGATTCAAAGCAATATTTACGACGCCTCCTTCGGCTTGGCCTCGGGAACAGTGATGAATTTGATTACCGAGTCCGGATCAAGTGCGATACACGGCTCCGCATGGGAATACACAAGAAATAGCGTAATGGACGCGATTGGATATTTTGCAGTTACCAAACCAGCGCTGTCTAGAAATCAATTTGGCGGCGCGGTAGGTGGCCCCATCATCAAGGACAAGATCTTCTATTTTGGCGCTTATGAAGGTCTGCGACTGTCGCAGGGAGAAGTCTCGCCCAGCGTTGTTCCTACAGACGCTGAAAAGTCCGGGGATTTTAGCTCCTTCCTGACCGGCACAACCGCGAACCTATGTGCATCCAGTGGAGCGGCTGCACCACCCAGCATGAATTTCGACGCCGGCCAATTGTTCGATCCGGCTTCCGAATACAACTACACATGTCCGGCGGATCCGGCAATTCCGGGCGCTGGACAGGCAACCGTCCTTGTGGGTACGCCGATACAGGGGAATATCGTAACCACGCTCGATCCCGTCGCACAGAAAGTGCTAAGCCTGTTTCCAGAGCCGAATACTGCTGGTTACGTCAACTATACAAATGAAACGCCGGGGCAACAACAAAACGACCAATTTGACGGTCGCATGGACGCTACCTTATCGAAAAAAGATACAGTATTCGTCCGTTACCTGATTGGTAACTCCAACATATCGTTCCCTGGTGCGCTGCCGGCTTTCAGTGGATATCAGCATTTCAGGGGGCAGAATCTGGTCGGAGGCTGGACGCGTGTGCTGAGCCCCTCGACCATCAACGATGTGCGGATAGGCTATCAGCAGGACTATCTGTCCTATTCATGCAACGGGTGTCCCCGGGCCGCAGGTACATTGGCTGGCTTTGGTATAGTCGGGCTGACGGACGTGCTGCCCCAGTTCAATCTCTACCCCAATGTCGTTTTCTCGAACTTTCCCACTTGGGGAGATGGCTTCCCAGGTTACTTTCCGGTTGCAGCTCCAGATTCAATCGAACAGTTCGAAGACACTTTTACGAAAGTCATTAGCCGGCACACACTCGCCTTTGGTATCAATTGGGACTTCTGGCAAACCAAGGGTGTGAGCGACCCATTACAAGCAAATGGGGAGTTCTTCTTCAATGGCCAGTACTCATCTCTTGCCGGCGAAATACCTGGGGTCAGTAATGTATCTGATCTAGCGGACATGGAACTGGGCTTCCCTTCCGGGGGAACATATACCAAGAATGCAATCATCACCAATATGGTGGGTGGACGTTTGATCAGCTTGTTTGTCCAGGATAATTTCAAAGTCAACTCCCGGTTTTCCGTCCAGTCTGGGTTGCGCTGGGAATATCGTCGTCAGCCAATGGATACAAACAATCAGCTAGCGGCATTTTTCCCCTTATCGAACGCCTACGCGCCGGGGGATGCGCTTCTCCTCACCGCGTTGCCGGATGCGGTCAACGATGCACTGTGCTCCAATCAGTACTTCATCTCCGCCAGCGGACAGTGTCTTGTGATGACCTCTAACATGAGAAAAGCCAAAGGATTGACGGGAAACAAGGTGCGCGAGGTGAGTTATGGGCCTGGCGCCGGATATTTTGCTCCACGCATGGGCGTGTCCTGGCAGCCCACAAGTTCAGACAAGCTTGTAGTCCACGCAGGCGCGGGAATATTTATGGACCTACCCGACACAAACCGTTTGGGTTCGTTTGCCAACAACAACCCAGTGTCCACTCAGACACCCATTTATAACACGGCCTTCGGTGCCCCTCCTCCGCTGACAAATGGGGTTCCGACCAAGACACAGCAAATATTCAGCAATGCACCTTCCGTCTCCTTGTCGGGTATAACCGCTCAACTTATGCCAAGCCCTTTCTATAAGACGCCTGAGACCTATGAATGGAGCTTGAGCCTGCAATCTCAACTGGCAAAAGACTGGGGAGCAGAGGTCGCATACGTAGGTAACCGCGGTTTGCACCTTGACTATGAGCATGAATTTGGCAACCAACCCAAGCCCGGGGTTGGGGACTTACAACCCCGTCGGCCATACCCCGACTTCAACGCGCTCAATTATGACGATGAGACAGCGTATTCGAACTATGAGTCTGTTTATGGGAAGCTTGAGAAAAGAGCCTCTCACGGCCTTGCTGCGTTGATTTCCTACACGTTTTCAAAAGGCTTGGACGATCAAGGCGGTAACATAGGCAATCAGTCTCGCACTCAAAATGACAACAATCCCAGTGCGGATTACAGTCTGACTGACGAGAATATCACTCATACCTTTGTCGCGAGTCCCATTTACCAACTGCCTTTCGGAAAGGGGCAGAGATTCCTAGGAAACGGGCGCTATGTGAATCTGTTGGCTGGAGGGTGGGAAGTCAGCGCAATCGTCACCGCACACTCCGGTTTTCCCTTCACCGTGAATTCGACCCAGGATTACTCCAACACAAACTCTTTTTCGCCACGACCCGATCGCACATGCAATGGGGCTGGTCCGAAGACAATTCCCGCGTGGTTCAAAACTAGCTGCTTTACCACAGACGCCCTGGCGCAAGCTTTGGCAAGCGGGACGCCGAGGTTTGGGAACTCTGGGCGCAATATCTTGACTCAACCAGGTGTGCAGAATTGGGATATTGCTTTTATCAAGCAGGCACCGATCAACGAGCGGATCAAGGTTGAATTCAGAGGAGAGTTGTTTAATGCGTTCAACCATACGAACCTTGGTACTCCAGGGGCAACAATAGGCACCGGCAATTTTGGTGTGGTCTCGTACAGCTCGGGACCCAGGGACATTCAGCTGGCTGTAAAAGCAAAGTTCTGACAGAGCTCTGCGCGGTCAATTTCGGCAGTGCTCAATGAACCGGGCGCGGAACACTGAAGAGCCCTTTCCCCATTGGCATCTCACGTACTTTGAGGTGCCAATGGGACGCAGTTGGAGACTGCCATTGTAGTGTTGGGCGGGCGGGCACGTCGCACTTTCGCGCAGACAATTTGACGATCTGTAGCATCACCTGGGAGGCCACAAGAACGCGGCCGCTCAACTAGACGACAAAGCAGCGCATCGATTAAGTAGTGTATGAGTTCTTAAGAGCCTATTTGTGAAAGTTCAGGAAATGGCTTCCATGGTCGCGTGGCGAGTTTCTGGAGCGAGCTCTTGTGGAACATTCGCCGTCTCAAATTTTAGCGGAATACGGCTCGCCGCAAATCAGTCGAAAATTAGACATTCCATCATTCATCTTCGGTTTCCACTTTATCCGCGAGATGTGCTGTGATCTCCTGCGCTGTGGCTTTCACGGCAGAGGCCAGCCCTGCAGCGTTCTCTTTGGAAATTTGGACTGATGTGCCGGCCACACTGACTGCGGCAATGACCTTGGTAGAGGCGTCGTAAATCGGGGCTCCAATACAACGAAACCCAATCTCGCCCTCTTCGTCGTCAAAGGCGTATCCAAGTTCGCGTATTTTCTTCAATTCGCGAGCGAGCTTATCTGGGGAAGTAATCGTGTTTCTGTTGTGTCTGGCGTAAGCACGCCCAATAAGCCGTTGACTCATGTCTAGATCTAGATCAAACGCTAGTAGGGCCTTTCCCAGGCTAGAACTGTTTGCGTCTAGTCGCCGTCCCACCCAAGTCGCGAGACGCAGCATGCCAAGGGCTTCGACTTTTTCAATGATGACCGCTTCGGCACCCTCGAGAATTGCCATATGCACCGTGAGACCGGTCTTAAGCATCAAACCCTGCAAAAAAGGTCTGGCCAGTTCACGCATTTCGAGATTCTCAAGGGCTGTGTTACTCAAGTTGATAAGCTTAAGGCCAAAGTGATACTTTCTTGTTTCCCGATTGTTCTTCAGGTAGCCTACCAACTCCAACGTCCGGACCAGCACGTGAACTGAGCTCTTTGGCAGCGCGAGCTTTCTGCTGATATCGGATAATGTGAGGCCCCGCTTGGATTGCGCGAGCAACTCCAGAATTGCAAGCGCTCGGCTAACGGAGGGAACTGTGTACGCCTTTGGCATCAATGTTGAGCCCGCATCTCGTCCAATTTGCTGGATGATTATGGGAAAGACTACCACTTTGCCCATGATCTGAGAAGAGCTTGGAGTGCCCGGCGAATTCTGCACTAGCAGGAATGAGACAAACCGGTTTGATGAATTAACAGATTTCCGACCAACTTTTAAGAATTGTCAATTTGTGGGGATATGAAAGTGAGGCTACCAGTCCGGTTCAGCAGCGAAGGTCCTGGAGAAATTTGACACCCCCAGGGCCGAGGTCTTCACTCGCCGCGCGGGGTGTGCATCGAGTGGTCGACCTTACATCCTCGTTGAGCTAGTCGGCGTGGTCTTCCGCATCCCCGGTGACACATCGATGACGCTTCGAGATATCGCATCTTTGTTTCCTCGTGTTGCACGTAGAACAAAATGTTTCCCGTGGAACCCTTCAATGAAGACGCCCCGCATTCGCCTGATTCGCCTCTCGCAGCGCTTGCGCATCCCATGGCCAGCTCTCGGACTCTCGCCAATATCCTTCGGAAAAGAATCGTCCCGCACTCCATTTAAAGCGAAGCCGCTCGCCTTGGATGATGTATTTCTTCCATTGCAGGATCATTAGAAGAGCGGTGGCTTGCGGTTCCGTGCCGATGTCGGCTTCCAGTTCGATGACCTTCCGCAGAATCGTCCGGAGCCGCTTCGTCGTGAAGCCGCAACCCTGCATAACTGCGTCGACAGCCCGCGTGACCTTTTCGCGCTGGTCGGAGTTGAAAACACTAACGCTCCCCCCTTGGGGGATATGGGGGTGAACTCTTCCCATCGTGCACTTATCAGTTCACTGGTCCGAACGAATGTCAGTGCCATGAGTTTGATGGCGAGCCTGGTTAGTTGCCTTCCCTCGTAGACTTCGATTTTACGAAGCAGAGTCGGAAGCTCCTTGGCATCGATGCGCGCCATGTTGGTCTTTCGCGTGGGTCTGAGGATGTCCGACGGACGGATTTCTGCGACAGGATTGCGCTTGCTGAATCCGTTAGCGACGGCATAGCGATAGACCATACCCACGATCTGAAGAATCCGCTTTGCCATGTCCGACGCTCCACGGGCCTCGATGCTTTTGGCAAGCTGGACAAGCTCCACGGGCTCCACATCCGTTATGGGACGCGCCCCGAGGACGGGGTAGACATTCGCCTTCAGGCGATTGCCAGTTGTCGCTGAATGGCGGGCGCTCTTGTTCCCCTGCCAATGCTCCAGCCACAACTCAGCGATCTTTTCGAAGCTGTGTTCCGTGGCTACTTTGATGGCGGTCTTTTCGGCGATTCGCTCGGCCATGGGGTCGATTCCCTTAGCAAGGCGCTTCCGTGCTTCATCGCGGCGATCACGAGCGTCAGCCAAGGAGATGTCGGGATATTGGCCAAAGGCCATTAGCTTCTCAACACCGCCGAGACGGTACTTCCACCGCCAGAGCTTGCCCCCGGCCGCGGTAATCAGTAAATGCAGGCCACCGCTGTCAGCGAGCTTGTACGGTTTGTCGGTTGATTTAGAACGACGGATATCGATATCGGTCAATATTGGTCAATGCCATGGCATGCACCCCAGATCTTGTCCAGGGAATCGAAAATACTCCCACCCTGGGAAAATATACCCCCAGTTATACCCCTATCAAGGATTGGTCTTCACGATATCTAGTTGGACGCAGAGAGACGAAAGCTGCTTATTTGTCAGCGACTTACGTTATTATCTGGACGTCTTTGAATATCTTCGGATGAATAGGTGGTGGGCGCTGCAGGATTCGAACCTGCGACTTCCACCGTGTGAAGGTGGCACTCTACCGCTGAGTTAAGCGCCCCTGGGAGAGATGGCGGAAGTCGCGCCAATGGGGCATCCCATGCGTTAGAGTAACACCAGCAGGGCTTTACGGCCAACCCACGCGGACCATCCGCCGGGACTGCCCGGACCCACGACACGCCTAATGCGCTGGAGAGCTAGATCGATCCGCAATTCGAGCGAGTCCGCACCCGACGGCGAGGCTGTGTTGCGCCCCATTTCGGGGCTTGGCGGCGTGGAACTGGCTGGTGCGGGCCCGGGGATGTCCCATCTTGCCGGCTTGAATGCTCCAGGCGTCAGTCTGCCTCTTGCGCACGCACGCTCCGGCGGAAACCGGCCCGGCGCTAATCCTGATCCAGTTCCCGGCCAGACGCCACCTCAAGACCCAAATTCCAGCCCGGAAACCGATAACCCTGCGCAACCTTCCGGCGGGGGCGGGGTTGAAGAAGATATGGCAACCCTGGTCCTGGACAACCCGGGCATGGGCGCTGGTCCGGCTTCGCAGCCAGACGTGAAACCCGGCGCATACCGCGGCCGCAACTACGGCGCGGACGAGTCGAGCGACGCTGCCATCATGCTGCGGGTGGCCGCAGGCGATGAATCGGGCTTTACTTACCTGGTGGAAAAGTACCACCGGGCTATGATTCACTTCCTGTTCCGCATGGTGCGGAACGAGGCGGTTGCCGAGGAAATGGCGCAGGAGGTGTTTCTGCGCGTTTACCGCTCGCGCGAGAGCTACCGGGCAGAGGCCAAGTTCACCACCTGGCTCTACCGGATCGCGACCAACCTGGCGGTAAACTACGCGCGCGACACCCGCCACGAACGGGCCGCGCAAACTGTGTATCTGGACGCGCCCGACGAGGAAACCGGGACGACCCCGGACGTGGCCGACGACGAGCCGTCGGCGGAGCAGCACCTACTGCGCGAGGAGCGCATGAAGGCCATTCGTACCCACGTAATGGCTTTGCCTGAGCGCCAGCGCATGGCGGTGCTGATGCACAAGTATCAGGGGATGGATTATCGGCAGATTGGGGAGGTGCTCAAACTGAGCGAGTCGGCGACCAAGTCGCTGCTCTTTCGCGCCTACCAGACTCTGCGCGACAAGCTGAAGGATTTTGTGTAAGTGGAAACAGCCGGATTCGACCGGCGGGGAGTGGGGGTGGTACTCATGGAGCGGACAATGAACAAATGCACCGCAATGGATCGCAAGCTGGCCGATATGCTGCTCGATCCGGGCGCGGTGCCTGCCAAGGTTACGGCTCATGTTGCGGAGTGTGACCGCTGCCGTGAGGAGCTGGAGGATCTGCGCGCGACCATGGCTCTGCTCGATACCTGGGAGGGCCCGGAGCCCAGTCCGTACTTCATGACCCGCCTCAATGCGCGGCTTGATGAGGAGCGCCAGGCACAGCCGGCCGGCTGGTTTGAGCGGCTGCGTGCACGCCTCACCTACGGCCCTCAAATGCATGTGCGACCGCTGGCGGCTATGGCGCTGACGGTGACTGTGCTGCTGGGCGGTGGAACCTACCTGGGTGTGACTAACTGGGATCAGCCTGCCGCGCCGCCGGGACAGGCAGCCGTGGTCAACGACCTGCAATTGCTTGATAACAACGCCCAATTGCTTGACCAGCTTGAGGCGCTTTCAAGCAACGACAACAACCAGAATTAGGGTCAACTGCTTTTTTCTTTGAGAGATACAATCGGCCGGGGGCCGGGGGAAACCATGATAGGGGCAACCAAAGCGGGAACGACGCTGCGCGCGGCTGTAACAGCCGCCATCCTGGTTGTGTGCCTCCCCTGGGCCTCGGCACAGCACAATTCTTCTCGCCCGGCTCCTTCTTCGCGGCCGAGCTATTCTGCACCGCGATCCCAGCCCTCCCGGCAGCAGGCTCCAAGACAGCAGCAGGGAAGGCCGCAAAGCTACGCCCGTCCCGCTCAGCAATACCCGCAGTACCGCGGCGGATATACGGCAAACCAGGGCCAGAACCCAGGCATGCGCCAGATGCCGATGAACCAGACGCGTCCGGCGTATCCGGCTTCTCCCTACCAGGGGCAGGGTTATGGGCGTCCCGGCTACCCCGGTAATTCACAGCAGGGTTACGGGCGTCCCAATTACCCAGGCAGTACTCAGCCCGGCTATGCGCCTACCGGCCACTTGGGCGCGTGGCTCAACGAGCACCGCGGCACCCCGGTTCAGGACCAGGAACGGATGCTGCGCAGCGATCCCAGCTTCAACCGGCTTCCACAGCCTGACCAGCAGCGGCTGGTGCAGCAGTTGCACCAGGTGAACCAGTTGCCTGACGCGCAGCGCCAGCGCCGCCTGGCCCGCACTGAAGCCCTCGAGCGCCTGTCGCCACAAGAACGTGCGCAGGTGAACAACTCGTCGCGCCGTTGGACCACCCTGCCGCCCGATCGCCAAGCGTTGATGAAAGGCGCCTTCCAGGACCTGCGCTCGGTGCCGCCGGACCAGCGCCCCATGGTGCTCAACTCAAGCCGTTATCAGGGTGCTTTCAGCCCTGAGGAGCGGGGCATTCTCTCTGACATGCTGCGCGTAGAGCCCTACCAGCCGCCTCAGCGGTAAGGCGCTTCCCACCCCGCCCGCCATATCCATCTAGTCTTGGTTCAGCTTCAAGAGCGATGAACCGGCTTCTCCCTCATCTTCAGGCGCGAACAATATGCCAACCGCCCCGGCGATCATCAGGAATAGCCCCAGCCCGGCCCGCGGCTCGATCGCAGGCCGTTGCAAAATGAATCCGATCAAAATCGTCATTAGGGGTGCCAGCACAAAACGCATCGTCATGCGTGTCGCGGGCATCCGTCGCATCAGCCAGAAGAGCAGCAGCAACGCCGGCAACTCCACAGCAGCCGACCATGTCAATTCCGGTGAAATCGCGTTCCATTTCCAAACCATGTGCTCCGTAAGAGCACTCTGCGCTGCGAATACCGTCGCTGCGGTCCCACCCGCAATCACCGCCAGGGAAGCGACAGAGTTTCCGGGCATCTCGTGCGCCGCCTTCACTGCACCGCAGTTGGCTGCGGCCACACAGGCAGCCGCCAGAATCACCGCACATAAGGCGCCCCCACTTTCAATCGAACCAGGTAGGTCCAGCGGAAACACAAGCAGCGTCCCTGCCACCGCCACCAGGGCGGCGAGCAATCCACTCCTGCTTTGTGGGCCAACGCTCCGGCCAATGTAGGGCTCCAAGACCACTGCAAAGAGGGGCGCGAGCGAGAACAGAGCCACCCGGGTCAGCTCACTAACCCATCCACGCGAGATCAGCACCAACTCGGCGGGCACCACAAATAGTCCCAGGCCAATCAGCGCTGCGGCCCCGGCTCCTCGCATTCGTGGCCGCTTTGACCCACGTGCCATCCCAAAGACCGCCGCCACCACCGCCAGCAGCGCAAAAGGCAGCGCTTGCCTTTCCATTTGCGGCACGAGACTTGGAGCCGGAGCCGGTAGCAGGTCGGATCGCATTGAGCCGAGCGACCATAGAAGACAAAGAAGCAGCAATCCCACCAAAGGACTTAGCCCGGCCCGTGCTCGACGGAACCAATTCGCCTTCATGCTTCCGATCAAAACACATCGACCTTGCGGTTCAGCAATCGCTCGAAGCACCCTAAGCTACAATGGAGATAGGGCAACAGCGGTTCCGCAGTTACTGTATCCCGAAGCCGTTGCTGATGGGTGGCTTTTCCTTAAGAAAAAGTCACCATGCATTCACGCCGGAAATGGCTATACCAACTGCGGAACTGCTCTAAGGCCCTTCTATTTCGCGGAGTGACCGCAAGTACAGCAAGGAGCTTCAACCCTTATGGCGATTCCCGCCACCCAATTACGTCCAGGAATGATCATCAAGCACAACGAGCAGTTGCATCTGGTCTTCAAGGTGGAGCACCGCACGCCCGGCAATCTGCGCGCCTTTATCCAGGCCAAATTGCGCAACCTCAAGTCCGGCGCCATGTTCGAACACCGCTTCCGCTCCGCCGACGCCATTGAGAAGGTTGTCGTGGACGAGATTTCAATGGACTTTCTTTATGCCGACGGCGACGACTACTACTTTATGAACCCCGTGGACTTTGAGCAGACCGTGCTGAAGGGCTCAACGCTGGGCGACGCGGTCGAATACCTTACCCCTAATCTGCAAATCAAAGTCAGCTATCATGACGGGCAGGCCGTGGGCATCGAGCTGCCATCCTCAGTCGAACTTGAAGTTGTGGAGACTGAGCCGGGCCTCAAGTCGGCGACTGCCTCCAGCGTCACCAAGCCCGCCAAGACCGAAACCGGCCTCGTAGTCCAGGTCCCTGCCTTCATCAACGAAGGCGAAAAGATCCGTGTCGACACCAGCGAAGGCGCCTACCTCAGCCGCGCCTGACCTGACTGCTTTCTATCGTCAATGCCGGGGCAAACGCTCCGGCATTTCCGTTTTTGCGGGTTGTCCGATTATTTTTGCCCCGGCAAATAGGGCCGCAGGATGTCCCTGGCTCAAATCAGTCGCCGTTACAACTGCACCAGCCTCGCCTCCAGCAGCGCCTCGATGGTGTCCAGCGCTTCCAACACTTTGTCTGACACCGGCGCATCCACTTGCACCACGGCCAACGCCTTCACCGGCGTGGCCCCTGCGCGTTCGCGCCCCAGGGCAAAGTTGGCAATGTTCACGCCCTGCTCGCCTAGAATGGTCCCGATTCTGCCAATCACGCCCGGCACGTCCAGGTTGCGGCACACCAGCAGATTGCCTTCCAGCGGCGCTTCGATGTCGATGCCATCAAACTCCAGCAGTCGCGACTGCTCGCCGTGAATCACGGTTGCCGTGGCGTGACTTGTACCACCCGCCGTGTGCAGCTTGATGGCCAGCACCGTGGCCGCGCCGCCGCGATGACTGTCCTGTTTCTCCTCGTGAATGCGGATGCCGCGCTCTTCCGCTACCGCCGCGGCGTTAATGCGGTTCACGTTTTCCGAGCCTTGCAAAAGCCCCTCGATCGCAGCATTGCGCACGAGGTCGGTCTTGGCCTCGGCCAACGTGCCTCCATACACCAGGTCGATGCCTTCGATTCCGCTCTTGCCGGCCTGTGCCAAAAACGATCCCAACCGTCCCGCCAGGTCGATGTAGGGCGCCAGTTGCACATACTCCTCGTGGCTCAGCGAGGGCAGATTCACCGCGTTCTGCACCACGCCCAGTTTCAGATACTCCCGCACCTGGCAGGCAATCTGAATCCCCACAGCCTCCTGCGCTTCGGCGGTCGATCCGGCAATATGCGGCGTCAAAATCACGTTATCCAGTTCCGCATATGGCGTATTCTTGGCCGGCTCCTCCACAAATACATCCAGCGCCGCGCCCGCTACCTGCCCGCTCTTCAGCGCCGCCACCAGCGCCGCATCGTCTACCAGTTCGCCGCGCGCGCAGTTGATGATGCGCACTCCCTTTTTCATTGCCGCCAGCGTTCTGGCGTTGATTACCCCGGTCGTCTGCGGTGTCAGCCCCACGTGCAACGTCAGATAATCCGCCTTGGCAAACAGCTCGTCCAAAGACAATAGAACGATGCCGTTTTCGCGCGCCACCGCCGCTGAGACAAACGGGTCGCTGCCGATGATCTCCAGTCCAAAGCCTCGCGCCCGCTTGGCCACTTCCAACCCGATCCGTCCCAGCCCCAGGATGCCCAGCGTCTTGCCCCGCAATTCGGCTCCTTGCAGGCTCTTTTTCTCCCACTTCCCGGCGTGCATGGTGGCGTTGGCTGCGGGCAGCTTGCGCGCCAGCGCCAGCATCAGGGCAATGGTCAGCTCCGCCACTGCCACGGCGTTCGCCCCCGGCGTATTCATCACCACAATGCCTCGCCGCGTGGCTGCATCGGCATCGATGTTGTCTACGCCCACTCCGGCCCGGCCAATCACGCGCAACTTTGGCGCCTGCTCCATCAGCGCGTCGTCCACCTGCACCGCAGAGCGCACCACCAGCGCATCCGCATCGGCCAGCGCCGCCGCCAGACCGTCGGGCAACTTGTCGTGCGTCAGCACTTCCCACCCCGGCTCGGCCGCAAATACGGCCACCGTCGCCGGAGAGACCTTTTCTCCCAGAACAATCTTCATCGTGTCTCCCTTGGTTTGCTCTGCGCCTTCATACTCGTCAAAACGGATGCCGTGCTTCTCACACAGCAACTCGAACATGCGCACCACCGCCGCATGTGGCTTGCCTTCGCCCCGCTCATACTTGGTAACCGAGTTGGGATGCACGCCCAGCCGCTCGGCCATCTCGTATTGATAGAGGTCCAGCTGCTTGCGTGCGATCAGCAGCTTCTGCCCAAAACTCAGTTCAGCCATAAACAAAGCTCCCAGCTGACAGCAGACAGCGAACAGTAAAGTTTGAATAGCGATGGACCTGTGTGCTCCGCTTTAGCCCAGCTTCATCCGCCCAGGTGAGAGCAGGAAACCGAACCAGCCCGCCACCAACTGTCAACTGACGGCTGTTAGCTGTTCACTGCCTTCGCCGGGTGCCCCAGGTCTCGCTTCTGAGACCTGGGAAACCGCGAGTCTATTGCTTCACTGCCTTCGCATACACCTGCTGTGCCGCCGCCACCGCCTGCCCGTACACCACTGGCAGTCCCAGCGTGTCCTTGGCAATGTGCTCCATCGCTCCCAGCAGCGCCACCGTATCCAGGTAGTCGAAGAATCCCAGGTGCGCCACGCGGAAGATCTTCCCCTGCATCTCGCCCTGCCCGTTCGCTGTCACCAGCGCAAAGCGCGTCTTCAGCGCCTTCACCACATCGCCCGAGTTCATTCCCTCCGGCACCGCCACGGCTGTAGCGGCCGCCGCTGGCGAAGTAGGCGCAAACAGTGTAAAGCCCAGTGCCACCAACCCCGCGCGCGTTGCCGCGGCATTCACCTGCGCGTTGTCCACCAGCGCGATGCGGCCTTTTTCCAGATCCCCGCCGGCCTGCCCGGCAATGTAGTCCAGCGCTGCGCCCAGTCCTGCAATCAATGCCACTGCCGGCGTGTACGCGCTTTCACCCTTCGCCGCGTTCTTACGCTCCTTACGCAGGTCAAAGTAGTAGCGCGGATTCTTCGACTTCTCCATCGCCGCCCACGCCTTCTCGCTCACGCTCAGGTAGGCCAGCCCCGGCGGAATCATCACCGCCTTCTGCGAGCCGCCGATCAGCACGTCGATTCCCCAGCCGTCCACGTCGAAGTGTGTCGTGCCCAGGCCGGTAATCCCGTCCACCACCAGCAGCGCTTCACTCCCCGCCGCTTTCAGTAGCTTCGCCACTGCCTCCACATCGTGCCGCACCGCGGTCGAGGTCTCAGTGGCCTGCATGTAGACAGCTTTATGCTCCGGCTTCAGCCCCGCGCGCACCGCTTCCAAGTCGAATGTCTCGCCATACGGCGCGCTCACCACGTCCGCTTCGCACCCAAACGCCTTTGCCAGTCCCACCCAGCGCTCGCCAAACTTGCCCGCTGAGAGCACCAGCACCTTGTCCCCCGGCGAGGTCAGATTCGACACCGACGCCTCCATCGCTCCCGTGCCCGAACTCGACAGCAGCAGCACATCGTTCTGGGTGCCGACAAAAACCTTTAGCTGGCCAAGCACCCGCTGAAACAGGGCGCGAAACTCCGGCGTGCGGTGGTGAATGTCTGCGGCGGCCATGGCAAACTGGGCCGCCGGAAGCAGCGGTGTCGGACCGGGTGTAAAAAGGCGCGTTTTGCGAATCATCTCTTTTCCTCGTTTTGGACCGGAATTAGGAATTAAACCGGCCGCCACTCACAGAATACACATTTATGTGGTTTATGTGAATTATTCCCCTGTGCAAATCTACCTCCATCCCCAGAACCGCCCACAATTCCAAAATCCTCCGTCCCTCGACGGCAAAGATCAGTACAATTCTCACGAAGTTTGTTCCCGGCCGGAATCGTCGCCTGCCGTCATCCTGCCAATGCAAGGAATATCCATATGAAAGAGCAGAAAATCGATCGTGCGGCCAATTCGGTTGACCGCCGTACGTGCTTGAAATCCTTAGGGGTACTCGCGCTCGCCGGTGTCCCGCACGCCGCCGCACCCAACCTTGCCGGAGGGCAGACCGAAATGCATAAGGGAGAAAGCGACATCGGTACTCTCTTTCCCACAATCAAAGGCCTCGCTGACCAGTGCCGCTATCCGCTTTCCTGGCTCGAGCGTGACTATTCCGGGCCCGACGCCTATCGTCGAGCAGTCCGCGAGAAGGTGCTCGAACTGTTTCACTACGCGCCTCCACCGGTTGATCCGTCTCCCGAGGTGGTCGATCACTGGGAGACTCCTGAGTACATTCAGGAAAAAATCCTCTTCTCCACCACCCCCTGGTTTCGCGTTCCCGCCTACGTGCTCATCCCCAAGGGTCGAAAAGGCCCCCGTCCCGCCATCGTGGATGTGCATTCGCATGGTGGGTCGTTTGTCTTTGGAAAAGAAAAAGTCATGCCTGTGCGCGACGGGGACTCTGCCGCTCTCACCAAGTTCCGCATTGAGAATTACGAAGGCCGCCCCACCTCGTTGGCCCTGGTCCGCCGCGGATACGTGGTCATCTCCATCGACTGTTTCTATTTCGGCGAGCGCAGGACCCTCTTCGGCGACGATGCTCAAAAATACGGCGTCAGCCAACTCAAGTATTCCGTCGAAGATGTGGAGCATTTGAATCACCGGGCAAGTGCCGGCGAAGCCACACTCGCCAAATCCCTCTGCTGGGCCGGCCTAACCTGGCAGGGAATTGCCAGTTGGGACGATATGCGGACGGTGGATTACCTGGTCACTCGTCCTGAAGTCGACCCCTCGCGAGTCGGCTGTGTCGGCATATCCATGGGCGGATGGCGCTCCGATTTTCTTGCCGGTCTCGACGACCGCATCCAGTGCGCGGTGGCCGTGGGGTGGATGTCCACCTTGCGCCCCATGATTCGCGCCCACGTCGATACCCACAGCTTCATGCATTTTCTTTCCGGCCTCACCAGCTTTGTCGATTTGCCCGACGTCCTCGGCTGCCGGGTTCCCAAGCCACTTATGGTGGAGGAATGTTCAAGGGACGAATTGTTTCCGCTGGAGGGCATGAAGGAAGCGGTGGCCAAACTCGAAGCCATCTACGCCAAGGCTGGCGCATCCGACAAGTTCCACAGCCACTTTTACGACCGGCCCCACATCTTCGGCCTCGACATGCAGGATGATGCCTTCGACTGGCTCGACCGCTGGCTCAAGCCCACGCTCTAAAATGGAAGTTATGACCGACGCAGGTGCACTTGAAGCCAGAATCACCCAGCTAATCATCACCGCAATGAAGGCCCACGACGCCGAACGCACCGGCACTCTGCGCCTCATTAAGAACGCACTCAAGAACAAGGCCATCGAGAAGCGCGCATTCCTGACGCCCGCTGAAGAGCAGCAGGCGCTGGCCACCATGGTCAAGCAGCGCCGCGACTCAATTGAGCAGTTCACCAAGGGGAACCGTCCCGAACTGGCCGCCAAAGAGGCCGCCGAAATCGTCGTCATCGAGGAATTCCTGCCCAAGGCGCTCGACGAAGCCGGTCTTCAGGCCCTCGTGGCCGAAGCGGTTGCCGAACACGCCGCCGCCTCGGGCCAAAAGCCCGGCCCCAAAGATATGGGTCCCATCATTAAAGCGGTCCAGGCCAAGCTGCAAACAGCCGGCCTTCGCGCCGAGGGCCGTATCGTCAGTGAGTTGGTAAAGAAGGAGTTGGCGAGTTAATGTAGCGTGAATATCGCAATTGACAGTAGACGGCTTCCCGCTTGAATGCTCCAATAATTGTTGTCCATCTATCGCTCCATCAGGGTCGATCCACCCCCGGCGTCCGCCAGCATCGTCCCCTGGATAGCGCAGTTGGCCATTGCACAGTTTTCTAGCGTTTCCCCCGAGCAGTAGGTCTTTCCCTTGGCAGCATCAAATTTTTCAGCCTGATTCTTGCTCTCTAGTGCCGTTCGAGGATCTCGATGAAGGTTCCTGCACATCTCATCCGGCTCATCCTGTTCCTTCTCGTTTTTGCCGCTGTTCCCCGGTTGTGGGCGCAGGGGCCGCCCTTTCAAATCGACGATCCGGTTCCCGTTGACTTCCAACATTACGAGTTCTATATCTTCGGCGGCCTGGACGGCACACCCGTTGAAATGGATTCGACTGGACCGGCGCTTGAGTTCAACTGGGGCGCGATGCCCAGGGTCCAGCTTCACGCCATCTTGCCGTCTGGAGGCATCTTTCCGTCGAACAATCCCATTTATCTGCCCTCCGGCACAGGCCTCAGCGCATTCGGACTTACAGATATGGAACTAGGCGTGAAGTTGGCCCTCATTAAGGAAACCAAACATGTCCCCCAGATCGGCCCCTTCACCATGTTCGAGATGCCTACCGGAAACTACGACAAGGGCCTCGGCGTAGGAAAGGTATGGTACCGGCTCCCCTTATGGGCGCAAAAGAACTGGGGCCATTGGACTGCGGACGGCGGTGCCGGCTATCAGGTCGTTCCGCAAACCGATTTCCGCAACTTCCCTTATGGCGGATTCCTGCTCAAGCGTGCCTTCGGCGAGAAACTCGAGTTGGCGGCCGAGGTCTTTGCTCACGGACGCGAAGGTGCGGCAGCCGCGCAAACTCAGTCCTCCACCATGATCGACGCCGGCGGTTACTACCACTTCAAGAATCCCAATACGCAATTTCTCTTTGCCTATGGGCACTCCGTCGCCGGACAAACTGAGAACTACGCCTACGTTGGCATGTACTGGACGTGGGGAAAAGACGACAAGAAAGCATCCGTTGCAAGCGCATTGCTGTCGGAGCACATGAACAAAAACGGATTCTGACGTGCTGCAGTATGCGGTGTACTGATCGGATGTCCGCAAGGGAGCCAAGCGATGGAAATTACGGCACAGGGCTTGTGGACACTCATACACGGCATGGGATTCGGCGGACTGTACCTGCTGGCCTGTTCGGGTGCTCTTGTCGAGTTGTACCACCGTTACTCGCCCACCGGCGAAGGGCCCGTCTCATCGCGAGATGAGTCTTTTCTGCGCGCATATCTCATCGTCATGTCCGCGCTGGCGTGGCTCGCCGTTCTTTCGGGAACTTACATCATCTATCCCTGGTATCGCGCTGTGCCTCCCGCCGGAACGTCCATCGCTGCCGCATTCCCTCAACTGCTGCTCAAATCGAGTCCCTCTACCAGCGGCTGGCACTCGCTCGGGATGGAGTGGAAAGAGCATGTCGCATGGTTGACGCCGATCTCCATCACCATGGCCGCAGCAGTGGTTCTAAAATACGGCCACAACCTCAGGAGTCACCCTCAGCTTCGTGCCGCGGTCCTGTGCTTTACCGTGGTTTCGTTTCTTGCAGCGGGAGTAGCCTGCTTCTTCGGCGCCATGCTTGTGATGCACGCACCGGTCGAAGGCGGTCGAGTGATTCATCTAATGGACGGTAATTGACGATCGAAAAGCGAGAAGCCAAAATCCCGGCGAACACTGACCCGTTGACCAATGGTTCCGGCGCGGCTGCGATTCTGTCGGCCGGCATTGGCGCCTTCCTACTTGGATTGCTCTCGATTGTGGCGGACAAAGTTGCTTCGCTCAAATATCTTTTTGTCTTCTATCAGCCAACGGGGCCCCTCTCAGGCGTCACTACCATGGCCATCGTTGCGTGGCTTCTTGCCTGGGCAATTCTGGAGATGCGCTGGCGGAAGCGAAACGTCAATTTGACACGCATCAGCGCCGCCGCTTTTTTGCTGCTCGGCCTAAGCTTGTTGCTGACATTTCCCCCGATTGCCGAACTCTTCTGAAGTGCCGCATTCAGGAACACAAAAACGCCGGGACCGGCAGAAGCCAGTCCCGGCGCAGCGGAGATTGTCCAAACCTAACTCAGCGCATCCACGTAGTGCGCCACCAGAACCAGATTGCCTGATACTGGATCTTTCAGCAGCAGCCCAACCACGCGCACATTAGCGCTTCCCTCCACATCTCCCATTGAAGTAAGCCCGTCGCGGAACTGGGTCTTGTCTGTCACATAAACCGTTACATTTCCAGGCACCAGTAATCCCGCAAAGCCGTTGACTGTCATCTGGAAGGTATCATTGCCCGCGTTCACGCTGCCTGCCACAATAGTGCCGTTATAGCCCCAGTGCCGCAACGTCACGCGTTTCACGCTCACATCCTGTGCATTTGTCGCGCCGCTTGCCGGGCCCCCCACCGCTACGTGCTGGCCAGGTACCAGTCCGCTTTGGTTAAAGAGGAACTGCGCCAGCGGTCCGTGCATCCAGTAAATCGAGTAGTTCTCACTGCCGCTCAGGTCTATCTGCGCAATCTGGCCTAGCGTGAGTCCGGTGGTAGTGGGCAGCAGTCCGCGTACATACAGGTCAAAGCTGCTCGCCGCCCCTGTTGCCGGCGTCACATACGTCACCTGCCCGGCGGCATAGAAGCCACTCTGCGAAAGGATCGTTACCTCATCTGCGTCGATGGTCGCGTCCGCCCTGTCCAGTGCTCCCGATATCTGCACAATGCTGCTGCTCGTCAGGGCACTCAGGCTGGCGTCGCCGTCCCACTCCGTCTGTCCGCTCACGTTCACGGTAAATTGTCTGCCATGCGGGCCCTGCACCGTGAACGATTGAGCGCCCGCCGCAGGAGCCGCGACCACCGCCGCGTCGAATTCGTCAATGTACGCGCCGCCATCGCTGTTTGTCACCGCTTTCACGTTGAATGTCGGAGTCACCTGGCCGGTAATCTGACCGCTCGAGTCCACCTGGATCGACTTGCGCAAATCGAAGTCAACGCGCAGGCCTGCCGGCGCTCCGGATGCGGCCACCACCAGCGGCGTGTCCAGAGGGATCGTCACCACTTCGGGGGAATTCGGAAATGTCGCCGTCATCGTCTGTATGGTTGGTGCGCCGCCACCGCTGGTGTCGAGGTACCCGATGGTTGCGGCACCCAGTGTGATGGCCACGTTGGAGTACGTGCCCGCATTCACATCATTCATATCCAGCAGCGTCTGCAGCCCGTTGTAACGCGCAAAATCTACCGTCGGCGAGCCGCTGATCAATTGAACGGTGTTTCCGTTGGAGTCGGTTGCAGAAATGCCACTCACAACAACTGAGAATGATGCGACGCTTGCCATGGGTGCATCGGTGCCAACCACAAAAGACGAACCGGTTGAGGTGGTCGTGTTGGTCAGGTTGGAGGAACCGCCGCTGCTGCACCCCGTCTCGAACACGGTGGCCAGGACAAGCAGCACAACAGGGATTAGCGCTTTTTTGCAATTCAACTTAAGGAGCATCACTGGTACTTCGCTTTCTGCGTGCGCCCGCAGAAGGACGGGGCCGCGTTCTTGACGTCCTGCGGCAGCAGGGAAGTATATTTCGCCGTAAGCTGTCTACATTGAACCGACACCGTGTTCCGTCAAAAGTTGCGCGCAGCAGCAATATTCCAGTCTCTTCGATTACCGCGGTAACCCTCGGCGAGGCGATTCATAGTTGCCACATTGGCCAGCGCTGTCGCGATTGCCTCCGGCAATGTATCCTCGGCAGCCGCAACAAGAATGAACTGGAGCCAAGAGCCGCGTGCAACCCTGTGTCGTTAACTCAATCGATCTTCCTCAGCCACAAATTGCGGAACGATACCTTGCAGGGTATGCCCTCAATCTGCAAGCCGATCAGCCCGGAGACGTTATTCGACGAGGCCGGGTCGTCATCCACCAGCACCGCCACCAGCTGGCCGTTCAGGATATGCATGATCACGCCCCCGCGGGCAATGATCGTGTACTGGTTCCACTGGCCGTCTTTCACATACGCGCCCAGCTTGTTGCGGTCCCCGATCACGCCCACCAGCAGCGGCAGTTTCCCTGGCAGTGTTTGCACCACCTGGCCCCGCCACACCACGATTCCACGTGAAGTGTTTTGCGAGTAGAGCTGTCCGCTGTACTGCTTTTCTTGCGCGCCCACCGGGTACCAGAAATCGGCCTGGGGGCCAATCATCACCCAGCGCGGATCGAGCGGAGCCTCGCCCCTGCCGGCCGTCCGGCCCGGCGGAATGCCGGTGCTGCTGCGGTACTGGATGCCGCTGCCTCCGCCCCACTCCACCTTGATTTCGAGCTTCAGATCGAAATCCTTCGCCTCGGCCCCGTGGTACACGATAAAGCTGTTGCCGGCATTCTTCTGCTTGGTCGATTGCCCCACAATCGCGCCGTCTTCCACGCTCCACACACCCGGCATGCCGTCCCAATCGGTTAGAGTCTTGCCGTCAAAGATCGCGGTGTAGCCGCTGTGGTTGGCAAAGTCCATCGGGTCCGGCTCGATGAATGTGCCCTTCCGTGTCCCCGAAATGTCGGGCTTGGCCTTCACCAGCGTCGCGCGGTCCGGTTCGCTGTTGCTACCCGGCTGTGCCTGCGCAAGGGCCCGCGTCCCGTAACCCACTTGCATCACAAAAATCGCCGCCGCCATTGCCGTTGCAATGCGCACATTCTGCCGTTTCTTGCCCATCAGCCTATCTCCTCACTGAAAATCCTCTTCGCCTCATGCAATCGCAGCCGTGCATCCTGCCGCCCGCAAGGCTTCGATTCCGGCTGTTGATTGCCAGGTCTACTGATCCCTGATCGCCGCTCTCTCAGAACATCCGCATATTGCCTTCGGGCGGAGGAGCAAACTTCAGCAGGCCGAGTTCCCCGGCCAGGCGCTCGAGCCGGGCGCGCGTCGCTGCCGTGGGGGGAACCAGCGGCAGCCGCACCACGTCGGTCGTGCGGCCCATCAGGTTCAACACAGTCTTCACAGGGCCTGGATTCGACTCCCAGAAGTTGGCCTCGAACAGCCTTCCAAAGCGCCGTTCCAGGTCCCTCGCCGTGGCCCAGTCGTTATGCACGGCGGCGCGGATCATGCGGCCCACTTCAGCCGGAGCCTCATTCGACGCCACGCTGATCAGGCCGTGAGCGCCGACGCCAATGGCCGCCAGGGCCAGGTTGTCGTCGCCCGAGAAGATTCTGAAGCCCTTCGGCAGGGAGTGCACCAATTCGGCAATCTGCGGCAGCTTGCCGCTGGCCTCCTTGACGGCCTCAATATTCGGTGCCGCCTCGGCCAGCCGCACCACCGTTACCGGGTCCAGGTTCGCCGCCGTCCGTCCGGGCACGTTGTAGAGCACCACCGGGATGGGAGCCACCGCTTTGGCCAGCGCCAGAAAATGTTGAAATTGCCCTTCCTGCGTAGGTTTGTTGTAGTAGGGATTGGCCGAGAGAATCGCGTCCACGCCTCGCACTTGGCACAACAGCGCGGCCTGGCGCAGCAGCGTGCGCGTGGAGTTGTGCGTGCATCCAGCCCACACCGGAACCCGTCCGCCGGCCGCATCCACCACCAGGTGAATGGTATGCAGCCACTCGTCTTCGTCCAGCGTGGCTGCCTCGCCCGTCGAGCCGCAGGCCACCAGAAAGTCGATACCCGAGTCAATCTGCCAGTTCACCAGCGCCCTGAGCGCTGCTTCGTCGAGCGAGCCGTCTGCCTTGAATGGCGTGACGATTGCCGTACCGCAACCTGTAGTTTCCATCACAGGTGAGTGTATAACGAACGGCGGGCACGCGGCCTGCTTGCCTCAAGCCCCACAACCTGTGCTACCCATGCGACAGTCTCGCCACCGCGGCATCGACTGAATCTTTCAGTGTGCCCGGTGAATTCTTCAGCTCCTGTTGAAGCAGGTGATACTTCTCCAGCGACTCCTCTCGCTTGCCGCTGATCTCCAGCAGGTTGGCATGGATGAAGTCGTGATTCAGGTTGTGGTCCTCTGCCTCGCTTGCGTTGTTGTCGAGCCATAGATAGGTTTGCCAGGCTTCGTCCGCAGGAACGGCGGAAAGGGACTCCGTCAGCTCCTTATGATCCGTAACCATGGGGTCAAGGCAGAAGCTCAGGATGCGGTGTTTGTATCCTTCGTCGAGCGGTTCGCCCGCTTTGCGCATGTCGTTGGCCGCCTTGATTTGCGCAGCCCTCGCTCCCGGCTTGTCGAGATAGATGAGTCCGCCGATCTGCATCCTTCTCACCAGGGGCCGCGCCTTGCCGGTTGAGACAGCGACGTCAAGATGATGAATCGCCTCGTTGAAGTTGCCTCCGTTCTGCAGCATCCAGTTGCCCAGCATCGCGTTCGCATACACGTTGGAGGGGTCTGTTGCCAGCGCAGCGCGAAGGTTCTGTTCGGCGGCGGGGCCGAACTCCCGTTCCGCAATGTGCTGATTGAGCCAATGCGCCCAGCCCAGGTGCGCCTGCACGTCCGCGGCCTGCGATCCTTTGGCCCGCGTTAGCCCGGCTTCGAGTATTGAAAAAATCTGGTCCAGTGCCGGCCCGGCCAGATCTTCTGCGTGCTGGTCTTCCCGCACGGCGACGTGAAAGTTTTCAGCCCATTGCATGGCCGTGTTCAATTGCAAATCGAGCACTGGCCGGTCCAGGGGATCGCCTTTGAGAATGTCGCCGTAGGTTTGCACCGCGGCCTGATAGTCCTGCTGCTTCGCCTGCGTCTGGGCCAGCGCCATCTTCGCCTGCCGTTCCGTCTTTGCTTTGTGATGGTTCACAAGCCAGGTCACGCCGCCGCCGAGTGTGGCGAACAATCCAATGAGCGCGGTGACGCCGCCCACCCAGCCCATGACCACGGGCCACGCCTTCTTGGCGCCCTGTTCCAGATTTTTGATTTCTTCTCCCATGGGATACCCCGCAGGAATGAGGTTGGCCTATCACGCACGCTTTACACGCGCTACGCGATTTTACGTCACGCAAGCGGAAGCGGCTATGCGGAATTTGCGTCCTGCTGAGGCTGAGTTCCGAGCGCTACAACTGGTCGAAGATCTCGCGGAACTCCCAGGCGCCGGATTTCCCGGCCAGCCACTCGGCCCCGCGAATCGCTCCTTGCGCAAAGCCGCGCCGCGAGTAGGCGTCGTGCTTCAATTCCAGATAATCGTCCGGTCCCGCGGCGGTCACAATGTGCTCGCCCTTGGCGTCGCCCACGCGGTGCGACGTGACCGGAATCTCGATGCCCGGCTGCACTGCCAAAATGATCTCTTTGAGCGTCAGCGCGGTGCCTGAAGGCGCGTCGAGCTTTGAGGTGTGGTGTGTCTCGCTGATTGAAAACTTGTAGCCTTCCAGTCTGGCCAGTTCACCGGTCAGGCGGAACAGCTTTTGTACCCCGATTGAAAAATTGCTGCCGTAGAGCAGTGCGCCGCCGCGCTTGTGCGCCAGGGCTTTCATGTCGGCCACATGCGCGTACCAGCCCGTCGTTCCCACCACAATGCGCCCGCCGAGCGCCAGCACGGCGCGCATGTTTTCCAATGCGGCTTCCGGCGCGGTGAAGTCGATCACCACGTCCACGCCGGCCAGGTTGGGCGCGGTCAGTGCTGAGGCGTGCTGGTTCTCTTCGATGTCCAGGGTGCGCACGCCGTGGCCGCGCTCGCGGGCCACCTCCGCAACCAGGCTGCCGGTCTTCCCCTTGCCCAATACCAGGAACAGCATGGTTACCTCGCCGGTTCCGCAGCCAGCTTCTGAGCTTCCACGTCGAAGATATCCGGATCGGGATCCTTGAAAAAGGCTGCGTGCAGCGAGCGCACGGCCTCGTCGGCGTCTTCTTCCTCAATCATAAAACTCATGTTGATTTCGCTGGCCCCTTGCGAAATCATTCGCACGTTGATGTGGCGAATGGCCGCGAACACCTGTGCGGCAATCCCGTTCTGCCCGCGAATGTCCTCGCCCACCATGCACACCAGCGCCTTCTTGCCCTCGTATTTCACATCCGCGTGTTTGCTCAGGTCGGCGGCGATCAACGGCAGCTTATCGTTGGAGTCCACGGTCAGCGACACCGATACTTCACTGGTCGAAACCATATCCACCGGGCACTTATGCTTGTCGAAAATGGCAAAAATCTCGCTCATATACCCGTGCGTCATCAGCATGCGACTCGCCACCACATCGATGATTGAAAGCTTCTTCTTCACGGCGATCGATTTGAACGGGCTTTTGCAGTGCGGCGCCAGCGAGATAATTCGCGTGCCCTCGTTGGAGGGGTTGCGGCTGTTGAGCACCAGCACCGGAATATTCTTTTTCACCGCGGGCAGAATCGTAGCCGGGTGCAGCACCTTGGCGCCAAAGTAAGCCAGCTCCGATGCTTCCTCAAAGCTGATCACCCTTACCCGCAGGGCGTCCGGGCACACGCGCGGATCGCAGGTCATGATGCCGTCCACATCGGTCCAGATTTCGATGGCGTCCGCAGTCAGCGCCCCGCCCACCAGCGCGCCGCTTAAGTCGGAACCGCCGCGGCCCAGCGTGGTGGTGATGCCCGCCTCGTTGGATGCGATAAAGCCGCCCATCACCGGCACCTTGCCCTGGTTGAGCAGCGGGCGCAATTTTTCCGCCGCTCGCTTTTCGATGACGGCTTCGAGCGGAGTCGCCTTCTGAAACTGTGAGTCGGTCAGGATGATTTCGCGCGCGTCCACATGCGCGGCATCCATGCCATGCTCGCAAAAAGCCGCCGCGACCATGCGGCTTGAGATGCGCTCGCCATAGCTGACGATCAGGTCCGAGATGCGCGGTGTCAGCTCCAGAATGGCCGCCAGGCCGCGCAAAATCTCATCCAGCGAGTCAAACTTCTGATCGATCAGGTTCACCAGCGCAGCGGAGTTCTTGGCGTCCTTGATCAGCGCGCAGGCGGTGTCGCGATGCCGCGAGCGCAGCCGGGAACTGATGGCCAGGGCGCCGGTGCGATCGCCTTGTGCGGCAGCCGAGGCGGCCCGCAGCAACTGGTCGGTCACTCTCGCCAGCGCGCTCACCACCACCACCGGTTGTTTGCCCTGCGCCACGCGTCCGGCCACGATGGCCGCGGTGCGCGAGATGGCTGTCTGGTCCTCTACCGACGTGCCGCCGAACTTCATCACCACCAGGCTCATGCGAGTCTTCCCATTGTTGCAGTGTAAGGTCAAACGGGCTGCGCAGATGTCTCAGGCGCGCGCGGCGGCCTCTACGGCAGGTTCCAATTTGCCCAGACTTGCCAATAGTTCGGCATTCAGAATCGCCGCGCCTGCCGCTCCACGAATCGTATTGTGGCTGAGCGCGGTAAATTTCCAGTCCAGCACGTTGCAGGGGCGCAACCGGCCCACGGTCACCCCCATGCCGCGGCCCCGGTTGCGGTCCAGGCGCGGTTGCGGCCGATCGTTCTCCGGCGCCCACTCAATAGGCTGGTCCGGAGCCATGGGCAGTCCCTTCCCGGCCAGCGGGCGAAACTCCGCCCATGCGGCCAGAATCTCTTCGCGCGTCGCCGGCCTGCCCAACTTGTTTCCCAGCTTGATGCTCACGCTTTCCGTGTGGCCGTCTTCCACCGCCACGCGATTGCAGTGGGCGCTGATGCGCGCCGCCAGCGGCGTTACGACGTGACCTTCCAGCCGCCCCAGCAGCTTCAGGGTCTCGGCCTCCATCTTTTCCTCTTCGCTGCCGATGTAGGGCACCACGTTGCCCAGGATGTCCATCGATGGCACGCCGGGGTAGCCCGCGCCGCTGATGGCCTGCATCGTGGTCACAAGAATCTGCTCAATGCCGAAGCGCTCCTCGATCGGCTTTAGCGCCATCACCAGTCCAATGGTGGAGCAGTTGGGGTTGGTCACCATGTAGCCACCCGACTCCCGGCGCGACGCCTGCTCCTCGATCAGGTGCAGGTGGTCGGCGTTGATTTCGGGAATCACCAGCGGCACGTTGGGAGCCATCCGGTAAGCGCTGGAGTTCGAAATGACCGCGCAGCCCGCGTTGGCAAAGCGAGGCTCCAGTTCGCGGGCAATCGCGGCGTCCAGCGCCGCAAAAATAATCTTTGGCGCGCCTGCGGGGTCGGCCGGTGCCACGGTCATCTTGGCGATCCGCGCGGGCAGCGGAGTGTCCAGCCGCCACTTCGCGGCCTCACCATAAGTTTTGCCGCTTGACCGGTCGCTGGCCGCCAGCCACGCGATCTCGAACCACGGATGGTTCTCAACCAGCTGAATAAAGCGTTGGCCGACCATTCCGGTCGCGCCGAGGATGCCAATTGGGTATCTGTTTTGCATGACCTTGAACACTCCAGTGTACAGGAGGTGGTGCGCAGGACCGGCAAAATACCTGCTCGCGCGGTGCGAATCCCCCCTTGCCAATCCGCCTGGCACAGTTGAGTGCCTCTTCAAAAGGGGCGCTCAGCGGGACGCTACCAATTGATCCCGGGCGGCATGAATTTACCGGCCAGTTGACTGATAATTGCTCCGCGGGTGACCGCCAGATCATTCAGCGCCTTCCGCGCCGCGAGCAGGACCTCGGCATTGTGCAGGCCTCTGGGTACGTAATCCTTGCCGAGGAACTGCTTTCTCAATACTTCGATTTGCTGCGTTGAGCCAAGGAGGCTTTTTGCATAGGCCTGATTCAAGTTCTCGATCTCGTCCTTGCTTCCCGACGGCAGTTCAAGAAGACCGCTTTGCACGGGCAGATCATGACCCCACCACCAGGCATGGTGATCGAACTCAAGATACTGTGTGTCGAAGGAACGCTCATGCTCTGCCTGGGCGGCCTTATAGCCCTTGGGATTGGACGCAGCTTCCTTGTTGAACATCTCGATAGAGGTCACGATTGCGTTAATCTGCGCGTCGTCGGCGACAGACTGCTTCAGGATGTCCCTTGCCTCGCTGACCCGCTGTTCTTGCAGAACTCGCCGACGCGACGAATTCTCGCTGATCCAGGGAACCAGCAGGCACGATAGGGCGCTGCCGATCAGCAGCAGCGTCAATGGATGTTCCCAAATGGACAAATACCATTTCTGGCTTCTTCTCCTCGGTAAGTTACTCATGTCGGCCTCCTTTACGGCGGGGAAGTAGGCAGGTAGCCCACTCATCCCAGTACCAGGGTCTGTGCCCCGTTCAGCGCGGCCTTATCGCGATGAGCGGGTCTTCGGGAAAGTTTGCAGAGTGATTACGCCGGCCCGAGCGCCCCAGGTCTCGCCTTTGAGACATGGAAAAGCACAAACCACGCCGGGTGCCCCGGGTCTCGCCTTTGAGACCTGGGAAACCACGCAGCTCACTGTACGGCAGGAATATACAGATTCAGGTTTTTCGCGCGGTTGACCTTGAGGGTTGCTGTGCGGTCGATCTGGCTCATTGCAATGCGCAGGTGCTTCTCGTCGGGGTCAACGTAGTGCAGACCGTCGTCAGAGGCGTAGACGGTTACGGCCGAAAGGGTCGAACCGTCCTTGAGGACAATGGCAAAAGTCTGTGGCTCCTGCTCGGGGGTTGTCGACGGCGCGGAGGCGGGAGCGGCGGGCCATTTGTATTCAAGAATCACCGCATGCCCTTGCAGCGGCTCAACCACGGGCGGCGCAGGCGGTTCAACGAACGGCGGTCGCTGAACAAAAAAAGCGGGCTCGGGCGCGTCTCCATACGCGGCGCCGGAGTCGTAGGGCAGGTAAGGGTAGCCGAATCCGTAGGGATAAGCGCCCCGGGCGCGGCTCAAACCGTAGCCACGACGGGCGATACCAGGCCCGCCTCCGCCGTGACGCTGGGCGCTGGCATAGTTCGCCGCACTCGCAGCAAGGAGCGCAATCGAGCAGAGCAGGATCGTCCGCCGCATGGCCAGCCCTCGTGAGGGGGAGTATACCACCAGGGCGTGCGATTGTTAATCCAGTTAATGGGCCAGTTTGAAGGGTAGGGGCTTCAGCTTGAAGGGTACGGGCTTCAGCCCGTACATAAGCCCCACAAAATCAGGCGGGCTTTAGCCCCCGAGGGAAGGTTTGTTCAAACTGACCCACTCCCTGATCCTGAGCCGAGAGGTGCTTCGGATGGAGCGTATTTATATCGGCATCTTGCTCTGCGGGCGGCGGGCAGGATGGTTGGGGTCGGTGAATTCCAGCAATTCGATGGGCGCGCCGTTTTCCACTATGAACGCGACGCGGACGCCCTCGGATGGGCTGTTGGGAGGAATAAGGATTTCGCGGTCGGCAAGCTCGGAGGCGAGATCAGCCACTTCAAACGCGACGTGCGGAACTTGCCGGACGAGATCAGGGACCGCCGCGTCCGCTTCGAAACGCATCCACTCCACGCCAAATTCGCTTTTCTCGTGGCTGACGACAAAGAGTTTCAGGTGTTTCAAGTGGGTCTCGCCAGGCTTCGCTTCAGTAGTGGGAATTCCGATGTGATGGTACCGGCGCATTGTTTTCGCTCACGGTGGAATCGTCACAAATCCTACTCTGTCGTTACCGCGTTTGAAACCGTGATTTCGAGTGCGAATGGGCCGACTCACTCATTGACAGGATTCTGGGCGTATCGTAAGCACGCTGGACATAATCCATCCAAAAGCCGAGTTCTGTCCGGATTAACGGTTATACACCAACTGATTCGGAGGGGAGCATGGGTCTCAATTGTCTGTTGAGCCTGCGAAGTCCCCATCCAAGTACTTGATCTTCTCCATGATTCTGGCGCGTTCAAACTCCTTGTAGCTCTCCATGAGTCGCTTCCGTCCCTCAAGAACTTCGCGAGGCGACTTCTTTACAGAAGGCGTTGATGCAGATGCAATGCGCCTTTCAGCCAAAAACCTCACATCAATTGAGCGGTAAAGCAGACGACTGGACAGTCGATCCATCCACTGTAGGAACTCCGCAGGAAACTCGACCTTTACTCCCAGTTCTATTGAACTGATCCATTCATCTATCCGCTGCGCAAGAAACTGCCAAACGTTTCTGCACCCCATGAGGTACTTCAACACGACCGCACGCTCTCCGCTCTCCAATAGCATCCTTGCAAGCGAAAGATTGGGAAGGCGTGTGCCACAATGCAGGGAAGTGCGTTCATCAACCTGACATGCGTCGATCGACTCGATTAGGCATTGCGCTGCATGGTCGATTCGGTGCTCCTTCGCAGCGATCAAGCCCTCGACATTGCAAATGCAGTACAGTTCAAAACTAATCGGGTCCAGAGCGTGTGCCCGTTGAGCGTATTTAGCAGCGTCATCGTAGGCTTCGCGTTCGATAGCAAACAACGCGAGTTCCACCAAGAAGACGAGCCGAGCAAGTTCGTTCTGACTTTCGGCGATCATTTCCAGTCTCGCAGGCTGGTCCGCAAGTGACGGGCAGAGCATGTTGATGCCCATATCATCCAATGCTCGCGATATCCCATATCCGTCTGCTGCCTCGATGGAAGCGTACAACATGTGGCTTGCCTCTTGGAGAGCAGTCACTGCGGGTAATGACTCGACAGGAATCAAGTGCTGCTTATCTAGCTGACTCATTTCGTTTGGGTACACAGACTGGCGAATCCGAAACGCGCACATCATTGAGTAAAGCTGGATCAATGGACGCGTGGTGACGCCGTCTTCGATCAAAGAGTTTCTCTTGCCGATTCGCTGGACTTTCTCGGACCTCTTTAGAAGCTCCTCGAATGCAGACACTCGCCTTTTCAACTCGTCGATGTTCATGGCGGTAGGGATGAATCCAACTATAGACCTCAACAGAACACCGCAGGAGGAACGGCGCAAAGCGGATGTGTTGTGGTCAATCCGGAACTTATAACATCGGCAACACTACACCGCAAGCGCTGACCAAATAGCTATTTCCGGTTGCGCGGTCACGTAACTGAAACGCCGCGCAAGGGCTTCTGAACACATTCGAGCAGCCGGCTTCTGGGAGCGCATCTGGGCCAACTCGGCATCAACCAGCTGTGACGGGCTGCCAAAGCTCGACACGATTTCCTTCTGGGTCGGTGCACCAGCCGAACTTTCCAAAATCGTAGCTTTCGCGTTTGGGATCGACCGTGACACCTTCGTCTATCAAACGGTCCAGCACCCCATCGAGGTCATCCACTTGGAGGTTGATCATTGCTTTCTGTGCCGAAGGGAAGTACGCATTGTCTGGTTTGAAAAGGGCAAAGACGACCTGGGCGTGTTGCGTCGGGGCAGGATACGCGAAAGCCCCTTCGGACTTCACCAGGCCGAGATGCCGCTCGTACCATTGATACAGGGCTTTTGGATCATCCGATCGCAAAAATATTCCGCCAAAGCCAGTGACTGAAGCCATACAGCCTCCCATCGAAAACGGTTGTCCAGAGTTTACCCTAAAGAATTACAGTGCGAGCCTGAATCCAGCGTTGTTGACTAGTCCAGCAAAACGCCGCGGGTTACAGGAATAGGTTGCGCCTGGGTGATCGCCTATCCGTCAGTGAGAAAATAGGTTATTTCCGGTTGCGCAATCACTCCCCCGAACGCGCAAGCGGGCACAAACCGCAAAGCCACCACGCGGACGAATCTGGGACGTGGTGCGAAACCAATGATGATGGTCGCTTCAACCACATCCTCACATAGGATAAAAACCATTCCTTTTAGGGTTGCTTCGCAGATACATGACAGGTATCGGGTCTCCTGCCTCGCATTCTTCCGGCATCAGGGTACTGCCCTCCATCCAGACCTTATCCTCGGTAGTAAATTCGTAATAGATTGTGAATCGACTTCGATTAGGAGCACAACCCGTCACTCTTCCTTCAACAACAACCCCCATCCGCGCCAGTTTTCTTATTCTCAATCCCGTAATAATCAAAGCTCCTGCGGCTACCAGGATTCCCAGCCCCAATGAATAGAAAATTAGCCACCCGCCTGAAAACCATCCCCAATTCACTGGCTGATTTACGCGTGGATCTTTGGGTAAATATCGAATAGGAATCTTTTCGCCCGGGGCTTGAACCCTGTAATTTTCTGCGATTATTTTGGCGCGACCAGAGTACAAAACGCCGTCAACAGAAAGCCTGTAAATCACATCCACGCCACCACGGCCTGCATAACTTTTGATAACTTCGCCGTTTGCCTCATAACCTTCCCGGCGCAAGATATCACGTATATGTGAATCCCTTAAGTCGTTGTAAGCTCCCCAGGCCGCCGGAACAAGCCAAAGCACGAAGAAGAATAACGTGAAACCTAGGAGGCTTATGACGTCGTCATCAAATCGCACTTTTCTAGGTATCTCGGCGTTAGCCTCGGAAACGTTAATTCCGCCCAACGGATCGTCCCTTCCATGTGCGCTCATTCTACATATCGCGCGTTGGACGCTACGCGGAGCCACAAACGGTAGCCCACACCATAACTCTATCTAGTGCATCGCAAGCATAAGCCGGAGTCCAGGCAAGAGTTAGGTCACTTTCGCTTCTCACAAGATATACCCCATCGATACGCTGGATGCCCCAGGTCCCGCCTTTGGGACCTGGGAAAGCACCAACCTCAATCCCACGTCTTCCTTTGCCGAAAATTGTCTGTCAGCGGCGCATCATGAAGAGATGCAGAGCCTCGAATCCAGCTCGTCAGCCATGTCCCCGGTTCAATCTGTCAGCCATGTCCCCGATCCCTACCCTGAACGGCCGGGCAGTTAACCGACATTTTAGACCGGGCACATCTCCGACACT
>CAYNGB010000036.1:0-48593 GCA_964396795.1 uncultured Occallatibacter sp. | reverse complement strand
AGGAGATGTTCTTCGAAGGGGACCGGAGCGCATTGAACCCCATGCGCTATATCCCCACTCCCTTCCATACCAAAGTGGCCCAGGAGCGCACTGCACTCTCCCAGTACATCCAGCAGGAAGCCATCGGCACTCGCATGCGCTGGCGGGACCGGCCCATCCATGACTTTCTGGCGCCCTACCTGCGCGGGGCCATTGCCCGTGTGACCGGCGAGGACGTCATCCCCCGGGAAGTACAGCACCGCAGGGACCTGGACACCCTGGCGGATAAGCTGGGCTAACCAGGTCCCTTCCCGGTGCCGCATACATATTTTTCGCGCGCGCGGGGAGGGGCCGTAGCCCCCTCCGGCCAGGGTCCCCGGACAGCTCGGCCCGGCATCCCCGTCCCCGGCAGGACCCGATGCCGGCTCCGGCACTCCATCTATATAGGTGCCTCTATAGCCAGAAAAGCTTCTTTCAGGCTGGATCTGTTCCCGGTCAGGGACCGCACTGTTCCGGCTGCAAGCTATGGCTATGCGAATGACCTGTGATATGGATCCCCGGGGTTCGGGGTCGGAACAAAGAGTTCTTTCCCAAACTGCCGTCTCTTCCCAGGCCCGCCGCCCCAGACCGAACACCGGCCGGCGGGGGCGCCGGACCGGTTCAGGGATAGGGTGATTTTGGCAGATCAGACCGGGTGTGCTTAGCTCTGGGTAGAGGTCGGAGGAAGGAGGCAAATGGACCCTTCCACGCGGACTAATCCAATAGAGGAAGTTCGATAACTCCATTAAGAGACGAAATTGTCGTCAAATTCTCGATTTTGGTATAGTACGCGAGATGATCGAGGAAGAGGTATTGCGTGGCCCAACCTGTTGCTGGTCGGTACATGATCCGATCGATCGTTCGGGCCGCTGACGTCCTAAGGGCATTCCAGAACCCAGGCGATACCCTGCGATTATGTGACGTCGTTCGTATCACCGGAATCGACAAAGGTACGGCATTCCGATTGCTTCGAACGTTGAGTGAGTGTGGCTTCCTCGATCGAGCAGGCACGCAGAAATATAGCTGTCCACTCAACTACAACAAACGAAAGAGATATCGTATAGGATTCGCTGGGGGCGGAGATAGATCGCTGTTCAACAGAGAAGTAACAAATAGCCTCACACAAGCTGCCGCCGACTCCGCAATAGACATTGTCGTAGTGGACAATCGATACAGCGGTAAACACTCCCTGCGTGCTATTGACCGTCTTCTTAAAGAGAGCGTCGATCTGATTATTGAGTACCAATCAACTTACGACATCGCTCCACTAATCGCTTCGAAATGCGCTGCTCAGGGTATTCCGCTCATTGCGGTGGAGATCCCCCATCCAGGAGCCATTTATTTCGGCGCGAATAACTACGAGGCTGGGCTGATCGCCGGCCGGTGTCTGGCACGGTGGGCGAAAGCGCGATGGGGTGGCGAGATCGACGAGATCATTCTTATTGAACAGCGCCGAGCTGGACCCATTCCGCAAGCAAGGCTCGTGGGTTCCATTGATGGTTTAGTCGACGTCCTGCCGAGCGCCCGGAATTGCCGTGTGGTAAATCTGGATGGCGACAGCGACTTTGGAAAGACCCTCATTGCCTTGCGAAGGCATTTGGCCTTTAGCAAGAGCAAACACGTTCTTGTGGCAGCGCTGGACGACACCTCCGCTCTAGGAGCATTACGAGCCTTTGAAGAACTCGGACGTGCGAATTGCTGCGCGGTAGTAGGCCAAAACGCCGCGCCGGAGGCACGGCTCGAACTAAGGCGCAAGGAAACGAGACTGATCGGATCTGTTGGATATTTCCCAGAGCAATATGGGAATGCGTTAATTCGACTTGCTCTCGACTTGCTCAATAAGAAGAGCGTCCCGCCAGCACTTTTCATAAAGCATTCCCTCATCACCGCAGAAAATGTAGATCGGTTCTACCCTAACGACAAGCTGATGGGGTACGCATAATCTTATGAGCATTGATGACCTACACCATAGGCAGATCAAGGAACCGGTTGCATATCTGTGTATCGTAATAGAGATTCGAGAAGAAGATATGGGAGAGGTTGGGAATAGGGATGTATAGCCCGCTTGCTTTGCGATGGCATGAAGCACCATTTAGCCTTCCGATGGATTGTCGTCTTGGACGTCGGCGAAATCGAGCAACGCAGGATGTGTCCGAAATCCCTTTGTCTGCACTGCGTCATAAATGATTCCTGCGAGCAGCCATGCACCTCCAATAAGCTTCGTCAGTAAGGGAAGGCTCAGCCAAATGCCAAGGCAGAACAAGAAGCCAGAAAGGGGAACCATTGCATCTGAAAAGAACCGTCGCTTTTCCCTGCACTGCAAGAAGTAATACTGGCGAATGGCCCCCAGGTTCACCCCCATGAAAGCCAGGAATGCTCCGAAGTTCAGGAGTTCGCCGGCGTGTTCCAAGCTCAACAGCAACGACCCTCCCAGAGCCACCAGTGCCACCAGCAATATGTTCAGAACCGGATTGCCTGAAGCCGGATCCAGGTAGCCGAAGAACCTGCGGGGCAGCATATCGTCACGGCCCATTGCAAACAGAACTCGCGCTGCAGCCACTTGACCGGCCAAGCAGCCTCCTAGACTGGAAAGAATTACAACGATCCCCATCCCTTGAAAAAGCAGGGATCCGCCAACACGACGCGTCACATCCATAAAGGCGGTCTCTACGCTCGGAAAGGTTCGATAATCCGGCCAAATTAGTTGCGCCAAATATACGAGAATGCAACTGAAGATTGTAGTAAATAGACAAACTGAAACAGTTGCAAGTAGCACGTTACGACGCGGATTCTCGACATCTTCTGCGAGTGTCGTGACTCCATCAAATCCAATATAGGTAAGAGCCGCGAACGAAGTTGCAGTGGCCACAGTCCGGAAATCGAAAGTGGCTGGATGGTAGAAAGGCGCAAGGGATAACAGGCCATGCAACCCTTGCAGACGAAATAGATATCGAACCGCTACCAAGAGAAATGTGCCGATCACCACAAACATTCCGATCAACAATGCAATATTTGCACGTGCAGTGGCACGGATTCCGCGCAAGTTGAGCGCAGTAATCAGCACGATGAAGAGAGTGACCCAGACCGGGAATGGCAGCAGTGGTATAAGCCGCTCCATCGCCAATGCCGCCTGGATAATCGCAACAATCGGAAGAACCAAGTAGTCGAGCGTCATGGCCCAGCCGGCGATAAATCCTAAATGAGAATTCAGGCCTTGCCCAACGTAGACATAGGCCGAGCCGGCCGACGGATATAGACTCGCCATGCGCCCGTAGCTGAATGCCGTAAGCATCATCGCGACGCCTGCAAATAGAATGCAAATGAGAATATGTCCGCGCGAAAGCACCTGCGCTACGCCATAAATGGGAACGGGCGCAATCGGGGTGATGATAACTATCCCATAAAAGACTAGGTCGCGTAATTTCAAAACTCGACGAAGACGCCCGGGAGGAGCCCCTTTGTCTGCCTTTGTCGTCGGAGGATGGGTCATGTATTAATCTCCGCCTAGACAACGACTAAAAGGCTCGGGCTCTCGAGCACAGACATGTTCAACCAATAGGCACTTCGCTTGCTGACATGGGCACCCGAACGGTCGTGCCGCAACAAGTGGCCGATTATGACTGAGCCAAGGGCGAGAATTGGGCATTGATCTGGAACTCAAATCGAACGCGCTTGCCATAGTTCTACTCATTCTCGATAGTGCTTCGCCCTTTGGCACTCAAATTCTTACACAAGTGAATCCTGCAGCTTCGGCGAAAGCCTTAATCTCTCTTGATTTATCACCAATTCCAAGGGCAATGTGATGACTTGGCCCTTGTTGGCACCAGGCGTCCATAAATTCGTGTATGGGCAAGGAGACGCGCACACGACAATTGGGATTACCTATATTCAGAATGGCTCCCGGAATCGCGTCGGCGATCGTGTAAATTAACTTGAACGTCTTACCAGCATTGAATTGAGTCAGGTTGAGCAAAGAGACGGGCCCTTGGGGGATCCTGAAGTCAATCCCCAAGCCATGGCCAGTTTTGCCGTGATGCACCGCCAGGTGCTGGAGCTTTGCCTTTCCGGCGGCAACGTTGATGTTGCTCGGCCCATCGTGTCCCATCAAGAAGAAATTGTCTTCGAAGTCCATGGAAAAGAACTCCACAAACATTCCTCCTGCGCCGAGCAGGTCCATGATCTTGAGTGCCATGGCCGTCTTAACATCTCCCTCCGTCACACCAGGGCGACCCAATGCTGACAGCCTGGACACAGCGAGTGCTGACTGGGCCCTCAGCTGAGTAATGAAATCCTCTTCTCCCCACCAGTAGTATCCAAACGCGCTGATATCGTGCTTCGTTATGACTTCATCGAACGCAACAGCGGTCTGGGCAGAGAATCGCAAATGGTCGTTGGTTACTGTTTCGTCTATGTCATACATCTCACGAAACTGACGGAATGTGTCTTCCAGTTGCTGAGTGGTTATACGTTCATAGGCGTTCTTAATCTCTTCAACCTCCGGTCGCTTAAGTAACTTGCCGGTTGCTCTCAATAGGCGGTGTTCGTCTATGGGCATATCCGTCATATTGTCGTACGTTTTGCCGATGACCCCAAAGTTCAATAACCGGAAGACACGTGCGGCCGCAGCCCCAATGCAGTCAGACCTCAGTTCATCCCAAAGTCGACCGTCGCCGAAGTGGCCGGTGATGACTTTAAAAGATTTGTCAAGGTCTATCAGGGTGCCTGCGTACTCCGGGATGCAGCAAACCCCTTCGTGATGAAGATAGATGGATGTATCTGCCGAAGTGTAATCGTAGGTGCTGTCTTCGTGGGCATTGAGGAGCCTTATCGGAACCGACACGGACTTGGCCACAGGAACTACACACATCCCCGTCGTATACCCAAACGGAAAGACGACCAGGATATCAATTTCATTCGCTTTGAAAAAAGATGCAGCTGCAACAGCCTTCTCAGGAGTATCGACCAGTTCTGGTGATATGAGTTCTCCAAAGATCTTAAGTCGGTTGCGCAACTCACCGTACATTCTCTGGCCCTTTTCTTTTAGGTTCGGAAACTGATCCCAATAGAAGTTGTGTCCGGTTGGGAGGAGCCCGATTCTGGGACGTGGGACTCTGGTACTTAACTTGTTCATCATTTCTTCCTCCCAAATCTGAGGTCAGATCGACGGCTTGCAGCTTGCGAGTTTCACTGAGCCGACAAATACGATCTCGCGAACCGTCCGCACGAGTCCACTTTGCGCTCTGTCGAACTCGATCACGGCATCAGAATAGGACTCCATTCATCGCGAAGTTGTACGATCCCGATCCGACTCGAAGAGTTACCGAATCACGTGCATCGGTGCCGCCCGACACTCCAGGTACGCCCGGAACATAAGTGTTGGCTCTCCAGGTAGTCGTCCCATTTTCCGTTATGACCAGATCCATCAGCCCGAGCTTTGGAATACTGACATCGGCCTCTGTTCCGGGGGGAACGGATACCTTAAGGTCGAGTGACGTATCGCCTTTGATCCACTCCACCTTGATCGAACCCCGCACTGTCAGTTGCTCCGCGGTGACACTCCGGAGGTCGCCAACGGGCTGTGGCCGAATTGCGATTCGCCGATACCCAGGACTCCCAAGGTTGATCCCGGCAAGGTTACGGTAAAAGAACTTGTCAGCACTACCGAACATCTTCATGTTCTGGCTTAGCCATGGACCACATTCGTAAGTCTCACAAACTGCAGTGGCGCCCTGCATCACCTGATAGCCAAGACTCGGATAGGTTGTTTGTGTGACGATTCGGTACATCACATCCGTTGCGTCAAATCGTGGCAATGCCTGGGCGAGTGCGTTGGATCCAATTATGCCGGTGGAAAGGTGTCCGTTGTGCTTTGTAATGATGTCGTCAATCAGGTTCTTCACTACCGCTTGGATGCTTGCTGGAGGAACCATTCCCAGATAAAGAGGGAGCGCATTGGATGTCTGACTTCCAGTTGCATATTGATTTGTGCTGGAATCCAGGAAGTTGCGATTGAAAGCTGCGTTGATGCTCTGTGCCAGCTCCGAGTAGCGCTTGGCATCTTCTGACTTACCGAGAACCTCCGCAATCCGCGAGAGGATCCAAACATCGTAATAGTAATAGGCCGTAGAGGTGAGCGCAGCGGGAGTATGCCTCGGCGAGAAGTGGCTGAACCCATTCTCTTGCGGCTCCATGTGATCGCCCAAACCACCGGATATGATGTAACCGCTGGCATTGGTACTCAAGAAGTCAATAAGCTTCCTCAGGCTGGCATAGTGATCTTCCAGAACTCGCTTATCACCGTACTGTTGATAAAGGTACCAGGTAAGCAGTGGATAAGTGCTCTTCCAGCACGGCCACATCGCGTAGGCGTCCATCGCATAGCGCCAATGGAGCGGACTCACAAAAGGTATGTCGCCATCTTCTTTTTGGCTGTCCTGAATGTCATTTAGCCATTTTTCCCAGAACGCGGTCATATCGAAGTTGTGAATGTAGTCTTCAGCCACGAAGCCAGGATCTCCAAGCCACGATTGTCGCTCGGCACGATCAGCAGCATCTTGCAACAATCCCTGGAAGCTGCTCATGAAAGTCCACTGAATATTGTGGTGAATTTTGTTAAGCAACTCATTGGAACTGGAGAAGGAGCCGTTGGGTTCCATGGATGAGTGCACAAACCGGCCTTCGATGCTCTCAACGGAGGGTGTGTCTCTGAACCCTCTGACTTCCACATACCGGAAGCCGTGCAGCGTAAAGCGAGGCTCCCAGACTTCTGTGCCGTCACCCTTCAGGATGTAAGTGTCTGTCTGCCGAGCTGTGGAACCGGGCACCATATTGCTGCGATTGTCCAATGTCTCGTCATCGGGATAGATCCGCGACCCGTATTTCAACACAACTTTCGCGCCGCGGGGACCGGATACTCGGATGCGGACCCAGCCGCTGAAAAGCTGGCCAAAATCATAAACGTACGTTGAGTCAAAGGCCTCCGGCTCCTTCGGCGTAAGCATCTTCACCGGAGCCAAGGTCTGCATCACTCGGCACGGAGGAAGGAGTTCCGCTGTCAGAGTGCCGCTCGGTGGCTCCACAGTCGACGCGCTCTCCCAGGAGGAGTTGTTGAAATCAGGTTTGTCCCAACCAGGTTGTTCAAGTCGTGCGTCATATGTCTCACCGTTGAAGAGATCGTTATAGGTGATTGGTCCCGCAGATGCTTTCCAGTTGGAATCCGATACGACACTTAGGCTCTGGCCGTCTTCATCCTCGACATTCATTTGAAGGATGAAGCGTGGCCGGTCGCCATAAGGGCTTCGCCCGGCAGGAGACGGTGCCACGTCTGCTTCCGCGCTATACCATCCATTTCCAAGCATTACGCCAATGACATTAGAACCATTGTTCAGATATTCAGCGATGTCATAGGTGGCGTAAAGCACGCGGGTGTTTAGCTTGAAGGGCTGATCATTGTTGTAGTAGGTGGATGCTGGTTCGAGTACTCGGTCTCCCACTTTCTTTCCATTAATGAAAAGCTCGTAGTAGCCGATACCCGAGATATAGACGCGAGCACGCCTGACCGGCTTGTCAATCGAGATTGCGCGGCGGAAGATTGGGGATGACACGCCCTTGTTCGCAGCGATCCACTTGCCCTTCCAATCACTCGGCTTGCGCAATCCCATTTCAAAGTAGGAAGGGGAACTGTATGCACCAGGCTTGCCATTCCTGTCCCAGACCCGGACCTTCCAGTAGCACCTCTCGCCACTGGCCAACTCGCTTCCTCCGTAAACCACCTCCACTGAGTTGTCGGAGGAGACCTTCCCGCTGTCCCACTTGTCACCTCTATCAGCCTTCAGTCTTTCCAAACTGCTCGCGACGAGTACTTGGAAGGCAGTCTGCAGCTGGCCCCGTTCATTTGATTCAAGCAGCCACTTGAACCGTGGGCGAGACGTCTCGATTCCCAGTGGCTCTTTCAAATGCTCCGTCTTAAGCTCGGTGGCCAACATCTGTGACCGCTCGCCGGCGATTTTGTCGGAGGCACCGAGGCGCGCTCCCTCCTTGGCCGATACGTGAATGCTAAAAAGCAGAAGTACACAAAGCGAGTACCGAAGAGCGGCGGGGGCCAGTCGTCGAATCAGACCGCAAATATAGATTGATCTGATTTTCATTGAACTCTGAGCAGGGCTGATTGTGGGGTCGGAATTCAAAGCGCTGAATCGAGGTCGTTCGTATATTCCAGTCATCGGAGTCCTTACTCACCTTGTCTTTGGAGGAAGGTGTGGCCAGTCAGCATACGCAATTCCGGTGGATATCTAAATGACATATCCGACGCTACATCGCCCAGTCCATAACATCAAACGACGGCTATGGTTTTGGCTGAACAGATGGCTTCGGCTCCGCGCTGAGAAGGGATCGATAAGATCCCTTCGGCTGCTGAAGCGGCACATGCGACACGTTAGCCGGTTGAACGTACTTGGCCAGGTCGCGCAGCGAAATCACTATGCAGCCCTGGTCGTGCAGATACTTCATGTAGCTCTCAAAGACTTTTGGTGGTGTACTGACCCAAGGAGCACGGGGGTAGGGTACGCCGTGAAATGCGAGAACGGCGATCTTCCCACCCTTGGCTTGGTCGATAGCCCAAATTAAGTCATTCATTCCCCACTTCGGTCCCGCGTAACCGGTTGTGGGAATAAGCAGTGGGTTGTCTTTCGCCGGATCATAAATAGGACCTCGAGCTCCCCAGCCTTTGTCAGGGAACTCCGGTGCAACCCCGCGGCGGGCAAATGAGTAGCCCTTTTCCAGCAGAACCTGTGCGCTCTTAATGTTGAATTGCCATCCGGGATACGCAAACGTTGTCGGCACTGGAATGCCGTTCTTCTTGCAGCGCTCCTCGATACCGTTGAGCTCCGCGATAAACTGCTCCTTGGAAAGTGTTCTTACATCCGGATGATTCTCGGTGTGGTTGCCAATCTCAAATCTTTCGCTGTTAAGTTCGCGGATATCGCCCCACGTTAGAGCATCATCCTGGCGTTTTATGCTGCGCAGGCCGTCAGTAACGTAAAACGTTCCGCCAAAACCATAGCGCTTCAACACTGGCGCAACCTGCGTGATATCGGTCTTTGTGCCATCATCGATAGTCAGAACAACCAGCCGGTCTGGGATTGGCAATAGTGACTGTTGAGCATTCGCACTGGGATAAGCCAAAAGAGAAATAACTATGCAAAATAACACCGATCTCGCTAGGCGTGGCATGTAAGAATCCTCCCTGTTTCGTGGAATTCCTGTTGATTGTTAAGTGCCGGGTACTCTAAGTGCGCGAGAGCCTCCTGAACGCAGGTCATATGTACTTCCGAAGTGTGATCCCGGGAGATGCGAAATGAAAGAAGGCCTCGTAATTGAGAAGACACTCATCTCATTCCAAGCGGCCCGGAACTGGCCGATGGAAAAGTTTAAACATCGGCTGACGATGTCAAATTCATTCCCCGTTGCGCGTAGTCTTCCCATTGCTCGATCCCGTTGGTCATCGATACCAGCCTGTTGTCCAGAGGGGCCTTCGTAAATGCTGTAAAACCGTGACATCGAAGGCCCCGGACAGAACCCGCTACGCAAGAAGCCGCACCGCTTTACTCCGACGTTTTGGATTCCTCCTGCACAGAACTCACCCTGTCAAAAGGTGAATCTAAGACCCACTTGGTCTTCTCTTGCGGGGTGGTAAGTGTTCAGCGTTGTGATCGTCCCGACAGTACTACTTGTCACGCTTTGATTTGGAAGGCCAAATTGTGGATGGTTAAACGCATTGAAGGACTCGAATCGGAATTGAAGCGAGGTCCTCTCAGGTAGCGAGAAGCTCTTGAGCAGGGAAAGGTCCCAATTGGCGATGCCGGGCATACGAATCACGTTACGTGAAGAATTCCCGAAGTCTCCCGCAGCGGGCTGATCAAATGCTTGGGTGTTGAACCATTCCGTGATGCTCTTGCGGAATCCTGAAGGATATGGATTTCCGCGCTGATCCGCGCGTTCTCCATATGCCTTATTGACAAAACCCAGGTCAGTCGCCGTTATCGAAAATGGAAAGCCACCCTGGTAAATCGCAATCCCATCGAGCTGCCATCCTCCGATCACTTCATCAAGCGCTCTTGGAGCATCGGACAATACCTTCTTTCCCCGGCCGACGGGTATTGCATACACAAAGCTGACTGCGAGACGCTGACCTACGTCATACGAAGAGCGTGCGTAGTCACCATGAGGATTGTGGTTATCCTGCACACCAATGAACCCGCCCGCATCTCCGGTCACGCCGGAGGTCGAGGATTGAATGTCCATGCCCTTTGACCATGTGTACGCGGCCAGCAGCGAAACGTCTTTGCTCTGGTGCCGCGCGATCACATTGAGCGCGTTGTAGTTGGAGAATCCATCGAAGTTATCCAGTACCAACGTGCCGATGTTCGGATATGCTTCACGCGCGGCAATTGAAGCCGGTGTCTGCGTAAGCGGGTCGCAGTTATGCGCGGCGTTGCATTCTGTTGGTTGATTTGGATTACCCCGGTTCGCTAGTCGGTCTCCTTTTGCCCCGTTGTAGTTCACATTCAGGACGGTATTTCTGAGGACCTCCCGCTCAATCCCGAAGGACCAGTTCTGTTCATAAGGATTCTTGATATCGGCAGGCTGCACTTCTGGAAAGGTCAGAGCAGCCGTTGTGACCACACCCGTGCCCAGGCTCGGATAAAGATCGTCTGTGTTGAGGAGTGTGTTCGTAGCCGTTGAGGCCGTGAGGGTAGTGGAGGCCGAGTACGGATAGAAAGAGCCCGAAGCAAAGTACTCGTTGAGCTGTACGCTGTCATAAAACATTCCATAACCGCCCCGGATCACGGTCTTATTGTCACCGAAGGGGCGAATCGCAAATCCAATTCTGGGCAAAAAGCCATTCTTCGGAGTCGGGCCAGGTCCACGCCGCCCGTTGTAAGCATAGAGACCACCGCCGTATTTGGTTACGACGCTCTGATTACCGGTATAAAGACCACCTCCGACGATGTTTGGATCAAACCAGAAGAAGTTATTCTGCTCCTCGTAGGGTCCAGGCAGGAACTCGTATCGCAAACCAAGATTGACCGTGAGCTTGGGCGTCACTTTCCAGTCGTCCTGGAAGTACGGTGCGAAGTCCCTCCAGTGAAAATGGGGATGGATTCCAAACGTAGGATTGCCCAGTGGCCCCGCGACGTTGGCTGACACTGAACTTATGTTTCCCAGCAGGAAGTCCGAGATCTGATTGCCTGAGAACTCACCATCGTAATTGAAGCCTCCAAGCGGACGGTTCGAGGAGGTCAGCGAAAGTCCCCACGTACGGATACCGAAGCCGGCGCCAATCGTGTGGCCGCGTTTTGTCCACGACAACGAGTCCCCGAAATCGTTTGTCCCTTGCAAACTGCCTAAAGGCGTCAGGCCGTTGCTGCCCGACCCAGCGTAGGAGGTCTGGGCATTTGGAAGTGGATATGTGCCGAAACCGATACCGGGGTAGCCGGCGTTAGGAAGACTGAAGACGCCCTTTAGATCGAGCGCTGCCAAATCTGCGCTCGGGATCACGTAAGGGTTTTGAATGGAGAGCGCCTCCAAGTACCCGTAACGGGCCTGGTTCACGAGGTTAGGCGTAAAGATATGCGTGTAGGTCAACGTGTAATTGCGCGCATCCTGGGTCGTAATCACGTCGCCCACGGCAGTCAGTGATCCTGGCACGGTGGCCAGGATATTCGAGTCCGCTGCGTGGAAAAATGCGGAATCCTTGGCACTGAAGTTGTGATCCAAACGATAGTTCTGCTGATCCAGATTGGCCGGTGAACTCACTGAGCCGTTAAAATTAAATGTTCCGGTTGAGTTCGGCACGGGGAAGAACAACGTTGGCTTGCTCATCACAATCTGTCCATAGCGCGAAATTCGGCCAGACGGAAGCGTGGTAATGCCATTCACCTCAGGGAAGGTCTGGGTTGGATTCAATGGATCGGTGATAGGAAATGGAAATTGTCCCTGTAGCTCATCCGAGGTGGGAACATTGCCCACCGCCGTCGTGGCCTGCCGAATTCTCTCACCCTCGTAGTTAGCAAAAATAAAGGTCTTGTTTCGGCCGTTATAGAGCTTTGGAATGATCACTGGAGCGCCGAAGGAATAGCCGAATTGATTCTGCCGGAGTGGGTTTACCGGCGATGGGGCCACATTAAAGTAGCCGCGCGCATCCAGCGCATTGTTTCTTAGAAATTCGAATGCTGAGCCGTGCAGTTCGTTCGTCCCGGACTTTGTGCTCAGGTTGATCTGGTTGGCGCTGTAACCGAATTCGGCCGAATAGGTGTCGGTCTGTACCTTGAACTCCTGGATCGCATCGAGGGAAATATTATAGGCAGGCGTGTTGTACCCCGTGTCCATGATGCTAGTTCCGTCGATGGTGTACCCATTTGAGGAGCTTCTCGCACCGCCAATGGCGATCGCATCCCCAGCGTTGTAACGGAACGTGGACTGTTCTCCGCCCGTTTCCACTGCTCCCGGGGTAAGGAACAGGAGGTCGAGGAAGACGCGGCCGTTCAGGGGCAGGTTGACGACAGGCTTCTCCCCGATCACTTCGCCGACGGACGCCGAATCCGTATCGAGAGCAATCGCTTGTGCAGAAACCTCGATTCTCTCTGCAGTGGCTCCGGGAGTCAGCTTGAAGTCGGCGCGCACCGTCTGGTCCACCAGGAGCGTGATGTTGGATCGCGCTTCGGTCTTGAAGCCAGTGGCTGCGACCGTGATCCTGTAAGTTCCAGGGCTCAAGAGAGGTGCCGTGTAATCGCCGGAATCGTTTGTCTTGGCGACACGTACTTCTGAGGTGCCCACGTTCTCGATTCGCACATCGAGGCCAACCAGGACAGCGCCGCTCGGGTCTGTCACCCTGCCAACAATGCTGCCGGTGGCGTTCTGCGCGAGTGCAGATACCGGACACATCGCACTGACCACTGCATAGATCGCGATCTTCCAAATTCTCCCTGTCCAGTTCATCGTCGAGTCCTCCTTTAGAAAATGAATCTGAGTCCCGTCGGTCGTTGATAGAGACAATGTTTCGGACATTTCCCATTCCGAAAGTTGAAGCTTGGTCGCCATCTGGAATCTCCAGGTGAGCCGGCTACCTTGAGGTCGAGCCTGGGAACGAACATTGGATTTCGAAATGGTTACCCGTTGCGGCTTGGAAATCCAGAGAAGCCGGGTGTCCAGATTTCCATGGCCACCTCTGCACCTGCGCACCTACCTATAGAGACAGATCCTTTACGAGGAATCGGAGATGCGCGTTACCTGTCACCGGTGCGGAAATTACTTCGTAAACCACCAGACTCTGATTTCGTCAGCCCTACAGATTGCGGGGATTGACGTGGCGTTCAATCGAGTCTTTTGTCGGCCGACCCCGAAGGTATGACGCATTGGTCGAAATGGCAAGAGGAATAATCTTGATAGCGATTGTTTTACTGAATAAAACAGTGTTCATAGACCTAGGATCATGTAATCGATTAAATTTAAATATCTTATTGCCACCATAGCCTTTGATCTGCGGAGGATTGATCTACGGTAAGCATCTGTGATTTGTTGAATTACATGAAACACATTTCCCAATAGGACATCTCGGCTGCTCGAGGAATTCGGATTCCAAAGTCCCCTGTTTGTGTGGGAAGCAAACAAGTCCCTCTTCGTAGGCAACTCAAATCATCCAAACGCATCCGCCGGAAACAAAGCTCTATTTATGAGCGGTGCGAAGCCATTCATCCTCTGCGTTAACTTGGGCGACGTTGCCAGCCTTCCTATAGAGGAGCAGCAAGCGATAGTGGATGGATTTATTCGACATATTTTCCTTTTCCGCGGCGGCCAAGAGCTGGATCGCCCGTTGCGGGTTGTCCAGGTTTTGCAACGCCTCCGCCAAGTCGAGAACCGCCCATAAAGGGGGATTACTCTGCTTCACTCGCGGTTCAAGAAAGTCACGCACGTCGTCCCATCGGCTCAGTTCCACAAGGGCCTCGCTCACACGCGCCGCGACGCGTTCATCCTGCGGGTCATTTGCTAATTGAGCGCGGAATACTTCCAGGGCTTGATCCCACATGCGGCGCTTTCGATAAAGCATGCCGAGGCTGTAGTGTAGGTCTGGAAGTTCGGGATGAGTTTGCAGAAGGTGTTCGTATCCCTGGATCGCCTCATCCACATGTTCTTGGTCCGCGAGCATCTCAAAGTTCAATTGCGCCAAATAAGGAGAATTGGGATATTTGTCGCCACAAATCTCCACTTGCCGCATGCTTTCTTCGCCGCTCAGCACGCTCAACAAATACAACAAAGTCGGATCTTCCGGATGCTGGCGCCAACTGCGAACCGCTTCCTGAAAAGACTGTTTCGCATTGAAGTGGGGCGAGTTCTGCGCTGCCAGCGTAAATGCGCCGCGCGCATTGGGCGACGCCTGATCTCGTGCATCCTTTATTGCCTGAAGATAGGGTGCGTTTCCCGGTGTGGCCGTGAGGCGCTTAATGAAAAACTGTGTAGAAAGAAGATACGACTTCGCAAGCTGAATCAAGGCGAGATCGTTGGGGAAGGATTTGTCCGCAAGCAAGGCACTGTAGACAGCGACCGACTCGACGGGTTCATTCAGGTCGAGGTAGCAAGGAGCAACAAGAGTTAGGGTCTGGGGGTCGGCGATATTGTCCTTGAGTATCTTGGCGAGCATGGGCCGCGCGCCTTCCAAATCGCGTGTCTTGCACCTTTCCTCAGCGAGCAGAGCGTATGTGCGGGGCAGATTCTTCTGCTTCAATGCCTGCTCGAAGGCATGAATCGCGTCGGTTGACCGCCCCTGCATCTGCAAGGCAATTCCCAAATTGGTTAGCAGTTCGGGAGATGCGGGATATTTGAGGAGAGCTTTCCGGTAAATGGCTTCAGCCGAAGCGTAGTCCCCACGATCGAGAGCGACCCGCCCAGGATCCTCTGCTGCCTTCTCTTGGCCAACCGCGCAACTGGGGGCCAAGACCATAACGGTGACGATGGAGTTGAAAAGTTGTCGGCTCAAGAATCCTGGTCGGATCATGAGAAGCATCTTAATGAAGTCGGAAAAAATCAGCGAGCGGCAACCAGCTCCTGATTCCCCCCCCGAGTCTAGGGGAGGGAGGTCACCTGGCCGGGCAGTGAAGCGGTCGTGCGGGCCCAGAGACTTCGACTTCAAATTGGGAGTTGCCTTTGAGCTGTTCTAGGCTGTGCGGTCACTGTTCAGAAAACGCCCGAATTCTGTGGTCATGCATCTGGTCTGTGGTCATGCAAAATGACCCTACAGCAGCATTCTGGCCGGACAATTCTGACAATCCGATACGGGACGGACAGCGCGTAGTTGGTTGATTTCATGTATTTTATGTCTGAATTGTCTTTGGAATCAGGAACTTGGAAAATAGGCTGGCGGAGAGAGTGGGATTCGAACCCACGTTAGAGTTGCCCCTAAACACGCTTTCCAAGCGTGCGCCTTCAGCCACTCGGCCATCTCTCCGGAAGGGTCGGTACGCCTCCTTGAATCTAACATATTTCGTCTGCGCCAACCGTGATCTGTCTGGCCCGGTCCTGCGTGCTCTCAAGCCGTCATTCGCCAAAATGAAATCGTTTACCTCCATCCGCCAACTAATTTATAGTTTCGCTTTGCTCGCCGCGTGAGGCCCTGACGTCTTCAACGGTGGGACTATGTCGAAAGAGGACTTCATGCCTGGTATGACTCGCCGTAATCTGCTCTCTTCGGGACTCGCGATTTCAGCTTCTTCATTCGTAGCAAGGTCAGCTTGGGGTCGCACGGCAACTCTCCTGGCCGGCTATCCGCAAGGCGCTTCGGCTGAGGCCTTGGCCGCCATTGCACCGCGCGAGCAGTTGCTCTTCGACTTCGGCTGGAAGTTCCAGTTTGGTCACGCCACCGACCCGGCCCGTGACCTGGGATTCGGCAATGCCCAGGACGACTTTGCCAAGACCGGTGAATTTGGTTTCTCCAAGGCCAAGTTCGATGATTCCAAATGGCGCTCGCTAAGTCTGCCCCACGACTGGGCCGTCGAGTTGCCCTTTGTGCGCGACGAGGTGCAGAACTCGCACGGATTCAAGCCGCTGGGCCGCCGCTATCCCGAGACCAGCGTGGGCTGGTATCGCCGCGAATTCGAAATTCCAGCCAGCGATCAGGGCCGTCGCATCTCGGTTGAATTTGATGGCGCCTTTCGCGACGTTCTGGTTTTTGTCAACGGTTGCTTTGTGGGCCGCAACGACAATGGCTACGCTCCATTCCGCTTTGACATTACGGACTTTCTTGCCATCGGCGCGAAAAACTACATCGTAGCGCGCGTCGATGCCAGCTTCGGCGACGGATGGTTCTACGAGGGCGCGGGCATTTACCGCCATGTGTGGCTCACCAAGACCGATGCGCTCCACCTGGGCAAGTGGGAGAGCACGGTACGGCCAGCGCTCAACGGCAATGCAGCGACGCTTTCGCTCGGCACCCTCGTCTGTAATGAGGGCAAACAGTCTGAGAACGCCAAAGTTACCTGGCAAATTCTCGATGCCGCGGGCAAGACCGTGGCCACTGCCGAGGCGCCCGCGCAGTCCATCGCTGTGGATGGCTCCGCCGCCTTTACAGCCACTGCAACCGTGCCGAATCCAAAACTGTGGTCGGTGGATACTCCCAATCTCTACTCGGCCGTTGTGACCGTTGTGTCCGCCGGCAAGTCGCGCGACGCCGAACGTGTCAGCTTCGGTGTCCGCACCGCGCATTTCGACGCCGATAAGGGCTTCTTCCTCAATGGCAAGTCCATCAAGATCCAGGGCACCTGCAACCACCAGGACCACGCCGGCGTCGGTGCGGCTGTGCCTGATCGCCTGCAGTGGTTCCGCCTCGGAGTGTTGCAGGAGATGGGCTGCAATGCCGTGCGCACCTCGCACAACATGCCCACGCCCGAGTGGGTCGAGGGTTGTGATCGAATGGGTCTGGTGATGATGTGCGAAACCCGCCAGATGAGCTCCAATCCTGAAGGCATGGCGCAGCTTGAGGCCATGGTCAAGCGTTATCGCAATTCGCCCTCCATCATCCTTTGGTCCATCGGCAACGAGGAGGGGGAGCTGCAGAGTGAGATGGCTGAGCAGGGCGCCAAGATTGGCGCCACCATGGTGCGGCGCATCCACGAGTTGGACCCTACGCGCGTGGTCTCCGCCGCCGTCAACGGCAACAACGAGAAGGGTGTCTCCGACGCGTTTGACGTCATCGGCTTCAACTACAACCTGAGCGGGCCTGACGGTTATCACAAGGAGCATCCGACGCGGCCCGTTTATGGATCGGAGACCTCCAGCGCCATCTCCACGCGCGGTGCTTATACCACCGATCCGCTGCGCAATACCGTCAACGACTATAACGGCGTCGTCCCCTGGGGCGAGACTGCCGAAGAGTGGTGGACCTTCTACGGCACGCGCGAGTGGGAAGCGGGCGGCTTTGCGTGGACCGGCTTCGATTATCGCGGCGAGCCCACGCCGTATGGCTGGCCTTCCATCAACTCGCAGTTTGGCATCGTGGACATGTGCGGATTCCCCAAAGACACCTTCTTCTATTACAAGGCGTGGTGGGGCAAGAAGCCATCCTTGCACCTGTTCCCGCACTGGAACTTCGAGGGCAGGGAAGGCGACCAGATTCCTGTTTGGGTCTACTCCAACCTGGATGAAGTTGAACTTTTCGTCAACGGCGCAAGTCAGGGAAGCAAGAAGGTTCCTCATCTCGGTCATGTGGAGTGGAACGTCAAGTACGAGCCGGGCGCGATTGAGGCGCGGGGATCTAAAGACGGAAAGGTGGTGCTGACTGAGAGGCGTGAAACCACCGGCCCCACTGTCGCTATCCGCCTTACCGCAGACCGCACTGAAATCAATGCCGACGGCGAAGACTTGGCAGTGCTTACCGTCGAGGCCCTCGACAAGGAGGGCCGCTCCGTGCCCACCGCCGGCAACCTTATTTCGTTCAAAGTATCGGGCGAAGGCGCGCTGATTGGCGTGGGCAATGGCGACCCCAACTGCCAGGAGAGCGACAAGGAGCCCAAACGCTCTCTCTTCAATGGCCTCGCGCAGGTCATCGTGCAGTCCACACAGACGCCCGGCGCCATCCACATTGAGGCGGTAAAGGAAGGCTGGGACGGTCCCGAGCTCACTCCGGCCAAGATTTCGATCACCACGAAACAAGCGGAGCCGCGGCCGGCGGTGCCCGTTGCCGTGAGCGAAGGCTAGAATCCAGGCCTGGTTCTCCAGCCAATCTTCGCGACGAAAATGGCGGCTCATCGGCCGCCATTTTCATGCCACCAGCCTGCACCCGAATCGAGTACCATGCGTGAGTATCGTGTCTACTACGCCTACATCTCCGGTTGTACCTGCTCTCAGCGGCTCCGTCCTGGTGCTGATCCAGTTTGACGTGTGTGAGGAACTCCGTCTCGATCAGCTGCAGCAGGCTGTCGATGCACGCACGGTCCAGCAGCCCAGCATGAAGCACTCGGCCCCGGCCTACGTTCGCTACCAGAGGCCGCCGGTCGTCGGTCCGCTTGAGCCTCTTCTTCTTGATAGCGGCGAACGCCTCGAAGGCGAAGTCAAGTACTACGACTATGGCGTCGCCAGCGTCATCTACCAGCTACCTTTCTCGGGCGATTGGCAAAGCTTGGTGCAACTGGCCAGCCGCTGGGTCTGGGACATTGATTTCACTTCGCACGTCGAGCCTATCGTTCGCCAAAAACTCGAGCGCGTGACCAGCGCCATGGTCAAGCCCTACACCAGTTGGCTCAGCGAAGATTACCTCATCTTCCACGTGCGCGAGGCCGCGGGAGCGCCCACCGCTGCCGATCTCACGCGCGATCACGGATTGCAGATCGCCCAGGTGGTGCGCGGTGACCGCCAACTTTTGTCGACAGGCGAGTGCACTGAGGTGCTCCATTCGCAAATCTCCTACTATGCCAACGATGTGGCCGTAGTTGGCTGGAACGCCGCCTTCCTTTACGACAGCACGGCAGGAGCCGAGACATCGATTCAACTCCTCGAATATGCCAACTCGCAGCTGCTCGAATTCCGCCACTACGATGTGCTTCTTACCGGCATTCTCGATGGCGTCTACGACTCGCTGGAGCAGAAGCGGGGAATGTGGACGCGGTGGCGTCTGGCCCGTTCCGCAACCAGCCTGCACACTGTCCTGCTCGACATTGCCGAGCTCACCGAACACGCCGACAACGCCATCAAGTTCCTCAGTGATATGTTTGCCGCACGCCTTTATAAGTTGGCCGCGGCCAAAGTCGGAGTGCCCGATTACAAGGACCTCGTGGCGCGAAAACTGAAAACCGCCGAAGACCTCTATCACTACATGGTCGACCAGTTCAATCAGAGCCGCGCCTTTTTCCTTGAAGTCACGGTTGTCTTGATTCTGCTCATTGAGCTTGTCTATCTTTTCCGCGGCCAACCGTCCTGACGCTCTTCACTACGCAATCACAGTCTCCTGTCAATGCCCGCCCCGATGCCATGGATGGGATAAGAAGGCCTCAGCCCCATTTAGATTAGAAAGATGCCCGCCGCGCAAGCCAAGTGGAGACAGGAACTCGCCGCAATGACCACGCTCGCGATTCCCGTCGTGTTAAGTGAGTTGGGCTGGGTGGCGCAAGGTGTGGTAGACACCATCATGGTGGGCAAACTCGGCCCCGCCGCCATCGGTGCGGTTGCCCTGGGCAATGCCGTCTATTACACTCCGTCGCTCTTCGGCATCGGCCTGGTGCTTGGGCTTGACACTCTGGTCGCGCAGGCCTACGGTCGCCGCGATCACGAGGAATGTCATCGCTGGCTGGCCCAGGGCGTGTATCTGGCCTGCATCGTCACCCCGCCACTGATGCTGCTGATCGCCGCGGTCAGCTTCGGGTTCGCACATTTCGGCATCGTCCCTCAGGTCGCCGGCATGGCTGGCGGCTATCTGCGCCTGCTTAACTGGGGTACGCTGCCGCTGCTGCTGTACGGCGCCACTCGGCGTTATCTGCAAGGTGTGGGGCAGGTCCGCGTGATCACTGTGACGTATCTACTTGCCAATCTGCTTAACTGGTTCGGCAACTGGGTACTGATCTACGGCAAACTGGGATTTCCTGCTCTGGGCGTCAACGGTTCCGCCATCTCCACATGCATTGCGCGCCTCGGCATGGCAGTCGCCATGCTGGGCTTTGCTTGGCGCTATGAGCGCACCCGGGGCCATCCGCTCTTTCGCCACTGGGCCGGGCCCAATCTGCTCCGCCTCCAGCAACTCATTCGTCTCGGTGCTCCCGCAGCCGGCCAGATCATCCTTGAAGTCGGCGCATGGAATCTCGCCACCTTTTCCGCTGGCTACCTGGATCCGGTGGCCCTCGCCACCCATTCCATCGCTCTCAACTATGCCAGCATCAGCTACATGGTGCCTCTGGGAGTCTCTGCGGCCGCAGCCGTCAGCGTGGGACACGCCGTGGGTGCCGGAGATCCTGCGCGCGCCCGTCGCGCCGGCTGGCTGGCGCTCGCCTTGGGCACCAGTTTCATGCTCATGGCAGCCGTGGTCTTCCTCGTCGCGCCGCGGCCTCTAATCGCGCTCTACACCCGCAATCCGCAGGTGCTGGCAGTAGGGCCAACTCTGCTGTGGGTGGCCGCGGCCTTCCAAATCTTCGACGGCATCCAGACCGTCTCCACCGGCGCCCTGCGCGGCCTGGGCGAAACAAGAGTTCCCATGTTCGCCAACCTGGTCGGCTACTGGGTACTTGGATTGCCTCTCGGCCTGTTTCTGTGCTTTGTGCTCCACTGGGGAATTTACGGTCTGTGGATCGGCCTCACGCTGGCCCTCGTCGTCATTGCCGTCACGCTGCTGCTGCGCTGGCGCAGGGACTCAGCGCGCTTGGTCCTGGCACGCTGATACGGATGAAGTTAAGTCCCGCCATGAGACAGCAGAACCGCGTTAAGTCCTCCCTGTATCTGCCGGAAATCAAAGCCCTTTTTGAACGCATGAATAACTGTTGCACTTTAGGGTACTAACGGCAAAATCCGCGTTCCTGCAGCCGGGACGTTCACTCAGATTGGTGACTATAATCACATCTGAGCCAGAGATTGACTCTCAACTTTTTACCCGAAGGGAATCCCGCCACATGGCGACAGGAGACCTGGCCCTGGGTCAAGAGCAGGGCGCACTAAGCACTCAATCACGCGTGATCAACGATTTCAGCATCATCGTAGCAACGGTGAACGGGTCCGGCTCGCAATCCGCCAATAGCGTGCTGCTGAAAAGCATCTTTGGAATGGGTGTTCCCGTTAGCGGGAAAAATCTCTTTCCCTCGAACATCGCCGGACTTCCCACCTGGTACACCATCCGCGCCAGCAAGGATGGCTACGTGGCCCGCAAGCGGGGCTCGCAGATTCTGGTGTCGCTCAATCCCGAGACTGCAAAGCAGGATTTTTCAGAGCTCGACGCCGGTGGCGCCGCAATCTACGAAGAGAGTTTCAATCTCAAGCAGTATCGCGATGATGTCGCCTGCTATCCAGTCCCCTTCGACAAGATCACTGCGGCCATCTGTCCTGAAGCCAAGTTGCGCAAGCTGGTCAGGAACATGGTCTACGTGGGTGTCGCGGCCCAGCTTCTTTCCATCGACCTCAGCGTCGTTGAGAGCGGCTTGCGCAAACAGTTTGCCAAAAAGCAGAAGGTCTTCGATCTGAACTTTGGCGCGGTCAAGGCCGGTTTCGATTACGCCCAGCAGAATCTCACCAAGCACGACCCCTTCTTCATCGAGCGAAGCAACCAGACCGCGGGCAAGATCATCATCGACGGCAACGCGGCGTGCGGCATGGGCGCTGTGTTTGCGGGCGTTACGGTGGTTGCGTGGTATCCCATCACACCCTCCACCTCGGTCATCGAAGCCACCACTGATCTGCTCAAGAAATTCCGTGTCACGCCCGAAGGCAAGGCCACCTTTGCCGTGGTGCAGGCTGAGGATGAACTGGCCGCCATCGGCATGGTCCTTGGTGCGGGCTGGGCGGGCGCGCGTTCCATGACTGCCACCTCCGGTCCCGGCCTTTCACTCATGACCGAGTTTTCCGGTCTCGGCTACTATGCTGAAATTCCCGGCGTCATCTTCGACGTGCAGCGCACCGGCCCTTCCACGGGCATGCCTACGCGCACCTCGCAGGCCGACTTGCTCTTCACCGCGTTTCTCTCCCACGGCGATACCAAGCACATCATTCTGCTTCCGGGTTCGGTGAAGGAGTGCTTTGAACTGGGTTATGCTGCTTTCGATCTGGCTGAGCGTCTGCAAACGCCGGTCTTCGTGCTCAGCGATCTTGATCTGGGCATGAACAACTGGATGTCCGATCCGTTTGTTTATCCTCAAAAGCCCCTGGATCGCGGTAAGGTCCTCACGGCGGAAGACCTCGACCGGTTGGGCGGATTCGCCCGCTATCGCGATGTGGACGGCGACGCCATCGGCTGGCGCACCCTGCCTGGAACGCGTCATCCCAAGGCCGCCTATTTCACCCGCGGATCGGGACACAACGATGCAGCCGTATACACCGAAAAACCGGACGAGTACGTCGAGGTGATGGAGAGGCTGCTGCGCAAGTTTGAGAAAGCGCGTACGCTCGTGCCTGCGCCTGTCGTCATCAAGGACGGAACCTCGAAGATCGGCTTCCTTGCTTTCGGCAGCACCGACTTCGCGTTGCGCGAGAGTCTCGACCAGATCAAGGCGGGATACGGTCTCAACGTGGACTACATGCGCATCCGCGCCTATCCCTTCGCCCACGAGATTCACGACTTCGTCGCCTCGCACGAGCGCATCTACGTGGTTGAACAGAACCGCGACGCGCAATTGGCCAGCCTGCTCAAACTGGATTTACCCGCAGATCAGGTGGTCAAGCTGCGCAGCATTCTGCATTACAACGGATTGCCAATCGACGCCGTCACCATTACAGAAGAGTTTGCGACCAAGGAGGGCCTCTAAATGGCAACCGCAACCCCCGCTCCCAAAGTCAACCATATCGGCCTGCCCGTTCTTGAGTACCGCGGCGGCAAGTCTACGCTCTGCGCTGGCTGCGGCCACAACGCCATCTCCGAGCGCATCATCGACGCCATGTTTGAGATGGGCGTCGAGCCCGAGCGCGTCATGAAGATGAGCGGAATCGGCTGTTCCTCTAAGAGTCCGGCCTACTTCATGAACCGCTCCCACGCGTTCAACAGTGTGCACGGACGCATGCCCTCCGTTTCCACTGGTGCCATCCTGGCCAACCACACCATGGCCATGCTGGGCGTTTCCGGCGACGGCGACACGGCTTCCATCGGCATGGGCCAGTTCGTTCACCTGCTGCGCCGCAACCTGCCCATGATCTACATCATCGAGGACAATGGCGTATACGGCCTCACCAAGGGCCAGTTCTCCGCCACAGCCGACATCGGCTCCAGGCTGAAGACCGGCGTCATCAACGATCTGCCTGCCATCGACACCTGCGCGCTCGCCATCCAGTTGGGTGCCACGTTTGTGGGCCGCTCGTTCTCCGGCGATAAGAAACAGTTGCTCTCGATGCTTAAGGCAGCCATTGCCCACAAGGGCACTGTGATGCTGGACGTCATCAGCCCCTGCGTTACCTTTAATGACCACGAAGGGTCCACTAAGAGTTACAAGTTCATGCAGGAGAACGACGAGCCCATCAATGAAATCGGTTTCGTCGCCAGCTTCGATGACATCGAGGTCGATTACGACTCCGGCCAGGTCTACGACGTGGAGATGCACGACGGATCGAGCCTGCGCCTGCGCAAACTGCTCGAGGACTACGACCCCACCGACAAGGCCAATGCGGTGCGCACGTTGATGGAGGCCCATGAGAAGGACGAAATCCTCACCGGCGTCTTCTACATCGACACCCAGAAGCCCACGTTTATTGATCTGCTTGACTTGGTGGACGAACCGCTGGCCACGTTGCCCGAGTCGCTAGTCCGTCCGCCCAAGTCCGCGCTGGACGCCCTGATGACCAACCTGCAGTAACCCTTCAATAGCTCCGCAGCAGCAGAAAAGCCCCGCACTTCGCGGGGCTTTTCTGCTGCTGCGGATGTCGGCATTGACAGGACTCTGGGTGGGAAAGCACGAAAATCAGACGGTCGGGGCCGGATGCCCCAAGTCCCGCTTATTGCCGGAGCCCCCGGCGACAGGTCTTCGTCGCTGGGGTGGCTGGGACCTGGGAAAGCAAACAACTCAATCCTCAGCGCCCCGCGATTCTAACCCCAAGTCCGTTCAGCTTGGTCCGCGCCTGCGCTGCCTCCGGTGTCTGCGGATGGCGTTGAATCAGCAATCGCAGTTCGTGAATCCCGTCCTGCTTCCTGTTCAGTTGCAGAAGTGCAAGCCCCTTGTGAAGCTGTGCCGCCGGCGCCTTGGCGTTGCCGCTGAAGCCCTCCAGCACCGCGTTGTAGGCCTTCACCGCGTCGTCGAAATTCCTCTCGCGGTAGGCAATCTCACCCAGGTAGAACTGCGCGGTGCCGGCCGTGTCGTCCATCGGGTAGTAGTGCACTACATCCTGAAACTCGCCTGCAGCCACTGGATACCGGGCCGCATTAAAGTCTCGTACTCCGGCCTGAAAAGTCTCCTGCAGCGGAGGCGTCTGTGACCCGGTTGGGGGTGGAGCGCCATTTCCGACTTCCGGAGCACCGGGTACAGGTGCGCTTCCAGCCGGAGCCATACCACCACCCGGCGCTGGACTTTGGATGTTCTGTAACTGGCCCTGCAGGTCCGTGATGGACTTCTCCAGCTTGGCGATCCGCGACTTCAGCTCGTCCACTGAATCGTTGAGCGCCTGCACCTGCCCGGAGTTGGAGTCTAGCTTTCCGCTCAGCGCATCGTTCTGGTTGTTAATCTTTTGCTGCAGCGCGTTCACGGTCGCGCTCATTTGCGTGGCCTGGTCCGCGGTTTGTTGTGCCAGGTTCTGCAGCACGCCAAAGCGCGAGTCCAGGGTGGACTGGATGCGCTGCACCATGTCCAGCAGTTGCTGTACCTGCGTTTGCAGCGCGATCATCTCCTTCGAAGCGGCGTGCGCGCGCACCGGCACGAAGGCGAAAAGTGCGGCAATCACTGCCGCAGCAAAGAATTGGTTGCGAAATGTGCGAGTTGTCCTCATCGTTCACCCATCAGATGTGAATGTGCGGCAACCCGGGTGGAGTGCACGGATTGCCGCGAATTGTATCGAACTGAAGCGATCCCAAATCCTTTACAGGCCAGTGCAGACAGGCATACCTCAACCCACCGCAATGGAGCAGGGAATGCGCCAAGTCTTACCTCACCGGGTGTCCCAGGTCCCGATTCTGGAACCTGGGAATCACTCTCGTCTACCGTCTACCGATCCATCGAGAAGCCGGCGCGACGATTCTGCTGCCAGCACTCCTCGGTTGACTCGGAACAGAACGGCTTTTCCTTGCCATAGCTGATCACGCGGATGCGGCCAGCCGCAACGCCCGCGGTAATCAGTGCTGCCTTGGCGGCGTCGGCGCGATTCTGGCCCAGCGCCAGGTTGTACTCGTTGGAGCCCCGCTCATCGCAGTAGCCGCCAATTACGATCTTCAAATCGGCGTGACTCGCCAGGTAGGAAGCATCGCGTGACAAGGTGGCCTGCGCATCGCTGCGAACGTCGTATGTGTCGTAGTCGAAGAAGATGTCCTGAACGTTGGCCTTGAACTCCTCTTCCGCCGACATGGTCGTGGACGGCACTGAGACAGCCGGAGGAGCATTCACGGTCACGTGTGCGGTCGCGTCCGCACTGCCTCCGTCCCCGCGCGCCACCAGGTGATAGGTGGTCGATGCGGACGGTGTAACGGCCTTCACGCCGGACGTGGGTACGTCACCGATGCCATCGATCGAGACGCTCGTTGCGTCCGTCGTCCGCCAGCTCAGCGTAACCTGGTCGCCTGCAGAAACAGCCGATGGTGATGCGGTAAGTTGCGCTGTGGGCGTGGGTGCGGTTACCGCTGGCGCTGTGGCCGCGGGTTGCGGCGGATGCTTCTTCTTGCAACCGGCAACGGACACTAAAGCGACAAGTATTACCACAGGAACAAGGCTTCGAGTAAATCGATTCAATTCAAAACTCCTTCCGAAAATTAAAAAGTGCATTCCAAGCGACCCATCCATTGTATTCCCCGGTTCAGCCGCCGTTCGCTGCCACTCTCGACAGCAATAAAAATGATAGTGCAGAAATATGCGAAGCTTCGCACGGCGCTCCCGGGGGTGGATTCGGCTTGCGCACTTTCCGGGCTCACTTCCAGCTCCAGTTGGGCATAAAGTTGTTGCCCGTGTGCGTTAGTTGATGCTGCTCTGTGCCATCGGCGAGCATCGTCCAGATCTCGGCGTGTCCGCCCGACTGGCGCTCAAACACGATGTGCCGCGCATCCGGAGACCAGGAAGGGAAGTCGTTGGTGCCTGCTTCGTGGGTCAGTTGCAGCCAGCGCATGCTGGCGATGTCCATCAAGTAGATATCCTGCCCGCCCGGTGCGCCTGGTCCGTACTTGCGATTCCAGCTAAAGGTCAGAAACTGGCCGCTCGGAGACCACGAAGGTGAGGTGGCGTAGCCGCCGTCGGTCATGCGCTGAATATTCGCGCCATCCTGGTCCATGATGTAGATCTGCGGCAGTCCGGTGCGCCCGCTTACCCACGCAATCTGCGCATTGGTACGCGGGTTCCACGTCGGAGAAACATCCGGTCCGCGGAACGAAGTCAGCTTATGCAGGTTGCTCCCGTCCGCATTCGCCACCCATATCTCGGGATCGCCCGATCGCGAGGAGGAGAAAGCGAGTTTGGTTCCGTCACCCGACCACGCCGGAGACTGGTTTGCGCCTCCCGCCGATCCCCCGGGGAAGCTCACCGGTCGGCCAAGCTCCAGCGAATACATGCGGATCGCCCAGCCTTCGCGCCCCAGCGATGCAAATGCCAGCCGTGAATTATCCGGTGAAATGCGCGGCGAGATCGAAATACTCCCAAGGTGAGTGATGGGGTGCTGATTCTGCCCGTCGTAATCCATCACCCAGATTTCTTTTGACCCGCTCCGTGAACTCACAAAGTAAATCTTGGTTTCCGCAATGCCGTCTACGCCGCCGCCCAGGCGAAGAATAATCTCGTCGGCAAAGCGGTGCGCCACTGTGCGGGCCATGTCCTCGCTGGCCGCCTCGTTGTACTGCTTGCCCAGCACCTGCGGGTTGGCCGTGTTGCGCGTATCGTCCAGCCACCCATACACCACCAGCCGCCCATTGGTGGCTGAGAGTGCGCCAAACGCCACCATGGCTGCGTTTGAAGGGTCGGCAGCCCACTGCGGAAGACTGATCTCCTGTGGCGAGCCCGGCGCCGCCTGCGGCGCAAAGCTCTTTGAGACCAGGTCGAATACCCCTGCGTTCGACAGGTCGCTATACAACGTGGTGTCGAAGACCGCCTTTAGAGCCGGCGTTTGCGGATCTACGCCCACAAGCTTGAAATCAGCGGCGGCAATTCGGATGTGCGCGTTGCCCAGGTTGGAGCCGGTGTGAACCCAGTCCTGGGCCACTGCGGGAATCGATGCAAGAACTGCCAGAGTCAGCAACGCGGGGCGAAAAAGCCGGAAACCAGGATTCATGCAGCGCGCAATCCTTCCTCGGTGGAGCCTCGATGGTTTTGGGAATCCCTGCGCGCATCTGGCTCTGTCACCAGACGATGCCATCTGGCAAGCGCGGGGCAGTCTGCCCCGAAAACTCTATTTTACTTGGATGCTGCCCGTGCGTTCCAGTCCTTCAATCGGCCCTAGTATTCGCAATAGTACGAAACCAGCAGCGTTGTCCCTCGATATTGCGAGGGCAGGGGGCCAAACGTATCCACGCGCTGCGCCGCGCGAACACACGCGGTATCCAGCGTCGAACTCCCACTCGCAGTTTCCATGCGCACATCGCCAACCGAGCCATCTCGGTAAATCTTGAAGTCAATATAGGTTTTCGCACCCCTTGGCGTGTGCGGGTCCACCATCGATCTGAATCCGTTGGAGCCCATTTTGCGATTGATGCCTTCCACGTACCACCCAAACATGCTGCCAAAGTCGCCATCGCTCACCGTGGTCTGGCCATTTGAAAACCCTTGCGCCGCTGCCCGTGGGGCCCATGAGCCCGCCTGCTCGCCATACTGCGCTCGGTTTTGCTGCACCGGTTGCGGCTGACGCGCCGGAGTCTTGGGTGCGCTCTCGTGCTCCGCCTTCTTCTGCTTTCCAGAAATGGCGAGCGCAGTATCGTCCACCGCCTGCTTGGCCTTGGGTTCCGGCGGTGCCGGAGCCTGGCTGGGAGTCTCGGTAGACAGCACATTCTGGTTGATCGGTTGGTTTGATGGCAACGGCAGTGCAGCAACCATGCTCACTTGGATCGCTCCGCCTGCCCCCGAGCCGCCCCAGATGTTGTGATGAAATAAGCCGCCAAGGACGCCGTAGAGCACCAGTGCTGCGGCCAGGCCAAGATGAAGCATGACAGACCCCGTCGCCGGGGCCATCACCGGTTCTGGCGCCAGTTCCTGCTCTAGTTGCTCGCCGCCATCCAACACACCGCTCATCGCTTTGCCTGGGGTTCTTTCTTCACCACTGGTTCACCGGCCGTCATTTCCCGCCCGCCAGCCCCTTGGTATCCACCGGCTGCGTGACGATGGAAATATTCGTAATGCCTGCCTGTTTCACCGCGTCCATCACGCTCGCAAAGGCGCCAAACGGCACCCGCTCATCGGCACGCAGGTAAATCACCCGCTTTGCCGCAGGCACGCCTGGCTGCTGCAGCCGCTGCGGCAAGTCGTGCACATTCACCGGCTGATCGCCCAGAAACACCTGCTGGTCGCGGTCAATCGTCAATACCACCCGCTGCTCGGTAATCTCCTTCACCGTGCGCGTTTTGGGTACTGAAACATCAATGCCCGACTGCAGCACCGGGGCGGTAATCATAAAGATCACAAGCAGCACCAGCACCACGTCCACCACCGGCGTGATATTGATATCCGCTAGCGAACTACGCGTCTGTCCGTTGCTACTTGTAAAGGCCACGCTCGACCTCTTGGGGCTCTTCTGCCACAGGACTGCGCGGCGCCGATCCGCGTGCCGGGATCTCCTCGAATGCGTTCATCAGTTCGCGGCAAAAGTCGTCGGTCGCCGAGGCAAACACCCTGATCCGCCCATTGAGCTGGTTATAGGCCACCACTGCGGGCACCGCCACAAACAGTCCGGCAGCGGTCGTAATCAGTGCTTCGCTGATGCCCGGCGCCACCGCGCGCAGCGTTGCCGCTCCCGCGGTGCCTAGTCCGTGAAAGGCATCCATCACGCCCATGATCGTGCCGAACAAGCCCACAAACGGGCTGGTGGCCGCAATCGTCGCCAGCCAGGTCATCCGGCGTTCCAGGGCCGTAATCGACTCACTGGCCGCGGTTTGCGCCGAGCGCTCCAGGGGGACAAGGTTCCGCGGCGGGCCTGAGCCGCCTGTCTGCCGCTTGTAGGTCTCGTACACTTCCACAAAAACCTGCGCCAGCGGGCTTGATTTGTAGTGCTCCGCCACGGCCGCGATCTCCTGCAACCGCGAAGCCTTGCGAAATGCGCGGATAAAGTTGCGGCTCTCTTTGGTGGCCTTGCCAAATATGCCGATTTTGCCCAGAATCACGGTCCATGAATAAAGGCTGGCAAATAGCAACAGCACCAGCACAAACATCGCAACCGGGCCAATGTTACTCAGGATGTCCATCAGCGCGCTTGGCCCCTGGGCCAGCGTTGCTCCCACCGGGGTGGCGCCACTGTCAGCCTGCAATGCAAGGACGAATGCAGCGTTAAGAATCGGGTTTCACCTCAGTATTCACGGTATCAGACGCGATGCGACCTTCCAAGTTATCGATCTGGTCCCCCATGCGCCGTCCTGCCTCTTCCCACCGGCCGTCAACCCCTCCGTTCGTGCTATGCTGCGCTCGGATTCCCGCTGCGCTTTTCGTTACTGGTGAACTAGATGCGCGCGGGCGACCAGAAAAACTGTGCCCCATCCTTTCGCTTAATCTCCGGCGAAAAGATGGGAAACTCAATAATCTTGACCGGCTCCGCCCACGCGGAGCGGTGGGTACCCGATGCGGGGGGTGCCCCATCCTTTCGCAGTCTCATTGCGAAAGGGTGGGAAGCCACAAAGCTAAGAGCTAAGAGCTGGCAACTCGAAGCTGAACTCAAGAGGTTTGCTCAACGAATGCTCGTCGAACTGCGCGCTGAAAACTACGCCGTCATCGATCATGCCATCGCCGTTTTCGGCCCGGGGCTCAATCTGCTCACTGGCGAAACCGGCGCCGGCAAGTCTATCCTCGTCGACGCGCTGGCGCTGCTGATGGGCGGAAAAGCCTCGCCGGAAGTGGTTCGCCACGGCGCCGACAAGGCCGTCGTAGCCTGCGTCTTTGAGTCCACCCCTGCCGCAGACGTCATTCTTGAAGAGAACGGCATCGACTCCGAAGGCGCCGAGATCATCCTTCGCCGCGAAATACTCTCCAACGGTAAGGGCCGCGTCTTCGTTAACAACCAGCCGGGCACCGTCGCCGTGCTCCGCCTGCTCGCCCCCGAGCTGGCCCTCGTTCACGCCCAGACTGAGACCCTTTCCAGCTTCGACCAGGCCCAGCAGCGTATCCTCCTCGATCGTTTTGGATCCATTTCCACCGATGCCGTCGCCGAGGCCCACGCCCGCTGGCGCGCCGCCCATCTCAAACTTGAAGACCTCCTCCAGGGCGAGCAGGACCGCCTCCGCATGGTCGATCTCTGGAGCTATCAGTTGAAAGAGATCGAAGCCGCGCAACTCGAGCCCGGCGAAGACGAGGCTCTCGAAACCGAAAAGCGCGTTCTCTCCAATGCCGAAAAGCTCTACACCGCCGCCATGAGCGCCTTCGAGCAGCTCTACGAGGGCGGTGTCTCCGCCGAGGGAGCCTTGCGCGCAGCCCTGCGCAACGTTGAGGAACTGGCCCGCTACGACAACGGTTTCGCCGAGCCTGCCCGCCAGCTTGAGTCCGCCCGCGCCGTCGTCGGCGATGTCAGCTCCACTCTCCGCGACTACGCTGAGCGGATCAACGCCTCGCCCGAGCGTCTCATCGAAATCGAAGACCGCCTCGCCCTCATCGATCGCCTCAAGCGCAAATATGGCCACACTGTCTCTGAAGTCATCGCCTTTGCGCAGGACGTCGCCGCCAAGCTCAGCGAAGTCGAAGACCGCGATGAAATTCTGAAGTTGCTTCGTGCCGCTGTCGATGAAGCTGCCAAGGCATATCGGTCCACCGCCTCCGCCCTCTCCACTGAGCGCAAGTCTGCCGCCGCCAAACTCGAGCGGCTGGCCGAATCCCAGATTAACTCTCTCGCCATGAGGGTCCGCTTCGCAGTCGCCGTCTCCGCTGAAGAGCCGGAATCCCACTGGACCGCCCACGGCTGGGACATGGTCGAATACCGCATCGCCACCAACCCCGGCGAGCCCCTCAAACCCCTCCACGAAATCGCCTCCGGCGGCGAAATGAGCCGCGTCATGCTCGCTCTCAAAGTCGCTGTCGAGGAGGCCTCTTCCAAAGCCAGAAAGAAAGTGCCCACGCCCCGCACCTTGGTCTTCGATGAAATCGACATCGGCATCGGTGGCCGCGCTGCTGAAGCGGTCGGTCAAAAGCTTAAAGCCCTTGGCCACGGTCAGCAGGTTCTTTGCGTCACCCACCTACCTCAAATCGCCGCCTTTGCTGACCAGCACTTCGTCGTCGAAAAACGCGAAGACCATGGCCGCACCAAGATGCAGATTCGTCTCCTCGACGACCGCGCCCGCACCCACGAAGTCGCTCGCATGTTGTCCGGCGCAAAGGTCACAGAAACAAGCCTCCAGCACGCCTCTCAGATGATCGCCGCCAGCCGCTGAGCTCGAAAGCTCGACGCCCACTTCCGCTTATCTCAGTTTTCACAATAATTCTGGCAATATGAGCCGGTTTGACCAGTCATGTCTACGCGCCAGAGTCCAGCATCCAAATCAACGATGGTGAGCTCACCGATCGCGTAAGAGGTACATGTTCCTCGGTCACAACAGTTTGGAGATACACCATGAATATTGCGATGCTGGACACGACGCAGATCTTCGTTACCACAGCTGTAGTCGTTGTTGTGGTCGGTGCCATAATCGTTTACCTTCTGCAGAAGCGCCGCACCAGTCGCCTCCGCGATCAGTTCGGCCAAGGCGAATATGAGCGCGTAGTCACAGAAGGCCACGGGCGGCGACACGCGGAGGCCAAGCTGGAAAAGCGCGAAGAGCGAGTGCTGTCATTTCACCTTCGTCCACTCACTTCGCCCGATCGCGCGCGTTTTTTCGCATTGTGGACCAAGGTCCAGGCGCACTTTGTGGATGGCCCTGCCATTGCAGTCAATGAAGCAGATCAACTGCTGCGGGATGTGATGTCTACACTCGGCTATCCCGTAAGTGACTTTGACCAATGCGCGGCGGATATCTCCGTGGACCACCCCCGAGTTATCGAGGATTACCGTGCGGCCCATGACGTTGCAATTCGCCAAGTAGATGGGAAAGCCAGCACCGAGGACTTGCGCCGGGCGATGATCCACTACCGGGCGCTTTTTCAGGACATGGCCGGCGAACCGCGGGAATTCGACATGAAAGTCGCTTCCTGATCGCTTTTTAATTGCGCCCCAGATCTCGCACAGAGGTCTGGGGCCCAATTCCCGCCGGCTCGCGCAGGCCGCAGGCACCCCAACAGTAACGCCGCAAAATGTTTGCTCATTGGTATACTGTTGGTGTGACCACAACTGTCCTTGAATCTTTCCCCAACGCTTCTCCGGCCGGGACTTCCCCCACACAAAACAGGGTGCTGCTGCTCAAGCCGCGCGGCTTTTGTGCCGGTGTGGTGCGCGCCATCGACATCGTAAAGATCGCCCTTGAAACCTTCGGCGCGCCCATTTACGTGCGCCGCGAAATCGTTCATAACCGTTATGTTGTGAATGAGTTGGCTGAGAAGGGTGCCATCTTTGTCCATGAGATCGAAGAAGTTCCCGACGGCCAGCGTGTCATCTATTCAGCCCACGGCGTTTCTCCCGCAGTTCGCGAAGTGAGCAAGGGCCGTGGCCTCAAGGTGATTGACGCCACCTGCCCCCTCGTGACCAAGGTCCACATCGAGGCCGTCAAATTCGCCCGTCAGGGGTATTCGCTGGTCCTCATCGGCCACCGCGACCACGACGAAATCGAGGGCACTCTGGGCGAAGCGCCTGAAGTCACACAGGTTGTCTCCAATGTCGCCGAGGTTGAGGCGCTTCAGGTTCCGGACCCGGACCGCGTAGCCTATCTCACCCAGACCACGCTAAGCCTCGACGAGGCGCGCGACATCATCCACGCCCTCAAAGTCAAGTTTCCAAACATAGTTGGCCCTCATTCTCAGGACATTTGCTACGCCACGGAGAACCGTCAGGTCGCAGTCCGCAACGTGGCTCACAATGCCGACCTGGTGTTGGTCGTCGGCTCTACCAACAGTTCCAACTCCAACCGGTTGGTTGAAGTCTCACGAAATTTGGGCACCATAGGGTATCTCATCGATAACTCCCAGGCCATCAACCCCGCATGGCTCAAGGACGTATCCACGGTCGCGGTCACGGCTGGCGCATCAGCTCCTGAGATTCTGGTCGAGGACGTTGTCAATTATTTGAGTCAGAATGGCTTTTCCAACGTCGAAGAAGTTGAAGTGATGCCGGAGAATGTTCGCTTTGGGCTGCCGCCAGAGATTGTCCAGGCCATTGGGGGGCCGGCAGGCTCACCGGCGGTGCCAGTACGCTGACGCACCTGTCGCAATCGGTTGATTTGGAGTATCTTCCCGGCATAGCATGGCGCGGCATTCGCGCCGTGGGTAATTTTTTGATCCTGTAGTCGAGACACACTGCCGAGCCCGTTTTTCTTGGGATCGCTGGTGCCGTGGTTACAGGCTGTTAACGAGGAACTGAGGCATCTTAATTCGTATGAGCCTAAAACAAGGTTCCATGCACTCTGTTGCGCCTAGATTTGGGCGCCTGGATGCGGACTTGGCGGATGTGCAATCCGCCATTGTCCAGTCGCGCGACTTCCTCCTCGCGCAGCAGCATCCTGACGGTTACTGGTGCGGCGAGCTCGAGGCCGACTCAATGCTCGAGGCCGACTACATTTATCTCCACATACTGTTGGACACAGGCGATCCGAGCCGCCTGGAGCGCGCTTGCACTGAGATGATGCGCTATCAGAACGAGGACGGCAGCTGGAGCATCTATCCCGGTGGTCCGGGAAATATCTCTCTCTCCGTCAAGTGCTATTTCTCGGCCAAGTTGATGGGCATCGGCGCGGACGATCCACGCCTCGTCCGCTGCCGCGAGTGGGTCCTGGCGCACGGCGGCGTTGTGGAGTGCAATACCTTTACCAAAATGTACTTGTGCTCCATGGGTCAATACGACTACGACGCTGTCCCTGCCATCCCCCCGGAGATTGTCCTTTTCCCCAACTGGTTCTACTTCAACATCTACGAAATCTCTTCCTGGTCGCGGTCCATTCTCGTGCCCCTGGCCATCATTTACGCCAAAAAGCCATTCAAAAAGATCCCCCCGGAGCACAGCATCGACGAGTTGTTTGTGGGTGGCCGCGCCAACTCCGTCCTCCGCCTGCGCAGGGATCGCAGTTCGATCTTCTCGTGGCGCAATTTCTTCATCATCTTGGATCGGATCATGCACGTTGCTGAGGCCGTCCATATCCGCCCGCTGCGTACAATCGCCCTGCGACGGGCAGAGAAATGGATCCTTGAGCGCCTCGAGATGACTGACGGCCTGGGAGCCATCTACCCAGCCATGCTCAATGCCATTCTTGCCCTGCGCTGCCTGGGCTACTCTGAAGACGATCCGCAAGTAATTCGTGCCCGCGACGAGTTTGAGAAGCTGGGCATCGAGGAGCCGCCATCCGCGGGCATGCCGGAGCCTACCTTCCGCATGCAGCCGGCCGTTTCGCCTGTCTGGGACACCGCACAAGCTGTGTTTGCGCTAGGCGAAGCCGGCGTGCCGCGCAACGATCCCCAGATGATTAAAGCCGCCGACTGGCTGCTCTCCAAGGAAGTCCGCCACAAGGGCGATTGGGCGGTTAAGGTCCCCAGGATTGAGCCCGGTGGCTGGTACTTCGAGTTCAACAATGAGTTTTATCCCGACACCGACGACACCGCCCAGGTGCTGCTCGCGCTCAACAAGGTAGACAATCCGCGCGAGCGTTACCAGCATCAGGTGGCCGAGCGCGCCATCGAGTGGGAGTTCGCCATGCAGTGCCGCAACGGCGGCTGGGGCAGTTTCGACAAAGACAACACCAAGATGATCTTCCAGTACATCCCTTTTGCCGATCACAACGCCATGCTCGATCCGCCCACGGTCGACATCACGGGAAGAATTCTTGAGATGCTCGCCACTTACGGCTATACCCGCGACGACAAGCGCGTCGACAAGGCTATCAAGTTCATTTTCAAAGAGCAGGAGCCGGACGGGAGCTGGTTCGGACGCTGGGGTGTCAATTACATCTACGGCACATTCCTTGTCCTGCGCGGGCTTGAGGCAATCGGCGTCGATCACCTCGAACCACAGGTGCAGCAGGCAGCGGAGTGGATTCGCATGGTGCAGAATCCCGACGGTGGATGGGGCGAAACCTGCGGCAGCTACGACGACCCCAACACCCGCGGCGTGGGCGCCAGCACGCCCTCGCAAACTGCGTGGGCCATGCTTGCCCTGCTGGCCGCGGGCGACGATCGATCCGATTCGATTGCCAAAGGTGTTCGCTGGTTGCTTACGCGGCAAAGGTCCGACGGCAGTTGGGACGAATCCATGGGCGAAGGACCAACGCGCCAGAACATCATTACCGGGACTGGCTTCCCCAGAGTTTTCTACCTGTCCTATGACATGTATCGGAATTACTTTCCGCTGCTGGCGCTTACCACCTACAAGCGCGCCATGGAACGTGTCTCATAGAAACCCGGAGGGAGCAGGGACCTTTAGGCACCTGACTTCGGCGCAGAAATACAAGGGGCTTTAGCCCCGGAAGAAGAAAAGTAAGCAACGGGGCTTCAGCCCCTGGGGGAAAATCAAAATATGGCTATTCCTATTTCCCAGGCGTGGACGGTCGCCACCTATGTATGGAAGAAGAAGCTCACGGGCCAAAAGCGCTATCCGCTGGTGCTGATGCTTGAGCCGCTCTTCCGCTGCAACCTGGCCTGTGCCGGCTGTGGCAAGGTGCAATATCCACCCCACATCCTCAAAAAGCAGCTCACCCCCGCGGAGTGTTTCGCCGCGGCCGAAGAGTGCGGTGCGCCCATGGTGGCCATTCCCGGCGGCGAGCCGCTCCTCCATCCGCAGATCGTAGACATCGTCAATGGCCTCGTCGCGCGCAAGAAGTATGTCTACATGTGCACCAATGCACTGGAGCTGAAAAAGCGCCTGCACGAGTTCACGCCTTCCAAATACCTCACCTTTTCCGTTCATCTCGACGGCCAGCGCGAGCATCACGACTTCGCTGTATGCCGCGAGGGCGGCTACGACATCGCGGTCGAGGGCATCAAGGAGGCCGTCAAGCGCGGCTTCCGTGTCACCCCCAACTCCACGTTCTTTGACGGCACTGATCCCAACAGCGTGCGCGCGCATTTCGACGAGATGATGGCCATCGGGGTTGAGGGAATCGTTCTCTCGCCCGGCTACAGCTACGACAAGGCGCCTGACCAGAATCACTTCATGGGGCGTGCCCGTGTGCGCAAGCTCTTCCGCGCCATTTTGTCCAACCGCAAAAAAGCGTGGAAGTTCAATATGTCGCCATTGTTCCTTGAGTTCCTCATGGGCGACCGCAGCTACGACTGCACCCCGTGGGGTTCGCCGGCGTACAACATATTCGGCTGGCAAAAGCCTTGCTATCTCCTTCAGGATGGGTATGTCGATACCTTCAAGGAATTACTTGAAACCACCCAGTGGGAAGACTACGGGGTCGGCAGCGGCAATCCCAAGTGCGCCAACTGCATGGTCAGTTGCGGGTACGAGCCGACCGCGGTCCTCGACGGATTCCTCTCCCTCAGTGGCTTCTGGGGCATGGTCAAGGGAACGTTCAGCAGCTACAAGAGCGCACACGCGCTCAAGCAGCTCAATGAGTGGGGAACACATGCGCCCGCATCCCTCGTCCAGATCGCCAGTCCGGCCCACACCCTTGAGGAGACCAACGCATGAGCGCCGAGGTGCTGAAATATACCCGCGAGCAGGTTGAAGCTCTTGAACTGGCTCCCGCCACCGACCGCGAGAAACTTGAAGGCTGGGTGCCCACGCTGGCCAGCGACGAAGACCTGCGCCAAGCCTTGGAGAAAGCCTTCGACTACCGAGGCGACGTGATGCTCACTCTTAAGAATGGAGAGCGCATTGAGGCGTACATCTTCAATCGCCGCACCGGCGCTACCCTTGCCGACTCCTTCGTGCAATACTTCACTCCCAGCGCGCCAGACAAGCGTTCTCTCAGTTACGCCGAAATAGCCCGCCTCGAATTCAGCGGCAAAGACCGCGCCGCCGGCAAGCACTGGGAAGACTGGGTCAAAGCCTACAACGAAAAGAAAGCCGCCGGCGAAAAGAACATCGCCCTCCTCCCCGACGCCCTGGAGTAGGCACCAACTCAATCTTGTCGTTGTATATATGCAACCACTTCTAGGGTCTTTTAGACATTTTCCCTATTGTCAGGAAGAAGAGAAACCCCGCGACTGCAAATATGATCAGGAACCACGGTTGAACCACGTTATTCAGCAGGTTGTTCATAGGGAGATCGCTCCTATTCAGCGCCGGGCGGCGCGCCCCTCAGTTTCTGAATGCTCGTTCCGCCACAAAAATGGGTGGCCCCATTCTTCCGCAGCCTTTTGCGGAAGGGTGGGAGACCACTGAACCTATCCGTTTCCTGTTCTTCGGGGACTGGGTGGGCGTGCTAGAGCCGTAGGGTCGGCCATTGACCGCCCACGCGGCGGACTTTGAAGACTCGGCCATACACGGTGAGGGAATAAATCCCGTCTGGAGGAGATTCCTCAGACGAGACGATGCGCAGGCTGGTCTTCACTGCAAAGCGTTCCTTCCCCCCGGTGAGTGTCGACGCAAGCAGAACCTTGCAGTTGCACTCGAACTCCTTCCCACGCAAAATCCCAGGAAGAAAATCCTGTTTGTCTAGAACCGTGGTCATAGCTTGCTCACCATTCTACAAAGACATCCGCTGCGGGGGCACTGTTTTATCTGCCCGGCGGGTGGCTCACCTCTAACCGCGCTACAAATCGGGGTCCCCGTCCCAGCTCCGCGAGGGCGGGAAGGGTGCACGTGCCCGGCTCCATCAGGAAGGCTCCTGCTGAATGGAGAGTCCTACAGCGACCACTAAGATCGCAAGAGCACTTTTGGCATGCAGCACGGGAATACTCGGAGAGTCCTATTGATTGGCGCTCCTGAGCGAGTTCAGGAATTGTTCAAACTGCCCATTGTCCGCCCCTTCAACAGTCTCACCGTGGCCTCGGCCCTTCTTGGGTCTATCTTGCAAAACAAACTGAAGGCCAACGCCGTCATTGCCCCACCGGGCGGCTGCGGCGCGGACGCAAATGGACGGACCAGCTCCTCGTCCCATGCCTTCTATCTTTGTGAGTGTCATTCGAATAACCGTGCCAATGTACCAACGCTCCGAGGTAATCACATATAAGCCAGACAAACTGATGTCGCGAATCTTGTGAACCGCAGGAACTCCACCGGTCCAAAACGAAGCAACCAGGTCGGTCGCAGGCTGTCGCGGTGCCCTCCTCTTTTCCACAGGACTCGAGGGATCTGGGAATAACCAGCGCATCACCCAACTCATCCGCAAAGTTATCTTCCGCATTCCTCGGTTAATTGGCATTGCCTCTTGCGTCTGCTGTTTTTGGGTGGGTTCCACATCGCCGGCGTCATCGTTGGATTCCGACGGATTTGTTCCGGCTCCTGATCTGGTTTCTTCCTTCTGAAGAGGTTGATCTGCCGCTGTGCCGTCGAAAGAGTAAATACGAGGAGCAACAACGGAAATCTGACTCATGCGTCGCCTCATGTCTTCAGCAGCGCAAACTATCAATTGATCGCCGTGTTTAGTTTGTGAAGAGTGAATGGCGTGCATAGGCAGCGCGAGGACGCTGGCTGCAGGCGGAGTCGAGGGGGAAACACGGCAAACTGGAAAGCTCTCCACCAGGTCAATGACCCGGCCATCCATGTCCAGATAAATCAAATCCAGGGGGACTGACACGTCGATGTCCGGGATTCCTCGAAAGGGCGCCATCCACAGGCCGGCGCCGGACCCAGACTTGAGCCTCAGTATCCAGTTAGCGAAACTCGCTTGCGAATAATCGCCGGCAACAACATCCAGCGCTAAAAACGATTCCCTCGTCTGATTAAATGCCGAATGCCGCCGCGACTCCATCCACCCTTCGCGCTCCGCAGAGTAATTCGCGATGGGCTTGCGGTCTTCCGTATTCGGCAAACCGTCCAGTTGGATGAGATCCCAATTCCTGCTCTCTCGGCGACCGTTTGGTACTTCCAATTCAATTGATCTTGTTTGCATTAATCAAGCCCTCCTCTACGAAGGCATTACGGAACTAAATGCGATCAGCAGTCGCGCAAACCGACTTCTTGAACTGGCAAATAGTTCATCACTCCCGGCTTAAGCTATTGCCCTCTGTCCATCACGAACTTCTGTCATGTAGGGATACATGAGCCACCGAGCACTCGACTCTGGCAAATCCTCGGCGCCTTTCCCGGTGGTCGACAATACGCGTTGCTTTACAAACCCAACCTGACATTTGCTACGCATGGCCCGGTGCGCATCTTCTGATGGAAGCACAGCCTGCGACGGTCTCTGGCAGTACACCGTACGATTTCGGCCTGAGTTCTTTGCGTGATAGAGTGCGGCATCCGCCACAGCAATCGCATCCAGTGAGGACAGCTCCCCTGGCATCACCGCAATTGCGCCGACGCTGAGGCTGAACTCGATCTTGGTGTTCCCGCAATGAACAGCTACGTTGGCTACGGACAACCGAATCCTCTCAGCTATTTTGCAGAGATGATTTCTGTTGACGTCTGGAAGTGCGATCAGGAACTCATCGCCACCAAAACGTCCAACAAAATCGTACGATCGGAGAGCGTTCTTTAGACGACACGCTACTTCCTTCAAGACGAGATCCCCGGCCAGGTGTCCTTGAGTGTCGTTGACTTGCTTGAAATGATCCAAGTCAATTAATAAGAGTCCCGTCGTGGCCTTTGAGCGGGCTGCACGACTGAGTTCCTGCTGGAACAAATCCAGGAATGCCACCCTGTTCCAAATACCGGTGAGACCGTCCTTTGTTGCCTGATGCCGAAGTTCTTCCCGTGCCCGAATCAGGCGATCCTGTAGTGAGAGGATGCGAGTGGCAACCTTGAGCTTTGACTGCAACTCACTTAGGTCAAATGGCTTCGTCAGGAAATTGTCTGCTCCCGAGTCCAACGCCTGTGCGGCACTTTCCTTATGACTTTTGCCTGTGATCAGCAACACGTAGTGGTAGAAATCCGACAGCCCATCACGCACTCTGCGGCACAGTTCGATACCATCGATTCCGGGCATCATCCAATCCAGGATCACAAGCTCCGGCGGTGCATCCTGCCGTAAAATCTCCCATGCATCGGTCCCATTTTTGGCTGTAACTACCTGATATCCCAAGCCTTGCAGGCATCTCTCCAGGAGCAAACGAGCTACCTCATCGTCTTCGGCCAGAAGAACACGTGGGAGTGAATCACCAAGCCGGGTCCGGCGATGGGAGTGCACCGCATTATCGGGTACGTAACTGGAAATCTGCCCGTTACTTGCTGCGTAGTGTGCCGTGCTCATGAATTAACCTTTGCCGGATGATAAGCACGTCGGTGGCCAATTGACAGCAATCGTGGCCTGGAACACTTTTCAGTTCTCTGTGTACCAAGAAAGTAACTGTTTCTGATCTTGTCGTTTTTTATTTATGAGGAGTCAATGAGAATTACGTTGGATGGAAGCATCCGCTCTCTGGACCCTTAGCCTTTTGAGCCGGGAATTAAGCGCGGAACAAGCCTTTTCTCATAGTTTTACGGAATACCTTAGTCAGTTGCCATTATGATTTGAGATTTTGTTCGTATCACGTGATGTAAGTCACTCGACCCCCAAATGGATTCATCTGCCAGGTGCCCATCCATTCCACAGCGCTTCATCGTGGAATGGGTGGGTGGCCACCTCCGCCCACCGGCCGCCTCGAGCCTTTTGCAGAATATGGCTATTTACTTGACGCCACCTCATACCATTAGAAGTGGTTCCGGTCCGCGCTGCTAATCAACATGTTTGCAATGATATGCGTTCATGCGGTAGCCAATTACGACCACTTCTGGGCCGGCCGAAAAGCCACAACATCTTGCGGTTGGTGGCGTGAAGTAAATAGCCCTATTGCAGAAAATTACCCTCCCAGGTCGCACAATCTGAATGGGGGACGAGCGGTCCGGGATGTGACCGGTCCGTACCGAGGTACCCCCCACCCCCCTCCCCCTCCTAAGGCCGCGTTTTGGGGGTCATAAAATCCTGCAACTAGTTGATAATACACATAGTATAACCATGTATGTATTATCTTTTCGGTAAACAACAAGACCCCAAAACTGCAAGCTTTGGGCCACTTTTTAGCAATAAAAGACAGCTTTTTAAGCCTTCCTGATGAACCGCATCAGTCCGCGAGGCTTCAGATCCGGATCGAGGAATGCGCGGGGCTCACTGACCGCCTGGCAAACGGCCTCCGCGGCCAGGTGACCCGAGCGCGCGGCGCTCTCCATTGTCGAGGGCCAGCCGGTGGCAGTCCAATCGCCGGCGAGGAAGCAATTGGACCACGGCGAGACGGCGCCGGGCCGCGCAGCATCGATACCCGGGGGCACGCCAAATGTGGCGCGCACCTCCTTCACCAACACGGCTTTCTCTAACTTCGCCGAAGATACCGCGGGAAAAAACTCGGCCAGCTCCTTGACGGCCTGGTCGATGGCCTGCTCGCGGGAAAGCGCGGCGAAACCAGGTGAGGCGCTGACTACCAATTCCAGGTAGCTCCCGTGCAACTTGCGCTGGGGCTGCAGCCGGCCCTTGTTGTACATCCAGTGAAGCTCGCGGTCGAGCAGCACGGCGTGATCGAGAGTGGTAATCTCGCGATCGAACCAGAGATGCACACTGCAAATGGGCCAGTGATGGTGGCTCTCGATCTGGCCGGCGAGCGAATTCACGCCCTCGGCCGCAGGCATTCGTTGAAGCAGCTTTGCCGTTGCCTCGAAGGGCAACGCAAGCACCAGAAAACCCGATGTGACGTTCGCCTCGCGGGTGTGGACTGTCCATTGCGATGTCTCCTCATCCCACTCCGCCGACTCCACACTCGAGTTGAGCAGAAGGCTTGAGCCGTGCTGGGTGAGGAAATCCACAGCGCCTGCATACAGGTCGCTGAGCGGCACAGTGCTCATCCCCATGCTCCCCGCCCGTGCCGAATTCATGAAGAGCTCGCGAATCACTTTTGCCGCATAAGGTAGCGCGATGGAATCGATATCAGCGTTCAAAGCGCTCGCAATCACCAGCCGCCAGAAGCGATTGATGGCGCCGTCGGTCTGTCCGTTGCGCCTGAGCCATGCACCGAGGGTTTCGGTTGCATCTTGCGGCACGGGGCGCATCAGCGCCTGAAACGCGCGTACCAACGCCAGCTTGTCGGCGAACGAGAATGCCCTTGCGGCCACCAATCTGGGCAAACCATGCAAGGGTGCAGGTAACCACACAGGGCCAAGCGACGAACGCCTCCCACCCGGCTCGATCATGGTCATCCCGCTGGTCCAGTGGATGCGGTCCGCAACCCCTGCGCGCCGATAGAAGCCGATGAGATTGGTGCAGCACCCGAACAGCACGTGCTGGCAGTTGTCAATCACCTCGCTCACGCCGGGATGGAAATAGGACGACGCACGCCCACCCAGGTACCCGCGGCGCTCGACCAGTTGCACATGGAACCCCGCCTCGGCCAGCGCGCACGCCGCACTCATGCCTGCAACCCCGCCACCCACCACGGTGACAGTTCGCTCTGCACTTTGGCGTAATTGATTCATACCGAGAGACGCGCTACTGACATGCGCGCAATGCCTACTGCCAAAATCGCGAGCTTCTGTGCCATTGGGACACTGGCGCTGCGAGTGAAAACATCGTAGTTCGCTCGCTGGATGCGTTTAAGCAATCCGTGGTAAATCGACACCAGCACCCAAAGCGCGGGTCGGCTTTCACGGTCGATCAGCGGCAACAGGGCCTTAGCCGATTGGTAATAGCTGTCCGCGCGGCGGCCGATTTCAGCGAGCACAGCGCGTTCGGCGGCGCTGGGCGGTGTGCCCGGAGAGCGATGGAGCAATGCGTCGAGCGAAACGCTATGTTCGGCCAGATCTTCAAGCGGCAGATAAACGCGATTGCGCTCCGCATCTTCGGCCACATCGCGCAGGATGTTGGTGAGTTGGAACGCAATGCCCGTTTCTTCGGCGAGTTTCTCGGCGGTTTTGTCGCTGTAACCAAAGATGCGGATGCAGACCAGCCCCACCACCGAAGCCACCAGGTAGCAGTAGCCGTAAAGATCGGCAAAGGTGGAGTAGGTGTCTGGCGCATCGCCGGCAGAGGGTTTGAGGTCCATGGTGGTGCCAGCTACCAGTTCCTCTAGCAAGCTGAGTGGAATCGTGAACCGCTCTGTGGCGTCACGCACGGCAACAAATATTGGGTCAGACGTTTCACCGCCGTGACACGCATTACGCCACGAGGTTAGCCAGGCCTCCGTACGGGCTCGGCGTTCCTCACGCGACATTCTTTCGTCGTCGGCGATGTCATCGGCCATGCGCATGAAGGCGTAGATGGCGCAGATGGCGTTCTTGCGCGCTTTGGGCAGGGCCACAAAAGCATAATAGAAGTTCTTCGCTTCGCGTTTGGCGATGGCCCGACATGCGGCGTAGGCTTCTTCCAATGAAATTGCTTGCGTCAAGCCGCCTTCCCTCTGGGTCGTGCTCCGAGGCGGAGAAATGGCAGCGCCTTCCCGCTTACGGCGCGCAACGCAAGTGTGAGCTTGGAGCGCTTCGATATCGCGGGCCGAGCGCTCAGCACATCGTAATTTTGCCGCTCAATGGCGCGCAAGATCTCAAGACCGCCGCGGCTGAAGAGGTCCAGATCCAGCGCCAGCTCACGGCCCACCATGCTGATCAACGGCAGTCCCTCTTCAAACAACCGACGCGCATAGTCAACTTCGTACTCCATGAGCCCGCGGAACGCGGGCGTAGGCACGCCGTCCGCAATTGTTGCGTCGCTCACAGCAAAGCGCTGCATGTCGTCCTGGGGAAGGTAGACGCGACCCTTGGCGTAATCCACACGGACGTCCTGCCAGAAGTTGGCCAGTTGGAGCGCGGAGCAAGTTGCATCGGAGAGGCGAAACCGCTCCTCATCCGGATAGCCACACGCATAAAGCACCAGCCGGCCCACCGGATTAGCCGAGTAGCGACAGTAGGCGAGCACCTGCTGCATGCTGCTGAAACGGGTCACGGTCTGGTCCTGGCGGAAAGCCGTCAATAGGTCGGCGAAAGGTTCCTTGGGAATGGAGCAGGCATGGATCGTCGGGGTCAGAGCAACAAACACCGGATGGCGCGCCCGGCCTTCGTAGCAGGCGTCCAACTCCCGGCCCCACATGTCGAGCAAGGCCAAGGCCTGCGCCTTGTCACCCACTTCGTCACCCAAGTCGTCGGAGACGCGGCAATAGGCGTAGATAGCGTGGAAATGCGGGCGGAGTGCCCTGGGCAAAAACCACGAGGCAACGTGAAAGTTCTCGTAGTGAGACTGGGCCAGCCGTTTGCACCAGGCCCGGGCCTCTTCGAGCGTAGGAGCAGCCACAGGCATGCGGTACGACGCAGGCAGCGCTGCCCAGCCGCGGGCGATCAGTTCATCCTGGGCCAGCGCATTGTTGTCAGGGTGCAGGGCTGCCGTGGTCATTCCGTTGCCTTAGGGCACGATTGCGGTCTTAATCTCAGTGCTGCGCTTCATCAGCTTCTCGAAAACGCGATTCAGTTCGTAAAGGTGAGCGTGGCCGGTAATAAATGCACCTGCCTGGAAGCGGCCGCCGGCGATCAAATCAAGCGACCTCCGGCAGATGACCGGGGTGTGATGGAAGGTGGCCCGCAGCGTGATGTCGCTATAGTGAATGCGATTGGTATCGAGCGTCACACGTGTACCGACGGCGCATCCCCCGAAAAAGTTCACCGTGCCGCCCTTGCGCACCATTTCCACGGCTTCTTCCCATGCCTCCGGCGCTCCCACGGCCTCAATCGCTATGTCGACACCGCGACCTTTTGGCGTAAGCGCACGCGTCTCTCGGATGGCCTTGCGGATAGTACTGGCCTGAACAACGTGGGCTGCGCCCAGCTGACGTGCGGCCTCCACCTGGCCATCGTGCCTGACGATCGCGATGACATTGCAGCCTTTCAGTGCGGCGACGTGCACCATCATCAGCCCCAGTGGCCCACCACCGATGATAGCCACCGTGTCATCGGGACGAGGGTTTGAATCCTCAAGACCATGTACCGCGCAGGCCAGCGGCTCAGTCAGCGCCGCGTGCTCCAGCGGCACGTGATCCGGAACATGAAGCGTGTTTTTGGCCACGATGCGAGCCGGAATTCGGATGAACTCTGCGTAGGCGCCATTGTTGAAGAGCAGGTCGTCGCAAAGATTCTCCTGGCCGCGCGCGCAAAAGTAACACTGCCCGCAGGGCGCGGAGTTGAGCGCCACTACGCGGTCACCGGGAGCAAAGTCCGTGACTCCCTCGCCGGCCTGCACAACCGTCCCGGCAAGTTCGTGGCCAAATAACGCCGGAGGTACAATCATGCGCGCGTGATAACCGCGCCGAAAAACCTTCAAATCTGTTCCACACGTAAGCGCTGCGCCGACGCGGACGATCAACTCGCCCGGAGCTGCCTCAGGAACCGGTACCCGTTCGATGCGAACATCCTCGCGTCCATGGAGAACAGCGGCCCTCATGGTTGTCGCCATCAGGTCCCTCCTCGCTTGCTCCCGCCGCCTAAGACTGGCTCCATCATAATCTTCATAGAGTTCGCCTTGGGATGCGAAGCTACATCAATCGCCGTTTCAGCCTGCTCGAGCGGGAAGCGATGGGAGATGAGTTGCGTCAAATCAAACCCGTTGCGGTAGCCGTCAAAAACCAGGGCGGTTACCTCATCCAAAATATCGAACGAAGCGGAGTAGGAGCCAAGGAGCGTCTTCTCGTCCATGCACACGGCGCCAGGATCGATCGTCGCCTCGCCATGCTGTGTCTGAGCAAACAACATCACTTTGCCACCGGGCCGGGCCGCATCCATTGCAGTACGAATGAGCGCATTGCCACCAACGGCCAGGACTACCGCATCCGCTCCGCGGCCATCTGTCTCCGCCAGAACCCGCTGGACCACGTCTTCGGAGCCGGCATGGATGGGATGGTGCAACCCAAACCTGGCTGCAATGGCATGACGCTCTGGATACAAATCCGAGGTGAGCACCTTTGCGCCACTGCGGGCCGCCAAAGCGGCGTGCATGAGCCCGATAGGTCCCTGACCGATGACCAGAACCGTTTCGTCTGCAGCTAGGTTGAGCATCTTTACGCCCTTCAGCACGGTGTTTACGGGCTCAATGAAGGCCGCCTGCTCAAAAGGCACATCATCGGGGATACGCACCACGCCGCTGCTGGCCGTGATCCACTCCATTACTCGGATGTATTCTGCGAAGCCGCCGCCGGAGGGTTCAAAGCCGGCGGTAACACCCACTTTCTTATAGAGCAGGCATTGTGCCGGCGTTTTCTTGCGGCAATAGTAGCACCGGCCGCATGGAACGTGATGGAAGACCACGACCCTCTCACCTAATTGAAAGCGCGATATACCCTTGCCTACGGCGGCGATGGTACCCGCCATCTCATGGCCGAAGATACGCGGCGCGGAATGAGACCCGGTGTGGATCTTCTTCAAGTCCGTCCCGCAGATGCCGCAAGTGGCTACTTTCACCAACAACTCGCCCGGACCAATGGCGGGAACCGGCACGTTTTCAAGGCGCATGTCGTTGACGCCGCGGTAGACCACGGCGCACATGGAGGAAGGGATCTCTGTTTCCACAAGACTGTCAGGATTTGAGATTTGAGTTGCCATTTCGCTTTTTGATGCGACCTCATTCATCCAGAAGATCGTGCACTGACTTCGCTATGCTTTGGGAAGCCCTTCTACTATTCTCGCCCATCCGCACCAATGCGGGCCAGCGCCATGGACGAAGACAGGCATAGAGAACAAAACTGGTCATCCGGAATTGCCCGCCGGGTGAGATAAAACGGTTGAAATCGGGTAATTTGTCAGCGTAACCGTCGCTCACTCCTTTGATGCAGTAGAAGGGGATGTTGCGCATCGCGGCGAGGCGGGCGATGGCCGCAGCTTCCATATCCACCAAAGCAGCGCTGTAGGCGGAGGCGAGGCGTCGCTTCTCTGCTTCCGCGGCGACTTTAGGGCTGGTCGCGAGCCAGAGTTCTCCCGCGCCTGCCTCACAGTGAAAGCGTTCGCCGGTGCGGACGTCGATTACACCGGCTACGTTGTAGGCTTTGCCGGTTGCGACTTCGTGATTGAGTCCGCCGGCCCAGCCGACCGAGAGCAGGAGATCGACCGGACCGCCATCTTCTATGCAGGCAAAGGCTCGGGTTGCAGCGTCAAGGCCGGCCCCAGCGCAGGCTGCGATCCGCTCTTCCTCAGAATTTCGCAGTGCCCAGAAATTCACCCCATTGCGTGTGCTGTGGGGCCAGCCGTGTACCAGCGGCTTCAACTCGCCGGGAAAGGCGGCGATGATGGCGGTCCGGGTCATGCTCGACTTTCGGGCGCATACCCGTTGGCGCGGAACCACTCGATTGCGGCGCGCATGGCGGGGTAGACGGGCACGATGCGGAAACCCAGTTCCTGTTGCGCGTGGGCGCTGGAGGCAAACATCTTCTTGCGGCCCATGCGGACCTCTTCAAGGGTGGCGCGCGGCTCCCGGCCACGGATGCGGCCGGTGATCCACTCTTCGAAGAAGGCGTAAGTGGCGGCGACAGCAAAGGGAATCTTGACGGTGGGCGAGGGGATACCGGTGATGGCCGACATCTTGTCGAGGATCTGCTTGAATGTCAGGTTTTCACCACCCAGGATGTAACGGCGACCCGACCGGCCCCTAGTGAGTGCAGCCACATGCGCGCGAGCGACTTCAGCCACATCCACCAGATTCAGGCCCGTATCCATGTAGGCGGGGAACCTGGCGTTTAGGAAGTCCACGAAGATGCGGCCGGTGGGGGTGGGCTTGCGGTCGTTGGGGCCGATGGGCGTGGTGGGGTTGAGGATGATGACCTGCTGGCCGTCCTGGGCAGCGGCGATGGCCTGCTGCTCGGCCAGGAACTTGGAGCGCTTGTAGTGACCCACCATGTCGGCCAGGGAGACCGGCGTGTCCTCGTTGATGA
>CAYNGB010000035.1:0-48629 GCA_964396795.1 uncultured Occallatibacter sp. | reverse complement strand
TGTCGGAGATGCGCCCGGTCTAAAACGTACGATATCCCCCCGGTCTGTACCACCCTGGCACCCCCCACCCCCCTCCCCCCGGATGGCGGGCAATTCCGGGGGGCATTTCCGGCCGAGTAGAGGAGGTAAGTGGCTATTAATTCATAAATATACGGTCAGCGCCGATCGGCGCACCCATTATCTAAATAGTAAACAGAAACCCCTGGAAATCGCCCTTTTTTCGTCGATTTCGTGACGTTCTTGGCCAATCTGAAGCGGTTCGTGCCCTCTAACCCATCGCCGCCAGCACCGCGTCGGCAAACTGGCTGGTGCCCGCTTTGCCGCCCACGTCCCGCGTCAGCGTCTTGCGCTCGTGGTAGACAGCCTCCAGCGCCTTCTGCACCTTGTCCGCCGCCGCTGTCTCGTCCAGGTGGCGCAGCATCAGAACCGCGGACTGCAGCAGCGCGGTGGGGTTGGCGATATCCTTCCCGGCGATGTCCGGAGCCGACCCATGCACCGCCTCAAAGATGGCGCATTCGGTGCCCAGGTTCGCCCCTGGCACCAGCCCCAGCCCACCCACAAACGCCGAGCACAAATCGCTCACGATGTCGCCATAAAGATTTTCCAGCAGCAGCGTGTCGTACTGGTAAGGGTTCATCACCAGTTGCATGCAGGTGTTGTCGATCAGGTGCTCGCCGTAGAGCACGTCAGGAAACCCCTCTGCCACCTTCCGCGCGCAACGCAGAAAAAGCCCGTCGGAGAGCTTCATGATGTTGGCTTTGTGGATGGAGTGGATCTTCTTGCGCCCGTGCTTGCGCGCATACTCAAACGCGAACTTGGCGATGCGCGTCGAGCCCTTCTCCGTGATCACCTTGATGCTCTCCACCACGCCGGGCACCACTTCATGCTCCAGCCCAACGTACTCGCCTTCCGTGTTCTCGCGCACGATGATCAGGTCCACCCCGGGCCACTTGGTTTCCAAACCGGGAAGATTCTTGATCGGCCGAAAATTCGCGTAGAGGTCGAACTTCTTGCGGAGGGTCACGTTGATGCTCTTGAATCCGCCGCCGATGGGCGTGGTCACCGGCCCTTTCAGAGCCACGCGATTCCGCTCAATCGATTCGTAGAGCGCGGCCGGAATGTATTCGCCGAAGATATCAAAGGCCTCGGCCCCGGCGGCAAAGCGCTCCCACTCCCACTTCACGCCCGTAGCCTCAAGTATGCGGACCACCGCTTGGGTGACTTCGGGGCCGATGCCGTCGCCGGGAATCAGCGTTACCTTGTGCGTCATCGTTCAGCTCCTAAAGCTGCCTTTACTTTTTGCTTTTACCCGACCGGTGGCTGTCCAGCAGTCCTTCCAGTTCTTCCTTGAACTCGCGCACATCCTTGAAGTCCCGATAGACCGAGGCGAAGCGGATATAAGCCACCGTGTCCAGTCCTTTCAGATGCTTCATGATCAGCTCGCCGATCTCGTTCGTGGTCCGCTCGCGCTCTGGAGCTTCCATCAGAAAGCTCTCTGTCGAGTCCACGATGGCCTCCAGCTTGATTGAAGGCACAGGTCGCTTTTCACAGGCGCGCAAAAGCCCGCTCAGCACCTTTTGCCGGTCGAAGCGCTCCCGGCGGCCATCCTTCTTCACTACCATGTAGGGAATTTCATCGATGCGCTCGTAGGTGGTGAAGCGCCGGTTGCAGCTTTCGCACTCGCGCCGCCTCCGAATGGAGTCGGCCTCCTTGCTTTCGCGCGAGTCTACAACGCGATCCTGCCCGAAGCCGCAATAGGGACACTTCATGCCACGTTGATTCTACGGCAAGGATCGGAGCTCGTGGCAGTGTTGTTCACTAAACCGGAACCAGTAGCGTCTTGCCCGCCACGGCAGTCAGTCCGTCCAGGGTGTCGAGAAAGGCGGCGGCAATCGGAGGCGCGTCGGCCAGGTGCCACAACAGTTCAGCGTTGTTCCAGGCTGCTTCCCGCGCTGCAGACATGCTCCATGCCGCCAGGGTGTCGTCGAGTTGCGAGACCGGCGGCAGTGCGTCGCCGGGCAGGCGCACACGTAACGTCTGCTTGGCCGCGTCAATCAGGCTGTCGAGCGTGGTGTTGAGCGCGGTGTAGTCGTTGTAATGCGTGCTGCCGTGCGCAGGCGCAACGCCTGCGGCCTGGCAAGTGGCGACGATGGCCTGCGGCAGATCGTGGTTGATATGGGCGTTCATGCCCGCCATGGCAAACTGGATGCGCGCAATCATGGGCTGATTGCGCTGATCGAAGAGAGCTTGCCAGCAGCCCGGTGTCGCTTGGCCCGAGAGCGACGTCTGGATCGCGTCAAAGTAGAAGCTTGCGAAATGGACGTCGAGCGTGGCCATCCACACGGGATCGCCAAATCCGCCTGCGCTCACCCGTGCCTCTACTGTCTGGGTCACCTCGAGATAAAGCCAGTTGAACCACTTCAGGCCGTCGCCATCCGCGCAATTGGTCTCGATGGCCTGCATGATCTCGACTACGTCCGCAACCGATTGCGGGGCGGATCGAACTGCGGTCACGAGCGTGGAGTCGTAGGGGAACATGGTGTGCCATCATAGCCGGGTTTGGAGTCGGCTGGAAAGTGGATTACGTTCTTCGGTCTCATTTGCCTGGCAAAGCAGAAGGCCGGACCCATTGAACCATCCGGAAAGATCGGCGATGGTCGTGCATCGCTGCCAGAGCGTTTGCATCTACCAAGCTAGAAGGGCTTCTGCAAGCCAAAAGAGAGGTAGTTCCCGTCTTCTAGCTGAGCCGGCAGAAGAATCTGAGAAATTGGCCAAGAAAGTTGCGGAATCATTTGTTGAAGTTCTTGCGGCAGCCGGCGTAGAGCGCATCTACGGCGTGGCGGGCGATTCACTTAACGGCATTACCGACTCGGTCAGGGTGCGCAATGGCATCGAGTGGGTGGGCGTGCGGCATGAGGAGACGGCCGCTTTCGCCGCCGGCGCCGAAGCCGCGCTGACCGGAAAGCTGGCCGTCTGCGCAGGAAGCTGCGGACCCGGCAATCTGCACCTCATTAACGGCCTCTACGATTGCCAGCGTAGCCGCGTACCGGTGCTTGCAATTGCGGCCCACATTCCCTCTCAGGAAATCGGCAGCGGATACTTTCAGGAGACGCATCCCGAGCACATCTTCAAGGAGTGCAGCCACTACTGCGAGTTGGTTTCACATCCTTCGCAGATGCCGCGCACGCTGGAGATCGCGATGCAGACGGCCATCTCGAAGCAAGGCGTTGCCGTGGTCGTCATCCCCGGCGATGTGGCTTTGTCCGATGCCGTCAACCCGGAGCGGCGCGTCAACTTCAGCTACTTGCGGTCCGACGTAACTCCCCGGCAGGAGGAGCTTGAGGGTCTGGCCACGGAGCTGAATCAGGCACAAAAGGTGACCATCCTGGCGGGGGCCGGATGTGCTGGAGCGCATGACGAGCTAGTGGCGCTGGCAGGCAAGCTGCAGGCCCCTATCGTTCACGCCATGCGGGGCAAAGAGTTCATCGAATATGACAACCCCTACGACGTCGGCATGACCGGCCTCCTCGGATTTTCATCCGGCTACCACGCCATGATGAATTGCGACACGCTGCTGATGCTGGGCACCGATTTCCCCTACCAGCAGTTCTATCCGAAGAATGCGCGCATTGTGCAGATCGATATCCGCCAGGAGCAGTTGGGACGCCGCAGCCGCGTTGACCTGGGCGTTGTGGGCGGCATTGCGGAGACTCTGCACGCACTGATTCCAGCCATTCGGCAAAAGCAGGATCGCGCTCATCTCGACGCTTCGCTCAACCATTATCATGAGGCGCGCAAGGGCCTGGATGATCTGGCGACGGGAAAGCCCGGGCAGGTCCCCATCCATCCGCAGTATGTGGCCAAAGTGCTGAATGAAGTGGCTGCGGACGACGCTGTCTTTACCGTGGACGTGGGCACTCCTGTGATTTGGGCGGCGCGCTATCTCACCATGAACGGAAAGCGGCGTCTGCTGGGCTCGTTTAATCACGGGTCCATGGCCAACGCTTTGCCGCAGGCCATCGGCGCCCAGATCTCTCATCTCGGCCGCCAGGTCATCACTCTCTCCGGCGATGGCGGCGTCTCCATGCTGATGGGCGACCTGCTTTCACTCCGGCAACTGAATCTCCCCGTGAAGCTGGTAATTTTCAACAACGGATCACTGGGCTTTGTGGAATTGGAGATGAAGGCGACCGGATTCCTGAGCCATGCCACTGACCTGATTAATCCTGATTTTTCAAAGATCGCGGAAGGGACGGGAATCCTGGGCCTGCACGTGGACGACCCAGAGCAGGTTCGTCCCGCGTTCGAGAAGGCTTTCGCCCATAACGGCCCGGCGCTGATCGATATTGCCGTAAACCGGCAGGAACTGGCCATGCCGCCATCGCTGAAGCTGGATCAGATTGTCGACTTCAACCTGTACATGATCAAAGCCATTCTGAACGGACGCGGTGACGAGATCGTCGACCTCGCCCGTACCAACTTGTTCCGCTAACAGATTTTAGGGAATGACATATCCGAAGCCACGTCGCTCAAGTCGGCGCGACCAGCACGGAGCGCCGACCCGGTACGATTTTGACGAGAACACAATATTTCCTATAATGCCGTGGGGCCTAGCTCAGGAACGCCGCAATGGCGCTGACCACCGTTTGCTGCTCGTCCTCGCGCAGCTCGGGGAACATAGGCAGAGCGAGCACTTCGCGTGCCGCGCGCTCGGCTTGCGGGAAGTTGCCTTGCACGTAGCCCAGTCCTTTCAATGCATCCTGCAGGTGGAGCGGGACAGGGTAGAAAATCTCAGAGCCAATGCCGCGCGCGGTTAGAAACTCCCGCAGGGTGTTGCGGCGGACTGTGCGGATGACGTACTGGTGCCAGACGTGGCGGCTGCCCTGAACCTCCTGGGGCAGGATCACGCCATGGACCGGACATGTGCCGGGTTCGGCCAGTCCGGCGGCGGTAAACAACTCCTGGTAGCGGGTGGCCAACTTTCGGCGGGCCTCGTTCCAGCCGTCGACGTACTTGAGCTTGACCTGAAGAAGGGCCGCCTGAAAACCGTCCATGCGGGTGTTCCAGCCCATTTCGTCGTGGTAATAGCGGCGGCGCATCCCGTGTTGACGCAGCATGCGCGCCCGCTCGTCCAGCTTATCCGAGTCGGTGGTCACCATCCCGGCGTCGCCGCAGGCACTCAGGTTCTTAGTGGGATAAAAGCTGAAAGCAGCGGCGTCACCCAGGGCTCCGGCCTTCACTCCATTCCACTCCGCGCCCCAGGCCTGAGCAGCATCCTCGATCAGGGCCAGCTTATGTTCCACTTCGATCCGGACAAAGGAGTACCAGTCGGCGCACTGGCCAAACAGGTGCACGGGCAGAATCGCGCGTACGTCCGCGCCGCGAGGCCCATCCAGGACCGCTTCGACGGCAGTCGGATCCAGGTTGAAGGTCGCGGGTTCGATGTCGGCCAGAACTGGGGTGGCGCCGGCGCGCAGAATACTGCTCACCGAGGCAAAAAAGCTGAAAGGGGTGGTAACCACAGCCATTCCGGGGCCGACGCCCGCCGCAGCCAGCGCCAGCCATAGGGCATCGGTGCCTGAAGAGCATCCGATCGCGTGGGCCGCACCCACTCGCTTCGCCGCCGCCTGCTCAAAGGCGGCTACTGGCTCGCCAAGAATGAATTGCTGCGTCTCAAGTACATGGCTTACGGCCTCCAGCAGTTCCTCATGGAGCGGCTGGTATTGGCGCTTAAGGTCCAGCATGGGCACATCTTGGACCTCGAGAGCCGGAGATGCTGGCTCTGTTGGAGGTACTGCAGATTTGGCTGTCCTTTTCACGTGACCATGGTATCAGCCTGTAAGGAGGTGCTATCCCACCGTTTGAGTACCCAAGAGCGGCTCACGGCAGCGGGTTTCAGTTGAAAAGGTCGATAAGCTCCTATAATGTTGTCACATTGCGGGATTTTCCGGCTTTGGGGTTTCCAGCGCCGTCCCCGCTGATTTGTATGCACATTCAAGGGTGCAGACTGGTTGCACCCCAACTACCCCCCAACAGAGAGAGGGAGATCGGCATATGGAGAACAAGCCGGCACAGAATATTCAGGACACCTTCCTGAATACGGTCCGCAAGGACAAAACCCCCATTACGATTTATCTGGTCAGCGGCGTCAAGCTTACCGGAAAGATCCGCTCCTTTGACAAGTACTCCGTGCTGCTGGAGAACAACAGTCAGGAGCAATTGATCTTCAAGCACGCCATTTCGACCGTAGTGAGCAACCGCGCCGTGATGCATACTGAGCATCGTCCGTCTGCGCTCACAGGAATGGGCCCGGCCGCCGTGCCGGCGCCCGGTCCGATTTCTGCTACTGCGGAGCAGAGATAGCACGCGGGGAGCGCCCTCAATTGGCGGCTGTTGAAGGCGGCACAGGCTCCCGTTCGGGATTCCTGGCGACTGGTTCTGGCCGCGGGGGTGGCGGACAGGAACGCGCTGTTCTCGTGGGGGTTGACCTGGGGGTCAATCCTCGTGGTGCACACTTCGGCGCCTCGGGAGCGCGCCTTGCAGCGACCGGTTCCAGCGGTCGAAGCGAGTCTACCGATATTTCTTCGCCGTCCGCTATGGAGCCACCAGCCGTGCAGACACCTGCAGCGCAGGCAGTCAGACATGCTGGCACGGGTCTGGACACAGAAGAGTCTCTGGCCGAGTTTCGGGAGCTAGTAGCGAGCGCTGGCGGCGAGGTCGCAGCCGAGCTGTTGCAGCGTCGTGCCCGGCCTGACCCGGCCACGTTGATCGGCGCCGGTAAGGTGGAGGAGGTCGCGGGGGTAGCAGCCTCAGTTCACGCCGACCTGGTGCTCTTCGACCACGACCTGACGCCCACCCAACTCCGTAACCTTGAGGCGGCCCTACCGTGCCGTGTGCTGGATCGTACGCAGTTGATTCTGGACATCTTTGCCCGCCATGCACGCACCCGTGAAGGCCAGCTGCAAGTAGAACTGGCGCAGCTTGAGTACATGCTGCCCAGGCTTACTGGCAAGGGCAAGGCCATGTCCCAATTGGGCGGCGGTATCGGTACCCGCGGTCCCGGCGAAACCAAGCTCGAAACCGACCGCCGTCAGATCCAACGCCGCATCGACCAGCTCAAGCTTGATCTGGAAGCAGTGCGGCGCGTCCGGAAGCAGCAGCGCCAGCGTCGGGAATCGGTTCCGGTGCCCACGGTAGCCTTGGTGGGCTATACCAACGCTGGCAAAAGCACGCTCTTCAACCGCCTTTCTGGTGCCGCGGTGCTGCAATCGCCGCGCATGTTTGCCACCCTTGATCCGAAACTTCGCGCCATCGAATTGCCCAGTCGCCGCAAGGTCCTCCTCTCCGATACGGTTGGCTTTATCCGCAACCTGCCGCATACCCTCGTCACCAGCTTTCGAGCCACGCTGGAAGAGGTGCAACAGGCCGAGGTGCTGCTGCACGTGCGCGATGCCAACTCCACTTATGGTGAGGAGCAGAAAATGCAGGTGGAAAAGGTGCTGGCCGAACTGGAAGCGCTGGGCAAGCCGCGTATCGAGGTCCTCAACAAGGCCGACCTGCTCACCGAACACGAGCGCGCGGGCCTCCAAACCCGCGAGGGTGCCGGCGAGGTGATGGTCTCAGCGCGTACCGGGGAAGGAATGGACGCGCTGCGCGAGGCCATCGACCACTCTCTCTTTTCCGACCCGGTGGTCGAGACGGAGCTTCTCGTTCCCCAACAGGAGGGCGCGGTGCTGGCAGCAATCGAGGCAGGAATGGTGATCCGCTCACGGGAGTACGAAGGCAACTCGGTGAGGCTCGCCGTCATCGGACCAGCTTCGCTCGTAGGAAGGCTGAGGAAGTACCGTCTGCGCAGCGAGTGACCCCGCTTTCCGCGCTCCCGCAAGGGTTTGATTTTAATCGTCCAGCGAAGTCGAGACCGAGTACCTGAGCGGTTCAATACAGTTCAATCGATCTTCTCTATGCACTATTCACAGTTAATCTAAAGTACCTTTTCCACAGCCAGTTGGTGCAATTTCTTGCATCAAACTTAGAAAATGCAGAGCTTGCAAAGCAGTGGTACTGTTTCCGGCATGTTTGGGCCCGTTTTGGCACAGATCTGCCTACGGCGGTTGCCTTGGGGGAGAGTCTGGCTCCGTTGTTGATCGGCCTGAACCGCGCCTTTCACTTGAGCTGGCCTTGGAGTGACCGACTTGACCTGATTCGTAAGGCAATCCCTCCCATTCTCGCAGGTACGGCCGAAATCGTCCTGCTTTGGTTGCCTGGGCCTGGTGTGAGCATGAGGTTTTACATTGTTGCCATCCTCGTTGCCATTCCGTTGATCACCTTCTTTGCCGTAAAGTGTTTGCGCAGCCGATTTGGAGAAACGAAGAACGACCAGGAAGTGTCTCATTACGCAAGAGTTCGCATTGGTGGAGGGGTCTACGAATTCGATATCAACTACGTCCTTGTCCCCATCGCCGCCGTGGTGTTGGTGGCGGCGGTTGCTCTTTTCTGATGCCGATCAAGTGAAAGAACCAGTCGCAGAAGCCACCAGAGGCGTCTTGAACATCACCCCACCGGGAATTGGCATTTATGGTCCCGTTGTCCACGCAGAGTAAACTCCTTTGAGCAAAGTATGAACGTGTCATGGAAGGCCCTGGAACTGCGCTTTCAAAGCCACAAGTGACGCAGGCTCCAAAACCATACCGATCATTCCATTCAAACTTTGCACGAGGAGAAATCCAATTGAATCCGGTCAACGACAGCTCCGGCCGCTCGATCACCACCCTCTCCAGCCGCGAAATCTATCGCAATCATTGGCTGCGCCTGCGCGAAGACGAAATCCTGCGCTCCAACGGCCACAAGGGCATTTACAGCGTGATTGAGAAACACGACTGTGCCGTCATTCTGCCCCTTGAAAACGGAAGGGTGTGGCTGGTGGAGCAGTTTCGCTACACCATCCAGGAGCGCGCCTTGGAGCTGCCCCAGGGTGGGTGGGAGATGGAAATAGACAAACCTGAGGAGCTGGCGCGCGGCGAGCTGAAAGAGGAATTGGGCCTCGAAGCCGCGGAGATGACCTACCTGGGGACGCTTTGGATTGCCTATGGCTTTACACGGCAAAAGCAGCACGTCTATCTCGCCACCGGCCTCAGCGCGACCGAGACCAATCGCGACGATGAGGAGCATGACCTGGTGATCCACTCAGTTCCAGTGGACGAGTTTGAGCAGATGATGCTCAGCGGAGCCATTCGCGACGCCAGCACAATTGCCGCATGGGGACTCTACCTCATGCGGAAGGCGCAGAAATAACCACTCGCCACAATACGTGACAGCAAGCGCCAGATGAAGTCGCGCGGAAGATCGAATTGCTTCTGCTGAGTTACGCGGCGTGGAACTTTCTGTAAGCCAGTACGGTGAGCACGGTAAATAGTGCCAGGGCGGCCAACTGCGCAGCCTTGAACGGCAACTCGGCCTGTGTCGGTGCCAGAGCTTTCAGCGCAGGCACCTTCTCAAACGACTGCACAATCAGCACAAAGAAGTTAAAGAACTGGGCTAGGACGGTTGCGATCACATAAACTCCGCGCCAAGGCCCGGCCAGATGGCGGCCGTAACGCGCCATCACCGCCAAAAGCAGCGTGATGATCGATAGGATCCCGATCACGATTCCCGGCGTCACGCCCTTGAACGGAAACATGAATCCGGTGATGCTGGTGAGTGCGGTGGTGATGAGAAACAACACAGTCCAGCGGGGCATTTGCTTCGCAGCAATCAGGCCCAGGACCACAACGAAACCTGTCGCGATCCCTACCAGGCTGAGAATTACATGCAGTTGGGTAAACGCAGCCATACTTAAACCAAGAGTCATGGCGATCTCCTTGTGTTTGCCTTGGATTTTTCTTGCTTACCGGGGAAACTTGAGCGGGTCAATACACGCCCTTTGCGTCTTGTCGAGAGAATGATGCAGGCGGAGGTCTGAGCTATTTTGCAGCCGACTCAAGGACGGCCTGGACCTTAGCGTCCAAATCCCGGGCGACCTTTAGAGCGGCAAGATTACCATAGGAGGCAAGATAGCTGTCCATCAAATCGTAAGTCAGGTGGACCCCGTCTGTGCGTTCATCAATAAGGACGGTCACCGGCGCGTAGGAGCCAGCGTCGGGTACATGTTTCGCCATTTCCTTCATGATCAGTGGGTTGCCCATAATCAGGCGCAGAATCTTGGGCGCGCCTTCGCCCTGTTCTCTTTCAATGAACTGCCCGTGGTTGAAGCGAGCAAACTCCATGAACCCCGAAGGCCCCAGGGCGCTGTGAATGAGCTGCTCGATTTCCTTGTGGCTCTTTGCCGCCGCCGCGCGTTTCCATAATTCGCCCATATTCGGATGACCGATCACAGCATCCACAGATGCAACAACCTTAGCGAAAGGCTTCGAGGACACCACGCTGAACCGCTCGACTGCTACTCGGCTGATCGACATTCTCCACCTGCCCTGCGGTATAGATGCCGCAGGCGGCAAAAGGGGCGCAACTGGATTCCCACCGCGGGTGATGCGTATTGGCGAATGGACCTTGGAACGAGCAAAGGACTGTGTTTGCGGCCTCGCGCTTACGGCCGCTCCTCGATCGGAATCCAGTGCGACGGGTAGACCGGACCGATGTATTCCGCGCGCGGACGAATCAGCCGATTGTCATCCAATTGCTCAATCACGTGCGCTGTCCAGCCGGCGATGCGGCTGATTGCGAAGATGGGCGTGTAGAGGTCGATGTCGATGCCCAGAGTGGCATAGGTTGAGGCGGAGTAGAAGTCCACGTTGGCGTTGAGTTTCTTGTCCCGGTTGATATAGAGTTCGATGGCCCGCGACATCTCAAACCACTTGGGCTCGCCGGAATCCTTGCCCAACTGCTCGCTCATCTTGCGCAGGTGGGTGGCGCGCGGATCCTCAGTCTTGTACACCCGGTGGCCGAAGCCGGAGATTTTCTGCTTGGCGGCCAGCATGCTCTTTACATATTCCACCGGGTCGGCGCCGGCTTTGTCGATCACGTGGAGCAGGCGCATGACGCCTTCATTGGCGCCACCGTGCAGAGGACCTTTCAGAGCGCCAATGGCTCCGGTGATGGCGGAGTGAATATCAGAGAGGGTGGCCGCGATTACCCGGGCGGCGAAGGTGGACGCATTTAACTCGTGGTCGGCGTGCAGGATCAGTGCGATATCCAGAGTGCGGGTCGCCGTCTCGGAGGGCTTGACGCCATTTAGCATCCACAGAAAATTCCCGGCGTGGCTCAGCGAGCGGTCGGGCGGTACAATCTCCAATCCCTTGCGCAGCCGGTCATAGATGGCCACGATCATTGAGATCTGCGCGGTCAGGTTGTAACTCTTGCGCACGTTGGCGTCGTGGGAACAATCTTTCTCGTCGGCATCGTAAAAGCTCAGAGCCGAGACCGCCGTGCGCAGCACCTCCATGGGCGAAGCTGTCGGGGGGAACCTGCGCATCATGTCCACGATGCCTTGGTCGATCGACCGGGCCAACGCCAGTTGCGATTGGAACTCGCGCAGAGCAAACTGGTTGGGCAGGTGGCCATTCCACAGTAAATAAGTGGTCTCCTCAAAAGTTGAATTCACGGCCAGCTCGTGAATATCGATACCCCGATAGGCCAGCACGCCCGCTTCTCCGTCGATCCAGCAGATTCCGGAGTTCGCTGCCACAATTCCTTCCAGGCCCTTCCCAGCGACCGCAGTCGACATAGCCTTCGGATCCCCCTTGCGTTGTTCCTTGGCGATTTTGGCCATCGTCCCGGCTCTAAAGAAGAGCCCGGCGCAGAAAATACAGTAAAGTTCTTTATAGCGTAGCGGTTCCAACCTTGTCACGGTGGGTGGGATTCGCGGCGGCAGAAACGAGCGTAATTATCGTGCCGGAAGCCACTGACCACGCGGGTTTTCCAACAAGACAGCGCCTTTTTTCTATATTCTGTAGAATCTTCAGTGGTGCGTGAAGTAAGTTCTCCATGTCGCGAAATCCGGGCTCCCATTTCCTGGGGGAGTGGTGGCTCCCAATAAAAGATCGTTGTGGCAGCTAAACGGATGGAGAACGCCTTCACACAAAACGCGGCAATTGCAGAGAGCCGCCATGGAAGAGAGAGGTGCATATGAGTGAAATTGACGAAACTCCAAGAACCTATTCCGGCGCACTGCTGGGGGCGCTTGCCGTGGCCCTGTTGTTGGCTATTGGCGGTCTGATCTGGAGCTACACTCTCAGCGGCCGCGTGACGCGCCAGGAGGCAGCCCTGGCCGACGCAAACGCGCAGAATGTGAAAATGGCCGCCCAACTGCGCGAAACCAATGCCCGACTGACAGTTGCTACCGACGAATTGGGCAAGTCGATGGGGTTGACGCAGAAGCAGATGGACCAGCGGGCCAATGACATCATTCACCGCGAGGACGTCGCCAATCAGCGGCTTGAAGCTGCCCAGAAACAGACTGCGCAGCAGGTTACCGCCGTGGCCAGCGATGTCTCCAGCGTCAAGACCGACGTGGGCGGCGTCAAGACTGACGTGGCCAAAACACAGAGCGATCTGGCCAGCGCCGTGGCTCAGCTGACGTCGATGAAGGGTGACTTGAGCGGCCACTCCAGCCTGATCGCCCGCAACCACGACGAACTGGAAATTCTCAAGCACAAAGGCGACCGCAGTTACTACGAATTCACGCTCAATAAGGGCGACAAGAAGCCGGTCGGCACAGTCAGCCTGCAATTGAAAAAGGCTGACTTGAAGAAGAGCCGTTTCACCCTGACCGTCTTTGCCGACGATAGAAGCTACGAAAAGAAGGACCGGAATGTGAACGAGCCGCTGCAGTTCTACAGCGGTAAGGAACCGGCACTCTATGAGATCGTGGTCAACACCATCAACTCAAAGAACCAGATCTCCGGGTATCTGTCCACACCCAAGAACTAGTGCTCAGTGACCACAATCTGGGGCGCCAGCGTGAGATTGGGCAGATAGCGAAAGCCGAAGGTGTAATTCAGGCTTTTGCGGGCGTCCCATTGCTCCTTCGACAGGCGAAAGGCAGAGACGATGATCCCCTCTGCCGTCTGTCCCGCGTCAATAGTCGTCTCAGGCGACAGGGGCGTTCCGCGCCACGCCGCCAAGTCGGGATAGGCCACGAAAATCCTCTGGTAATCGCCCGGCATGGCAGCATAGCTGGTGTGGATGCCGTCATCCAGCGTCGCATTCGTCATGATCTGGTGCATGAAGAGCGGCTTGTCGCTCTGGTTGTGCAGCCGCACGCGAGTGAAGACCAGTACCTGGTCAAAGGTCTCCTGCGGCATGGAGGCGCCGCTGGCGTCGAAGCCGGAAGTGACAGTGTGCATGGGGTGCGCCCACACCTCCAGGATCTGCCCCGTCGCGGCCGGAGGTCTCTGCCCTGCAAGCACATAGATTGCTACGGCGATGGTGATCACGATCGTGGCCGCAATGCCCGCAATGACCACGTGGCTGGAGCCTTTGGTGTACGACTCGCCTTGGGCTGCGCCGTCCACTTCTTCCGGGGTTTCCTGATGCAGCAGACTCATGACGCAACTATCTTATGCTCATCCCCGCCGCATAGGCGATGAAATCCTGGGCGCACCGCATTGAGACACTTGCGCCAGTCGACGAAGAGCGCTGTCTGTGACTGCATCCCTGTTACTGCCTGCCATTCGGTCTTTGCGGTCGTGCGCGCAACGCAGCCAGGAATTCGTCCGCCGCCTTCGTATTCAGGACATCGTCGGGTCCCAGCCAGGCGCGGCGTAGTTGGCGCAGTCCGTATTCCATCTTGCCCAGATGGCGCGTGTCGTGGGCGTCGGTGCTCACGACAATGCGGCAGCCCAGCTCCTTCGCCAGGCGCAGGTCGCGGTCGTTCAGGTCCAGCCGTTCCGGGGCGGCGTTGTGTTCCATGGCTACGCCCAACTCAGCCGCGCGGCGCAGCACCGCACCCAGGTCCAATGCAAAGGCCTCACGGCGAAGCAGCAACCGGCCGGTAGGATGGCCGAGAATCCGAGTGTTGGGATTCTCGATGGCGCGCAGCACGCGGGCCGTCATCTCCTCGCGGCTCTGTTCAAAGCGGGTGTGCACGCTGGCGATCACCACGTCCATCTGGGCCAGCACCTCGTCGTCCAGGTCCAGTGCGCCGTCGCCCAGGATGTCCACCTCGATTCCAGTAAAGACGCGGATGCGGCCCTCCATCTGCTCGTCCACTTCGCGGATGCGTTTCATGTGTTCAAGCGCCCGCTTCTCATCCAGGCCGTTGGTCATGGCCAGATTCTTTGAGTGGTCGGTGATGGCAATGTACTGGTAGCCGCGCTTCAAGGCAGCCTCGGCCATCTCGCGAATACTGTTGTGGCCGTCCGTAGTGGTGGTGTGCATGTGCACGTCACCCCGCAGATCGGCCTGCTCGATGAGTCGGGGCAGCTCGTGACGGGCGGCGGCCTCGATCTCGCCCAGGTTCTCGCGCAGTTCGGGAGGCATCCAGTCCATGCCCAGCGCGGAGTAGATTTCCTCCTCCGTGGCGGCGGCCACAGTGGTGTTGTCATCCAGGCGCGCCAGCGCCCATTCGCTCAGGGTGTAGCCCATCTTCAGCGCCCGCTGCCGCAGCGACACATTGTGCGCCTTGGAGCCGGTAAAGTATTGCAGCGCTGCGCCATAGCAATCCGACGGCAGCAGTCGCACGTCCACCTGCAAGCTGTTGCTCAGGTGAAAGCTGACCTTGTTTTCACCCTTCGCAATCATGTCGTGAATGCCCGGGTAGGCGGCTACGTAGTCCACTGCGGCGGCGGAGTTCTCGAGCCCGCACGCCGGACCAGTCACCAGCAGGTCCAGGTCCCCGGCGGTCTCACGTCCGCGGCGCAGGCTGCCCGCGGGCGTCACCTTCTCGATCCCCTTGAAGGCCAATAGGTACGTCGATAGCCGCGCCGCTGCCTCTTCGGCTTCGTCAATGCGGAAGCGGCCTGCGCTGCGCCGATAGTCTTCGATGCCCTTGCGCAGCTTTTCAATCTGCTTGGCGCCCATGCGCGGCAGTCCGGCAAGGCGGCCGGTTTCGATGGCCTTGGCTAACTGGTCAATGCTTGCGATCTTGGCCGCGTCCCACAGCAGGGCCACGGTCTTGGGGCCCATTCCGGGCAGCTTCAGCAACGCCAATACTCCGGAGCCGTACCGGGCAAGCAGTTCATCGCGCAGCGGAAGTGTGCCAGTGGCGGCAATGGCTTGCAGGTTCGAGGCCATGCTCTTGCCGATCCCCGGAATCTCAAGCAGGCGCGCGGTGTCAGATGCCGCGGAAACCAGATCCACAGTCGTCTGTTCTACGGCCTCGGCGGCACGGCGGTAGCTGCGGATGCGGAAGCTGTCGCCGCCATCGATCTCTAACAGGTCGGCCGTCTCCGCCAGCAAGCGCGACATGGTGGCGTTATCCATCGGATATGTCTCCGAGAACAGTATCAGCGATTGCGGCAAGGAGGGGGGATTTCAGGCTAGACAGCAAACGAACAAAGTCAACGGATAGAAGGGGTGCAAGCGGATGATTCCCGCCTGGGTGGAATTGTGATAGGAACGCGACGATTGGGCGAGAGCATCCCGAACCACCTGGCGGCGGCCTTGCGCTCACGCCCGGCGGTTCACGCCATTAAGCTGCGTTGTGGGCGGCTGCGTCCTTGAGCCGGACAACTACGTCCGCCTGAGGACCTTTCTGGCCCTGGACGATGTCGAACTCTACGTCATCGCCCTCTTTCAGTGTCTTGTAACCGTCCAGCTGAATTGCCGAGTAATGGACGAATACATCCGGCCCGTCTTCACGTCCGATGAATCCGTAGCCCTTGGCGTTGTTGAACCACTTGACCTTGCCTTTGTACTGAGCCACAGGCTTGCCTTTCTTGCTGTCTTAGTGTTTTAACGGTGAGCAAGGCGCAGGGGGAATGCCCACCGGTATCTACTAAGACGCCGAAACTGCGTGAAAGGTTGATTCCTCTTGTGGACCGAAGCCCATAAAGTGGGACGGCCCGACCAGTAAAAGGATCGCCAAGTCTGGAAGATGTTGATTCAATACACTAGATGCCAGGAACGAGGAATTCACTTCTTGCGTTTTTTCGCCAGTCGCCGCGCATAAAGCAGCACGCTGGTAAGGGTCTTGCCGTCCAGAATGGCTCCCCTGTCGATCATCTTGATGACCTCGGAAAGCCTCACCAGGCGGAACTCGATATCTTCATCGTCCTCGGGGTGAGCGTCGCCTGCCATCAGTCCCTCGGCCACGAAGACCTTCATCGATTCGCCCAGAAAGCCCGGACTGGCGTAGTACTCCACCAGAGGCTTCCACTTTTTCGCGCGATAGCCTGTCTCCTCTTCCAACTCGCGCTGCGCACCCGCCATGGCCTCTTCGCCTGCATCGAGTTTCCCCGCCGGCAGCTCCCACAGAAACTGGTTGGCGGCGTGACGATACTGGCGTTCGATCACTACCCAGGGGTCCTTCTTGCTCTTTGAGTTGTCCAGCGCCAGGATGACCACGCTCCCGTTGTGGCGGATCACGTCGCGCTCGCTCTTCTTGCCGCCGGGCTCAATCAGTTTGTCGTGCAGCACACGGAACAGTGGCCCCTGGTACGCCACCACGGAACTGATCAGTTGTGCTTTTTCGACCACATCGGGATGTGAGGCCTTCCGTTTGGCGGCCTTAGCCTTCACTGCTTTTGATTTCTTTCCGAGGGCTGGCTTCACAGCCTTTTCTTTTTTGGGCATTCGGATCTCTCTCCTCAATTCGCAATCAGAGAAAGTATACGCATTCTGCCGCCTTCATCCTGTTCGCTCTTGTGCATCGATTGCCCTCGCCGTGGCATCCTTATCACAGCCGTTTCTAACCGGTCGCATTGCCCACGATTCCCAAGGGCGAGCGAATTGAAAGCGGACGCGTTGTCGATCGCAGACTGCTATCCCATTCCCGAGGCGCCCGGATTGAGCCGCCTTTTTCTGGACTACTGTGCCGGTGATGAGGCGGCGCGGCGGTTCTACGCTCTAAATTCGTCGGCAAGCGGTTGGCAGGCTCGCCCTCCGGTTCCCACCCACTGGCCGGAACTGGTCACTTTGCTGGCGGCGCAGAATCCCTCCCCATCCGCAGCGCCTGCGCTTGAGGCGCTGCGGTCCGGAGCAGGCACAGTGTTGACCGGCCAACAGGTGGGGCTATTTGGCGGGCCGCTATTCACGCCCTTCAAGGCGGCTACTGCGCTGGCTCGTGCGCGCCAGGCCACAAAGGCAGGTCGTCCTCACGCCGCCATTTTCTGGCTGGCCACTGAAGATCACGACTTTGCAGAGATCAACCACGTCACCTTTCCCGCCCATCGCGAGCTGCGCAAACTGGAGTACACCAATGCGCCCCCGGTGCCCCGTCCCGTAGGCGGCATTCCTCTGGACGATTCGATTACGCCTCTCGTCGAAGCGGCATCTGAACTGCTCGGCTATTCCGAAGCCACTGAGGCGCTTGCTGCGGCCTATCAGCCGGGCCGTACTTTCGCCCAGGCTTTTGCTGAATTCTATTCTCAGGTCTTTGCCGCTCAGGGGCTGCTGGTGCTGGATGCCGGGGGACGTGCACTTCACCGCATTGGTTCGCCGGTGCTGCGCGCGGCCATCGAACGCGCTGATGAATTCCACGCGGCGCTGCTGGAGCGCAACCGGGCTCTTGAAGCGTCTGGCTATCACGTTCAGGTGGCTGTCGGCGCGCAGTCCAGCCTGCTGTTTCTCATTGACCAACGAACCGGCGCGCGCCTCGCCCTCAAGCGGCTGTTGCCGAGTGCAACTGAACCTGCCGGTCTCTGGCAGGCTGGCCGACAGACCTGGTCCACCGCCGATCTGCTCGGCATTCTCGATGCGGAGCCGGAGCGTATCTCGCCTTCGGCCCTTCTGCGGCCCGTTTTTCAGGATTTTCTGCTCTCCACCTCACTCACTATCGGCGGGCCGGCAGAGGTAGCCTACTTTGCCCAGTCCGCGGTGCTTTTCGAACGCATTTTGGGACGCATGACCCCGGCTGAGCCGCGTTTCTCCGCCACCCTGATCGAGCCCGCCATCGCAGACCTTCTGCGCCGGCACGAACTGACACTGGAGAAGGTCTTCGCTCGCAGTCCGGACTCCCTCGCTCAACTGCTGGCAGCACGGGCCATGCCGGTTGAGGGCAAACGAAAACTGGCTGTGGCCGGCTCCGCGCTGGATGCCGAACTCGCGCCGCTGCTGGACTGGATGCGTGCGCTCGACGCGGGGCTGGGCCGCTCGGCGGAGACCGCGGCCAGCAAGATGCGCTACCAGATGAACCGGCTGCGGCGCCTGGCGGCTAACTTTCAGTTGCAGCGCGAGGCCTCGCTGGGGCGCCACGCGGAAGCCATCAGCCAGGCGCTTTATCCCGGCGGCATACTTCAGGAGCGGAGCCACGGCGCGGCCTACTATTTTGCGCGCTATGGTTTTGAGTTGTCTGAGAGGCTCACAGCACAAGCCGAGGATTCCTGCGCTGGGCATACGGCTCTGTGGCTTTAACGCAACATAAAAGAAGTCCATACCGGGTGTCGGCACACCGCAGGCCGTATAATCCTCGCGAAGAAATTTGGGGGTTTCGGTGAAGAACTTCTTTGTCGCATTGGCTTTCGGCTTGGCGGTCAGCGCGTCGGCGCAGGTACCAAGAATGCCCTGTACGACGCCCGATCAGGACAACGCGTTTCTTGGTATTCAAACCATACGGTTGTGGCCCGGCCAGGCCCCGCAGGCCAAAGGAAAGAACTGCGAAGACATCCCCACGCTGACCATCTTCGAGCCCCATCCGGGCAATGAGAACGGCTCTGCCGTAGTGATCTTCCCCGGTGGCGCCTATGCCGGACTTGCCGCCAATCTGGAAGGCCGCCAGGTAGCCGACTGGTTCACTGCGCGCGGTTTCCGCGCTTTCGTCCTCAGCTATCGGCTCAGTTCCCATGGCTACCTGCTGCCGGTGCCGCTCCTCGATGCTCGGCGCGCCATCCAGACGGTGCGGGCGCGGGCCAGGGACTATTTCATCGCTCCTGACCGCATCGTGGTGATTGGCTTCTCCGCCGGGGGCCATCTGGCCGCACTTTCCGGTACCCAGTTTGTGCCCGGAGATCCCAATGCCGAAGACGCCATCGACCGCGTCTCCAGCCGGCCGGACTACCTGGTCCTCGGCTATCCCTGGATCGGCGCCATCTCCAGCGACACCTCCCATCTCACCTACTGCAAGTTGTTTAACGTGATGGATCGTTGCGAGGAACTGCGCAAGGCATACTCTCCCGACCTCTTCGTGACCAGCCAAACGCCTCCCACCTTCTGGTATCACACCTTCAACGACGCAACTGTTCCCGTCGAACAGGGACTGCGTTTCTACGAGGCGCTAGTGAAGGCAGGAGTTCCTGCCGAGGCCCACATCTTCGCCAACGGACCCCACGGCACCGGCCTGGGCAAGGGAGACGCCGCTTTGGATCAGTGGCCGAACCTGCTGGAGAATTGGCTGCGTGCCCAGGGATTGCTCACGGTGGACAAGTCCATCGCCGGCCCTCGACCCTCAGGATCGAAGTAGGCGGCGACTCCGGCGACCGCCACTCCGCAACCCGATCATTGCGATTTCCAGGAGGTCTGTTGCTCATGAAGACGCTTCAACGCCTCGGTGTCTGTCTGTTCGTTGTCATGACCTGGCTGTTTCTTGGTCGGTCCGGCTCGGCACAGGAGACGCGTAACCCCTCGCCTGCTCCTGCCGCCAATTCGGACCAGCACAAGGACACCGACAAGGACGCCACCCCGGTGCCTCCGGAAAAGCCCGTTGCTACCTCGCATCAAATCACCCTCGGCGGCAAGACGCTCAAGTACACAGCGACCGCCGGCAATCTCCTCATCCACGATGAGGACGAAAAGCCCAACGGCAGCATCTTCTACGTGGCCTACACCCTCGACGGCGCCGAGTCCGCTACCCGCCCGGTCAGCTTTCTCTACAACGGCGGGCCGGGATCGGCCACGCTCTGGTTGCACATGGGCTCGTTTTCGCCGGTGCGAGTGCAGACTGACAGTCCCAACCCCACTGCCGGGCCGCCATTCAAGCTGATTCCCAACGAGTTCTCCCTCCTCGACAAAACCGATCTGGTCTTCATTGACGCACCGCTCACCGGGTACTCGCGCGCCGTGGGCAAGGGAACCGCTAAGGACTTCGCTGGCGTAGACCAGGACCTGCGCGCCTTCGACCGTTTCATTCTTCGCTATCTCACCGTGAACCAGCGCTGGAACTCACCCAAATTCCTCATCGGCGAGTCTTATGGCACCACCCGGTCTGCGGCCCTGGCCGACATGTTGGGCAACGACGGGGTGCAACTGAACGGCGTGGTTCTCATCTCTTCGATTCTGAACTTCAACATCCGCGCCGGCGGCTACGACAACATCTACATCTTCAACCTGCCCAGCTACGCGGCGGCGGCCTGGTATTTCAACAAGATTCCCGGCAAGCCGGCGGACATGGCGGCGTGGGTCGAGCAGGCGCGCGAGTTTGCGTCGGGCCCTTACGCGCGGGCGCTGTTTGCCGGCGACAATCTGCCCGCAGCGCAACTGGACGCGGTGGCCAGGGAAGTGAGCCGCTTTACCGGGCTCAACGTGGACTACGTCAAAGAGACCAACCTGCGCATTTCGCCGGCACGCTTTCGCAAGGAAGTGCTTCGCGACGACCGCCGCACCCTGGGCCGCTATGACATGCGCTTTGAGGGCGTTGACGTAGACGCGGCCGGCGAGATGCCCAGCTTTGACGCTTCTGAAGCAGGCATTACCGGCGCATTTGTGGCCTCGCTGCATGACTACCTGCAGCGAGATCTGAAATACGAGTCCACCGATACCTACCGGCCCAGCGCAGAGAACATCGGACAGTGGGACTGGAAACACAAGCCCACCAGCGGCGGACCCGCTACGGGCGGCGAGCAGTCGCAGCCCTGGGTGGCCGCGGATCTAGCCAGCGCCATCCGCAAGAATCCGCACCTGAAAGTCTTTTCCGCCAACGGCTACTTTGACTTGGCCACGCCGTTTTTCGCCACTGAGTACGACCTCAAGCACATGAACCTGGACCCCGCGCTGCGCGACAACGTGCAGTTCGGCTACTACCCGTCAGGGCACATGATTTATCTCAATGTGGACGCGTTGCACCAGTTGAAGGACGATCTGGCAGCGTTTATTGCCAAGGCGACACACTAGAGTCTGCCCGTCAAGTCTGCTTGTCGGGATTGCCGTTCACTTGGGATAGACGGGGGTTTGTGCGGCAGGATGAAGGGCAGGCGTGAAATTCACTGCACGGAAGCAATAAAAACGGCCCCAAAAAGATGAGGCGGGCCGACCGGCTTCGGGAGTGGAAGGACTTCCCGAAACCGGCTGCCCGCTGGACCCTGAACCGGGTCTGGGTGGTATCTTTAGTCTAGGCTTGTTATACGGGATTGCAAGCACTTTTTTGCGCCAAATTCCGTATCCGTGACAGCAGTCACAGGAGTCAGTCCAATCAGCCTCATCTGCGTTGACTTGCGGGTCCGCCCCTGATACAAAAAAGTGTTCCACTCGTGACGAAAAACTACACTGTCTACGCGAAAAGCCCGGAATCAGCATGCAAGAAATTATTCAACAAGTCGGGATTCTTCTGCTCGGAGCCGTACCCACGATGCTCGTTTTCATCGTGCTGGTTCTGGCTTACAAGTTTCTGATTCAGGGCCCGCTTACAGCGACACTGAAACAGCGCACTGCCCGTACCGAGGGTGCGGTCGAAGATGCCAATAAGGCCATCGCCCAGGCCGAGGCACGTGCCGCCGAGTACGCCGAAAAGCTTCGCCAGGCCCGCGCCCAGATCTACAAGTTGCGCGAAGAACGGGTAAAGCAGTGGAACGCGGAGCGCGACGCTGCCCTTGACGCGGCGCGCCAGGCCGCAGGGTTCAAAGTGAGCCAGGCCAAAATCGAGTTGGACGCTGAGGCCGCTCACGCACGGCAAGCCATTCAGGCTTCCTCCGCAGATCTGGCCAAGCGGGTGGTCCAGGCGGTATTGCCAATGGCCGCCGGGGGTTCCCGTTGAGAAATTCCACTCTGCTTTCTCGCTCTTTCATCAGAATTTTCTGCGTTGCACCTGTCACTGTGCTCGCCTTGGTATTGGTGGCAGCGCCCATGTGGCTTCACGCGCAGGAGTCAGCGCCGACGACCCAGTCCCAGCCTGCTGTGACCACTCCCGCGGCCTCGTCTGAGATTGCGGCGAAACCGGAACCGGCCAAGTCTGAGGCCGACGCTAACAACGTCTACCGCCACGCTCCCATCGTGCAGACCTTGGCCAGGCTGTTGCATTTGCCGATAGAGACAACCGCACGCCTCTTTGAGTTCATCAACTTCGCCATCATCGTGCTGGCCTTGGGCATTCCCCTGGCCAAGATTCTGCCCCGCATCATCCGAAAGCGGTCTCAGACCTTGGTCCACAGTTTGGAGTCGGCGCGCAAGGTGACCCAGGATGCCAACGCCCGACTTAGCGCCGTGGAGGCCAAGCTGGCCAAAATCGACGAAGAGATTGCTCAGATTCGTAGCCACGTCGAGGACGAAAGCAAGCAGGAAGAAGCACGCATCAAGGCCACCATCGAGGAAGAGAGTGTCCGCATAGTGGCCGCCGCGGAGCAGGAACTTGCCGCGGCTACGGCGCACGCTAAACGCGGGCTGCGCCATTTTGCCGCCGATCTCGCCATTGAGCAGGCCGCCCAGCAATTGATCCTGACGCCGGAAACCGATCGCGCCCTGATCGCTGAGTTCGTGCGTGATACGGCCAAGGGAGGGCAGAACTAAATGGCTGCATTTGTTGCCCGATATGCGCGCGCTTTTGCCGACGTGGTGACCGCCGAAAAGTTGGACACGGCCGCTCTGGATCGCCAGTTGGCCGATTTTCTGGCCACCTGGGACGGAAGCGCCGAGTTGCGCGAGTTGTTTGCCAATCCGGCCGTGCCTACGTTGCAAAAGGTTGCGATTCTCGACAAGCTCAATGCAAAAATGGGCCTGCAGAAGGAACTGCGCAACCTGCTCGCGGTGCTCATCAAAAATGACCGCATCGGCCAGGTGCACGAGGTGGCCTTGGCCTACCGTGCGGAGTTGCAGGAGCGCATGGGCATTCGGCAGGCAGAGATTGTTACCGCCCGCGAGTTGAGTGTCGAAGAGCGCAGCGTTCTGGTGACCGGCGTGGGTGAATTGGCCGGCTCTCGCATTGAACCCAGCTTCAAGCTCGACACATCGATCCTCGGAGGCACAGTGGTGCGTATTGGCTCCACGGTCTACGACGGCTCGGTGCGCGGTCGCCTGGAGCGGTTGAAGGAAGCATTGATCGCCGGATAGGTCGTTCCGGCTGCACGGCAGCATGGACTTACAAGGATAGGAAGAGCAGAAATGGCTCAGATCAAAGCAGACGAAATTACGCAGCTTCTTCGCGAGCAGATCGCGAACTACGACGCGAAGGTCCAGGTGGACGAAGTTGGGACCATCACCTCCCTCGGCGACGGCATCGCGCGCCTCCACGGCCTCGACAAAGTCATGGCCGGCGAGTTGCTCGCGTTTCCGCACGGCATTGCCGGACTGGCTCTCAGCCTCGAAGAAGATTCCGTGGGTGCCGTGGTGCTGGGCGACTACACCCTACTCAGCGAAGGCGACGAGGTCAAGCGTACCGGCAAGATTTTGAGCGTGCCGGTGGGCGATGGCGTGATCGGCCGCGTGGTCGATGCGCTTGGCCAGCCGATTGACGATAAGGGCCCTATCGCGTCTACTTCCTCGCTCCCCATTGAGCGCCTGGCACCCGGCATCATCGACCGTCAGGGCGTCCGCGAGCCCATGGCCACCGGCCTCAAGGCCATTGACGCCATGATTCCGATCGGCCGCGGACAGCGCGAGTTGATCATCGGCGATCGTCAGACCGGAAAGACTGCCGTGCTGCTCGACACCATCATCAACAATGCTAAGAACGATTTGATCTGCATCTATTGCGCGATTGGCCAGAAGCGCTCCTCCATCGCCCAGGTGGTGCAGACCCTCACTGAAGCGGGCGCCATGGGACACACCATCATTGTCGCCGCTTCGGCCTCCGAACCCGCCCCCATGCTCTACATCGCCCCCTACGCGGCCTGTGCCATCGGCGAGTACTTCCGCGATAACGGCCGGCACGCTCTGGTGATGTACGACGATCTGTCCAAGCATGCCATGGCTTATCGTGAGATCTCGTTGCTGCTCCGCCGTCCGCCGGGCCGAGAAGCCTATCCTGGCGACGTTTTCTATCTCCACTCCCGTCTGTTGGAGCGTGCCTCCAAGCTCAGCGACAAGCGCGGCGGAGGTTCCCTTACCGCGCTCCCGGTCATCGAAACCCAGGCTGGTGACGTATCGGCCTACATTCCCACCAATGTCATTTCCATCACCGATGGCCAGATATTCTTGGAAACCGATCTGTTTAACTCCGGCATCCGTCCGGCGGTCAACGTGGGCCTTTCCGTCTCCCGCGTCGGTTTTTCCGCTGCCATCAAGGCCACCAAGCAGGTGGGCGCCACTCTCAAACTCGACTTGGCCCAGTACCGCGAATTGGCCGCCTTTGCCCAGTTTGGCTCCGACCTCGATCCGCTGACCCTGAAACAACTCAATCGTGGTCAGCGCCTCACAGAGCTTTTGAAGCAGCCTCAGTTCCACCCCCTCTCATGGCAGCAGCAGGTGGTGATCCTGTTTGCCGGCACCCAGGGATACCTTGATGACTTGCAGGTGGCTCAGATTCGTGCATTTGAAGATGGTCTGTACAAGTATTTCGGCAACGCCCAGACCGCTCTGCTCGACGACCTGACGAAGAAGAAGTCACTCGACGACGACCTGCGCAGCCGTATGCACGCGGCCATGAAGGAGTACAAGGCAGGCTTTGTGGCAGAAGTAGCCACGCCTGTAACGGCATAGCACCCAGCGGACACTGACAGTTGTAGGTCAGGCCCGCTTGAATCAGAACCACCGGTAGTTTTGAGTTCTTAAACTGTTAGCTGTCAACCGTTAGCTGTGAACTGGAAACTGAGTAATGGCAAACGTCCTCGATTTACGGCGTCGCATACGCAGCGTGAAAAATACACGCCAGATCACCAAGGCCATGAAGATGGTGGCGGCGGCTAAGCTGCGCCGCGCGCAGGAGCGGGCACTGGCGGCCCGGCCCTACGCCAAGATGATCACTAGCGTGCTTGAATCCCTTACGCGCCGTATCGAGATCTTTGATCCGGAGACTGGCAGCCTGCGTCATCCGCTGTTTGCTACGCGCACTGAGAAGCGGGTTCTGCTGGTGGTCGTCAGCGGCGACAAAGGTTTTGCCGGCGCATTCAACGCCAACATCTTCAAGATTGCCTTCCAGTTCATCGGAGGCAACCCCGACAAGCAGGTCGATGTCGAGGCCGTGGGCCGCAAGGGGCGCGATATGATGCGCCGCCGCTATCCCGCCGCCGTCTATACCGAGGACGCCGCCGTCGAAGGGCCAGCCCGCAAGGTGAGGGAGCGTAAGGCTCCCGTTGAAGTCACGGGCGAGTATCCTGGCCTGCTCGGCAAGCTGGAGACGGTTCGCGTCTTCGAGCTGGCCGAAAGCATCATCTCCCGCTACGTGCACGAGGAGATCGATGCCGCCTACATCGTCTACAACGAATTCAAATCGGTCATCTCGCAGCGACTGGTTGTCGAACGCCTGTTGCCGTTGATGAAGATCGGTATTCCGCAGATTACTGGTGCTGTCGAGCCCACCGAGGCCGAGAAGGAGCGCGCCGCAGAGGCCGCTCTCAGTGCCGGCATCACCTTGGAGCCCACCGACACCGCCGCGGCCGATGAAGAGTCGCGCAAGTTCGGCACCGCTCAGGTGGACTACATCTACGAACAGCCGGCGGAAGAGCTCTTTAACGGTCTCCTGCCCCAATACGTCTCGTCCATGCTTTATCACGCTATGACCGAGTCGGTGGCCGCCGAGCAGGCGGCGCGCATGACAGCAATGGATTCGGCTACTAACAACGCCTCGGATATGATCGACGCCTACACGCTGCAGATGAACCGCGTGCGGCAGGCCGCAATCACCAAGGAAATCATTGAAATTGTCAGCGGCGCCGCCGCTGTCTAAGCACTTCGGAAGGCAGAAAATGGCAGAGAACTTCGGCAAGGTGATTCAGATTTCCGGTCCCGCCGTGGACGTGCAGTTTGAAGAAGCGACGATGCCGCCCATTTATCAGGCGCTGCGCGTCACCAGCGAGGGCTTTACCGTGCCCACGCCTATCAACGTGATTCTCGAGGTGCAGCAACACCTCGGCGAGGGCCGCGTGCGCACCGTGGCCATGGAAGCCACCGACGGCATGGTCCGCGGCATGAAGGCCGTCGACCTCGGTGGTCCTATCCGTGTGCCGGTGGGCAAGCAGACCCTGGGTCGGGTGATCAATGTCATCGGCGACCCGGTGGACGAGCTCGGTCCCATCGGCGAGACCCAGCGCATGCCCATCCATCGTCCCGCCCCGCTGTTCGACGAGCAGTCCACCCACGAAGAGATGTTTGAGACGGGCATTAAGGTCATCGACCTCATCCAACCATTTCTCAAGGGCGGCAAGGTCGGTCTCTTCGGTGGCGCCGGCGTGGGTAAGACGGTAGTCATCATGGAACTAATCAACAATGTGGCAAAGAACCATGGCGGCTACTCCGTCTTTGCCGGCGTGGGTGAGCGTACCCGCGAGGGCAACGATCTTTGGACCGAGATGACCGAGTCCGGCGTCATCAAGCCCGGCGACTTTGCCAACTCAAAATGCGCCCTGGTCTACGGCCAGATGACCGAGCCGCCCGGAGCGCGCCTTCGCGTGGCCCTCACCGGGCTTACCGTCGCCGAGTACTTCCGCGACGTCGAGGGCTCTGACACGCTGCTCTTCATTGACAACATCTTCCGCTTTACGCAGGCCGGCTCTGAAGTTTCCACGCTGCTCGGCCGCATGCCCTCGGCCGTGGGTTACCAGCCGAACCTCGCCACCGAAATGGGCGAATTGCAAGAGCGCATCACCTCCACCAATAAGGGATCGGTCACCAGCGTGCAAGCCGTCTATGTGCCCGCCGACGATTTGACTGACCCCGCCCCGGCCACCACCTTCGCCCACCTCGATGCCCAGACCGTGTTGAGCCGCCCTCTGTCGGAACTCGGCATTTATCCTGCCGTCGATCCCTTGGCGTCCAGCTCGCGCATCCTGTCGGCGCGCATCGTGGGCGACGAGCACTACGATGTGGCGCAGGGCGTTAAGAGGATTTTGCAGCGTTACAAGGACCTGCAAGACATCATCGCTATCCTTGGAATTGACGAACTCTCCGAGGAAGACAAGACCACAGTGGCGCGCGCCCGCAAGGTTCAGAAGTTCCTGTCTCAGCCCTTCCACGTGGCCGAGACGTTTACCGGAATTCCCGGCGCGTATGTCAAGGTTGCCGATACGGTGCGCAGCTTCAAGGGCATCATCGAAGGCAAGTACGACGACATCCCCGAGCAGGCCTTCTACATGAAGGGTGCAATCGAGGAAGTTCTCGAGACTGCCGAGAAACTGAAGGCGACGGTGTAACGAAGCTGACAGCGAGCAGCGAACAGTCGTCAGATTTTCACTGTTTGCTTTCAACTGTCAGCTGTCAACTCATAGCTGTTAGCTGTTCTGAAGGGCTTTATGGCAGACACGACAAATCAACTGCGGGTCCGGCTGGTTACCCCCGAGCGCACCCTCTTCGAGCATCCCGTCGACGCCGTCGAGTTGCCCGCGAAGAACGGTTACATGGAGGTGCTCTACGGGCACGCGCCCCTGGTGGCCGAACTGGGCGCAGGCGACGTCACCCTTCACGGCGCTCCCGAGGGCGACCAGCGTTACAACGTCAGTTGGGGTTTTGTTGAGGTGCTTCCCGACCGGGTCACGATTCTCGCCAACGATGCGCTCAAGCCCGAGGAAATCGACGTGCCCCGTGCCGAACAGCAACTGGACCGCGGCCTGAAGGAATGGAAAGAGGCGGGCGAAAGCGAAGAGGCGTACACCCAAGCTTTGCGCGTCATTGCCGAAGCCGAAGCCAAGCTGGCCACGGCAGCAGAGAAGCACTAAGCATTTGATCGCTTGACCTAACACCGATCTGGGTGCACCGTCCTTGCGGCGTATTTGTTCTTGCCGCAAGGGTCGGAAAACACGGAATCATATTGGTCGGGGACCGCACACCTCGCCGCCAATCCCAGCTTCGATTCAAAAGTCCCTGCTCCCGCAGCAGGGTCTTTCATTTTGCAATACGATACCGAAAGAAAGAACTGTGATGGATCGTTTAAGGGGAGTCAGAAATCTGGCCGTGTGGGGACTGGCTGCTACGAGCCTCATGGCCGCGCAATCGTTTCCGCCCACGCATGTGGATGATTTCACCGGCCACCCACGGGTCATCATCCTTAGCGATATTGGCAACGAGCCCGACGACCAGATGTCCTTTGTGCGCCTGCTGCTCTACTCCAACGAATTGGACATCGAAGCCATGATCGCCACGACTTCGACCTGGCAGAAGACGGCTACGCATCCTGAGACGATGCACACCCTCATCGACGCCTACGGGCAGGTGAGGCCAAACCTGCTTCTCAACGCCCAGGGCTGGCCTCAAGCCTCTGAACTCACCGGTCGCGTCTTCACGGGCCAGACCGCATACGGCATGGCCGCGACCGGAAACGGTAAGCTGTCCGATGGAGCGCGCGCTATCGTGCGCTCGGCAGACCGCGACGACCCCCGGCCGCTCTGGATCTGCATCTGGGGCGGAGCCAACACATTAGCGCAGGCACTTCAGGAGGTCCGGTCCACGCGCACCCCGGACCAGGTGGCCCGTTTTGTCGCCAGGCTTCGCGTTTACTCCATCTCCGACCAGGACGACGCGGGTCCATGGATACGCCGTGAGTTTCCCGGCCTTGACTACATTGTGTCGCCCTCCACGCCCACCAGCGGCGAGTATTACTTCGCCACCTGGACGGGCATTAGCGGCGACGCCTACTACCGCAACGGCGCGGGCGCCGACTTCAGCACCGTGACCAATCAGTGGCTAGACGACAACATCCGCAGCAAGGGACCACTTGGAAAGGTCTATCCACGCTTCCTCTTCATCATGGAGGGCGACACGCCGTCGTTTCTGGGGCTCATTGATAACGGTCTCAACGCCTTTCGCAGGCCCGATTGGGGCGGTTGGGGTGGGCGCTATGTCTATCGCCAACCGTATGGTGAGACTCATCCCATCTGGACCCAGGGCGGAAATGAAATCGCGCGCGCCACTTCGCAGGATGCTGTGACGGGTACCGACGGAGTTGAACATGTTTCCGATCAGGCCACCATCTGGCGCTGGCGCGAGGCATTCCAGAACGACTTTGCCGCGCGCATGTCGTGGACAGTGGCCGACTTTGCCCATGCCAACCACAACCCGATCGCAGTGGTGAATCACCAGGCGGGGACAGCGCCAATCGAAATGGATGTGACGGTCGGAAAGTCGATCGAGCTTGATTCGAGCGACAGTTCCGATCCCGACAGGCAGCAGTTGCATTTTCACTGGTTCCACTATCCTGAGGCGGGCAGCACGGATGGCAACCTCGCCGCGGTAACTCTGACTGGCACGGAAACCTCTCGCGTCCAGGTGCGTGCAGATGCAGCATGCCGGCCTATGTGGATTCCGCGCATTCCTTGTACAGGCGGCGGCATCGCGCACATTATCCTGGCAGTCAGCGACGAAGGCACGCCGCCCCTCACTTCCTATCGCCGCATCATTCTCCATGTGCACCCTGGAGATGCGCACCCGTAAGTCGATACCCGCCTGTGCAACCACCCGGCCCCTCGCCTACAATGCTCAGTGTGATGGCCAAAGCAAAAGAAACCATGTTCGAAGTTGCTTGTCCCGATTGCGGGGCGATGATCAAGATCGATGCCTCCACCGGGCTGGTGGTGAGCCATACTTCGGCTCCGCGCAAGCGCATGTTTGAAGACCTGGAAACGGCTGCCAAGGCCATGCGAGAGCAGGATGAACGCAAGGAGTCTATCTTCCGCCAGTCGGTCGATGCGGAGAAGAACAAGGCTGACCTGCTTGAGAAGAAATTTGCCGAGGCCCTGCGCAAGGCCAAGGATGCGCCCGAAGGCAAGCCCCTGCGCGATTTCGACCTGGACTGATGTGCGTCGTGTCCCCGCGATTCACAGGGTCGATTTGCCTTCAATCCGAGTAGTATGTGAAACACCGCCTGAACAACTCAGGCGAACGCGCTTCAAGGGGGTAGAAGAGTCCATGGGCCTTACACAAGTTCCCAGGAAAGAAAGTAAATCCCCGGTGGATGTGACCACTCCACAGGCCGACTGCATCGAGTGGGTCAAGTTCGCAGCTTGTGGTTCCCTCATCGCAAGCGGTGTGCTGCTGCTTACCGGTCAGCGCCGCGCGGGTTTGGTCGCGGCTGTGTCCGGCGCTGCACTGGCGATGCTCGACCAGCAGGATCTGCTGAGTGCGTGGTGGAAACAGCTTCCCGGCTATGTCGATCAGGTACAGCACCTCGTCGACCAGGTGCAGAACACTGTGGAAGAGGTTGCCGTTCGGCGCGAGTCGCTTCGGCAGGTCCTGAACAAAGCAGAAAACGCAGGCTAAATTCCCAACTGTCGCCGGCCCGCCTCGCTGATGCGGTGGGGCGTCCATTTGGGTTCCCACACCAGTTCCACCTCCACCCTGCTGATGTCCGGGATGCCGGCCAGACGGTTGTGTACCTGTTCCAGGATGAGTCCCGACGCGGGGCACTGTGGCGTGGTTAGGGTCATGGTCACCTTCACCCATTGGCGCGGCCACGCTGGCGCAGAATCTGTATCGGGACCGGTCGCCACAGCGTAAATCAGCCCCAGGTCCACCAGGTTCAACTTCACTTCCGGATCGAAGCAATCGCGCAGCGCAGTCAGAATGTCATCCTGTGAAACCATGGATCGACTTAGAGCCTCCAGGCAATGGCGGCGATCATCAATCGCGCTCGCCGAATGCCTTTCCAACTTCGGGGTAGAAAGCTAAGCAACAAAAAACAAACAAGTCCAGCAAGAAGACACAGAGAGTGGTTCGCCGTTGCCATACGGGCATAATAAGATTGCCCCCGAATAAGTAGTTGTTGAAGGAGAAGCCACCCTCCGCCCAGCCGAATGCTATCAGGAACATCAGATAATTGCGCGCCCACTTTTGCAGCTGCCACAGTCCCCAACCGAAGGCAATGGAACCAATCGCGACCAACGGGAGCAGCAAGAATAACGGATCTTTGATGAGTTGCTGAACGAATGGGTCTTCCGCGGGTAGTTCTCTCGCAGTCCAGGACAAATGAGCCATCCAGGCTTCCCAGAATATGAAAAGCAGATACCCAGCTTTAAAGAACTGGAACAAGGCGACCAGCGTAATTGGAACCGGCCGTCTCTTGCGTGCGAAGTTTGCCTGCCCAACGGTGCACACCGTCTTGCTCCAATCTCGGCACACTGCACAAATACTCTAGTTTTTCCGCTCCACCAGGTAGCGCGCCACGGACTTCAGCCCCTCGGCCCTGCTCCCGTAAGGCGCCAGCGCAGCAAACGCCTCCTCAACCAGGCTTGCCGCATCGCGCTGGCTTTGCTCAATGCCATACACAGCCGGCCATGTGGCTTTTTCGGTGGCCTGATCCTTGCCTGCAGTCTTGCCCAGTTGCGCGGAGTCGACCGTCATGTCCAGCACATCGTCCACAATCTGGAAAGCTAGTCCGGCTTTTCGACCAAAGACTTCCAGGCGGCCCACGTCGTCCGCCGTGGCCCCAGCATAAACCCCTCCCGCCACCACGCTCACTCGGATAAGGGCCCCGGTCTTGGCACGATGAATTGCCTCCACCAGTTCCGGTGTCGGCTTCAGGTGTTCGCTCTCCAGGTCCAGCACCTGGCCACCGATCATACCCTCCACCGTGCCCACGGCGTTGGCAATCAGGCCAATGATCTGCACCGTCGCAGCGGGTGGGGAATCCAGCCCTGCCAGTACCTCGAAGGCGCGCGTTTGCAGCGCGTCCCCGGCCAGGATGGCGATTGCTTCGCCGAATGCCACGTGGCAGGTAGGCTTGCCGCGCCGCAAGTCGTCGTTGTCCAGGGCGGGCAGGTCGTCGTGGATCAGCGAATAGGTGTGCAGCATCTCCAGCGCCGCGCCCAGTCGCTCAATGCCTCGTGGCAGATTTCCGGCAATTGTCACGGCGGCTTGGTATGCCAATAGAGGCCGCAGCCGTTTTCCCCCTGCAAAGGTTGAGTGGCGCATGGCTCCGTGAATTGAAGCAGGAACCGTTTCCACGCTGGGCAGCAACGCTTCCAGGGCGTGGTCGGTCAATTCCGTGGCTTCTTGTCGCAACGATTTCACATCGGTCGGCATCGCTCTCATCATAACCGAGGTTACGCGTTGCTTCGCTCTGGCAACCTCAGCTTTCGCTCCATAAAATAGAGACCTGCGATCAGCACTAGTGCGATTGCGCTCGCCCAGCGCCCCATTCTCGCGTCGCCGGTTGTCCCCCAGTCCACGCTCACATCAACCGGTCCCTTGGGAACCTGGACGGCGATCAGCCCGTCATTGCGCGGCAGGTCGGCTGCGGGCTGGCCGTTCACCCTGATCTCCCATGCCGGGTAGCTGCGCAGGTGCAGAATCAACTCTCCGGCGTGAGGGCTGACTGCAACGATGCGCAGATGTTCGGCCGCAGCTTTTCCAGGTTCAGGCAACCGTTGAAAAGTCGCTTCGCAACTGCCCTGCGACAGATCCCAGACCGGAGTCGTGCCTTCCGAACCCTGTCCCAGAACAGTTGTGGGGCTATCGCTGAGGCAGGCATCCGGCAATCCCGTGGCCAGCAGTGAATTGTCGGCGCTCGGAGGCGCATATTCATCCACACCTTCAAAGCCGGCTCCGTTGCCATACTCCTCCAGCATCGGTTTTACCGCGTCCTCATCGTCACATGGTTGGAAGAAGTTGAGCCCCGCTACGGCCGTAGCGACCAGGAAGATTGCTCCACAGATACCTGCAACGACGGCGCGCCATCGAAGTTGCGTCGTCCAAACCGCAGCGGCGAAAAAGATGCCCATGGGAGCCTCAGCCACCACCAGCCAGCGCCAGGGAAACTGCAGAAATTGCAGCTTGGGCAGGGCATTCCATACCGGCAACGAGATCGGCAGCAACAGAAACAGAACCCCCACCGGAATCAGCGCCATGGGAACCCACCGTCGTTTGACCGGGAGAGTCCCGCGCCTCCAACTGATCAGCACCCCAGCCAGGGCCACAGCAATCATGCTGATCGCGATGACTGACACCTTGAACAGCTCCGCGTCATGCAGTTCCAGAGCCGGATCGCCGTGGCGGCCGAAAAGCCAGCTCGCTTCAATCCGCAGTCCCGGATCGTCGATGGCCTGGCGAATATCCACCCAACCCTGCTCCACCGCTGCCGGCACCAGGTACAAGCCGGCCAGACCCATGCCCAACGCCGCCGCGGCCGTAGCTCGCAATACCGGAGCCCAGGAGCGCCACAGCAACGTCATCACCAGCGCCATCGCGGCCAGCAGGTAGCAGGCCATCACTCCCAGCGGAGCATTCGACAGCCACGTCCCCGCCACAACCAGCGCCAGCGGCGCCGCGGAACCGTCGAAGGCTCGACGCCATGCCCGGGCCTCGGGATTGTGGTCGCGCAAGACCAGGAGCAATAGCATGGGAATCCAGAAGCCACCGGCCAACTCGCCAAATGCAGAGCGCTCATAGGCGGTGAACAGCGCATATCCTGAAAACATTGCCGCGCAGCCGGCGAGTGTCGCCGCGCCGTCGGCCAACATCGTGCGAGCCAGCGCGCGCGTCGCCAGCCCACCCGCGGCCAGCAGCAGGAATGTCAGCACTACCGGCACCGCCACCCAAGGCAGCACCGCCCCCAGCGCCGCACCCGCCATCCAGGTCAGGGGCGGATAGAACACGAAGCGTGGCTCGCCCGCACCGAAGTTCGCGCTTGGCGCCCAGTGAGGATACAGAATCCCCTGCCGCCAACTTCTCAGGGCGTCGAGCCACGAAACCAGATGAAAGTCGAAGTCGTGTCCGCAAGTGGTGCCGCGCAGCAGTTGCGGTGCGGTGGCCACGGCGGCAGCCAACAAGACAATCGCGGGTCCGGTCAACCGCGTTGCCAGGCGTCCGGCAAACTGTCTCCAGCCGCCCGGCAAGGTCGCACTCATGGCAGCAGGTGCAGTGTGTGGCGTGTTTGGGCAGCCACCACTGCCGGGCTGAAGGGAAGTGCAAAGGTCGTTCCCCCGTACCAGTCGTTCCACTGGTCGCGGAACCAGGGGCTGAACGGGTTGCCGCTTTCACCCAGCACAATATTTTCCGTCGAGCCGTCGATGTTGCTCCAGTCCATCGTGAAGCGTTGCGAAGGGCCGAAGTCGCGCCCCACCTGCTTTACTGTGGTGGTGTCGCCGCTCAGCGGCTGCGGACCAGTCCCGGCCATGCGCCCCAGCCGCGGCAGGAAGCTGGCCAGCGGGTGCTCAATATCGACGACGTGCCAACTCCCATAGGTCCACTGGCCCACTAGCGCGGGAGCTTTGCCCTGCGCCATGCCTCGCCGCACCGCCTCGGTCAGCAGCGCGTCCCAATTTGCATAACCGGGCGCAAGCCAGTCGCTGGTGCCCCGCATCACGATCTCTTCCTCGGCAAAGTTCGACTCCGCCCAGTGATACTCTTCGGCGTCCTTGCCTAGCTTTGGCTCCAGAATCATCGGCCAAAGGGCGCTCCGGGTCTGTGTCACCAGCGACGCAGCGGCGGAGTCCGTTGTCAGCCGGCCGTCCCAACTGCGCATCAGGTCGGCAGCCTTGCGCAACTGCTCGTCGGTTGCCGCCGCGTGGTCGATAGCGTAAGCAAAGCGGTGCGCCAGCTCCTGGTCCACCTCGCTGTAGATGTCTGTCTGCACCGCCAGCAGGTCCTTCGGCGTTAGTTGATCCCGTCCTTGCAGCATCTTGTAGACGCGTTCCGCGCGGTAGGGATCAATCCACTCCAGCGAAAGCGGATAGGGAGATTTCTCGGTGGTCACACGGGAGTTCGCCGTAGCCAGAAATCCCGATGGCGGATCGAGCGCATTGGGCAAGCTGTCAAACGGAATATAGCCCTGCCACTCATGCAGGCCATCCTGAATCGGCACACCTGCCAACCCTCCCGGTCGCATCGGAACCCGTCCCACGGCGTGGTAGGCGATGTGGCCTTGGTCGTCTGCGTAGACCAGGTTCTGCGTAGGCCAGCACCACTGCTCAATCGCCGCTGAGAACTCCGTCCAGTTTGCCGCCACATTCATGGGGTAGAGCGGCACCTGGTTGAGCGTGGAGTCGTAGAGCGTCCACTCGAGCGCGATGGGCCGCGTCTCCCGAGTCAGGATCGGGTTCACTAACGGCCCGTGTGCAGTGGATTGCACATCCAACGTCACATCCTCGCCGCCGCGCACGTGGATAACCTCGTGGTCCACGCTCAGCGGCTTCCACGACCCATCCCGCGCTTGGTAGTTGCCCTTGCCGTCCAGTTTCTCAATGTAGAGGTCCTGCACATCGGCCAAGAGCGCCGTGAATCCCCACGCCACGTGCTCGTTATGTCCAGCCACCACAAATGGCATGCCGGGCAGCGTAACCCCGGCGGCGTGATAGCCCGGCGCGCGCAGATCAGCCATGTACCAGATAGTCGGCACGCTCAGCGCCAGGTGCATGTCGTTCGAAAGCAACGGCTTGCCGCTCGCTGTGTGCTGCCCCGCTATCACCCAGTTATTCGATCCCGATGCGCACCCGGTGCAGGTGGGCAGGCCGAGCACTGCGCGCAGCGAACCGATCTCTTCGCGGGCTTCCGCTTCACCTGGCTTTGAGAGGTTCGATCGCACCTCAGCGCCGTGGCCGGTCGGCGCGGCACCGGCCTGCGTGCGGTCGTCATCCTCATCTTCATCGGTCGAAGGCGGCGGCTCCGGGTGCGGCTGGCTCAGGTCCAGCAGCACACCTGTCGGCGGGTGATCGCGCCATGACCCCACTGGGTACAATTCGGATTCCAGCTTGGAGTTGTTCAATTTCGCTGCGACGCGCTCTCGCGACAGCTTCACGTCCCAGTGCGTGTCCAGCGTCTCCACCATCATCATGCCGATGGAGAGGGAATCGGCTCCGCTCCAGGGTTGAGGGCGGTAGTGCAGCAATCGAAACTCCGGCGGCAGCGCGTCCTGATTCTGTTCGATGTAGAGATTCACGCCCCGGGCATAGGCGTCCAGACGGGCCCGGTCGGCCGCGGATTGATTGGCGTATACGCGCCGCGCCGTCAATCGAAACCCCAGCACCCGTTGAGCCCGGTCGTGTTTCACCAGTGAGCGGCCCATGATCTCCGCCAGTTCGCCGTTGGCATTGCGCCGGAAGGCGTCCATCTGCCACAGCCGGTCTTGCGCGGTCACATAACCCTGTGCCATGAACAGGTCTTCCTGCGTCGCTGCATCAATGTGCGGCACACCGTGCGCGTCGCGACGCACCGTCACCGGCGCCGTCAACCCCGCCAGGTGCAGGTCTCCATCCACCACCGGCAACGCAGCCTTTACCGCGGACCGCAGCCAAAGCACAGTCATCCCTGCAGCCAGCAGCAGCAGAACCAGCAGTCCGCCCACGAACCCCAGCAGGCGGCTAAGCCAGCGGCTCCGTTTGGCTGCAGTTGTCTGGTTCAATGACGGGTCAGTGCTCGCGGCGTTTGACATCGGTCATCAACAGGATACCGCCATCACGAGGCCCCAGACCATGGTAGCGAGTGGATTGCGGTCGCCTCACGCCCCTCGCTAATCACTTGAATTTCACGCCTTCCAAATAGGACGAAGCCTGCGCCTTCGCGTGTACGTCAATACGCGAAGAGCAGCCTTCCGCATCTGGAACCTCCGATACCACGTTGGATTGCGGCAGATCCGTTGCCTTCACCTCAGTTGCTGATTTCACCCAGTAGTCCACCGCATGGCATTGCGGCATCACCGCCTGATATCCGATTGGCGGTTCCCTGGGTCCCCTGGGTCCCCCATCCCGAAGCGCAGCGATTAGGACCAGGCAGAGTGGCAGACCAAGCGCGCACAGCCCGTAGAGCTCCAGCGTGCCTTTCACTTGCTCGTCCCATGCTTGCCTGGTTTTCGAATCGGAGTTTGTCAGACGCACCTTTGCGCCGCTGCCGATTCCAATCTCCTTTACACGAATGTCGAGCCGTCCGTCATGGCGATCCGGCACACCTCGTTTTGCTTTGGAAACGACTCCATTTACCGGAGCGCCGGCGCGAAGCACGGTAACCCCATTGACAACTACGTCTTTGGCCACTGCGAAACTGACGGTAGATCTTTTTTTTGCAGCCTCAGATCGGACTTCCTCAAGCGCGATCAACTCGATCCTCGTGTCCTTGGGGATGGTGATCGATTCGGGCTGTGCCGATGTTGTCACCGCCGTCGCCTGGGCGGGTGGCTGGGTTGCCTGTCGCTGAATTTCTGTTCTAACTTGCTGCGCCACCAGCAGCGGGCAAAGAGTCACGCATAGAGCAGCTTGGAGAGAATAACGGGTCATCTGAACTCCTTTGGAAGCTATTTCGGAGTCCGATGTTAGAGCGGTCGCGCCCACGAGTTGGAGCCGACAAGGACAGAATCGCAACTGTCACAATAGTCAGTCGCCCGAGTCCAGCGATTGCTCGTAACGGCGCAGTTCAGCCAGAGTGGGCTCATCCAGCAGCTTGAAGCGAAGCGGAAAGGTTCCGGCGGGCAGTTCGAGCGCCGTCACGGAGTCGCAGACCACCGCCGAAGTCGCCTCCAGGCCGCGCTTCCATCCGGGGCGCGTGGCGTCGCGCACCAACAGGGCTTCCGGCCGCAGTCCCGCGGCAATCAGCATCGTTTGCGCCACGTTCTGGAACTGGGTCCAGCGCGAGGCGATGCCCACCAGGTCCGCGGCATGCGCGGGCAGATAGCGTTGCAGATACGTTTGCAGCTCGGGCGCGACGGGATGCACCTGGAGCACAGTCAGTTCGGTCCCCGCGGGCAGAAGCTTGCGCACCGCGGCCGCCTTGCTGGGCAGGACGACGGGCATCGAGCCCTCCTGCGTACCGGGCTTCGCGTATTCTTCTGGCCCGCACCCCGACACCGGCAGCGCCACAGCTTGCTCCAACTCCAGCAGAACAATGCGCCGCAATTCGGGATCGGGCTCAATCAGCAGCCAGCGCGCGGGCGGTTCCAGCTTGAGCCAACGCCGCAGCCGCGCCTTCACCATGGAATCTGGTGCTCCCAGCTTGCGCGCTTTCACCGCCAGGTCGCCGATAAGCTGATCCACCGCCAACTCTGGAGTGAGCGCTGCATCGGGTTGTTTGCTGCGCACAAACACACCGCTGCCATGGCGCAACTCAACCCATCCCTCGCGTTCCATTTGTCGATACGCGGCGCTGGCCGTGTTGGCGTGGATATCGAATCTGCGCGCCAGTTCGCGCGTGCTCGGCAGGCGCTGCCCCGGCAGCAGTTCGTGACACAGAATTCCCAGTACGATCTGCGTCATCAACTGCTCCCGCAGTGAGACTTCAGCCGTTCGGTTGAGCCAGAGTCGCATCGCGCTCGCTCAGTCCGCTACCTGCGCTGTAACGGGCGCAGCAAGCGTCGCAAACCTCCTGCGGCCGTAGACAAGCAGCAGCACTGCCAGCAGCAGCAAGACGATAGGCAGAACCAGCAGGCTGCCTTCGGGCCCATCCGCGCCGCCGCTCCACATGGCGTTTCCCACCGGCGATGTGGTCAGGTAGTGGCCAGTGGCCACGTTGCCGCTGTCGGCTGCGCCATAGAAATAGGTCTCCGCCCAATCCCACGCCGCATGGCAGCCGATCGCCCACCAGGCTGAGCCGGTCACCTTCACACTGACGCAGAAAACGAATCCGACAAACGCAGCCGCGAAGATGCCGATCCAGTTTTCACCGTTGTTGCCCGTATGGCCAAATCCGAAAAACGTCGAAGTCACCCATGCCGCTTGCCAGAAGCCTGATACGGGAGATTTTTTCAGGTGCAGCAGCAGGCAGGGAACCACCCCCAGTGCGGCAATCAGATACACGCCCCAGATGCCTTGCCCTTTGCCCCGCACCACGAGGTCAATGCACATTGCCGCAATCAGTCCCAGCGCCCACCAGAAATTGATGCCTCTCGTCAGTGTGTACAGAAGAAAGCACCGCATGGTCCCTTCTTCCACGCACCCCACCAGCAGAAAAACGCAACCCCACAAACCGGCATAGGTAAAGATCTGGTGCCCGCTAAGCGCGACCGGGCCAAAATGCAGCCAGCCGCCCCATGCCAGGGCGCCAATCAGAGCCGACAGCGCCGCAAATCCTGCTACCAACCCGCTGATGAAATGCGAAACGCGATGGGGACCGGTCAGGTTGTAGTCAACGATGCGTCTGCGCTCGATAAGGGCCACAATCGCCGCCGCGCCCAGCATCCCCAGAAATCCAACCAGCTCTGAAAAGAACCCCGATCTGGCGGTGAAAGCCTCTCTGCCGCCGATCAGATGTGCCCTTGAGAACAACGTGCCTATCGCGAAGGCGAACAAAAGCAGCAGCAGAATAAACGTCGCCACTGACCAGCCGGCCCGCAGTCCTTGGCTGCCGAAAAAAATCCAGCGCAGCCCGCGATACGGTTTCTCGTCCGGTGCCTCCGGCCTCTGTTGGATATCCAGCAATTGCTCTTGCGGCGCAGGTTGCGCTTCCAGGGGCTGACCTTCGGGCTCCATGAATACTCCTTGAGTTGATTGCAGATTTCGTGTGTGAAGAATTCTACTCAAGAACCACTACGGCTGGACAGGCGATTGTGTCCCAGGGTCAAACTTCGCCGTCATTCCCTCGTCCTCGCCTTGACACATTGAGCCCCGCGCTTGATGCTTAACAGTTCTGGCTATTCGACTTTACTTCAGAGGGAGACCTCAGATTTTGCGAGTTCGCGTCTTCTATCACGACAAGTGCTTTGACGGAGCTTGCTCAGCCTCGCTGTTTACACGGTTCCACCGCGAGTGCATCGACGGCAGCGCCACTTACGAGTACCACGGCCTGGTCCATCGCGCCGGGGCGCTTTTTGACGAAAGCGAGTTTATCGGCGACGAAAATGCCATCGTCGATTTTAAGTATTCCGCTTCGCCACGTATCACATGGTGGTTCGACCACCATCTTTCCGCATTCCTCACTTCGCAGGATCAGCAGCACTTTCTTGCCTGCCAGCAGGATCCGGCCTGTGCTGCGCGCAAGTTCTTTGACCCCACGTATACCTCCTGCACCAGCTTCCTCGCACACATCGCCACCACTCGTTTCGGCTTTAATGCAGCCCCGGTCGCGGACCTGATTCACTGGGCAAATATCGTTGACGGCGCGCTCTACGAGAGCGCGGATGCAGCCGTCGAGATGGCCGCTCCCGCCATGAAGCTGACCCTTATCATCGAGTCCAGCCAGGACCCGGCTTTTATTCCCCGACTCATCCCGCTGCTTACCGAAATGCCCCTCGAAGCCGTGCTCGGCCAGCCATTTGTAAACGGCTTGCTGGCCCCGTTGCTTGAGCGTCACCAGCAGGCTATCGAGCTCATTCGCAATCGCAGCGAGGAGCGCGATGGAACTATCTTCTTCGACATTACTGACCATCCGCTGGAGGGCTACAACAAGTTCATCCCCTACTATCTGCACCCCCAGGCCACCTACTCCATCGGACTGTCCAAATCCAGCTTCCGCACCAAGGTATCCGTGGGATCGAACCCCTGGACCAAGGCCGATCCGGCGAAGATGGTCAACCTTGCCGCGGTCTGCGAGCGCTATGGCGGTGGCGGACACGCCCGTGTAGGCGCCATCAGCTTTCCGCCTGACCAGGCCGACAAGGCACGCGCCGCCGCCGCCGAGATCGTCGCCGAACTGCGCGCAGAGAAACCGCTGGTGTGAGGCCGTCTGGGCCTACGCTCGCAGCAGCCCTTCTTACGCCTTTACCTTCATGCTGGGCCATTCGGCGCGTCGCCGATGCAGAAACGCCGCAACGCCTTCCTTGAAGTCCTCAGTGGAGCGCTGCTGTGCGTTGGCAACGATTGCGTCCTCAATCTCTTCGTCCAGCCGCCGGCGCGCATGCTTGGCCAGTAGCCGCTTCACCGCCTGCATTGCCTGGGGGCTGTTCAGCAGCAGCGACTGGGCCAGTGCATTCGCTGTCTGCATCAGTTCTTCCGCTGTCACAATCTGCGTCACCAGCCCCATCTGCAGCGCCTCATGGGCCTTGATCAGGCGGCCGGTCAGCAGCAGGTCGCGGGCGCGCTTTTCTCCCACTTGGCGTATCAGAAACGACGCCACAATCGCCGGCACAAACCCCACCCGCACCTCGGTATAGCCGAACTTGGCTTCGGGAACGGCCAGCGTAAAATCCGCAATCGTGGCCAGGCCCATTCCGCCTGCGATGGCCGGACCGTTGACCGCGGCGATTACCGGCTTGGGAAAGTCATAGAGGGTGCGCAACACGCGGGCCATATTCTCTGAGTCGCGTCGATTTTCCTCTGGAGTGCGGGCAGACATTGTTTCCAACTGTTCCAGATCCAGGCCCGCGCAAAAGGCTGAACCGGCGCCGGTCAGGATGACCACTCCGCACTCGCAGGTCTCCGCCTCGCCCAGCGCCACGGCCAGTTCCTCGATCAGTTCCGGGCTTAGCGCATTGCGTTTGTCCGGGCGGTTCAGGGTAATCGTCCTGACGCCGTTGGAGGATGCGGTAAGAATGTAGTTGAAGCGGCTCATGCTAGCCTCCTGCAACAAGCGCGCGCAGAACAGATGCCGCGGCAGCGAAGCTTATCGTAGCGCAAAACCTCGAAATTCTGCAGGTGATCCGGGTCACGCCCATCAGCCGGCGACCTAACTCGCGGCTTATGAGGCAATTTCCCCAACACGAAGCCGCTAATCATCGGCCAGCTAGAAGCTGGCAGCTGAGAGCTAAACCGCACTGCCTTTCACAGCCCCAACTCTCCCGCCCTCTTTTTCATCGCCTCCAGGCAGAACGCTATGTGCGTGTCCAGCTCCACGCCCAGCTCAGCCGCACCCTGGATCACGTCCGCCCGGTTCACACCTCGCGCAAATGCCTTGTCTTTCATCTTTTTCCGTACTCCCCGTACCTCCACGTCCGCAATCGCTTTGGTGGGTTTCACCAGGGCACAGGCAGTCAGGAAGCCGGCCAGCTCATCGCAGGCAAACAGTGCTTTGTCGAGATGCGTCACACGCGGAACCCCGGAGTATTGAGCGTGGCCCAGGATGGCGGTGCGCAGTTCCGCTGGCCACCCCAGCCGCTCCAGTTCGTGCACCCCCACGAAGGGGTGTTCCTCTGCGGTGGGGTGGCGCTCGTAATCGAAGTCATGCAGCAGTGCTGTGGTGGTGTAGAGGCGCAGAAACGCCACGCGCTCCGCCCCGCTTAGTCCGAGACGGTCGGCTTCCGCCTCGCCGCACGCCGTTACGCAGACCTCCACAGCCAATGCGTGCTTCCGCAGGTTCTCGCTCTGGGTCCACTCGCTCAGCAGTTGCCAGGCCTGCTCGCGCCCGTATTCCGCCTCGCCACTTGTGCCGCTGCTCATTCCTATTTCCTCCCTGTTGCTTCATTTGGTTCGTGCTTCTTCGGGAATTCCCGGGTATGATGGGGAAATCTTAGGGTTGACCCTAAGTTTCTACTTGACAATTATGGTTCACTCCTCCGAAAGTAGCACATATCGTGGTATCGAGAGGTACCCCGGAGACCCAGCTCTGGCGCTCCGCACCCAGACCATGACTATCTCTCTTGCGAGCGTAGAGACGCGTGAGGTTGTGCGCTGCGACTATTGCAGCTTGGTGCAATACCGGACCAGCAACTCCCTCTGCAGAAAATGCCACCGGCCCCTTGACATTGAGGAGCCCGCTCCTCTGGCTCCCCAGTTGGTTGCCGCCCCGCCACCGCCGGCTTCCACTGAGGCAGGGTTGCAGGTTGCAGGTCAGGTGCGCGAGATCCGCCGTGCCCGGCACCTGAGCCAGCGCCAGTTGGCTGGCCGCATGCAAGTTCCCCGCACCTACATTTCCAAGATTGAGAACGGCAAGGCCATCCCCACGCTGGGCTCTCTGGAGCGGCTGGCCGATGCGTTGGAAGTGAATGTGTGCCAGTTGGTTCGGGATTCGCGTAGCCGCCGCGAAGAAGAAGTGAGTGCCATTCTCTCCGATCCCTTCCTGGCCGAACTAGCGGCCCTGCTGCCACAGCTTGACCCGTTGCACCGCACCCTGTTCTACGGCTCGCTGCGCGACATGGCCACCGGCCGCCGCCGCACCGCCTAGAACCGCGCGGAAAAGTGCCAAATGGGCCGGCCGCGCCCGGTCTGTGCGGTTGGCGGGGATCTTCTGCTGCGGCCTCTCGCACTTACGTGCAGCTTGAAGATGCCGCCACCTTTGCGTGGCTCGGGCGCTTGTGCTAGGTTCGATGGTGCCCCCACTTATCTCCGGCTGCCGGAGACAAGTGGTTTCGCGCGGAGAGCGGGCAGCTCCTCCATCCGGACTGGGTGCGAAATCACAGGGCTTCACGAGTCAATGCTTCCTGTGCGCCGGCCTGGAAGCCGCAAAAGCGTTGAAGAGGCCATCCCTTTGTATCCTTCTGGCACGCTGCGCATCCATGAGCTCACTGCGGAGGAGCGCGCTGTTTATGCCACGCTCAAGCCCGAGCGCCTGCCCGAGCACGTTGCCATCATCATGGACGGCAACGGCCGCTGGGCCGGACGCCGCTCGCTCAAGCGCTTCCTTGGCCACCAGCAAGGCGCCAAGAGCGTCCAGTTGGTCACTGAGACCGCCTCGCGCATCGGCCTGCCCTGGCTCACCCTCTACGCCTTTTCGCTCGAAAACAATCTGCGCCGGCCCAAAGCCGAGGTCAGCTTCCTCATGCGCCTGCTCAAGACTTACCTTGAGAGCAACCTGCAGCGCATGATGGACAACAATGTTCGTATCCGCTACATCGGCCGCACTCACGAGCTGCCGGCAGAGGTCCAGGACAAAATGCGTTGGGCTGAAGAAGCCACGGCGCGCAACACTGGCACCACTCTTACTCTGGCCCTCAACTATGGCGGCCGCTCTGAGCTGGTGGACGCTTTCCGCTCCCTCGCCGACACAATGAAGGACAAGCACATCCCCTCCGACCGCATCACCGAGGAGGACATTCACCGCCATCTTTACACGGCCCATATGCCCGACCCGGACCTGCTCATCCGCACCTCCGGCGAGATGCGCATTTCAAACTTTCTGCTCTGGCAAATCGCCTATACCGAAATTTTCGTTACTGAGCGCCTTTGGCCCGATTTTCGTGGCATCCATCTTCTTGAGGCCATCGCCGATTTCCAGCGCCGTGAGCGCCGCTTCGGCGGCATCGGCGAAAGCTGTGGCGAAGTGGAAGAAGACCCCGAGCAAATCAAGATTGCCGCGAGTTAGGCCAGAATTCCACTGCGCCGCCGCCGCAACCGCCCATTCTGGGTCCAATTACCTAAGCCCTTGCGGGTCACTTTGACCCCGGCGGTGTATCCTCAACCCTGAATGAAACGTGTCCTTACCGCTCTGATTCTGGCGCCTCTGGTGCTCGCCGTGGTGTTCCTCGGGCCCAAGTGGCTCATCGCAATCGCCGTGGCCGCGGTCGCCATCCTGGCCGGATGGGAATTTCTTGGCCTCGCCGAACATTGCGGCGCCAAACCTTCGCGTATTGCGGTTGTGGTAGCCATTGCCGCGCTCTTTGCGGGCAACTTTCAATGGCCCGATCAGACCGCAGTTATCTTTGGATTGCTCAGCCTGGGCCTGCTGGTCTACTGCACTTTCCGCTCTCCGGTGGAGCGGATGCTCCTCGATGCCGCAACCTCCATCTTCGGCCTGTGCTATGCGGGGCTCACTCTGATTGCCGTGCCCATGCTCCGCGAAGAAGCCAATGGACCCTCGCTCGTAGTCTTCCTGCTCTGCGTGGTGTGGGCTGGAGACATCACGGCTCTCTACGCGGGCCGCAGTTGGGGACGCCGCAAGCTGGCTCCCACGCTCAGCCCCAACAAGACCTGGGTCGGCGCGATAGGTTCGATAGCGGGCAGCCTGCTGGTCACTGCCGCCCTGTTCTGGTTAGGTGTTCTCTTGGCCCAGTGGAATTTCGTCAAGCTCTCATTTGCCGACGAAGTCTGGTGGTACTGGCCGCTGCTCGCCGTGGTGGTCAACGTGGCCGCGCAGGTGGGCGATCTGGCCGAGTCCGCGCTCAAGCGTTCCGCCGGGGTCAAGGATTCCGGCGACCTTTTGCCTGGCCACGGTGGCATGCTTGACCGCATCGACGCACTTCTGCTGGCCGCTCCGGTCCTGTGGTATGCCCAAGTGCTTCGCTAGCAGCTTCCAAAGCCGCCAGCTCGCCTGCAAGCCATTGAATAGATATGACGTTACATGCTCATCATGAGCCAAGTCCCGATTCCGCCGCGGGCCAAAGCAGTATCATTCAATTTGCACCGTTTTTTTCTAATATCTGCTCCATCTGGAAATACCTGAACATTGAAGACTCCCTTGAAACGACTCGCCATCCTCGGTTCCACCGGCTCAATCGGGAAGAGCACCCTATCCATCGTCGAGCAGTTTCCTGAGCGCTATGCGGTTGCTGCCCTGGCCGCTGGCCGCAACGTCGAGGAAGCCTTTGCCCAGGCCGCTCGCTGGCGGCCTCAGGTGGTTTCCATGGCCACTGAAGAGGTGGCTTCCGATCTCTCCTCCCGCTTGCGTCAGGCCGGCGTCACCGGCATCCAGGTTGTGTATGGCACTGAAGGCACAGTGGTCTGCTCCACCTTGCCTGAAGCGGATTTCGTCGTTTCCGCCATCGTTGGCGTCGCTGGCCTTGAGGCCACACACGCCGCCATCCTAGCCGGCAAGCCCGTGGGCCTGGCCAACAAGGAATGCATGGTGGCCGCCGGCGAGATCCTCACCGCCGCTGCCCGTCGGCACAACGTGCCCATTCTCCCTATCGACAGCGAACACAACGCCGTCCACCAATGTTTGCGGGTGGGCGCGCACGCTGAGGTCAAAACCATCTGGCTCACCGCCTCCGGCGGGCCTTTCCGGCAACTCCCTTTGGAGGACTTCGCAGGCATCACCCCGGAACAGGCCCTCAAGCACCCCACCTGGGTCATGGGCCGCCGCATCACCATCGACTCCGCCACCATGCTCAACAAAGGGCTCGAGATTATTGAAGCGTGTCGCCTTTTCGACGTGCCTCCCAGCCAGGTGCGCGTTACCGTCCATCCCCAATCCACCATCCACTCCCTGGTGGAGTATGTCGACGGCTCCATCCTGGCGCAGATTTCCGTAACCGACATGCGCCTTCCCATCCTCTACGCCCTGGCCTACCCTGAGCGTCCGGCCTCCACCCTTACCTTTGACTTGGCCGCCCTCCGCCACCTGGAGTTCGAGCCCCCCGACTTCGAGCGATTCCCGTGCCTGACCTTGGCCTATCAGGCGGCTGAAAAGGGCGGTGCCCACTGCATCGCGCTCAACGCGGCCGACGAGGTAGCCGTCGAAGCCTTCCTTCAAAGACGCATTCCTTTCACCGCAATCCCGCGTACAATTGAACAGGTACTGGCATCGACGCCGGAGGCGCACCCGGTCACCATCGCGGACGTGCTCTCCGCGGACAGGGAAGCGCGTCGAATGGCTGGTGCGTTAGTGGCCTGAGCGGTCGCAGCTCCGTCCCCTGGGGCATATCCACAAAGGATCAGATTTTTCATTTATGCATGAGTTTCTAGTTTCCGTCGCCGCCTTTATTGTCCTCATCGGGGTCATGGTGATCGTCCATGAGTTTGGTCACTTTGCGGTGGCCAAGCTCTGTGGTGTCCGCGTCGAGCAGTTTTCTCTCGGTTTTCCGCCCCGTCTCTTTGGCATCAAGATTGGCGAAACCGACTACTGTGTTTCGGCCACCCTTCTTGGCGGCTACGTCAAGATGACTGGCGAGACGCTGACCGGCGAGAACCTGTCACTGGAGAGCGCGGGCAAAGCGGGGATAGAAGCGCTGAAGGAAGATCCGGGCGCGCTCACCTCGCATCCCCGCTGGCAGCGCATGCTGATTGGCCTGGCCGGGCCTGTTGCCAACCTTATCCTCGCCTTCGCGGTCATGGTCTTTTACTTCGGCTGGATCAACGAAGTTCCCGCTTATGACGTGACGACTACCACCATCGAATGGGTGGTGCCCGGTTCCGCGGCGGCGCAGGCCGGCCTCACTCCCGGCGACGTGATCCGCCACTTCGAGACCGAAGACAATCCAACTTGGGATGCGGTCGTTTCGCGCATGGCGCTCGACCCCAACCAGACAGTTCCCATCACCGTCGATCGCGCCGGACAGACGCTGCAACTTGCCATCCACATTCCCGCGGAATTGAGCGAGGTTGATCTGGCCGGCATGCTGCCCCAATACACGCCCGGCTCCATCGGTATCAAGTCGGTGTCGCCCGGAATGCCGGCGGCCCAGGCTGGCTTGCGGGACGGCGACTTCATCCAGTCCGTCGATGGGCACGCTCTGCACTCTGTCAGCTCGTTGCTGGCTTACATGCAGGCTGGGCAGGGCAAGCCGATTTCGCTGGTAGTCGTACGCAACGGTGTCGCACTCCCTCCCCTCGTGGCCCATCCCACCAAGCTCGATGCCGGCTGGAAGCTCGGGTTTACCGCGGTTCCCATTCCTCTCCACAACTCTCCCTTGCCGCTCCCGCGCGCGCTGGCCAAGTCGGGGCAGTTCTGCGCAGAAGGTTCCACCCTCATTCTCCAGATGCTTGAGCGGATTGCCACCCGCAGAGTCCCCGCCTCGCAGCTTTCCGGTCCAATTGGAATTGCCCGCATAGCCGGTGATAGGGCGGAGATGAAGGGATGGGAGCCCAAGTTCGATTTGGCCGCCGAGATCAGCCTCAACCTGGGCATTCTGAACCTGCTGCCATTCCCCATCCTCGATGGCGGAATGATCTTCCTGCTCCTCATTGAGAGTGTGTTGCGCCACGACATCAACATCAACGTCAAGGAGCGCATCTACCAGGCTGCATTTGTGGCCTTGGTCGCGTTTTTCGTTTTCGTCATCTTCAACGACGTAACCAAACTGCCGATCTTCACCCACCTCAAGCCGTAAGCCAGGGAACAGTGTGCAGGGATCAGTGGACGGAGCCAGCACGAACTCGGCGGTGCAATCGTTTCGTGACCTGCAGGTTTGGCAAAGGTCAATGCAATTGACGGTTGCGGTCTATCGGATGACACAGAACTTCCCGCCTGAGGAACTGTACGGGCTGATTAGTCAGATCAGACGTTCAGCGGTTTCGATACCCAGCAACATTGCGGAAGGGCAGGGAAGGCTGAATACTGGCGAATTCCGCCAGTTTCTTGGCGTAGCAAGAGGTTCAAATTGCGAGTTGCAAACCCAGCTGGAAATCGCCCGTGCGCTTAGGTTCGGAGACATCAAGCTGATCAATGAAGCCGAGGCTTTGTCCCATGAAGTAGGAAAGATGCTCTTTGTTCTGCTCAAATCCCTAAAGACCACCCAACACTGACCACTTTTCACTGTCCACTGTTCACTGTCCACTGTTCACTGTTCACTGTCCACTGTTCACTGT
>CAYNGB010000034.1:0-48869 GCA_964396795.1 uncultured Occallatibacter sp. | reverse complement strand
TCGACAACTTCGCCATGCGCAACTTCACCAACGATGCGGTCTTCGACGACACGCTGCCAGCTGCCGACGGCCTGCTTGAGGCTGGCCACCGCGTTCCGCTGGTTCGGCTACAACCGGCTATGGAAGACTGGTTTCGCCGCAAGGGCTACCTCAAACTCGGGGAACGCTTAGAAGTGCGCGAACTGGAAAAGTGAAGCGGAATAAGCCCAAAATTCGTCTTTTCGACACTCTTTTGAGCCGAAAACCGGGGAAAATCGGGGCTTACTGTTTACGGATGAGTACATAGGGTAAATTATCAAGTCATTCATTACATGTAGGTTATATGATTATTAGCCACTCTCGGTGGGAGTTCTGGAGGGGGAGGGGGTGGGTACCCTTCGGGGTGGTACAGACCGGGCGCATCTCCGACACTGCAGCCGACGAGTTTTGGAATGGACCATTCGGACACGCGGGATTGATCTACGCATAAAACGGTTCTCCAATTTGTGTGTGACACTTTCAGTGACGCGCGAGGAGGCTTTTTCTTACTCCCCAGCGAACCCGGGGGAGGGTAAATGAAGTTCTGGAGCGGTGTTGCAATGAGCGTCGTCCTGGTGGGTCTGGTTGTGTGGCCTGCCGCCAACTGCAGGTTGCTTTTCGCCCAGACGCCAAGCGCCAGTGAGATGGCAGACCCTTCGGGAGACGACGCGGCTGAGCCCGGCGCACTGGCGACTGACCTGTCGCCAGTTCTCAAGCCGCAACAAATCCAGAAGGCCATGCGAAAGGTGGCCGACTGGCAACTGCGCACAGGCGAAGCCCGCTTCAGCACGGACTGGACCTTTGCCGCACTGTACGACGGGCTGCTGGCAGCCTCACGCGCGACCGGAGACAATCGTTACCATGATGCGGTTTTGCGTTTTGCCGAACGCTCGAAGTGGCAACTTGGTGGGCGCTTTGCCCACGCCGACGATGAGGCTGTCGCTCAGTCCTACATGGAGCTTTACCTGGAACACCCCTCGCCGGAGCGCCTGAACCCGATCAAGTCTGAGGCCGACAAGTTGCTGGAGCGCTCCGACGATCCAAAAAGCCAGCTCTGGTGGTGGTGCGATGCATTGTTCATGGCTCCGCCAGCATTGGCCCGGCTTGCCAAGGCAACCGACAATACGCGCTATCTCGATTACATGGACCGGGAATGGTGGATAACCTCCAGCCTTCTCTACGATCCTGCGAGGCATCTCTATTCACGCGATGCAACCTTTCTCGACCATCGTGAAAAAAACGGCGCCAAGCTCTTTTGGTCGCGCGGCAATGGCTGGGTGCTGGGTGGGTTGGCGCGCGTCCTGGCCTACATGCCGGCAAACTACCCTTCGCGCGGCCGATACATCGATCAGTATCGGCAGATGGCGGAGGAGGTCGCAAGCATCCAGGGAGCAGACGGCCTGTGGCGCAGTGGGCTGCTCGATCCTGCCGCCTATCCGTATCCGGAAGTTTCGGGCTCAGCCTTCTTCACGTTTGCATTGGCGTGGGGCATCAACCAGGGCCTGCTCGACCGTAAGACCTATGAGCCGGTGGTTGCCAAAGCCTGGAAGGGCATGCTGACGCACATCTATGCGGACGGACGCCTTGGCTCCATCCAGAAGATTGGCGGATCGCCTGATGTGGTCAGCCCCGGCGGAAGTTATGTCTATGGTGTGGGAGCATTCCTGCTGGCTGGAGAAGAAGTAGATCGACTCGCACGGGGCGAACCATAGACCAGCTACGCGACTGCCTCTTGCTCAGGCCCAGCGCTATTCCAGAGGCGAAGTTCGGCCTCGCGGCGAGCCTTGAGGCCGGCGAGTTCCTCGGCGCCGGCTCGGTCCCATCGCATCAGTTCGGTGGCGGCAGCGTCAAACTTTCCCGCGTTGAGATCCTTGAGAAACGTAGAAGCGGCGAGGCGGCCAGCGCCGAGGTTGAAGGCAAAATCCACCAGGGCATCAAACTGCCCCTGGGTAAGCGGAACCTTGACCAAGCGGTCGATGGCCTGCTCCGCATTTCGCACGTCATCCAGGAGAATGGCCTCGCCCTGGGTCTCGTCGATGCCTTGGGGAAAAGACTCCTCAGGCAACAGGCGGTGGCCAAAACCGATGGTTGCAAAGCCCGCCACGTCTATGTAGATCCGATCGCGAAACCCTTCCGCGTTCTTCATCAATCTCAATCCCGCTGCACTCAGATGCATTATTCCTCCTGCAAATCATTGAAAGGACCTTACTTCGACGCTAGCAGGAATGGGGAATTAATAAGCAAATGCTGCGGCAGTTGACGCGCGCTGTCAGGCCCTGGAGCCAGCCGCCGGGAACGGTGGGAAATCCACAGAAAATGCCGCTATACACAGCAATGTCGTCCATGCTAGCGTTTCCGGCCATGGATTAGAGCGGCGAAAAATCGAGCGACCGCACATCCTCTTATCTTGTTCTGGGCATCTGACTGTTTCATTGGCTGCGGAGGGCGGTGATTGCACCGGTTTTGGTGCAATCTGCAAGTCGCACAGGGCTAAGGACTTACCCCAAAGCGCCTCGCAAATGGCCGTTTCCTGCAAAGAATGTGTGTTGTATCTCTTGTAAACAGTTGAGGTTACTAGTGCCGAACTAGTAAAATGGACAGATGGCTATAACGCAAAAAAAGAGCAACGTGAACGCGAATGCGACTCTCCAGTTCTGGTTGCTGGTGGGAGCTTCCTGCATCGCGCTGACCGGAGTACTGGTCACCCTCTCTACCCGCCCCGTGCAGGCGGATGCGCTTCTGCCGAGGATGGCAGCAACTGCGCCGTCCACAAATTCTACCGGTGCTACGCCGTCTTCGGCTGAGCCTCAACAAGCCGGCGGAAAGAGGCGGCACAATATATTTCGCGGAATCGCCTCGTGGTACGGCTCAGTCTTTAACGGGCGAAAGACGGCTAGCGGCGAGCGATTCAATATGTTTGCCATGACCGCCTGCCATCCGACACTGCCCTTTGGCTCCAAAGTGCGCGTGGTGAATACCACTAATCACCGGTCGGTGGTGGTCCGCATTACCGATCGTGGCGACCTTCTGGGGGAACGCGTCATCGACCTCTCGTACGCCGCCGCCCAGGAATTGAGAATGACCGGCACCGGACTCGCTCCGGTTTCAATTGAGGTCCTTTCCCTGGGCCAGACCCACCCAGTTCAATAAGCCAACGACAATAAATGAGTTGATTCCCACTCAGGTGGGGTGTGCCGACACAGCCGGAGGCAGCGTTGTGCCGCGACGGCAAGGATTTGTGGTTTCCCAGGTCTCAGAATCGAGACCTGGGGCACCCAGATGGTGGATGTTTGTGGTTTCTGTTCACCTTCAAATTGAGAATGCTTTAGTCAGAGTCCTGACGTTGATAGGGCTTTTGCAGGTACTGGCGGGCTTCGTTCACGGCGCCCTGGGTGTTGTCGTTCGTCTGCACCGCCAGCCGGTACTCGTTCACGGCGCGGTCGCGTTGCCCTGTCATGTCGAAGATTTTGCCAATCTGAATATGGCTCCAGACCTCGGTCCAGCGCGGTTCGTCGTCACCCCTGAGAGCGTCGCGGTAGGCGTTCACGCTGGCCTGATAATTGCGCTGCGTAAAAAGCAGCTCCCCAATGCGGTAGCTGGCCAGCGAGCTTTGTGGGTTGGCATCGAGCGCCTTCTGATACTCGGCCAGTGCGCTGGTCAGGTCGCCCTGCGCCACCAGTTGCTGTCCCTTCAGGATGGCGATGCGGACCTGCAAGTCCGGCGTGGATTTTAGTACCCAGTCTGCCGGATCGATGCTGATGCGGCGCGGCCGGCCAAAGGTATCAACCACATATTGCGAGTCGGTGCCAACCACGTCGATCTTCTGAGTCTCGGTCTTGCCGTCGGTCTCGACTCGCAGCTCCACCGGCATGCGGAACAGGTCCAGATCCTGATTGACCTCACCGATGGTCCGAAAACCCTTGTTGTTGCCCAGGCGGTAGACAGAGTATTTGTTTTTGAACTGCGGCGCACCGGTGCCGTCAATCCATTGCGCAAAGAAAGGGGTCAACTGTTGCTGACTTTGCGCTTCGGCCACCTTTTCGAAATCGTCGCCGCGGAGCGAAGCATCGGTGTACTGGCTCAACGCCCCCTTGAGCGTGGCTAGAAATGCCTTGTCGCCTATCTCCCCACGCAGCATGTGGAAGATCATGGCTCCCTTTTCCAGCGTCATCGATTGAAACTCGGGCGAGAACGGGCTTAGGCGGGAGGCACTGGATAGAGGAATTGTGTCGTAGGCCAATGCCCCGGCTGAGACGTCCTGAAGCGCCGAGCGCATCGCGTTTCGTCCGCTATCGTCCTCCAAATACATCAGTTCGCCGTAGCGAGCCATGCCGTTGGTGATCCAGGCATCGTTGTAGGTGCGTGGGCTTACCTCAGAGCCCCACCACTGGTGGGCGATGGTATTAGCCAGCAGGCGGACGCCCGATTTGTCGGTGATTCGCGAGCCCAGGATGGCAGCTAATTCCGGCGCCCACACCGCTGGGAGGGTGTCGTCGGGCAGTTCCACCACGTTGATGTGGCTGGTCTCCGCTTCGCCGAAGCTTTCGGTAAAGAAGTCGTACTCTTTGGCCACTGTCTGGGCCACCTGGTTGCCCGCCGCCTGATGGCTCACCGTCAGATAGACCTTTACGTTACCGGGTCCCGCGGTGAACGGGCCCACAAAACGTCCTGCAATCACGGTGCCGGGAAAGCCAGGTTTGGACCAGTTGAAGTCATATTCGTCACCGGCTTTGCCGCTGGCCAGCTTTGCAGGGTGCGATGCACCCTTGCTGCCGCTGGCGAAGACCTGCATTCCTTGCGGCACGCGGATGTGTATCTCTGCCGTGAAGCGGTCGATCAGGTAGCCACTCATGGGAAACCATCGTGCCGGATAGAGCAGATAGGTAATGGGCTCCTGGATGGCGGCCAGCTTTAAACCTTCGACCGGACCGTCTTCGTTGCCCGTGATGACCCCCTCGTATTCAAAGGTCCAATGTGCAGGCTGCCCCTTGGCCAAGGGTGCGGACGGTGTGACACGAATTGTGCCGTCGGCCAGCCGCTCGCCGGTGAGCACTTTTCCTGCCGCGTCGGAGATTTTGGTCACCTTTAGAGCTGGGTGAAAACCAAAGCTCACTTCCTCAGCGTTTTCCGGCGCAGTAAAGGTCACCTGTGTCTTGGCGGCCAGGTGGTGCGTGGACGTGTCGATCTCGGCGTCGATCACGTATCCGGATATCTTCAGCGCTGACCGGTCTGCACGTTGCGCGGCCAGGGGCGCCACCATCAGCAGCCCCATCGCCAACACGCCAAGGGCGACGAAGAGGCGGATCAGTCGAGTTTCAAGCTTGATCATTCGCTTTCTCGAACGCATAGAGATCATCATTGCATCGCAGCCGTTCATGGTGTGGTCATTTATTTGGCCCGATCATTGCCCGATTCACAATTGCACGGATTCTTTGAGTGGGGAAGTCATGCCGAGCCGCTCCAGTGTAATTGCCGCCACCCGGTTGATGGCTCCGTTTTCACCGCCGTGAACCTCTGTGCGGGAGCCAAGCAGGCCACGAATCTGCTTGAGCTCCTTCATCATGGACTGGCGAAGGACGCCATCGGGTAGCAGCGGTTCAATTTGTTGGACGATATTCGCGGCCTTGAAGTCGCTCTGGATCAGTTCCGGGACCACCTGGCTGCCCGCAATCAGGTTGGCCATGGCAACGTGAGGCACCCTCACCACCCTTTTGGCGATGGCGTAGGTGATGGGTGAAACCCTGTAGACAACTACAAACGGATTTCCAATCAGCGCCGCCTCCACGGTGGCCGTACCGCTGGCGACAACCGAGGCTCGGGCATGCAGGAGCACCGCACGCGCATCTTCTACCAGCCGCACAGTAAGCCCCGCGCCAAGCTCTTCGACGATGCTACTCACCATCTTGCGCTGCGCACTATTCAGGGTGGGTGCGAGAGGGATTATGAACTCAAACTCAAGTTGTTTACCGAGCTCCGCATGTCCCGGCGACCGGAGCGCGAGGATGCGGGCAGATGCGAGCATCTCGGGAAGGTTGTCGCGGATTTCCCTGGGGCGGCTCCCTGGAAGCAGGCCAATCCAAGTGTGGACGGGGTTGAGGCCTGAGTCAGCGGCAAACTGTTCGCGGGTGATGCTGGGCAACGGCAGGTCGGCGAGGGGATGACCGACAAACTCCACTTGGACACCGTGTTTGCGGTAGAACGGCTCTTCAAAGGGGAAAATGACCAACATGCGGTCAACATACTTCTGCACCAGCCGTATGCGGTGCTTCTTCCAGGCCCATAACTGTGGGCTCACGAAGAAGATGACGGGGATGCCCAGGTGGTGGAGTTCCCGGGCCAGGCGGAAGTGGATGTCAGGAAAGTCGATGAGGACAGCCACGTCGGGCCGGCGTTCGCGGATGGACTGCTTAAGCCGGCGGAACTCACGGTAGACACGAGGGAGATGGCGGACAACCTCAGTAATGCCCATCACCGCCATGTCTTCAGAGCGAACAACACGCTCCAGGCCAGCGTCTGCCATCCGTTGGCCACCCATGCCGAAGAAGCGTCCCGACTGGCCGGCCATCGCCAATCGCCGGCCAAGTTCCTTCACCAGCAAGGCGCCGTAAAGCTCGCCGCTGGCCTCGCCTGCCGAGATGAAGATGGTGGGGCCGGACATACTCGCGCCGCCTCCCGTTGCACTGGAACCCATCATATCGGGTTTGGTAGCGCGGAATTTCGTCAAGAGCCGGAGTACTGTCCGCTGCGTATATCCTCGGCGACTTCCATTACGCTCTCGGGTCGGCCAAGATCGCGCCAATAGTATTCGTCGGCGCGAAAGGCGATGATCTTTTCTTCTTCGGCGGCGAGATGCAAATAGGCGTCAATGATGGAAAAGACGCCCTGCTCGCTCATCTTCGCGAAGAGGAGCGGAGAAATGACGTGGATGCCGGAAAAGGCCAGCGCCTGCACCCCGGGGGCAGGAGGCAGCAATTCAGGCACGTCCTCTTTTGCAGCCGGGGCTTCAGCTTTCGCCGCGCGACCGGCTCGGCGGCCGCAGAGTTGGCCATGCTCATCGAAAAGCAGATATCGCGAGGTCTCCCGGTCTTGAACTGCCAGGGTAGCAAGGGCAGACTGTTCCGTGTGAAACCGGATCATGCGCCCTAGATCGATCGTGCTGATGACATCGACATTGTGCAGAATGAATGGCTCCTGCAAATTTCCGCCATCCTCAAGGAAGAAATGGGCGGCTCTCTTTAATCCGCCGCCGGTGTCAAGCAAGGCCTCTTCGCGCGACAGCTCGATCCGCATGCCGAAGTTGTGGTTGGCTTCCAAGTATCCCTGGATCATGTCAGCAAAATGATGGATGTTGATAATCACTTCGCGCACGCCGAAAGACCGTAAGCGGCAGAGTGCGATCTCAAGTAGCGTGCGGCCGGCAACTGTTACCAGCGCCTTCGGGCGGTCGTCGGTAAGCGGCCGCAGACGCGTACCCAAGCCGGCAGCAAGAATCATCGCCTTCATTTGCCCAGCTTCTCCAGTTCGATGTGTCGAACCACTACTTCTACGCCGCTATAGCCACGCAAATGCTTCGCCAACTGTTCTGCCAGGTAGACTGAGCGATGCTGACCGCCGGTGCATCCGAATGACACCATCAGGCTGTTGAAACCGCGGCGTTGGTAGTTGCTCACGCTTATATCCACAAGCGAAAGAACATTGGCGAGATACTGGTGCACGGTCTCCTGCTGATTGAGATAGGCGATTACCTCTGCGTCCTTGCCGGTCAGCGACCGGAATTGTTCTTCACGTCCGGGATTGGGAAGGCAGCGGGCATCAAAGACAAATCCGCCGCCGTTCCCTGTTTCATCACTGGGCATTTGACGGTGGAATGAAAAGCTGAAGATGCGCACTGTCAGGCCGGCAGTGGATGTAGCCAAGCCCTGCAATTTCTCCGATGCCGACATGCCATTCAGGGCATCCATCAGCGCCGGCAGGGCGATGGGCAGCCTGACGTGATCGGCCAGCCAGCGCAGGTTCTTCAGGGCGTAGGGAACGCTTTGGAGAAAATGCGCCTTACGTTCATAAAAGCCGCGGAAACCGTAGGCGCCCAAGGCTTGCAGGATGCGGACGTATACGTAGGCGTAATAGTGCTCCATGAAGGCTTCGCGCTTTAAGTCGACGAAACCCCCAAGGCAGTCCAGATAGTAGTCGAGCAGCGCCTGGCGCAACTCCGGCGGCAGATCGGCCTTGCCATCGTAGAGGAGAGACGCGATGTCATATTGCAGCGCACCCTTGCGGCCACCCTGGTAGTCCAGAAAAAACGGCTGACCATCGCGCAACATGACATTTCGCGATTGGAAATCCCGGTAAAGAAAATAGTCATGGCTGGCGCACAGCAGAAACTTCGTCAATCGACCGAAATCCTGCTCCAGAGCCTGCTCGTTGAAGGGTATTCCGGCCAGCCGCAGGAAATAGTATTTGAAATAGTTCAGGTCCCAGGCGATGGACTGCCGATCGAAGCTGGCCCGCGGATAACACACTTTGTAATTCAGATCGCGGCCCGCCTCGACTTGAAAACGCGGCAACATGGCCACCACACGATGATAAGCATCAACGGCCTGCGGAGCGATGACCTCGCCGACACGATTCTTGCCAAGAAATTCGAACAGAGTCGAGTCACCCAGGTCTTCTTCAAGGTAGGCACCCTGGCTCAAATCCTCCGCATAGATCTCAGGCACCGGCAGTCCACTCCGGTGAAAATGCCTGGAGAACTCAAGAAAGGCGACATTCTCCTCACGCACGGGATACAGAATGCCGATAGCGCTCGATCCTCCGCCAGCTAATCGGACGATGACCCGGCCCGAGCCGCCAAGTTGGCCTTGAAGAGGCTGCACATTTTCAGCCGGGAACCGGTAATGCTGCTCGAAGAGTCTTTTTAGAACATCCATGAGTGTTATTCCAGAAATTGAAAGAGCTGCTTCACAACGATACGCAGCCCTGGGAGCCGGACGCAAGGCGCCGAAACGGGGCCCTCGGTCGATGATTGACCAGGACCAAGCTCAAAGCCTCTTACCAGTTGCGGATTCAGCCTTGTATTCCCTGCTCAAGAATTCAATTCTGCACGACTCTGTGGCCTAGCCGTGAATTGCCTTTGTTCTTGGCGCGAACGCCCAGTTGTTTCCCAGGATGAAGTTGACGACTGAGCAACACAGAATCGCGATACAGTTTGAAGCAAGCAGGGGCATATGCGCCTCGTCCACCAGTATTCGCATCAGGGCCAGGTTTCCCAACATGGAAACCAATCCATTTGAAAGGTGAAACCGCAGTAGTTGCGCGAGAAGTACTGAGTTGTCACGGCGGTCGGGCCACGTGTAGTGCAGGTGCCAGACAAAGTTGTGCAATAGAGTGAGTTCTATCGCAGCGGCGGAAGCGAAGAGGTAATGGCCTGCAGCCCACCGGTTAAAGACGGCGAGCGCGCCAAGCTGCAGGACCACACCCATGGCTCCCACCAGGTTGAATTTGCCCCAGCGGATGAAGGCGTTCACGGGAGCGGCTCCTGCCGGTAGAGTTGCGCCGTGTGGCGAAGAGTGACGGCAATCGCCATCGCGAACATGCTGACCGCTGCGATCATTCCCCCCAGATCAAATAGCAGGATCTTATGGCCGAACAACACGGAGTAAGGACTGCGCAGCAGGGCGAGGTTGCCGATAATGAGCAGAATGCGAATCTCGGTGGGACCGAAAATGCCTTGCGAAAGTTGGAAACAGGACAGAGTGTATGTAGCGAGGTAACTCTCGCTCGACAAAAGCAGAAATGCTATCAGCATCGCGATCGCCGTCTGCCAGTGCAGAAATCCGGAGTAGCCGAGTCCGCACATTAGCGCCACCGATCCGAAGATGTCCACCATGTGATCGACGTAGAAACCATAGTGAGGGCGCTGCTGCTGGCGGACTCGTGCCAAGGTCCCATCCATGCTGTCTCCAAACCAATTGAGCACCAGGCACAGAATCACCAGCAGCAGGGCGTAGCGGTTGTAGCGCGAAAGCGCATAGCAGATTCCTGCTCCAAACTGCGCGCTCAGACCGAGTGCGGTGAGTTGGTCCGAGGTGAGCCACTTCGGTGCGCGCACGGCCATCCACTGCAACGCGCTCTTTTCAATGGAAGCCGTCAGCGCCTGGTTTACCCGGCGAGTTGCCGCAAAATCGACCGCGCTGTTCGTGAAGGCTGCATTCGTATTCATGGTGGTTTCCTTTCCAATTGCCCCTTTTGGCGCCGGCATATTGCGGCCCCGATCAGCTATTTGCGAAGTGCGTTGCAGGTAGAGCGCAAGGTGAATTCCAATGATTCGCGTGGAACGCTTTCAACAAACGGCCGAAGCGCCCAGTCGAGGCCGCGTGGGATGGATCGTGTGAGCGAGACCGACTCGATCTGCATGTAAAGTCCACCGTCCCGCTCCTCGTAGCTCCAGTAGGTATTCAACCGCCAGAGGAAGCCGTGCTCCTGGTTGGAATTCAGTGTGCGTTCGCCGGCAGAGCCGGGAGAGTCGATCTCTGAAATCCGCGTGCTTTGCGAAATGCTGTATCCGTGCTGCGCATCGAGTCGTGCAAAGGTGATGTCGTATGTCGTATCCATCACCACTGTGATGACATGCTTCTGGCGTACGCGCATCGATGCACGAATCCGAGCCTGGGCACCTTCGTCCTGTTGCGCCAGAACTCTTGCCTGCAGCACCTGGGGGTAGAAGTGTTGAGGATAAGCACTAAAGTCCTTCATCAGGCGCTCGAAGTCCGCAGCTTTGGCACCGGGCGCAAAGGCCGTGCCGCGCCAATGATGCAGCAACGCTCCCGGCAAATCTGTGCTGATAGATGGCTTGAGTTCCTCGACGATCAATTCTCCCCGCCGCAGCCTATTCTCGATTTCCGGCCCTGACGCCACCGGCGCGAGAAAGGCATTCTTTGATCGATGCTGCTGAGCGAGGCGCGACTGAACCGCGCTTATATAAGAGTTGAAGACCGCAATCGCTGCAGGAGCGGGTTCTGCCGCAAGTTTGCCGGGAGCGGCCACAATGGGCAAGAGAATCAGCAGCCCGCAAATGAGGAAGAGCGGCCGGAAATCGGAGTGTGGGTGTTGCGCCATGAATCTCACCTTGTTCTTCTCACGCTTTTGAGGCAATGCATGGAACCTCACTTGTTGAAGATTGTTCCTCACTCTGTAAGTAATTGCAGAGATTGGACTTTCTGAAAGTTGTACATTCCGTGACAGGTTTGGATTGAGCTTGCCATCGGATACACTCGACATGAGACATGACGGACACACAGCCAGCCCGGCGTTTTCGCTTCGGAGCATTTGAAGCAGACGCTGCCACCGGAGAGCTTCGCAGGCAAGGTATCCGGATCAAGTTGAACGCGCAGCCCTTTCAAGTGCTACTGATGCTGTTGGAGCGACCCGGCGAACTGCTGACGAGAGAGGAAATCTGTCGAGAGCTGTGGCCCGACGGAACCTTTGTGGATTACGAGCACGGTGTGAACTCGTCAGTCAATCGTATCCGCGACGCCCTTGGAGATACGGCGAGCAGCCCTAGATTCGTCGAGACCCTGGCCCGTCGCGGCTATCGGTTCGTAGCTCCAGTTGAACGGATCAACGCGAGTCAGAGTTCGCCGTCCCCGGTGGACCAGCCGCAGCCCTCTGAGGCTCCAGCCCCAGCATCCACGGAAGAGACGACCACCCTCCCTGAACTTGAGACCAAGTTTCGAAGTCGGATTCTTGCCTCGCCCCAAGAGCTTCCGAAAGCTTCATATCCCGTGGTGCAGACGCTTTTCGTCCTCTTGCAGCTCATGTATATGGGTTTCTACGTGGGGGCACTGGCAAATCTGACGGAGATTGAAGATCTGTTCTCAGCACTACCGAAGGCATCTCAGGCGCTTAATGTATTGATCGTGACGGCCGCGATCCTGATTCCCGTGCGCGCCTTCGTGCTCTGCGCCGCGCTCTTCCATGCGCCGGGCGTACGCGAGAAATTCCTCAAGATCTGGCCGTTTCTGCTCGCTCTGGATGAGCTATGGTCGCTCTCGCCTTTTCTGCTTTTGCACCACATCAATTTTGGACTGGCGATTTCGTGCACGGCGCTTCTTGTCTATTCGCCCTTTGCTCAGCGCTCGCTCATCCTGATGGGCGCGGGTAGGGTTGACCACGAAATCTCAGCAACTGTCCGCTGAACCTGGAGCGGAAGGGACACCGACTATCTCCATGCGCCAAGAGGCCCGATTGGCGATGTTGGCGGGTCCGGTCGCGGGTGTATGCAAGGCCTACAGTCGCCAGCCTATAATGGGCTCCTTCGAGATACATGGCATAACATGCTGTGCCGAATCTACGCACTTATGGGGAATGTCCGTTCAGGAAACAAAAAAGGGAGCCAAGGGAATGAGAATCAAATTTGGAAAGCCAGAGAGAACGTGGACGATGATGACGGCGGCAGGGGTCCTGCTGCTTAGCCTGGCGGCAGGCTCGGCAACCGCGCAAAATGCTGCGGATCCGCTGAAGAACGGCTTTGAAAACCCGCCCGCGAGTGCGCGCCCGAGGGTGTGGTGGCACTGGATGAATGGCAACATCACCAAGGAAGGCATCAAGCTGGACGAGGAGTGGATGAAGCGCGCCGGGTTGGGCGGTTTCCAGAACTTTGACGCAGCTCTCTTCACACCGCAAGTTGTGGACAAGCGCTTGGTTTATATGACGCCGGAGTGGAAGGATGCATTCAAATACGCCACCACACTGGCCGATCAACTGGGACTCGAAGAGGCAATTGCCGGGTCGCCGGGCTGGAGCGAAACTGGCGGACCTTGGGTACCGGGTCCGGAGGCGATGAAGAAGTATGTATGGAGCGAGACCCGGGTGGAGGGCGGCAAACCCTTCACTGGCGTTTTGACTCACCCGCCGTCGAATACGGGAGCCTTTCAGAATGTGGACATTGAAGATATGGGTGCAATGATGGGCCCAAAATTCAATGCGCCGCAGTTTTATGCAGACAGTGCCGTGGTGGCCTACAAAGTGCCGGCAAGCGACGTGACAGTGGACTCGATGCAGCCGAAGATCACGTCGAGCGGCGGCAGCCTTGACATCGCATTGCTGAGCGATGGCGACCTGGTAAAGACGACTGCACTGCCCCTGAACACGACAGTGGGTGAAAAGGCGTGGATTCAGTATGAATTTGCCCAGCCGGAAACGATTCGTGCGATCACCATCGTGGTGAGCGGTGGAAGCCCATTTGATGCCTTCATGCCGCAAACAGGAGGCAGCGGACGGGCTCTGGAAGCGAGCGACGACGGACAGGAGTATCGGGTAGTGGCGGAGCTTCCCAAGAGTGGGTCAAGGGAACATACGATTTCCTTCGCCCCGGTGACAGCGAAGTATTTCCGCGTCACCTTCAAGACAATGCCGTCACCTCCGAATCCTTTCGGCGACGCGGCTGCCGACTTTGGCATTTCAATGAAGCCCCCAACCGAAGTGAACATCGCGGAGTCGGTATTGCACCCCGGCGCTAGGGTGAATCGTTTCGAGGAGAAGGCGGCATTTAACCAACTCCCTGATCTCTACGGGTTCGCAACGCCGGAAGTAGCCCCGCAGGACGCAATCCAAAAGAGTGACGTAATTGACCTCACCAGCAAAATGCATCCGGACGGTTCACTGGACTGGACGCCTCCAGAGGGCAACTGGGTGGTACTGCGCATTGGGTATTCATTGCTGGGCATTACGAATCATCCGGCAACCGCAGAAGCCACTGGTCTTGAAGTGGATAAGCTCAATTCCAAGTTTGTGAAGAGCTACATGGACCGCTACCTTGACAGCTACAAAGAGACAGTCGGCGCGGACATGATGGGCAAGCGTGGCATCCGCTACGTAGTCACGGATAGCTGGGAAGCCGGTGCGCAGAATTGGACTGACGACATGATCGCGCAGTTTACCAAACTCCGCGGCTACGATCCGCATCCGTGGTTGCCGGTACTGGCGGGGCATGTGGTAGAGAGCGCTCAGGCCAGCGATCAGTTTCTTTGGGACCTGCGCAAGACGATTGCGGATTTGACGGCGGACGAACACTACGGCCAGGTGGAAGCGTCGCTGAAAGAGCGCGGCATGGGCCACTACGGCGAATCGCATGAAAGCGGGCGCGCGTTCATTGCCGACGGGATGGAAGTGAAGAAGCTGGACGATGTACCAATGAGCGCGATGTGGACCCAGAAGCCGGGCATCAACAAGGTCCAATACGGGTATAACGCAGATGACCGGGAGTCGGCATCGGTGGCGCACATCTATGGTCAGAACCTCGCCGCGGCGGAATCGATGACGTCGTGCGATAGTTCCACGGCCTGGGCCTGGTCGCCAGCGACGCTGAAGCCAACCGCGGATTCGGAATTTCTGAACGGCATCAATCGCATTGTGGTTCACGAGTCGGCCCATCAGCCACTTATCGGTAAGGCACCCGGCCTGACGCTTGGACCATGCGGCCAGTGGTTTAACCGCAACGAGACCTGGGCAGAACAAGCGGACGTGTGGGTCAACTACCTTGCTCGCAACTCTTTTCTGTTGCAGCAGGGCCGCTTCGTTGCCGATGTCATCTACTTCTACGGTGAAGATTCCAACATCACCGCGATCTTTGCGGACAAATCGCCTGACGTGCCCGCAGGATACAACTTCGACTACATCAACGCGGACGGCTTGATCCACGAGTTGAGCGCAGCCGACGGCACTGTGAGAACGCCGAGCGGCATGAGCTATCGTCTGCTGGCCCTTGATCCTTACAGCAAACACATGTCACTGCCGGTACTGCGCGGTCTTCACAAACTGGTGGAGGACGGCGCTGTGGTTGCTGGAGAAAAACCGACCGACACACCGAGCCTGGCTGACAATGCATCCGAATTCAAGCAGCTAAACGATGAACTATTCGGAGATGGGACAGGGGTACACAGCGTTGGCAAGGGCAAGGTGTATGCAGGGCAAAATGCCGAGGCTGCGCTGAAGGCGTTGGGCGTCGCTCCGGACTTCGACTCAAACCGGTCGCAAAGTGATCAACCGGTCCAGTTCGCGCATCGCAAGCTGGCAGAAGGCGATGTCTACTTTCTGGATAATCGCAGCGATCAGGATGCCACAATTGACGCCAGCTTCAGGGTGACGGGCAAGACGCCGGAATTGTGGTATTCAGAGACGGGAAAGATCGAGCCGGCCACTTACAAGATTGCCGATGGCCGCACAACAGTGCCTCTTCATCTTGAGCCGTGGGGCACAGTGTTCGTCGTGTTCCGCCACGCGACCAAGACTACATCGCGAACATTGCCCAAGGTAGTCGAATCGCAATTGGCGACGGTGGAAGGGCGGTGGAACGTGAGCTTCCAGCCAGATCGCGGGGCGCCATCTTCGACCACGTTTGACAAGCTGATTTCGTGGAGCGACAGCGAAGACAAAGGCGTGAAGTACTTCTCGGGAACCGGCACTTACACCAAGACGATCCAGGCATCGGCAGACTGGTTCAAGCCCAATGCCAAGCTGTGGATCGATCTGGGCGATGTAAAGAACCTGGCGCAAGTGACGGTAAACGGCAAGTCTCTCGGCGTCGTTTGGCATGCTCCATACCGAGTCGATGTGACCGGCGTGCTGAAGCCCGGCGCAAACGAATTGACGATCAAGGTGACCAATGCGTGGGTCAACCGGCTGATCGGCGATCAACAACCGGATGCAACGACGAAGTACACGTTCGCCGATGTGAAGCCTTACAAGGCGACCTCAACCTTACTACCGTCCGGACTTCTGGGACCGGTCGCAGTAGTTAAGGCAACCACCGAACCGGGGAAGGCGGATTAGAGTCAGGCCAACTCTGCGGTCACTGTAACGGGCCTCAGGCAGCGAGCACTTGCTCCTCGGCCAACCTCCGCCTCATGGGCTGGCGCTTCCAGTAGGTAAGGGAGCGCCAGACCCATTCGGCAGGTCCGAATTGGAAGTAACGAAGCCAGATGGGGCTGAGGGTCAGGTTCAGTGCCCAGACGCAGGCGACGACGGTGTAAAGCTGGTAATACTCCAGCTTGCCGTAGAGACCGAAGCCGAAGCCGTTGAAAAGCAGAGTGCAACTGATGCTCGTGAACAGATAGTTGCTGAGCGCGGTCTGACCGACTGCGGCTATGCGGCGAGTGAGCCAGGGAACGAGGCCGGCCTTGGCCACCAGCACTACCAGGGCAACATTCGCCACCGCGCCAGTGAGACGGCCCACCTGGTAAAGCACCCACCAGGAGGACTCCGGCTGGAAGTTATCGCGGATAACTCCCCAGGACTCAAAGCCATTGATGGGAATGCTTAAGAGCAACCCGATGGCAATGGTCCAGGCGTACGTCTTGTAGCTCAAGGCGCCGGTGAGAAAGCCCATCCGGTAGAGTCCCATGCCAATCAGCATCATGCCAAGCACATCAGTGAAACCGAACATATAGTAGCTATCCGCCTGGGCCTGAACACCCCATTGGCCATGCCATTTGAGGGCATCGAGATAGCTGCCGCGCATGGCTTTCAAGTCATTGTCGTGGTCTTTCTTGCGCTTGGTGAGAGTGTCGTTCCACTTCTTCAGGGCATCCTGTTGGGCGGGAGTAAGCTTTTTGCCGGAGTTCGCGAGAGCCTGAGCGGCCTGGCCCTGGTCGCGGGTGCGGATTCCATCAATGGCCTGGAAAGCATCCGAAGCGGTGCCCAAGGCAAGTACCGCGACGCCAGCGATAAAGAGGTTTCTGAATCGGAGCTTTCGGCATGGATAGAGAAATAGAAGGGCCGTAAGGCCATACCAGTAAAGGATGTCGCCCATCCAAACGAAGTAAAAATGCAAGACACCGAAGGCCACAAGCCACATGTTGCGGCGCAGGAAGATGTCGGCGACGTTCTTGCTGCCGCGGCGCTCGGCGCGCTCAGTGAGCAGGATAACCCCGGCGCCGAAGAGCATGGAAAAGGCGGCCCGCATCTTGCCCTCAAACAAGACCCAGCGAATAACCCAAGCGACAAGGTTATAGGTGCGGTGGTTGCCAACCATCAACGGGTTGATATACATCTCCAGCGGCCCGCCAAAGGCAGAGATGTTCATGACAAGGATGCCCATGAGGGCAACTCCGCGGACCACATCGATGGTTGGGATGCGTTCGCGCTGCGTTACTGGCCGTGCAACAGGCTCGGTTTCGGTCTCAGGTACGAGGGCAACCGATGAGCTTCCAAAATGGGTATAAGAATCCACAAGAGCAGTCGCAGAGGATTCCATGGTGATGACAGGGGTATTGATGGCGTCTGGCAACTTGGACCTCCGGGGAATGGAAGGTGGCCCTAGAAAAACCTCTGCCAATTTACCACGACTTTTGAAGTTCTGGCGCTCGAAAAATATCGGCTCTGTGCAGACCGCCTGATTCTTCGGTCGCTATTATGCCGACCCACCTACAGCGCTGTTGGACACTGATTCAATACCGCCGCGACCGCTTGGTGCATTTGACTCCATCCGCCTCGCAGCACGACCATGGTTGTTCGGCGATTATCCGTTTCATTCTCAGCCGGTAGATGCCGACCGCAAGGAGACCTGAATCATGGCGCTCAACGAAAGCAATCGCAGGCAGTTTTTGAAGGCAAGCAGCGCGGCTGTGGCCGCAACCGCGGTCTCATGGAATGCCTCCAGCTACGCCGCAATAATTGGTGCGAACGACCGTGTCCGCGTGGGTGTTGTGGGATGCGGCGACCGCATGAAGGGGGCTCTGATTCCCGCATTTCTGGAGAGCGCCAAGGAGCTTAATTTTGAGTTTGTTGCCGTCTCTGACATTTGGAACCGTCGCCGCGAAGAGGGAGCCGCTTACATCCAGAAACTTTCAGGCTCGTCCATCGCCGTAGTACGTAACAACGAAGAACTCTACGCACGCAAGGATGTGGATGCGGTTCTGGTGGCCACTGCCGACTTTCAGCACGCTCTGCACGGCGTTGAGGCCGTGAATGCCGGTCGCGATGCCTACGTGGAAAAGCCCACCGCACACACCATGGAAGACGCCCGTAAGTTTCTTGCCGCCGTGAAAAAGTCCGGCAAGATTGTGCAGGTGGGAACACAGCGCCGATCGACACCCAGCTACCAGAAGGCTGCCGAATACATCAAGTCTGGAGCCTTTGGCGACATCGTGATGGTGGAGATGACCTGGAACGTCAACCAGCCGGGCCGCTGGCGGCGCCCCGACCAGGTTCCTCTGCTGAAGGAGCAGGACACGGACTGGAAGCGCTACCTGCTCAACCGTCCCTTTGAGCCCTTCGACGCGCGCAAGTATCTGGAGTTCCGACTCTTCTGGCCCTACTCGTCGGGCATTCCCGACCAGTGGCTAGTCCATCAGATCGACACCGTGCACTGGTTTACCGGGTTGCCGCACCCGCGCTCGGTCGTGGCCAACGGGGGCATCTACCTGTGGAAGGACGGTCGCCAGAACTGGGACACCATGACCGCTGTTTTCGACTACGGTCCCCTCGACGATCTCACCAAAGGCTTCCAGGTGCAGTACACCTCACGGTTTACCAACTCCGCCGGCGGCGTCAAGGAGCTTTACTACTCGAATGGCGGCATGATCGACATGGACAAGCAGACCGTGACCCCAACCGGCGGCCTGAATGCTCATTTTGCCGCCGAGATGGGCATGAAGCCCAACCTGTTGCCTAATTCTTCGCTTGTCGAGAGTACAGAGTCGGTGTCCACCGACGCCAACACCGGCCGCGATCCACAGACTTCGGCGAATATGCGCAATTGGATGGAATGCGTTCGCTCACGCAAGACTCCCAATGCCCCGATCGAAGCTGGGTACAGCCATTCCGTCGCCCTCTGCATGAACGTTGCCGCCATCCAGACCGGCGAAAAGGTGACATTCGATGACAAGACCCAGCAGGTCATCGCCGGAGGCAAGGTATATGCCTGACCATTCCGCGAATAGCCCGGCACAACGCAAGGGACATGGGAGTTGGCCACTAAGCAAATGCCGCATGGCTTGGAGGTTTCAATCCCTGAAGATCACACGGAGGTTGGGCGTGCTGAGCCTTCTATCTGCAACATTCGCACTGGCAGCGGCAGCCGCTGCGCCCGGAAAAGGCGTCCAGGTTGTCGCCGATGAAGCGAATCGCCGCGTGGACATCACCATCGACGGCAAACTATTTACGGCCTACATCTGGCCAACCTCGCTCAAGAAGCCGGTGCTTTATCCCCTCATCGATGCGGAGGGCATTACGGTCACGCGTGGCTATCCGCTTGAGCCCCGCGCGGGCGAACGCATTGACCATCCGCACCACGCCGGATTGTGGTTTAACTACGGCAACGTCAACGGCTTTGATTTCTGGAACAACTCCGACGCCATCAAGACAGAAGATCGCGCAAAGATGGGCACTGTGAACCATACGCGCATCGTCTCCAGCAAGAGCGGACCGGACCGTGGTGAGCTGGTCGTCGAGTCTGTCTGGATTACGGGCGAAGGCAAACCCATCCTGAATCAAACCACGCGTTATGTTTTCGAGCGCCGCGGATCGATGCGAGTGATCGATCAAATTGTCACCCTCAAGGCCCTCGACCACGCTCAATTCAACGACGACAAGGAAGGTCTGCTTGGCCTGCGAGTCGCACGCTGGCTTGAATCGCCTGAAGAAAAAGGCGGCGTTTTCACCGACGCCCACGGCAACGCCACTCAGGTGGCATCGGCCCCAGGCGAACCTGGCTCCAACCCTGCGAGCGGTGTCTATCTGACCAGCGAAGGCGTCACCGGCACCGGTGCATGGGGGACACGCGGACGTTGGTGCGCCTTGACCGGCCACACCGGCAACCATCTGGCCTCAATTGCCATCCTCGACCACCCCGGCAATCCCGGCTATCCAACCTACTGGCACGCACGCGGCTACGGGCTGTTCGCTGCCAATGCCCTTGGCCGGAGCATCTTCGATCCGAAACAAACTGCCTTTAACTTCACGCTGGAAAAGGACCGGGCTGTGACCTTTCGCTATCGGGTCATTCTGGCCACTCACGCCGCCGACCCTGGGGAACTGAACAAGGAAGCTGACGCTTTCGCCGCCCAGTACAAGTGATTGCTGGGCGAGTTAGGTGCTCCACCAAGAGAGCGACTCGGCTGGCCTTATGCGAGGGTTGAAAGAGGCTGCGGAAAAAGTCGAGATTCTAGGCCAGTGGCAGTACGGGCATCCCGCAGGGGCTAAAGCCCTCGTGCATTTTGCCGGCATTTGCAGCACGAGTAAACTCGTGCCCTGACGCAATGTGCCCTTGTGTTGCCTTGCGATTGAGTTTTTCCGCAGCCAGTCAGACCCAGTGGCCGCTCTATTTCGCCGCTAGCTGCCGCAACACGTACTGCAAAATGCCGCCGTGCTCAAAATACTCGATTTCCTGCGGCGTGTCGATGCGGATCTTGGCGCTAAACTGCTTCACCGCGCCATCGGCGGCCGTGGCTTTCACGTCGAGCGCACGGCCGCTGGCCAAGCGTGCGGCCAGCAGCTTCGTCAACCCGGGAAAGTCGTAGACCTCTTCGCCCGTCAGCCCCAGCGACTCCACGTTCTGCCCTTCTTCGAACTGCAGCGGCAGTATGCCCATGCCCACGAGATTGGACCGGTGAATGCGCTCAAAGCTCTCGGCAATGACCGCGCGCACACCCAATAGCTTGGGGCCCTTGGCCGCCCAGTCACGGGAGCTACCGGAGCCGTATTCCTTGCCGGCCAGAATGACCAACGGAACACCGCGCTCTGCATACTGGACGCTGGCATCGAATATCGACATCGTTTCGCCTTCGGGCAGCAGGCGCGTTACTCCGCCCTCAGTGCCGGGCGCCAGCTTATTGCGGAGCCGCACGTTGGCAAAGGTGCCGCGCACCATCACTTCGTGATTGCCGCGCCGCGAACCATACGAGTTGAAGTCCGCTGGCTTCACGCCGTGTTCCGCCAAATACTTACCGGCCGGACCGTTGGCTTTGATTGAGCCCGCCGGAGAGATGTGGTCGGTAGTAACCGAGTCGCCCAGCACCGCCAATACCCGCGCACCCAGAATGTCGGTAAGGGGCGCAGGGGTATGTGTCATGCCATCGAAGTACGGCGCCTTGCGGATGTAGGTCGAGTCCGGCTCCCACTTGTAAACGTCCCCGGTTGGAAAGCTTAATCCTTGCCAATTCGCGTCGCCCGAGCTCACCGTGGCGTACTCTTTGCGGAAGCTCTCGCTGTTCAGCCCCCGCTCGATGGCCTCGGCCACCTCCTGCTGTGTTGGCCAGATGTCCTTGAGGTATACCGGATGCCCAACTTCATCCGTCCCCAGCGGTTCCGTCTCGAAGTTGTGGCCGATCTTCCCGGCTAGCGCAAAGGCCACCACCAGGGGCGGGCTCATCAGGTAATTGGCGCGCACGTCCACATTCACACGGCCCTCGAAATTTCGATTTCCCGAGAGCACGCTCACTGCTACCAGTCCGTGCTCATCGATGCTCTTTGAGACATCGCTGGGCAGCGGGCCGGAGTTGCCGATGCAGGTGGTGCACCCGTAACCCACCACGTTAAAGCGCAGCTTTTCAAGATACGGCAGCAGTCCTGACTTCTGGTAGTAGTCGGTGACCACGCGGGAGCCCGGCGCAAGCGATGTCTTCACCCACGGCGGCACTGTCAGTCCCTTCTCGACAGCCTTCTTGGCCAGAATTCCGGCGGCTATCATCACCGAAGGATTTGACGTGTTGGTGCAACTGGTAATCGCGGCGATCACGACCGAACCGTGGTCTAGATAGGTGTCGGGATCGACACCAAACCGCTCCTTCACAGTCGTCGTCAAATGGATCGGAACCCTTTCCTCGACTCCCGTGTCGGTGACTGCCGGGCGCTGCCACCGAGTTGCAGTGCGGGTGCCGAGAGGCTTGGCCGTGGGAGCCAGCAAGCTGGGCAGTTGCTGCGCAAAGCTGGCTGCGGCGTCTTTCAGCAGGACGCGATCCTGTGGACGTTTGGGTCCGGCCACGCTGGGCTCCACGGCGGCCAGGTCCAGCTCCAATGTCTGGGTGTACTCGGCCTCAGGCGAGCTCGCAGTGTGGAAGAGCCCCTGCTCCTTGTAATAGTCCTCGACGAGTGCAATCTGCTGCTCGCTGCGACCCGTCAGGCGCAGATAACGCAGCGTCTCGGCATCCACCGGAAAGATGCCACAAGTCGCGCCGTACTCCGGAGCCATGTTGCTGATGGTGGCGCGGTCGGCCAGCGGAAGCTCCGCAATGCCGGGCCCAAAGAACTCCACAAACTTACCCACCACTCCCAGCTTGCGCAGCGCCTGGGTCACGGTCAGCACCAGGTCGGTCGCGGTTGCGCCCTCGCGCAGCTTGCCGGTGAGCTTGTAACCCACCACTTGCGGCACCAGCATGCTGACTGCCTGCCCCAGCATGGCCGCCTCGGCCTCAATACCGCCCACTCCCCAGCCCAGCACGCCGAGCCCGTTGATCATGGTGGTGTGCGAGTCCGTGCCTACAAGCGTGTCAGGATACGCTATCAACTCGCCGCCAATCTCGGTCGCAAATACCACGCGGGCCAAGTACTCCAGGTTCACCTGGTGGCAGATGCCCATCCCCGGCGGTACCGCGCTAAAGTTCCTGAAAGCTGTCTGGCCCCATTTCAGAAACGCGTAGCGCTCGCGATTGCGCTGGAATTCGAGCAGCGCATTGGCATTGTAGGCTCCTGCCGTGCCAAATTCGTCCACCTGCACCGAGTGGTCGATTACCAGCTCCGCCGGAGCTAACGGGTTCACCCGCTCCGGGTCGCCGCCCAGGGTCTTGATCGCGTCGCGCATCGCCGCCAGGTCCACCACTGCGGGCACGCCGGTAAAGTCCTGCATCAGCACACGCGCAGGCATGTATGCAATCTCCCGACTGGGCTCGGCCTTGGCGTCCCAGTTGGCCAGGAACTCGATGTCCCCGGCCGTCACGTTCGTTCCATCCTCGCGGCGAAGCAGATTTTCAAGCAGAATCTTCAGGCTGAAGGGCAGGCGGCTCAGGTTGAAGCCACGCGCTGTCAAAGCCGGCAGTCGATAGATGATGAAAGAACGGTTACCGGAAGTGAGAGTCGCACGGCTGGCAAAACTATTCATCGGGGAATGCCTTTCTCTCCGCACATGGCGGACCGGAATCGAAAATCCAATTAGGATCAACCTCGCGCCGGCGGTTGAGGATGGGGCCGGGTGCAAAGTCGGGTTCGTCAAGTCTCACTCTTTGAGACTTGGAAAACCACAAATCAACGTGAATAGATTACTCAGCGGGAGGGGCAGCGTCCACGATCCGGTCGTCCACGGCGAAAACGCTTGAGCAACGGCATGGTGGGGATGGTCAAACGGCAGCACATCGAGTACCTAACAATCTTATCGCGGATGCGCATGGTAAGAAAACGAGGACCAGCAATTCGAGATGGTAAGAGCCACAATTCACCCGTGCTGGGCAGGAGAGAGAGATGCTTGGCTGGGAGTTATAGCTCGGGGTACAGTGCATGTATATGCGGACCGTTCAACTCGTGATCGGGGCCACGCTTCTGTGTGGCATCGCTGCGGCGGGCCAAACGAGTCCCGGCTCGGCCAGTTCGGCCTCTACGACTCAGCCCCCGGTGTCGGCGGCCAGCGCATGGCCGACCGTCGACGGAACCGTAATCCTGCCTAATTTCCGATTCGGTAGCGGTGAAACGTTGCCACAGCTCAAGCTGCATTACCTCACCCTGGGCACACCGCACCGTAACGCCGCTGGCCGCACCAACAATGCAGTCCTGCTGCTGCACGGCACCGGCGGAAACGCACATTCGCTGATGAACCCGCTGTTTTCAGACGTGCTCTTCGGCCCCGGCGCGCCCCTGGACATCACCAAATACTTTCTGATCCTGCCAGACGACATCGGACACGGCGAAAGCTCCAAGCCCTCGGACGGTTTGCACGCTCACTTCCCTGCCTACGACTACGACGACATGGTGCGCAGCCAGCGCATGATGCTGGATGCAATGAAAATCGATCACCTCCGTCTCATCCTGGGAACCTCCATGGGCTGTATGCACACCTTTGTCTGGGGCGAGACGTATCCGGGATTTGCCGATGCACTGGCGCCGTTTGCCTGCCTACCGGTGCAAATAGCGGGCCGCAATCGCATGATGCGCTACATGGCAATCGAGGCCATCAAGCAGGACCCCGCATGGATGAACGGCGAGTACAAGACAGAGCCGGTCGAAGGACTGCGCACGGCGAACGAAATCGTGCTGGTGATGGGATCGAGCCCCCTTCAAATGCAGAAGCAGGCCCCCACTCGTGAACTGGCTGAACAGTATGCCGATCGCTATCTGGCACGGACAATGGCCAGCACGGATGCCAATGACCTCATTTTCTATTTCAATGCCAGCCGCAACTACGATCCTAGCCCCCATCTGGATCGAATCACGGTGCCAGTGCTGTGGATCAACTCTGCCGACGACTTCATCAATCCACCGGAGTTGGGAATCGCCGAGAAGATGGTGAAGCGCATGCCGAACGCGCGGTTCATTCTGCTCCCCATCTCCGACTCCACCCGGGGGCATGGAACGCATACGGTTGCCTCGGTGTGGAAGGACTACCTGGCGGAGTTCCTGCAGGCAACAGAGCCCAAGCCGTAGCCTGCAAACGCAGTCCGGTTCAGGTGGCCTTGGTCATGGCAGCCAGACCACCTGAATCGAGAGTCTTTCCTATCGATCGTCTTTGTCGTCGTCGAAATCCACCGGCGGCGTAAGCCCGGTAAAGTCACCGATCTGTTTAGCGTCATAGGGGCCGTTGAGCTGCTTCAAGCCTATGCGCAAGCCGGTTTCCCAGCGCCATTCGAGAACGGTTCAACTGCGATAGGCAACAGGACAGTTTCGGGTTAACTCTATACTGAAACTGTGGAAAATTTGAGCGATGAACAAGCGCCACGGTTGAGCTACTGGGTTGGCTTGAGGGGTTTATACGCGCGCAGTCTGGCATGGCTGATGCAGCGGATGCCCAACGAAAGGCAGAGGCTGCTGGCGGTCACCATTCTGGCCGGTGGGTTGTGCGGACTGGCGGCGGTAGCCTTTCACACCAGCGTCGGCGGCGTTGAGGCGTTGCTTATCGATCACGCCGCTGCCGCCTCCGGCCACTCCTGGATCTGGTGGACAATTCTTACTCCTGCGCTTGGCGGCCTGGCATGCGGCCTCGGCCTCTATTACTTAGTGCCGGGGGCGGCTGGCAGCGGTATTCCCCAGGTCAAAGTGGCTTTCTCCAGGCACTCCGGCTTTATCTCCATCAAGGAGACGGTGGGCAAGTTCATCCTCTGCGTGGTGCAAATCGGTTCCGGTGGGTCGCTGGGCGTGGAAGGACCGACGGTTCACATTTGCGCCGGCGTCAGTAACATGCTTGCCCGGGTTGCCCGCTTGAGCCCGGTAAACTGCCGTCGAATGGCCTCGGTGGGCATGGCGGCGGGCATCGCCGCGGCATTTAATGCACCCATTGCCGCCGTCACTTTCACCCTTGAGGAACTGATTGGGGACCTGGATCAAACCATGCTTGCCGGAGTGATTGTGGCCGCTGCCTTAGCTGCAGTTGTCGAAAACAGAATTCTCGGCTCCAATCCCATCTTTCACGTCCCGCGGCCATTTACCCTTGGCAACTCCTCATCTCTCGTTTGGTATGCCCTGCTTGGCATTCTGGCAGCCATCGTCTCGGTTGCATTCACAGATTCTCTGCTTGGCTTGCGCGGTTGGTTCAAGCGGCTCTCGGGGGTTCCCCGGTGGGTACAGCCAGCCATGGGTGGCGCTGCTACCGGGAGCTTTGCCGTGGTGGCACTGCTGCTATTTCACCTGAACGGCATTGCCGGTGACCCCTACAAGACGCTGACCCTGGCCTTCACCGGCGGTTTGCCAGTGCTGGCGATGGTGGTGCTGTGCGTGTTGAAACTGGCCGCCACGGTCACTTCCTATTCCAGCGGAGGCGCCGGCGGCATCTTTGCCCCTGCGCTCTTCATGGGCGGAATGCTAGGCGGCGCGGTGGGATACATTGACGTAACGGTGTTTCACCATCCAGCCGACTCCATCGGCGCCTTTGCGGTGGTCGGCATGGGCGCAGTTTTTGCCGGCATTGTGCGCGCGCCAATGACCTCGGTGCTGATTATCTTCGAGATGACCGGCGGCTATGGCCTGGTGCTGCCCCTCATGATCGCCAATATGAGCGCATTTGCCTTGGCGCGTCACTGGCGGCGAACTCCCGTTTACGAGGCGCTGCTGGAGCAGGATGGCATCAACTTGCACGAGTCGCCGACACCGCAGGATCCGTCAGGTACCACGAGCGGCTTCGAATCCGAGCCTTCGGTGGAAATGAACGAATGAAACAGCAGGTCAGCAAGCTCGAGCTTGGGATGTAAGTGCTGGAAGATACACCAATCGCTTAACTTGCCAACAGGCCCGTCTCCTTCTACTGGGAAGGCTCCACGTTATAGAAAAATATGGCTCTTAACTCTAGGAACGGCCCATGGAATTCTCGAGGAAGAGGAGGGTAATTTGAGCCCGTTATCGCTCCCCAAGCCGCTCGATCCAGGGCCGTATCACCCGAACGACCCTCAAGAAACATGCCGTTTGGTTCCATGATCCGCCCATTAGGCAAGACCTTGAAGCGAATGACGACGACTCCCTTTTTCATGATCGGGGGATTGACTTCGTCGGGAATCAAGGGGTCCCAGGTGCGTTCCGTCTCCCGGTGCCAGCGTGCCAGCCAGGAGTTGAAGTCCACGCCCTGCGTATCGGAGAGGACCTGAACGCCACCCCCCGCACCGGGATGCATGGGCAGGCCACTGCCGCCACCGGAAGGCACCCCTCCACCGCCTGATCCCTGGTTGCGCGAGGCTCCGCGCATCGCATCGCGCAGTTGGTCGGCTGGATTCGCGGAACCCATAGCAAAGTTGGGGCGGGCCGGGACCGCCGCAGGACGCGGCGCTTCACTGAGCGACTGCTGAGGGGACGGGGTGGGCGTCGCCTGTTGGGGCTGGACGGGATTCTGAACCTCCGGCTGTTTTGGCGGCACTGGTGCAGGTGCAGGCGTGGGCTTGTTCATCGCTTCGAGCGTCTGTTTGTCGATCTGCTTTTGTTTTTCCTGCAGGGGCTTGATCTTGACCTTGGGCTGCAACTCGCGCAGAGCGTCGGGCGGGAGGTCGAGATAACTGAGGTCTTTGCGCTGCTTGATGGCGTCGAAGGGATCGATGACTGCGGGGACCCTGAGGACATACTTCGGAATCCACGTAATGGCCGAAAGCAACAGCATGTGAATGAGGATGGCGAGCCAGATGCCCTCGCGTAACCGCGCCCAGCGGCGCTCGTCTTCGAGGTCGCTGATCATCTCCAACAGTTCGTGCGTGTCGTAGTCGATCCAGCGCGAAGTGGAAACGAGCTGGCGCTGCTGTTCGCGTTCCTGAGGAGGGATATCCTGACCGGCACCGCCCGCTTGGGGGCCGGTCCCCAATGGCTCGTTGGGCTCGTTCTTTGTGGCTGGTGTCTCGGTGATGGGCATGCGTCCGACGGGCGCATGAGGGAGACACCCGCATGCGCCGTTTCGAATCCTTCCTCTCTATTCTCTCATTCCCGGCGAAAGCGGCAACTCGTTCGCCGCGCATCGCGGGGGCCTTCGGCAGGAACGTACAATGATTCTTTCTGTATGGACGGTTTTGAAGCAGGAAAGGGACTCGTTTGAAGGCGCTTTTTGCACGGCTGCTGGCCAAGTGGAAGATCGCTCTTGTACTTTTGGCCAAGTTTGGTCTCTGGGGCGCCGGCGGGGCTGCGCTGCTTGACTCCTCCACCATCCCCGTTCCCATGGATCTCTTCATTGCCGATTGGGTGTGGAACGACCGCGCCCATTTCTGGCTCTATTGCCTGTTGGCGGCCCTGGGGTCGGCTGTGGGAGGACTGGTGCCTTACGGGCTGGGGAGGGCCGGTGGCGAGCTCTTCCTGCTGAAGCGAGTCAACCGGGAGCGCTTTGAAAGGATGCGTGACCGCTTTGAAGAGCAGGAGTTTCTGGCCATGATGATTCCCTCCATGATGCCCCCGCCTACTCCTTGGAAGGCTTTTGTCTTTGCTGCCGGGGTCTTCGAGATGCGGGTGGCTCCATTCATGTTTGCCGTGTTTTGTGGCAGGATGGTGCGCTGGCTCTTGCTGTCGCTATTGGTGCTGAAGCTTGGCCCGGGAGCGGTAGACATGGTGGCACATCACGCCTTAATGGCATTCCTGACGGTGAGCGGGCTGGCATTGGCCGGGTTCGGAATGTGGTGGATTCGAAGGCGGCGGGCTTATAGGACGGAGAAATAGCCGAGGACACGCGGGGACTTCGTTCCAAGGGCACTCTTGAGGCTTCTTGCAGGGTCAACCCGCTTCGCTTTGGAAGCGAACGCGCGTAGCTAGAAAGGAGAAAATTTAAGCTGCTTGGTTTGGGGCACAATCAGCGGCAAACAGATGAAGACAGTTCAAGCTCAGTCTGCCGAGTAGGAGCGGAGTTGAATACGGCGGGCGGAAGGTCAGCCCGCCGATGAACTTACTTGGTAGCCAGGGCTGCTTGGGTCTGGGCACCGTTGAGACGGCGCAGCAGCACCGGCACGCCGAAGGCCAATCCAGCAACAACCGCGGTCGAAAGCAGGTCGTTGCGGTAGAAGGGCACGGCAGCGGCGTAGCAGACTCCGAGGCCCCCCAAGGTGCGAGGGTACATGCCACCCGCGATCCAGACCGCGTAGTTTGAAACCACGAAAAACGACGTGGGGCCCAGCAGCGCGCCCGAAGCAACGCGGACGAAGGTGGTGCGGCTGCGCAGCAGGATCTGGCCGAGAACCATGGCCGCGACATACCAGCCCCAGGTAATGACGTAATTCTGCCAGCGGAAAGTGTAGTGGTAGGTGAAGACGGTCAGGCAGTAGTCGGTGGCCATGAGCGCAGCCAGCGGGGCCAGCATCTCACGCCAGGAGCGACGAGCGCCGAAATAAAGCAGGGCACCGCCAACGGCGGTAAAGTTCAGCCAATCCGGGTGGGGCATGAGGCGGCTCAACACAGCAACGATCAGCAACAGATAAGCGGGCATGGACACCTCAAATGCTGGATTTCCCAGGAAAGCTCTTCCTGGGATGTGGAAGCGATACACCTATTCTGAGCGGGTATGCGCCACCCGGTCAACCCGTTCGACTTCGCCGTGTAAACAAAAATTTTCATTCGAGACAAGGGAACTGATATCTGAACCCTACACAGAACCTACTTTTGCTCGCGGCCTTGCATAGCCTGGCCAGCTTCGTCGCGTCCGTCGACAATGTAGACCCAGCCACTGAGAGGGTGCGGATCTGAGGCCTGGCCTGCGCCGCGAAAAGAGTAAGCGAAGCGCAGGTCAGTGAACTCCACGGTGGTCCAATGACGATTGAGCGCGAGTTGTGGCGGGTCAATTCCGGACACCGGCTGCTGGCCGATGTCACGCACCACGGCCCACCTGCCCCAATCGAGATATACATGGCCCAGGAAGGTGGCCTTGGCGGCCTCGACGGAGGGAGTGTCTGCGGGCTTGTACAGCACATCGCGCTGAGGGTCACTGTCGATGGAACCGGCGTGGGTATCGATTTCGGCGGTCTGGTAGAAATCGGCGGTCTCAAGGATGGCGTGCCAACGGAACGGGTTGACGGGATAGGGCTCCACTGCGATGCGCTTGATGGGCTCGCTGGTGATCTGGGTGTTTTCAAGCATGGCCAGGGCCTGCGCGTGCTCTGCCCAGCGCCAACACCACAAGACCACCATGCCGGAAAGGGCGAAGATGGCCCATCCGCGACCGCGAAAGAGCGTGCGGCGCGCGCCAATCTCGCGATCCGCCAGCCCCAGCACCCAGGGTATGAAAAGGGCCAGCCCCAGCAGGGCCCACAAGACCGGCTCAGCGATAAAAACAAAGCTGCCCTCATACCAACGGGGGTTGAAGGGGAAAAAGGGGCGGACACCGTAGTTGTTGGTCCAGTCGAGCAGAATGTGGGTAAGGGCGGAGATCAGGGCGCTGGCATAAATCCACAGCCAGCGAACCGGCACAGGGGACACCTTTACGTTTTGGAGCGGGGACTTGGCGTGGCGAAGGCGACGTTGGCGGCGCCAGCAGCCGATGCGATGAATGAGCCAAACCGCGCCCACGGCTGCGGCTGCCACCAGAGGCGCGCCGACGAGAGTATGGGTGATGCCGCGATGATGCTTCAGCTCCACGACCGGTCCGGCGAATTCCCATAGGATGTCGAGGTCGGCAGCCTCCGCAGCCAGCACCGCGGCCAGCGTGGCGTAGGCTGTCTTGCGATTCAAGCCGGCGCGTCCAATGCAGGCTCCGGTCAGAAAGTGGGTAACTGGCTCCATAGCGTACTGCAAACCATACTAACGCCCGGGGCTGAACCCGTCTGTGGGTGAGCCAGACACCGCCCGCGATGCTGCGCGCATCCTATAATCCTGCCCATGGACGAAAGAGACAAAGCCAACTCTGCGACAGCCAGACAAGTAGAAAAACTGCGCGCAGACCTGCGACGGCATGAGCACTTGTATTACGTGATGGACGCGCCCGAGATTACTGACGCCGCTTACGACGCGCTGATGAATGAGTTGAAGCGGCTGGAGGCGGAGCATCCAGAACTGGTGACACCCGACTCGCCGACGCAACGCGTGGGCGGCAAGCCGGCCGAAGGCTTTAAAAAAGCGCCTCATTCGCGGCCCATGCTGAGCCTGGACAACGCCTACTCCGCGGAGGAACTGGCTGACTGGGACAGGCGTGTGCGCGAGCTCGCCGGGCGACTGCCCGTGGAATACACGGCGGAGCTGAAGCTTGATGGGCTGAGTGCGGCGTTGCGCTACGTGGCTACCGGAGACGGCGGCGCGCGGCTGTCCGCCGGCATTACTCGCGGCGACGGACAAATTGGCGAGGACGTGACGTCGAACATCCGCACCATCCGTAGCGTGCCGCTGACGATCTCAGCAGAGAAGGTAAAGAAGGCCGGCGTGCCACCGGTATTTGAGGTGCGAGGCGAGGCTGTGATGCCGGAAGCAGGCTTTCTGCGGCTGAACGAAGAGCGAGAACAACAAGGGCTGCCGGCGGCTGTGAATCCGCGCAACGCGGCGGCGGGCACACTGCGCACACTGGAGCCCAGCATTGTGGCTCAGCGGCGGCTGGATTTTTACGCCTATTTTCTGCTGGTGGAAGGCGAGTATCTGGCGCAGGGCCAGAGCGCTACGCTGGATGCGCTTTCGGCACTTGGGTTTCGCGTGAATCCGCATCGAGGTCGCGTGCATTCAGTGGAGGACATGATCAAGTTCATCGATGCGGCCGAGGGGCAGCGGGCCACGCTGGGCTACGAGATCGACGGCGTGGTGCTGAAGGTGGATGCGCACGCCACGCAACAGCGGCTGGGCTACACGGGACGCGCACCGCGGTGGGCTATCGCGTACAAGTTCACGGCCAAGTCGGGCGAAACAGAGGTGCGGGAAATTACGGTGCAGGTGGGCCGCACGGGGAAGCTGACGCCGGTGGCGGAACTCAAGCCAGTTTTTATCGGTGGCACCACGGTGAGCCGCGCCACGCTGCACAATGCCGATTTCATTGAGCGGCTGGGGCTCAGGCTGGGAGACACGGTAAAGGTGGAACGAGGCGGGGACGTGATTCCCAAAGTGGTGGAGGTGGTTAAGCACGCCGATGACGGCAGTGAGGAGCGGCAATTTGTCTTCCCTACAAAGTGCCCCGAGTGCGGGAGCGAGGTGGTGCGCGCAGAGGGCGAAGTGGATTACCGCTGCGTGAACGCAGACTGCCCGGCAAAGCTGCGCGAAACGTTGTTGCACTTTGGGCGGCGCGAGGTGATGAACATTGAGGGGCTGGGTGAGGCGGTAGTGCAGCAACTGCTGGAGCGAGGCATGGTGCACGGAGTGGCCGGCCTCTACAAACTGACCGTGGAGCAACTGGCCGGACTGGATCGTTTTGCAGAGAAATCGGCGAGAGCGCTGGCGGAGGAGATCGAGCAGTCAAAGAAGGCAGGGCTGGCGCGGGTGTTGATGGGACTGGGAATTCGCTTCGTGGGTGAACGAACCGCCGAGTTGCTGGCCGAGGAGTTTGGCTCAATCGACGCGCTGATGGCGGCGAACGCCGAAGAACTGGAACGCGTGGAAGAGGTGGGACCGCGTATCTCGCAGGCAATTCTGGAGTTTTTTGCGCAGGAAAAGAATCGGGAACTGGTAGAGAGCCTGCGAGCGGAAAACGTGGACATGACGGCGGAAAAGAAGCAACGATCCACCCAGTTGGCCGGGATGACTTTTGTGCTGACCGGGACGCTGCCCACGCTGACACGCGATGAGGCCAAGCGCAGGATTGAGACGGCAGGCGGCAAGACGGCGGGATCGGTGAGCAAGAAGACCAACTACGTGGTAGCGGGCGAAGAGGCGGGGTCCAAGCTGGACAAGGCGCGGGAGTTGAATGTGCCGGTGCTGGATGAGGCTGGACTGATGAAGCTGCTCGAGGGCGCAACCGAAGCAGGTTAGCGATTTCGCAAGTCGGTGCGGTCAGGCGATGGAGCGGCGGTGGTCGGCGGGGCGACGATTGGCGGCGCGCAGTTCCCTTTCGCGTTCGCGTTTCCAGGCTTCAGCGCGCCAGTTGCGCGAGGAGGTGCCCGGTTGCTCATCGATAAGGGCGTCGTGTGGACCTGCGACTAGGCCCGCGGGCGCAGCGGGCAATGCCACGGAAGCGGGGCGCATTGGAAGAGTTGGATCGGGCGACGGGATGAGGCGGGCGGAAGACTCGAATTCATCGTTGTAGATGGTGGCGGGATTGGTACGGGCCGAAACTGCGTAGGCCGAAGCCGAGGTCAGGCTGGCGTCAGTGGGAACGGCAGCGGGATGCGGAACGCGCTCTTTGGCTGTGTTTTTTGCCTCAGCGACCGGCTGGGTGCGCGTGGACAGCGTGCGCGCCATGAAGTCGTCCACCAGCTTGTGCAGGCAGATTTGCCCGCAAAGGTGCTTGGCGCCGGCGCGCAGGCTGGCACGCGAACTCCAAGCGCAGATGCGAAGCTCGGCTCCCTGGTCGCTGGCCACGAACCAATGGTTGGTGTGCTGCTTCTCCGTTCCGCATATGTCGCACGATACAGCCTGCCGGATCACCGTATTTCCCCCTGTCCGCGCAGTGTTGCCGCGGCGGGACCTGCTCCAATGGCGGTCACCTTCAACCTATTTCATCGTGGAACTGCGGCGAGCGACGATGGCGGAATGAGAATAAATCGAAGGCTTGGACTAAAGCGGGCAGACACAAAGGGAAACGTTCTGAATCAGGACAGATGAGGTTCCCCATCCTTGCCGTAGTCTTCCGTGGGAGAGATAGGCGAAGGATGGGGTTCAGGCGGAAAAGCGCTATTCGCGCGGCGCGAAGTAACCCTTCTTGGCGCGCACCTGGTAACGGCGATCGTTGCAGTAGAGATAGATGGTACGGAAGGAGCCGTCGTACTTGAAATCCGCAGGGGTATAGGTGAGGGCATACTGACTGCGCAACTCTTCTTCGATTGACTCGAAGCTTGCTGTCATTTCCTCCACCGACGGCGGGAAGAGGACCTGCCCGCCGGTCGCCTCTGCCAGGTCAGTGAGCACCTTGTCGCCCTTGCCGCGGCTGGGGGTCCAATTGGTGCTGATGGCGTAGATGATGGTTTCGGCGCGCTCGCACATCTTGATGGCTTCATCGGGGCGCACACGGCTCTGATTGTCGTCGCCGTCGGAGATGAGGATCATGGCCTTGCGGACCGGCTCGACGCCACGTGACGCGTCGAGGAGTTTGTCGCGGCAGGCCGTGTAGACAGCGTCGAAAAGCGCCGTGCCGCCACCGGGGCGGAGACGATTGATGCCGGTCTGGAGGCCGTCGATGTTGTTGGTCCAGTCCTGGGTAACGCTGGAAGTGACATCGAAACCCATCACGAAGGCGCGATCGCGCTTGGACTTGAGGACCTGAAGCAGAAATTCGCTGGCGGACTGTTGCTCAAACTCGAAACGGGTGCGGATCGAGGTGCTGGCGTCAATGACAATGCCCACGCGCAGGGGCAAGTTGATCTGCTGATGGAAGGTATTGACTCTCTCCGGTGCCTTCTGGTCGTCGAGCAGGGCAAAGTCACTCTGCTGCAGGTTGGGAATGTAGTGGCCGTGCTTGTCAGTGACGGTGAAGATGAGATTGACCTCATTGACACCCAGCCGAATGATGGGCCCGGTGTCGGCCGACTGGTCGGCTGCGGCGGGCGTTTGCGCGCCTGGGGCTGGAGCTGGCTGCTGCGTAGCGGCAGGCGCCGTCTGTTGGGCCGGAGGCGGCGACGCGGGTTGTTGTGCTTGCGCGGTGGCCAGGGACAGAACCATCCCGAGTGCGAGGCCAATAAGCTGTCGGTTCATATCTTCCTTATTTTACCAATTCGCCCTTTGGATGGCGGCTGAGAAGCGGGCTCGAGGATGTCCATAGTTTGGTTCCCTTCCAGACGGGCGAGAAATGCCTCCAGTTCCGGAGGGAGCGGCGCCTCCAGTTGCAACGGCTTGCCGGTAATGGGGTGCTGGAACTCAAGCCGGGCGGCATGGAGAAAGTTGCGTCCCAGCCTGAGTTTCTCAGGGTCCGCCTTGCGACGCGCGGCTTTGGACTGCGCGGCCTGGGCAACTACCTGGTCAGTAAGCTGACCCGCCCCGCCGTAGAGCGTGTCTCCGACAACCGGGTGGCCGATAGAGGCCATGTGCACGCGGATCTGGTGGGTGCGGCCCGTCTCAATACGGACACGCACCAGAGTGAACTTGCCAAATCGTGTCATAAGCCGGCGCACCACCTCGTAGTGAGAGACTGCGGTGCGGGCGTTTTCGTTAGGTTGCACCGTCATGCGCGTGCGCCGCACCGGATCGCGGCTTACAGCCGCGTTGATGGTGCCCTTCTCGCGCTCCACAACGCCCTGCACGAGAGCGAGGTAGGTCTTCTTGATGCGGCGGCCTGCAAACATCTCTCCCAGGGCGGTATGGGTGCGATCGTTCTTGGCTACGACGATCAGGCCGCTGGTGTCTTTGTCGAGACGGTGGACAATGCCGGGGCGCAGATCGCCACCGGTAGACGAGAGGGCGTGAAAGCGATGGAGCAGGGCGTTGACCAGGGTGCCACGACTGCGCGCGTCCTCGTTTTGGCCGGAGCCGGCGTGGACCATCATGCCCGCGGGTTTGTTGACTACGGCGAGGTTTGCGTCTTCAAAGATCACGTCGAGGGGTATGTCTTCTGCGGTGGCGCGAAGGGGTGCGGGACGGGGCTCTCCAGTGACGTCGATTCGCTCACCACCCCGGAGTTTGAGTGAGGGCTTGGGCCGTGCGCCATCGACCAGCACATCGCCCTGCTCCAAAAGAAGTTGCACGCGGGAGCGGCTAACGCCGTCGAGTTGGGTGGCCAGGAAGGAATCAATACGCTGGCCGGCGGCTTCGTGGGGCACGGCGATGGTGCGCAATTCATCCATTGTTGGCCTCGTTTGTGGCAATCTGGCGCGCTATGCGGCTACGAGGGCGCTCGCGCAGCAGCAGCCCCGCGGCCAGTACCAATGCAACGGCGGCCATCTGCGGCAAGTCAAGAGCGCCTTGAAACAGGCTGCCGCGGCCTTCGTGGTCACGCCAAAACTCCGTGATGTAGATGGCTGTTCCGGCAGCCAGAAGCCACAGACCAGCCATGTCTCCCTGCTGACGGCGATACGGCAGGAACACAAGAAGCAAAGGGGCGATGGTAAGGAATGCGAGGGCGGCATAGGCCTGCACGGGATGAACAGGAACCCCGAGCGGAGCGCCGCTCCAGCGCGCCGCCAGTGGATTGGTGTAGGTGATGGCCCAGGGGACGGCGGTTTCCGTACCAAAGCCGGTGCCCGCCAGCAGGGCGCCTATCTGTTCCATAGCCAGGCCAAGTGCGAGCGGCGCAGCCAGCGCATCGGCAATGGCGCACAGCGGCAGGCGTTGCCAACGTGCATAGAGGACAGCCGACGACGCGGCCAGCAGCGCTCCGATTGCAGCCAGCAGCGGATGGTGAATCATGGACAAGCCGAGCAGCCATGCGGGATGGCGGCGCAATACCGTCCAGTTGACGACAATGAGCAAGAGTCGCGAACCGACCAGCGCCGTGAACAGGGAGAGGATGCAGAGGTTCCATGCCTGATTGGGATCGACGCCAACCATACGCGCAGTACGCAGCGCGAGCAAGAGGGCAAACACGACCCCCAACGCGGCCACAGCGCCATAGGCCGGGATGAGAACGGAACCGATGTGGAATAGGACTGGATACACCTGAGCAAGGATACGGCATTGGAGTGGTTCTCAAATGCCCTTACCCTTGCGGGCTCTTGGCAACGCGTCGTCCTCTCAGAGAAAAACGGGCACGATGGCCGCAGTCTCGAGACGAGGTCAATGGAGAGTCGCTGTGCACCATCCGACGGGATCACGGCGCTAATGTGCGCTGAGGGTAGAATCCGGCCCACTGGGCCGTGGAAAATGCGCCGGTGAACCCGTCCTAAGACGGTGGAGCTCTCCGCGGTTCATTAGGCATTCCGGACTGGCGGACACGGCACACAGAACCGATTGTCGAGTTGAGCCCCTGTTCATTGAATGTTGGTTCAACCAGCGTTGATCGCCCACCTGCTTTGCAGGCCGGTTTCTAATGCGGATGGTATGGGGACCGGCCGGGAATTACAAGTCTTGTGCGGGAAGGGCGAGGTGTGGTAGGGTTTTGCGCCGCTGGTCTTGGGAATGATGTCTCAAATTGGGCGTGGATCAGGAACAGCGTTGAACAGCAGGCTGAACTCGATCTACGAGCCTGTCGGACGGTCTTCCTCGAGGATTTCATCGAGCAGGCCGGTGAGGCTGACGGCACGTGCGTGTCCCTGGCGGGCATCTGCACCCGTGGACTGGGACAGTTCGTCGGCCAGGTTGAGCGCGGCCAGCACGGCTACGCGCAATGAGTCCACGGTATGGCCCTGGGCGGCCACAGCGCGCATCTTGGCATCGACAAGCGCGGCCAATTGACCAATGTGCTCCGGATCCTGGCCGGTGAGGTGATAGGCCTGGTCGTAGATGGTAACGGTGGTATATCCGGCCACTTTGCCGGGCTTTTTTTGAGCCATTGCCGACCTCACAATTCGAGTGAATCGAGCTGGGAAAGCAGCCTATCGACACGCTGGCGCACGTGATCGCGCTCCGCATGGAGGGAGCGTACTTCCTCCTGCAACTGGGCGACAAGCGGCGCCTGCTCACCGAGTTGTACCTCGGCCTTTGTGGCGCGATCCTCGGCGGCGGCACGCAACTGACGCTCGCGCTTGACGAGTTCGACGGCGCGCACGATGCGTTCTTCGAGAGCAGAAAAGTCGTCCGCGCTGAGAGCCAACGCTACCGGCTCGGCCTGTAGATCCATGGACCGTTGCTCCGGCAGCGGGTCTGAAGCAACCTCAGATTCCAAAAATGAATTAGCCATAAAAAAAGAACCTCCGCACCAGCACCTTGTGGGTGCAAGTATAGCTCCAACATGTCCAGCCCCAAGCTTAAGTGCGGAGGCGCGCTCCGGTTTTGGCAACAGCCGCCACCACGCGCGCCTGGAAATCTTGCAACTCTTCTTCGCGCAGGGTACGGTCGGCGGCCTGGAAGGTGACACCCATCAACAGCGAGTACTCGCGCGCGCCCAGACGCGTATCGCGAAAGATTTCACGCACCCGCCAATCGACGAGCTCGGGGATCTCGAGGCCGGTCAGAGCCTGGTCTATCGTGGCCCAGGGAATGCTCTGGTCCAGGATTAGAGAGAAATCGCGGCGCACCGGCTGGAAGCGCGAAATATCGCGCGCGGCGGGCTTGCGCAAGGGCTCCTTGTAAAGACGATCGAGATAGAGCTCACCAATCAGTACAGGCTCTTTCAGTTTGCGCGCCGAAGCTTCGTTGGGATGCAGTTGGCCGAACCAGCCCACGGTGATGCCTTCCGCCACAACGCGCGCAGCACGGTAAGGATGGAGCCAGGAAGGGGTAAGACCAGCCTCGGGCGGAAAGCGGTCGAAGTAAACAGAACGGTGCTGAAAGCGCGAAAGCACTTGCTCGATAACGCCTTTGAGATCGTGAAATTCGATGAGCCGCGCAGGGTGCAGCGCGCTCTGCTCCGCCAGGCCGCCCACGGCGCCCAAGGCGAGGGCGGGACGCTCCTCCACTTTTTCCGTGGTGCCGCTAAAGACGGTACCCAACTCAAATAGGCGCACGTCACTCACATCGCGGTGCAGGTTGCCGGCGACCATGGCCAGCATGCCCGGAACGAGCGAGGGGCGCAGTACGCCGGCCTCTTCGCTAAGTGGATTACCCAGAGGAACAGTCAACCCCGGTTGTGGCGCAGTAAGAGCCGCTTCGGCGGCAGAACAAAAAGTGCTGGCGATGGCTTCGTGAAAGCCGGCGGCAAGCAGTGTGTTGCGCACTGTGGCTTCGCTCTGGGCCCAGGGCAGCGCCTGCACGCCCCGGTCGAACGACGGAAGCGTATTGGCAAAGCGATTGTAGCCGTAGACGCGCGCGACTTCCTCGATAAGGTCTATTTCGCGATCGAGATCAAGGCGCCAGCTAGGCAGAGTTACACGCCACTTAGGATCTTCACCCGGTTCCGCTAACTTGCCCGCTTGTTGACTTACTAACTCACATCCCAGCGCCCTAAGTACTTTTTCGACATCGAAAGCGGTGATGCCTTCGTGGTCGATGGTTGTTCCCAGGATGCGATGGACTTCACTGAGTGCAAGGGCGATGGGCTGGCGATGGGCGGTGCGAGACTCGAATGCGGGGACTCGGACATCGACCAGGCCACCCTCGATAGAGCCGCCGTTAGCCAGCAGGATACGACTGACCAGCGCCGAGGCCACAGGCGCGGCATTGAAGTCGGCGCCTCGTTCGAAACGGTGACTGGCGTCGGTGTGCAGGCCGTGGCGGCGCGCAGTGCGGCGCACAACCATGGGCTCGAACCATGCGGCCTCGACCAGAACATTGGTGGTGGCTGGGGTGATCATCGTGTCCCAACCGCCCATGACACCGGCAAGCCCGAGCGGCTTGACATGATCGGCTACAACCAGGTCTTCAGGGTCGAGGGTGCGCTCAATGCCGTCGAGGGTTTTGAGCCGCTCGCCCTGCCGGGCACGGCGGACGATGATGCCGCCCTCAATCTTGTCCAGGTCGAAGACGTGCGTAGGCTGGCCCATGGCGAGCCATGCAAAGTTGGTGGCATCGACGGCGTTGGATATCTGCTTCTGCTCCAGCAAGCCGAAATAGGTGGCCACTTCGGCACCCGGGAACCAGTCACGCGAGCCGCCGATGGAAATGTCACGCAGCACACGCGCCGTGAAGCGGCCGCAGGCGTCTTCGGCCTCGATGTGCACGGAGAAGGGCTGGGTGGACGGACGGGGTTCAGGAAGCGCAACATCAAGAGGCTTGAGTTCAAGGCCATAGATGGTAGCCGCTTCGCGCGCGATGCCGTAGTGGTTCATGGCGTCGACGCGGTTGGTGGTGATGTCCATCTCGTAGAGCGAACCGTTGCCTTCGCCAAGCGAAAAGACGCCATCGACGGCAATGCCGCGCAGAGTCAGGTCTTCAGCAAGTTGGGCATCGTCGACGGGAAGACCGGGTAAATACGCTCGGAGCCATTTTGTAAGTATCTTCATGCACGAAACCCTTTTGTAGCGGAGTTAGCGGAGCTAGCGGAGTTAACAGCTGGCTCTGTGGCTTGTTCGTACTGACTAAGTGAGGCCAGCAAGCCGTTGATCAACCGTGCTACATCCGAACTCTGATCCAGTAATTCCTGTACACTTTCGTTGTCAAAATATCCAAAGTCCGCGGCCAATTCAATCTGAGTCTGCAGTTCATACAGAGAACCACGTGCATTCCCTAGAAAATGTCTGAATTGCAAATCTGTGAGTCTGCCATGCCCTTCGGCAACGTTGCTGGGGACCGAGACGGCTGCGCGCCTGATTTGCGTAAGTAGCCCGTAGGTCTCATTCTTGGGTAAGGTCATGCTCAACGCATATGCCCGACGTGCCAACGACATGGACTTCTGCCAAACAATCAAATCGCGATAGCTCTTTGGCCTCGCCATTGCTGCTTACTCCTATCGAACTAACTCCACTAACGCCACCCATCGCGCTAACACCGCCTCTACACGAACTGTCCTAAGAACCGCATATCGCCTGCGTAGAACTGGCCGATTTCACTGATACCGTACTTCATCATGGCGATGCGTTCGACACCCATGCCGAAGGCGAAGCCGGAGATCTTCCCGGGGTCATAGGCGGGCTGCTTCAGGGCCGCAAAGGCGAAGACCGCAGGGTCGACCATGCCGCATCCCAACAACTCAATCCAGCCTGACTGCTTGCATTTGCGGCAACCGTTGCCGCCGCAGAAGATGCAACTGATCTGCACGTCAGCGCTGGGCTCAGTGAAGGGGAAGAACGATGGAAAGAAGCGCGTCTTGACCGAGGAGCCAAACAGTGCCTTCATGGCGTGGTCCAGCGTGCCCTTGAGATCGCTGAAGGTGATGTTGGTATCAACGCAGAGGCCTTCTACCTGGTGAAAAATCGGAGAGTGGGTAGCGTCTGCAGCGTCGTTGCGATGAACCTTGCCGGGAATGATGATGCGTACCGGGGGTGGTTGCTGCTCCATGGTGCGCATCTGCACCGGGGAGGTGTGGGTTCGCAGCAGCAGCCGGTCGCGCAGGGGGCGGCGCTCCTGGTTGGCGACCACCAGGGTGTCCTGGGTGTCGCGGGCGGGATGGCCGGGGGGAAAGTTCATGCTCTCGAAGTTGTAGTAGTCGGTCTCCACCTCTGGACCTACCCCGACGGAGTAGCCCAGGGCCGCGAACACCTGGGTGATTTCGTTCAGGGTGCGGGTGATGGGGTGCTCGGCACCGGTGAGGCGGCGGGTGCCGGGCAAGGTGATGTCAATGGCCTCGGCGGCGAGGGCAGCGTCGGTAGGTCCGGCCCCGGCGGCCTGATCAAGCAGGCGCTCCACCAGTTCCTTGAGCACCTTGAAGCGCTCGCCTACGGGCTTCTTGGCCGGAGGAGGCGCGGCCTTGAGCCAGCGGCTGGAGACCTCGTTGAGCAGGCCCTGCTTGCGGCCCAGCCAGCGCAGGCGGAAGGCTTCAACGGCCTCAGGACTGTCGAGCGCGGCTGCGTCGTCACTTGCCCGTGTCTCCAACGCGGCAAAGGCCTTATCGAGAGCGGAGTCATTGAACTCCGGCAGATCAGGAACTGTTTCGTTCGTCATGCGTAATGTTCAGGATAAACCACTCTCGCCTGAAGCATTTGAATGCGAAGGCCGATTTGGGCAGATCGAGGAACTTGGCGAAGGGAAAAATAGCGCGCGGCCGAAAGCGTTTCGAATGGCTAGTTCTCTGCGCAAACCTCCAAATTCTTATGAAGATCGGGAGGGGGGAGGGGGGTACCTCCCGGTAAACCAACCTAAGCCATTTATTTTGTGCGATATCCGGTTTTGATACCCACCCAAAAGGGGCCGAAATTGGCGAGTTTTGCCCCGAAAAACGGCAATTTCGCGCTGGCTGGAGGCATTTTCCGTGGGTGCAAACCACGCAGAGAGTTCACAGATTGGACTGGAAATATTGGTGACGCCGCAAACGAGAAGTTGCGCCCGGATCCAGTGTACGCAGGTGAAGGAAATACTCTGCAAAATGGGGCGGTGGGTTGAACGCTTACGTTCGAGATGAACATCTGTGGTCTCCCACCCGAATTCGTGGGAAGTTGAGTGGCGCCGGACTGGGTGTCGAGGTATCCCAGGTCCGAGAATCCGGACCTGGGGCACCCAAAGTTGTGTGAGCACTCGAATCGAAAATGCGAACGGCCTGGAGCTGGGCTCCAGGCCGTTGACTCAGTGCACCAGTCCGGGTGATGTGTTTATGCGGCGGCCTTGGCGGCGAGGGCGGCTTTGGCTTGCTCGGCCAGTTTGGTGAATCCGGGGGCGTCGTGGACGGCGATGTCGGCCAGGATTTTGCGGTCCAACTCCACGCCGGCCTTCTTGAGGCCATTGATGAGCTGCGAGTAGCTGGTACCGTTCAGCTTGGCAGCGGCGGAGATGCGCACGATCCACAAGGAACGGAACTGGCGCTTCTTCTGGCGGCGGCCGGTGTAGGCGAACTTGAGGCCGCGCTCGACGGCTTCCTGGGCTGCCTGGTAGAGCTTGGACTTGGTAAGAAAGTAGCCGCTCGCCCGTTCGAGAATCTTTTTGCGGCGGTCACTGCGCTTGGTACTGCGTTTTACGCGGGGCATAGTCAGGTCTCCATTTTGCGTTCGTTCATCAGGCGGCTGGAGGCAGGAGGCGCTCCCATTGGGGCGGCGCGGTCAACCTCTTCACTCGCTTTTTCAAGCCTCGATCTCTCGGCAGGATCAGGACAGCGGAGCTGTCCGGACTGCCGGGGGCCCTTGCAACGCGTTGGCGTGGGCCCTGGGCGGCTACGGCCGACCCGCGGCGGTTGGCCGCAGGCAGCTTAAGCCACGCGATCAGGCGTAAGGAATCATGCGCGCGACCTTAAGGTAGTCCCCATCGGAAACAAGCACCTTCTTGCCGAGCTTGCGTTTCGTTTTGGGTGACTTGGACGAAAGGATGTGCCGAGTCTTCGTCTGGTGCCGCGTAATCTTGCCGGAGCCAGTTTTTTTGAAGCGCTTGGCCGCGCCCGTATGGGTTTTCAACTTGGGCATTTGTCTTCTCGTATTTCTTTTATTCTTCTCGTTTTGGAGTAGGGTATCGCCCCAACTCGAGTGCTTTGCAAGACAGGGACTTCCCTGCCCGCTTTGGACTTTATCCAGTATAGCGCAATGCCGGTTCGGAGGCGACCGGGGGCAAAGTCGAGATTCTAGGCTAGTGGCGGGGTGGCATCCCGCAGTGGCTGAAGCCCTCGTTGATTTGGCGGCATTTGCGGCACGACTAAAGTCGTGCCCTGACGCAATGTGCCCTTGTGTTGCCTTGAGATTGAGTTCTTCCGCAGCCTGTGAGAACCCCCGCCTCCCTCCGGAATGCGCGTTCCCGCAGCATGTAGAGCCGCGGTCTTTCAAAACCGTTCGACGGCAGTTTGGAGAGGCGCTCTATTCAAAGCGATAGAGCTTCACCTTTCCAGTGCTCAGGGCGCGTGAATCGAAGCGCCAGCCCTTTCCCTGGTCGTTCTCGTCGCCGTTAAGGCGCCGTCCCGGGATCCACTTGCCGTTCTCGAAGCTGCCTTCGTCGACCGCGGCGATGCCTACCTGCGACCCGGCCGCGCGCGGAGCAAACGAAACTCTAAAGCCCTTGCCCGCGCCGAGAAATTCGTCCGGTCCGGTGGCCATGATAAGCCCGTAGCCATCTTGCGCCTGGTCACCGAAGATTTCGTCTCGGCTGACATGAAGGGTGTAGCCGCTGATAGTGAAATCGACCGAGGGATGGGTTTTGTCGAGGACGAAGCCGTGCACATCGCCCGCGCCCTGATGCTGCAACAACATGGGCGCAAGCGTGGCAAGCAGGTGATAGCTGGCAGCCAGGTCATCTTTGGCGCCTATTTCATCTTCGATTCCGAAGGGCGAAAAACCGAACCCCGCGTGTTCGCCGAGAGCATAGAAGACGTTCGCAGCTCCGACCGCGCCGCCCCTGGCTTCGGGCATAAAGAGCGGGTTGCCTTCGCGGTGGAAGCGTATGCACCACTCGGCAAAGTTCGCGGCGTAGAGGTCGGGCGCATAAAAGTCCAGTGAGGAGCCAGCGGCCTTCCACACATCTACAACCCATGGCTCCGGACAGCCGCTGGGAAAGTCGCCTGGGGGGGTGTCTTCGCCAGCCAGCCAAGTATTCACGTACATGGGAATGTCGTAAGCCGCCTTGCCCTGCGCGGCAACGGATTGAATGAAACGGGCATAGTGCCAGGCCATAAAGATTTCGTCGGCCCTGGCGGTGTCTCCGAAAACCTGGGCCCAGGTGCCAGCGGTCTTCTGGCCATTCCGGTCCCACAAGGCCCGCAGGTCGGGATAAAGCGCGTCGTGGTGAGCCTTGAGGTAGCGCGTCAGTTCTTCAGGGACTGCGGAGGCAAAGGCGTGATCGGCAGCGACAGAGTGGTCGCGCGAGTCACCCAGGACACCTACCTCGTTCTCCACCTGCATCATCAGTACGGTGTGTTGGTGGCCGTCCACCTGCTTGAGGTGTTGCATCAGGGCAGCGTATGCGCGGCCGTCGGCCTGCTGAGTGGCGGCGCCAAGGGGACTCAGGATTTCTACCTCGCTGCCGTGTTCAATCACTCGCGGAAAGCGACGCGTATCCTGCTTAACCCATACCGGCGCATAGCTCGACATGCCGTTCTTCCATGAAGCGAGCCACAGAAAGACGATGCGCATTTGGCGCTCGCGAGCCTGGGCCAGCAGGCCATCGACCAGCGTGAAATCGAAGCTGCCTTCGCGAGGCTCAATCAGTTCCCAACTGAGCGGGGTCACCACCGTGTTGAGGCCCATGGCAGCCAGCCCCGGCCACAGCGGCTTCATGTAGTCGAGACTGGAGGACGATGAGTTGTGCAGCTCGCCGCCCAGGATCAGGAACGGCTTGCCGTCGACGATGAGTTGGGTCGCGACGCCACGTTTTTCGAGGTGCGGCAGAGCAGAGTCCTGCGCAGAAAGCACAGCGGTTTGGAGGCCAGCAAAAAGCAGAAGCATTGGCAACGCGTACGGTTGGATTCGCATAACGACAGGGAGTCTAGCACAAGGGATAGAGACGATTTGTGATGTACGCCGCGGCGGGACGATGGAGGGAAAGTGCGCGTTGCGGGAATTCTTCGGCGGGAAGAATGAAGGCCGCCCGGCGGGGGCGGCCTTAGCGAAACTGCGCGAACGAACCGTGGCTTACTGGGCCTGCGGAGCGGGTGCTGAAGGAGGAGGCGCGGGAGGCTTGGGCTTGGGCGCTTCCTGCTTCTTGGATGGGGCGAGAATGGCGTGCAGGATGGTGCCTTCCATGCGCGGCATGAACTCCACGATGCCGGCGTCGCCAATGTCGAGGATGAGCCGGTTAATGATGGCGTAGCCCAGATCGCGATGGGCCATCTGGCGACCGCGGAAGCGAAGGCTGGCCTTTACCTTGTCACCACCAGCAAGAAAGCGCACCGCCTGATTCTTCTTGGTCTGGTAGTCGTGCTCGTCGACCGTGACCGAGAATTTGACCTCTTTGATGGTGATGACTTTCTGCTTTTTGCGGGCAGCGCGCTCACTCTTTTCCTTCTCGTAGAGGAAGCGGCCGTAATCCTGAATGCGGCAGACGGGAGGAACGGCGTTGGGCGAAACCTCAACCAAGTCGAGCCCACGCTCGCGGGCGAGCCTTAACGCCTCAAAAGGTTGCAAGATGCCGAGTTGCTCGCCATTCTCGTCGATAACGCGGATTTCGCGTGCGCGAATGCGATCGTTGATGCGGATAAAGGACTTGGCCGAACGTTTGTCGAGTGCGATGGTGCTCCTCCGGAAGTCGTCGCGCCCGCCACCGGGGTCTGCCGGTATCACTGCGGATGCACGACGCACACTGAGTATAGCATTGGCCCGGCTGCGCTGGCGGCTTGTGTTTGCAGGCTTTAGAGCGCTGCCTCAATGGCCTGGAGTGCGCCGTCGGCAGTGAATCCGGTGACGCGAACGCGCAAAAGGCGATTGGCGGGGAGTTGGGCATCGATTTCGACAGGCAGAAAGTTCTCAGTGAGCGCAGCGGTGCGGCTAAAAACGGCCAGGGCTGCCGGGGTGCGGAGGGTGATGGCGTCGAGGTCGCAGCCTACGAACTGGGCGCGGTGGGTATGCGTCTTCAGTGCCGCGAGAGAGCGGAGAGCCGCCATGCGCTCTTCTACGACGGCGGGCGGAACACGCTGTTCGCGGTGAAGGGCCCAGGCCTGCGTGCCGGGCCGCGGCGAAAACGGAAAGAGATGGAGATAGCCAAAGGGGAGGGAGCGAATGAGTTCCATTGTCTGCTCGAATTCATGGTCCGTTTCCCCGGGAAACCCGGCCATGACGTCCGCGCCCACTGTGAGGGCGGGACCGGCGGCGCGGACCAGCGCGGCGACCTTTTCAACATAATGCCAGGGGCGATAACGGCGATGCATGCGACGCAGCACCGTATCGGAGCCGGACTGGAGCGGAAGATGGGCGTGCCGAGCTAGACGCATGGGAGCGGTATGCGGGTTTGCGAAGTCCGAGAGCAGCGCAATCATGTCGGCATCCCAATCCATGGGCTCAATGGAACTGATGCGGAGACGAGGCAATGCGGTTTGCTCGAAAATTTGCCGCACGAGTACGGCCAGGGTGGGGCGAGGGGCGCTGCGGACGGGATCCAGATCGCGATGCAAGTCACGGCCCCACCGACCGAGATTGATACCTGAAAGCACCAACTCATTGCCGCCAGCAGCGACGAAACCCTGGACCTGGCGAAGAATGGCCTCGGGCGGCAAGCTGCGGGAAGAGCCTCGCGTCTGGGGAATGACGCAGAAGGAGCAACGGTTTCCGCAGCCTTCCTGAATCTTGAGGTTGGGGCGGGTCTGCTCGCCGGGGATGAGTTGCGCCTCCTCAAGAAATGAATGGGCGAAGCGGTCGTCGGCCAGTACCAGGGCCGGGCCAGCCAGCAGGGACGCCACGCTGACCATAGACGCAGTGAATGCGGACGGGCTGGAACGGGCTTCGGGAAGAACGAGATGGAGCGCGATTTCAGGGGCGAAGGCCTTGTGGCTGTTGCCGACGACTGCGGCCACTCCGCTGAGCGCGGCCAACTCGCCAGGGGCGCGCTGGGCATAGCAACCGGTGGCGACAATACGCACCTGAGGGTTGAGCCGGTGGGCACGACGGATGAAGGCTCGGGCGGCACGGTCGGCCTCAGCGGTCACACTGCAGGTATTCACAACGATCAAATCGGCGGACGGGGACTGCCGCTCGCTGAGGCCGGCGGCGCGCAAATGGCCGGCGATGGCCTCGCCGTCGGCACGGGCGGCGCGGCAGCCAAAGTGCTCGATATGGAACGAAGGCCCCATGAAATGAGTGTATGGCCTCGCTGCTGCGGCGGCCACCGTTGGCGCGGGCAAAGGAGCAAAATGCGGTTCGATATACTAGGAGCTGGCCACTCTTCTCTTCAGTCCAGTTCCCAACCGAATGGAAACTTCCGCCTCAATCAGCGTTGCAACTTCGGCTACGGATGCCTCCAGGGGCGGGACGTGGCACATTCTGAGCTTTACTTACTTCACTTTTATCAGCTACCTCTGTATCGGGTTGCCGCTGGCGATTCTGCCGGCGTATGTGCATCTGCGGCTGGGGTATAGCGCGGCAATGGCGGGGCTGGTGATCAGCATCCAGTACATTGCCACGTTTCTAAGCCGGCCGTGGGCAGGGCGCATCTCAGACGATGCGGGGGCCAAGGTGTCAGTGATTTGGGGCATGGGAGCCTGCACCGTGAGTGGAGTACTGCTGGTGAGCGCGGTTGCCTTGCACCGGAGCCCCTGGCTCAGCGTGGCGAGCCTTATCGCGAGCAGGCTGCTGCTGGGTGTGGGCGAGAGCCTGGGGTCGACCGGGGCAGCGCTGTGGGGTATTGCCGGGACGGGGCCGCAACACACCGCACGAGTGATTTCGTTCAACGGCATTGGCACCTATGGAGGGCTGGCGCTGGGCGCTCCGCTGGGCGTGGTGCTGGAGCAGCAGTTGGGCCTGGTTTCGCTGGGGCTGGTGACGATTGCACTGGGTGGAGCGAGCATTCTGGTGGCCCTGGGCAAGCGGCCAGAAGCGGTATTGCCGGGCGAGCATCTGCCGTTTGGTCACGTGCTGGGCCGCGTGACTCCGCACGGCCTGGGGCTGGCGCTCGGCGGCGTGGGTTACAGCGTGCTGGCTACCTTTGTGACCCTGTTCTACGCCAGCCACCACTGGAACGGCGCGGCGCTGTGTCTGAGTGCATTTGGAGTGGCATTTATCGCGGCGCGGCTGCTGTTTATCCAAGCCATTAACCGGTGGGGCGGGTTCCCGGTGTCGATCGTTTGCCTGGTAGTGGAGTCGGTGGGGGTGTTGCTGATGTGGCGCGCGGGGTCGCCGCGGATGGCGCTTGGCGGAGCGGCGCTGACGGGATTCGGCTATTCGCTGATTTATCCGGCACTGGGCGTGGAAGCAGTGCGCCGGGTGACGCAGCAAAACCGGGGCACGGCGCTGGGGGTTTACACGGTCTTCGCGGATTTGTCGTTCTTTATGGTGGGCCCACTGGCCGGGGCGGTAATTGGAAGCTTTGGCTACGCGAGCGCATTTCTGTTTGCGCTGGTGTGCGTGGTGGCGGCGCTGGGGATTGTGGTGGTGCTGGCGGTGCGGCGGAAGGAAGAAGAGGATTAAGAAGGCGGCAGTCGGTCAAGTGGCGCGGCATTTTGAATACTGCCTCATCGCAACAACGGCCACCCAGTGGGTGGCCGTTGTGGTTAGATCAGCAGCAATCGCGGACTAGCGCTCGCTCTTCCAGCTAATGAGATCGCCAAGTGTGGTGGTGGAACTGGAGACGGGATGCTTGTGGCCTTCCGCCTTGTAGTTCTCGACCGTGGCGCGGCTGGCTTCGTGGCCCACCGTGCGCAGGCTGAGGCCCACCTTCTTCTCTTCCACGTTGATCTTGATGATCTTGAATTCCTGTTCCACGCCCTGTTCGAGCTTGACGGGCACACCATCGTCACCAGCCGCCTCGGAGACATGGCAGAGACCTTCAACGCCCTCGGCGATTTCAACAAAAGCGCCGAACTGCGCAGTGCGAAGGACCTTGCCGTGAACCACATCGCCCACGCGGTGCGCAGCGAAGAAGCTCTCCCAAACGTCGGGCTGAAGCTGCTTGATGCCCAGGCTGAGGCG
>CAYNGB010000033.1:0-49880 GCA_964396795.1 uncultured Occallatibacter sp. | reverse complement strand
ATGAGCTAGTGGGCCTGCCTTCCGGCAGGCCCGCTCGAGAGGCGTTTTTGGGTGGGGGGTCCTGAGGGGGTCGAGGGAAGGGGTCCTTTACGGACCATCAAAAAGGAGTGGGTACCTTTCTTGGAAGGGTCATGATTCGGGGAAGCCTCTGCTTGTTACAAGATTAGAAGCAAACAGCAGAAAAAGGTTGCACTCTTTGAACTGTTTTTGGCCGGGGTGGCCTGTGCCTCGTTCCCGCCTCGGCGAGAATGCCGATACAGGACTCAGCCGCGCTACATCCGCCGGATCTTTTAGGTTTAGGGGAGCCAGGTTCTACTGCCTCGGCTCCTCTTCCTGCTTCACCTCGGGTCCCTCGTCGGGGAAAGGCCAGTTCTTGTCGAGCAGAATCTCCTTTTCGCGCTGCTCCCTGGGCACCTTGTCGATGGTCAGGTTCTCAAAGAAGTGCACGCCGGTCTTTCCGGCCGTGACGATGTCCTTGTCTCCGTCCCCATCCATGTCTCGAACGACGAATTGCGTGCCAGCGCCCGCGGTGCCATTGACCGAAACGGGGTAGCGAGTGAATGTGCCCGCCTTGCGGTCGATTTTGTAGTAGTAGATGACTAGCGGATCGTAGGAGCCGGGATCATTGCCGTTGTGACCGCGGTAGCGCTTGCCAGCCAGCAGCTCCATCTGTCCGTCATTGTCCAGATCCACCAGGTCCAGTGCGTGTACCTGGGAGAAGCTCTCATCGATAGTGTGCTTGACCCAGACGCGGCCGTCGGCCTCGCCCTGCTGTTCGAGCCAGTAGATTCCGTAACTGTGGCCATGGCTATAGATGATGTCGGTCTTGCCGTCCCCGTTCACGTCGTAGCCGATGATGGGAAAACCCGCGTCGCCCATCTGCCAGTCCGCATGCCACTCCCATTCGTCCTTGTCGGCGTCGATCTGGCGGAACCAGCCGTTGGGGGTAAGGATGTCGGCCTTGCCGTCACCGTCTACGTCGGCGACGCCGATGCCGTGCCCATCCTGTTCGCGGCCGCCGACCTTATGCACCTTGGGCGTAGGACCGGAGAAATCAATCCAGAGAACGCCGGAGTGATTGTAGTGAGCAAAAACAAGGTCCGGCTTACCGTCGCCGTTGATGTCGGCCATCCAGCCGCCTTCGGTGTCGTAGCTGTTGGTGATGAAGTGCCGCTTCCACTCGGCGCCCAATTTATTGGGGTTCTCATACCACCAGATGCCGTTGGTCATCCAGCCAGCCGTCACCACGTCCGGCGCGCCGTCGTGGTTCACGTCAATTGTCCACTCGCCGCAATCGGAGACGAATTCGCCCATCGTGCCTGCCGTCCGGTACTGATGGCGCTTCCACTCGCCGCCATTGGGGCCTGGATTCTCATACCAGTAGGCTCCGCTGAGGATGTCGGGCAGCCCGTCGCCGTTCATGTCCAGCGTGGTGACTCCCTCGGCGTGGTCGGTGCCCAGCCGATGCACGAAGAATGAAGTCTGCGGGACTCCCGCGGGACCGGGACCGGGGGTTGTTTTGTGCTCGGGCTGGGACAAGGCAGTAAGGCTCAATGTGGCAGAGCCGAGCAGGACAAACACAACCCCCAGAAGGATCCTCATGGCAGATCTCCTATGCGGCGGCCCCTATTTTAGCGGGTATAACCTGATGTTGCGGAAGAAGACTTCGGCGCCTTCCGACTGGACGAGGATTTTTCCGCTCGCCGGGAACGCATCGGTGCCCTCGTTAGCCAGTTTGCCGTTCACGTAATACCACACGTGTCCGTCGCGGTTGACCAGTTCCACCACGTTCCACTCGCCGTGGGGCTTCTCCAGCTCGTTGGTCGGATCGCGAAAACCCACAACATTCTTGACTTCGCCTTTGCTGAAGCGGTCAATCTTCGATCCGCCGCCGGCTGGCCCGGCCACGTGCGTGCCGTTCTTGTCAGTAAGAGCCGCACCGTCGGTGACCCAAACGTCGCCCGTGCAGCCCTCGTTGATCTGGAACTCAATCGACTGCGGCCACACCTTGTTCGGCCCCTGGATGTTGTAGAGAATGCCGCTGTCGCGCGCCTGGCCCTGGCGCGGAGCGAAGGTGCCCTCACCCCACTTGAACTCAGCGCGTAAATAGTAGTTTTTGTATTCCTGCTTGGTGATGAGATAGCCGAATTGCGTGCCAGAGATGTGAATCTGGCCCTTCTCAACCTGGAAGACGTGGCTGGGATCAGCGTTGAGCCCGTCGTTGCGCAAAAACGAGTCAAATTGGTTTAAGTCCCTGCCATCGAATAAGACCACTGCCGGTCCGTGTTTGGGAATCTTCCTGGCCTGTGCCCAACCGAACGAGACACCGATCAATCCAGTGATAACTAATATGCCGATCGTACGAAAGCGGAGTTGCATGTGATGAAATCCTTTCCCCCGCCATTCTCTTCCCAGCATCGCCGTGCCGCAAGTGATCTCAGGCGGGACTCACCGGCGGCCGCGCGGCTTTTTCAATCACGCGCGTGAGGAGACCGACGGGGAGAAAGCGCACGAGAAAGGCCGTGAACCGTCCGCCTAAGTAGGGAACGATCGTGCGCTGGCCGCGCGCCAGTGCCTCGACTGCCAGACGCGCCACGTCAGCCGCCGGCTGCGTTCCGCGGCCCTTGAATGCGCCGGCATGAGCAACGTCGAAGAACTCGCTCTCGGTGGGCCCAGGACAAAGCGCAGTAACCTTGACGCCGAAGCGAGCCACCTCCGCTGCGATTCCCAGCGCAAAGAAGCGGTCGAAGGCTTTGGTAGCCGCGTAGGTGGAAAGATAGGGTACCGGCTGGAAGCTGGCCGTTGACGCCAGCACCAGCACCCAGCCGCGACGACGCTCCACCATGCGCGGAAGGAAGAGCCGCGACAAGCGAACCACCGCCTCGCAGTTGACTCGCACCTGACTCAGCTCCTGCTCGGCGGGGCTTTCGCAGAAGGCGCCGTACTGGCCCAGCCCCGCGTTGTTCACCAGAATGTCCACTTCGAGTCCGGCGCCTTCGGTGGCGTCCCATATCTCCAGAGGCGCGGCGGGATCAATGAGGTTGGCCGGAATGACGCGAACCTCCGCACCTTTTGCGGTGAGTTCCGCGGCCAGAGATTCAAGCCGCTCCTTGCGCCGTGCCGTTAGGATGAGTTTTGCCCCATGAGCTGCCAGCTCCCGCGCCAGCGCCACGCCAATGCCTGAGCTGGCCCCGGTGACCAGTGCCCATTTGCCGCGAAAATCCTGTGTGCTTGCCATCGCGGGTCCATCATAGCGGAAGACACCTTGCCTCCCGCAGCACCAGACCGGCTTGAAATCTGTTTTGCTGGGGTAGGCAAAGCTGGCTACTTCTTCAGCAGCTTGAACGCATGAGACCACTCATTGCGCAGAAACCCGGGGATGCACCACAGCATGCACAAGGGCTCAATGGCGCGGGCCGCTTCAACGCCGCCCATATCCGCGGTCTCCCATCCAAACTCATCCAAGATTCCTCTAACCCATGCTTTTGCAGCTTCGTCGTTGCCGCAGATGAACATGGTGGGTTTGCCGCCCTCGAAGTGCGGATTGACCATGAAGCCATTGCCGACCGAGTTGAATGCTTTCACGAAGCGCGCTGCGGGAAACTCGCGCTGTAACTGCTCCATGAGCGATTCATTGATGTTGGTGAAGAACTTCAAGACACCGTTGACCGGCGGCGCATCGTCAATGGGATTCGTGGCGTCGACAACCGGCTTGCCTGCCAGGTTGCCTGCACCAGCCAACTGGAGGGCAGACGACGCGGCCTTGCCCATGACCGCCAGAACGACGAGTTCGCCGAACGCGGCGGCTGCGGCAAAAGTGCCCGTAGAACCCCTGGGGTTCTGTGCTTTCCAGTCTGTCAGTTTCTCCGGCGTCCTGCTGCCCATCATGACGGCATGGCCGTGCTTGATGAAGCCGCTGGCCAATGTCTTCGCCACATCGCCCGATCCAAGTACTCCAATATTCATTTCGACCTCCTGGGGAGAGTTGCCCGCCGAATCAATTCCGGCAGACCGGACAGAGCCGATCTATTGATGCTTCGCGACTTTGGAAGTTGCGGTCGACTTTTGTTTTGTTGGAGCGCGCCTTTTTCTACCGGTGCTCTGGTTCTTCTCGATGCGCAGTTTCCACGCCGTGCGCAGTGCGCCTCTCAGCACGTCTTCATCGGCCGTGGCGAGCCGGATATGGGTCATGCCTGTCCGGCCCCATCCGCCGGCGATGGGCAGAAAGATATCAGGCTCCTCTTCAATGAACGCCGCCTGCTGTTCGGGCGTCAGCATCAGGTTGCCAAAGCCCTGATTTTCGGAGGCGAGGGTGGCGAAGATGTGTCCGCCTACGCGAAAATCGGGCGCGCCCATGTGCGATTTCTCCTCCGCGCCCTCAAGGCTCATCGCGATACGGCGAAAGTCAGACGCGTTCATCCTGCGGCTCCAGGCAACGACGCTTCAAACTCCTCGTTCAGCCATTTGGAGAAGGCGGCAAACTCCTCGTCGCGACCGAGAAAGTCGCGCACCATCTGGCGGCCGGGCTTCGATCCGCCTTGTTCGAGGACGGCTTTGCGGTAGTGCGCAGCGGCCTCGCAATCCAGCAGATTACCGGGATCGAACTGGGCAAAGAAGTCCAGTGCGATCACCTTATCGAAGGCGTAGGTGTAGTAGTTCGACGAGTAACCGGTGAGATGGCCGAAGCTGGCGTACATGCGGCTGCCCTCCAGCCACGTCCACGGTTGCAAGGACTGATAGAGCTGCCTGGTGATGCGATCAAGATCGATACCCGCGGGGTCCTGGTCGTGCAGGTCAAGCGAGAGGGTGGTGTAGTAGAGCTGTGCGCGCACCCAGTCGGCCCGGCCAAATGCCCCTGCCAGTTTCATATTTTGGATAAGATCCGTGGGGAGAACGTCGCCTGTCTGGTAGTGCTTTGCAAAGGCCTGGAGCAGTTTTTCGTCGCGGAAGAACTCTTCCAGCATCTGTGACGGCACCTCGATAAAGTCGCCCTCGGTGGCAAAGCCGGAAAGCCCCGCCCACTCCGTATGACCGCCAAGAATGGCATGCATCAGATGCCCAAACTCGTGGAAAAAAGTGACCACGTCGTTGTACTGAAGCAAGCCGGGGTCCTTTCCGTCGCCGCCGGGGAAATTGCAGATGAGCGCAGCCTCGGGCAGGTAGCGTCCGCGCACACCTGTGACCACCGGCGCGGCGGAAAACCACTTGTCCTTGCCCTCACGGGGATGCATGTCGAGATAGAAGCGGCCCACGGGATGGCCACCATCGAAGACATCAAAAACCGAGACCGCCGGATCCCAGCCAGGGGCCGTAGAGCGCCGGAATTCGACCTTGAAGAGCCGCGCCGCAGTTTCAAGTACCCCCGCCTCGACTTGCGCATAGGGAAAATACGGGCGGACGGATTGGGAGTCAAAGTCGAATGCGGTGCGCCGGTATTGTTCATACCAGAATGCGCGGCTGGTGATATCGATAGCCGCCAGGCCCGGCTCGCGCCCACGGGCAAAATCGAGAATCAGCTTCAACTCCCGTTGGGCGCCTTCACGGCTGGCCTCGTTGAGCTTGGCGAGGAAGGTCCGCACGTTGGCCGCCGAACCCATCATCTGGTCGGCAGTAGCCAGGTCAGCCCAGCTGCGGAAGCCGAGTACGGTCGCGATCTCCTGGCGCGTAGCCAGCAAGTCAAGAAGAATCTGCTGGTTGGCCGGATAGGCACGGGTGTTATAGGCAAGGTACATGCGCTCCCGCAGCGCTCCGCTCGTAGCGAAGGTCATCACCGGCTGCATGTCGGGCGGGTCGGTGGTGAGGGTGACTCGTCCTTCTGCATCTACAGGGTGGCGTCCCAGATAATCGGCAGGCAGGCCCTCCAATTCATTCGGTGCAGCCTCAACGGTCTTTGCGCCCTCCTGAATGTTGCGTGCGAATTCGAGCGACAACCGCGTGGCCTTCTCGTGCAACGCCTGCAGGTGGGTGCGCGTAGCCTCGTCCTTGTCCACGCCGGCTAGGCGGTAGCTAAGCAGGGTGCGCTCGACATAGTGCCTGGTCGCGGGATTTGCGCTGTCAAGGCTTACGGCCGCCAGAGCCTCATAAACACGACGATTCAGGCTGAGAGCGCTGCCTGCCATCGCAACCCGCTGGGCTTCCTGCTGCGCTTGGTCGCGCACCGCTTTGTCGGCTGCTACGGAGTTGAGCACGCCAGCCTGCGATCCGGCCAGGCTAAGTTGCTCGATGGCCGCATCATAGAGCCGCAGGGAATTATCCGGGGTGCGTGGCCCCTCAACCGCCAAAAGAGCATCCAGCGCCGCCTCATGGGCAGCGAGCCGGGCTCCGACCCATGCGGTCAGCGCTTCGGCGGATTGAGCTCCACCCGCCTCCCATGAGTGAAGGTCTTTCGCGATAGCGGCGGCAATGGTTTCAACAGGCATGATATGGACAACCCTCCAGAGTTCTAGGGTGCCACAGCCGAGGCTGATCTGGGTGCACAGGATGAGGAATGTTGCAGGCTTGCGATTTCGGTGGTTGCATCCCGGACAGAACCCATCTAATATGCGTCAATTGACAGATATGCCCCTCGCTGCCTCCATAACGGCTCCTAACCTACCCGCCAGCGCTCGCCTGCGTCTGGGTAAGTTGTGTGTAGCGATCCAGGGCGCGAGCCCGGAAGAGATGATAGAACGGGCCGGGGCGGCGCTTAGAGACGCTAAGTTCTTTGAATTCAGGCTGGATTCGCTACCGAAGCCCGCGACAGTGGTGCCGTTGCTCAACCAGTTTCTGGCCCGGAACAGGGAGGTCACCGCCATCGCCACGTGCCGGCGCAAGCAGAATGGCGGCAATTTCGCGGGGGCGCTGGCGGCAGAGCTGGATCTGCTGGCCAAAGCCGCGCAAGCCGGCTGCCAGATTGTGGACCTGGAGGTGGAATCGGCCGAAGAGGCCAAGCCGGCTCAACTGGCTAAACTGCGGGCTGCGGGCGCGGCGCTGATGGTTAGCTTTCATGACTTTATGCGCACCCGAAGTCTCGAAGCCGCAGCGGACCGGATTGCGGTCTTCAAGCCCGAGTATGTGAAGGTGGTCTCAACCGCCCGGTCGCTGGCCGACAACCTGGCCATTTTACGGCTCATCGAGGATCGCTCGCTCTCAGCGCATGTAGTGGCCATCGCCATGGGCGAAGAGGGCATCGTGAGCCGCGTGCTGGGCGTCAGGGCAGGCGCGGCGTTTACCTTTGCGTCCTTCTCCGACGGAACCGAGACCGCCCCCGGCCAGGTGGCCGTGCGCACCCTGCTCGACATGTACCGGGTGGAGCACCTTGACCAGGCAACGCGAGTCTTTGGGGTGGCCGGTAACCCGATTGCCCACTCCCTTTCTCCGCTGATGCAGAACACGGCCTTCCGCCGAGAAAACGTAAATGCCGTACTGCTGCCCTTGAAGGTACGCGCGCTTGCTGACCTGCTGACCCTCACGCAGGAACTGCCGCTGGCAGGCGTAGCCGTGACTATGCCCCTGAAGCAGGAGGTGCTGCCTCACCTGGCCAACATGGATCCGCTCACGGGCCGCATTGGCGCCTGTAACACGCTGCGGACCGGGGTGGACGGCAAGCTTTACGGATTCAATACGGACGTGGCCGGGGTGGTGAGGCCACTCGAAAAGAGGCTGCGCCTGAAGGGTGCGCGCATTGCCGTGCTGGGCGCGGGAGGCGCGGCGCGCGCCGCTGTCTTTGGGCTGGTAGATCAGGGTGCGGAGGTGTTTGTGGTCAACCGCACTCACGAGCATGCTGTAACCCTCGCCCGCCAAGCCAAGGCCAAGTCGCTCAAGCACGAGCTGTTTGCCAAACAGCATTTCAATGTGCTCATCAACGCGACTCCCTGCGGCATGAAGGGCGCCAAGCAGGCCCTGCCAATCGCCGAGAACGAACTGAACGCCGACCTGGTCTTCGATATGGTTTACAACCCGCTTGAGACACCTCTGCTCGCGTTGGCAAAGGCGCGCGGCATCCCTGTCATCGGCGGCTTGGAGATGTTTGTGCAGCAGGGCGCGCGGCAGTTTGAGATATGGACAGGCAAGCCCGCTCCTGAAACGGAGATGCTGCGCGTGGTGGAACACGAGTTGCGCAAGCGAGGGTGATCGAGCACGCATCTCCTCTTCGCCAATCGGGCCCGGCGATTCGCAGGATCGTATCCTGAGCGCCCCGTTCATTTGCATTGGCAAAAGCATTTTTGAACTTCGATTTAGCGGCGCAGAAATAATCTGCTCTTCCCCGTTTATGTACGGAATCCATCAATTGCATTTGCGTGACATACCGCCGCCTGTTCTGTCTAAGCTGGAAATGCCGGTGGCGAAAGGCTCTTCCAGGCGAGCGAAACACAATGACGACCGCATACATCAATCGCATTGCGACCGCAGTTCCCCCGCACGACGTGCACCGGCCTTTCATCGATTTCGCCGACAGCATGCTCGCTGAGGGCACCATGCGCAATTTGTTTCGCCGCATGGTGCGCATGTCCGCCATTGAGCACCGCTATTCCTTCCTGCAGGCCATCGCTTCGGCAGACGGCAAGTGGAGAGACGCGGAGGATTTTTATCTGCCGGGCAACTTTCCTGGAACCGCACGCCGCATGGAGGCGTTTGAGCGCTTTGCCCCGCTGCTGGCGCAAGCGGCCCTGGACAAGCTCGTGCTGACTCAGGAGGAACGGCGCGGCATTACGCACGTGATCGTCACTTCGTGTACCGGACTCTACGCGCCGGGCCTGGACTTCGAGGTCGTTAACCATCTCGGTCTGAACTCATCGGTGGAGCGTACGATGATCGGCTTCATGGGCTGCTACGCCGCCATGAACGCTTTGAAATCTGCGCGTCACATCGTGCGCTCGGAGGCAGGCTCAACAGTATTGGTGTTAAGCCTTGAACTCTGCACATTACACTTCCAGGAGACGCGGGATCTGGAACAGATGCTCTCGTTCCTTCTCTTCGCCGATGGTTGCGCCGCGTACCTCGTCAGCGCTCAGCCGGCAGGGCTCGCCATCGACAGTTTTCTGGCGATCCGCATCCCGGACACAAGCGATCTGATTACGTGGCGCATTCGCGAACTCGGCTTTGACATGCAGCTTTCCGGCCAGGTTCCTGCCGCGATCGCACGCGCTATGAAGGAGGTGGGTGGCCAGATTACACGCGGAAGAGATCCACTATCAATCGATCTTTGGGCCATTCACCCCGGAGGGCGCACAATCCTGGACTCCGTGGAGAAGGGCTTTAGCTTGCCTGCGGACGCGCTCTCGTACTCGCGGGATGTTCTGGCGCGCTTCGGCAACATGTCCTCCGCCACGGTGATGTTTGTTCTGGAGCAGGTGTTGCACCATGCACAGGCCGGTCAGCAAGGCTGTGCGATGTCGTTTGGGCCGGGGGTGACGGCGGAAACCATGCTTTTCCATGCCGCATAATGCGCTGGATTTTCGGCATCGCGCGCAGCTCATCGAGCGCATGGACGAACCGTGCAGCCGCGAGCAGTTGCGTGCATGCCTGCGCGATATCGCCCGGCTGAACCGCTGGTTTATGGCTTATCGGCCAGTGCTTCATTGGCTCAACGCCGTTGTGCCGCCCTCGGAAGTGCCGCTTTGCATCCTCGATGTGGGCTGCGGCTAAGGAGATGGTCTGCGGCAGGCCGCGGATAACGCCTAACAGGCCTTACTTGTGTTTCTTTTTTCCCGCTTGGCCGGGTTTGGATTTCTCTCCCGGCGCGCGGGTGATGGGAATGGGCCCGAGGTCGGAGCCTGTGCGGCGAACCTGTGTATCGCGCATGGCGAAGGAGACGGTGCGCGGCGCGAGCGGGCGCGCGATGCCGGTCTCGGGATCGACGGTCAGGCTCTGGGAGTCTTCAATCTGGAAGCTGAAGACCGGCTCTGTGCCGCCCGGCCCAGGTTGGGACGTGATGCGCAACGGCAGGTATCCCTGGATGGGATGCAGCCGGTAGGCCGTCTCATAGCGGTGACGCTTGACGCTCCAGGTAAAAACGCGAATCTGGTCGAAATCAAAGGGCAGTCCGGATTTGGGGGGCCCGAGCGCCGTTACGTATTCCGGCACCAGGTGATCGGGCGTGGCGGCCTCGTCGTCGGCCACCTTGGCGATCACGTAGGCGCCCACGATGCGCTGGCCCTCAGCATACTGTGCGATCTCGTCGGGCACGTCCACATCCACACGGCCAGACAGCAGCCAGCCGGCACGGCCTTGGCCGTCGCGGACCAGCCACCAGTCTTCCATCACTACGGCCGGCGTCTCAGGCTCGCTCGGAACCGTTTCCGCTGGACCGGGTGCGGCGGGGCGCTGGCTACCGGATGCAGGAGGGGGACTCTTTACCGGGGCCTTTGCCGCGGGCCGGGGCTGGGGTGTGATCAAAGGCGTCTTCGGCACGGAGGCACGCACCAGCAACTGAACCTTGGCGTTGGCGGGTAGCAGATAGAAACGGTCTGTCTCGCGTCCCGGCTTCAGGTGCAGGTAGACGTCGTCGCGAATTGTGCCGGTGGCGATGACCGGATCTTCTTTGTTCTGTTTGGCAAGCTGGACAAACGCATCGTAGATGTTGCCGTCGATGACCGCCCGCTCCTCGATCCAGCCAATCTCGTTTTTCTGCGTCTTGACCTTCAGAAAGCGGCGGCCGTGCTCCAGGACTTCCAACTGCTGCCCGTTCACCACCTCGGCAACGCGGTTGGAAACAGCGGCAACACGGTCGTGGAGATACATCTGGCGGGCCCAGAGATACACCGTGTCATGCTTGTCCTTACGAAAGCGGTTACACCCGCCGGCGAGAACAAGAAGGCACACGGCAAGCCCGCAGCAAATCCAGGTCCTGGAACGTCTGCCGAAAGAGACGAGTGGGATTGAGGGTCGCGTGAGCACAGCCAGTGGCGGTCTTCTTGAGCATAGCACCGTGGAGAAGCGTGAAAATTCGATCTCTCGATTGATCGCTCTCTCAATGCATTGCGGCTATGGCGCTTGCCTGCACCGGATCGGTTCCGGTCGACTCGGAGACCACCGCGTCAAGATAACCGGCGTTGGTAGTGTCGAAGACATATCCCTTCAAGTCCGGGCTGCCTGCAAAATCCACAGCAAAGATAAACGCGCCCGTGTTGTCCTCGGCCAAAGCAACCGGGTTGGTCCCCACCGTAAATGTGCTGCCGAGGGCAGTGAGTGAGTAGACACCACTTGTATCCGTTATGGAGAACCCGGCAATGACCCCGGTGGAGCTGCCGCTGACCTGACGGTTGACCACATAGACGTAATCGCCGGTAGAGATGGGCAGAATGGAGTAGGGAGCCAAGCCGCTGATGGCATACGGCGAGTTGGCAAGCTCAGTGAACGCAGGAAAGTCGAAGACGCGCAGGCCACCGGTGTTGGTGCCGGTGGTAGCTACCGTTTCACCCACATAAAGGAGCCGGTTGCTTGGATCTACCGCCACGGAGAGGGCGGCGCCGGCGGTGTTCTTGACCGCAATGTTCCCCGGCGTTCCAAGGGGATTGGTATTCGCCGCGTTAAAGGGGACAGTAGCCGTGCCGCCGGAACCCATGGCGACAAAGGCGTAGGTATTGTCAGGCGAGAGGGCCACCTGCTGGATTGTGGAAACAGGCAGAGTCGCGTGTTGTTCGATGGTGGAAGTGGTTGCACCGGTGGTGGGGCTGATGGCAATGGCGTAGAGGGTTGGAGAACCTGAGACGGCGTCCACCAGCCAGGAGTTGGTCGCGTCCACCTGCATGCTGGTAGCAGGGTCTGAGGAAATTGGCGACGAGCTGTTACCCAGTGTGAGTGCGCCGCTGGAGGCGATGGTGTAGACGTAGATGCCGGTAACTGTGCTGACATAGAGAAAGGCATTATTGGGGGCTACGGTAATGGCAATAGGGGCGGAGGCTAATGAGTATGGGCTGCCGGTGAGTTCGGTGAGAGTTCCGGCATTCACATAAAAGCCCGCGATCTGTTTGGTCTCGACGTTGAGGACGTAAAAGTTGCCGCTGGTTTTGGTGGTGGTTCCCGTGCCGCCGGAACCGGTATACGGATTCTGCCAGAAATTTCCGCAGCCTGCCAGGAGCGGCGCCGCCGCCAGCACCACTCGTGCCCACCTGCCTATGTTCATTGAAGTGTCCCCCATCCAATGCTTCTCTGGCTCCGTTTACAGGGTACCGCTTCTGGGCGAGGCCCAGCGCGCCGGCACCCGCTTCCGCGGGCGGCGCAGCACATCCCACAGCAATGACGCAACGAACCCCGCCGGCGCTTGCAGCATTGTGCCCCCTGAACGCGATGGTGCGGATTTCCTGTTCTGCAATCAACATGGACTGGTTGTCTTGATGCTGGATGGGCAGGCCGACGATCTAGTTGGGCCGCCCGCCGGAGTTCGAACGGCGGCGGAAGCGCTCATCGAGCGGCTGACGACCCTGGAAGCCAGCCTCGACGGTGTGCCAATGTTCGATGGCGGTTTCACCCATGCGCCAGCAGAGCAGCACCACCTGGTCGTCGAGGCGGCAGGGAAAATCGAGCAGGCCGGCCTCCAGATCCTTTACCTGCACGCCAATCGTGTCGATCTCGGCAACACTCTCGCGAACCCGCTGCAGGTGATCGTCCATCTCAGCGCGCAGCTTTGACACCTTGCCCACGTCCACGAACATGCCGCCCGCCACGTAGATGCGCCGCGCCAGTTCGGTCAGGCCGTTCTCCACTTCTTCCGCGGCCTTCTTGCTCTCAAGGGCGCGCTTCAGCAGCGACTCCATCACCGGGAGTAAGGATTGCGCTTCTTCGAGAGTGAAAGTCTTCATGGGGAATACCTGCCTATCAGGATACCCCGGAATGGTGAGACGCAGGAAACGAGAAGTGGCTGGACAGGAGCCAGGAGTAACAAGCTGCACAAGACAAAGATCGTGCCGAATGCCCTGTACTGTGCCCCTTTATCCCAGTTCCAACATCCGGTCCAGAGCCACGCGCGCCCAATATTTCACGCCAGGACGCACCTGGATTCGGTTGACCACTCGCCCTTCAACCAGATTCTCCAGCGCCCATGCCAAGTGATGCGGGCTGATGCGGTACATGGTGGTGCAAAGGCAGCCGGTATCGTCGAGGGTGATAACCCGCTTTCCTTCCGGAGCAAAACGGCGGGCCATGCGATTGACGAGGTGAATCTCTGTGCCGATGGCGAACATGGTCCCTTCAGGAGCTCGTTCGACCGCAGCGATGATCCCCTCGGTTGAGCCGAGAGCGTCGGCCTTCTGGCAGACCTCCCAGCGGCACTCGGGGTGAACGATGACTTGGATGCCAGGGTATTTTGCGCGTACCTGATCGACGTGGCTGGGCAAAAAGCGCTGATGCACCGAGCAGTGGCCCTTCCAAAGCAGAACGCGGCTGGCGGCAAGGTGATCCGCTGCCTGCCCACCCTGGATGGCCCACGGGTCCCACACCACCATCTGGTTCAATGGAATGCCCATGGCGAACCCGGTATTGCGTCCCAAGTGCTGGTCAGGCAGGAAGAGGATGCGCTTGCCGCGGGCAAATGCCCACTCGAAGGCCGCGCGGGCGTTGGACGAGGTGCAGACCAACCCGCCCCGCTCGCCGCAGAAGGCCTTGATGGCGGCAGCCGAGTTCATGTAAGTCAGTGGTATGGTATCGTCCGCAAGGTGAAGGCTCGTAAGCACTTCCCAGCAGGCTTCGACTTGCGAGATTTCTGCCATGTCGGCCATGGAGCAGCCGGCGTTCAAATCAGGCAGGATCACCTGCTGGCCGTCGCTCCCCAGCACATCGGCGCTCTCTGCCATAAAGTGCACGCCGCAAAAGACAATGTACTTGGCGCCGGTTTCAGCGGCCGCTTTCGAGAGCTTATAGCTGTCGCCGGTAAAGTCAGCAAAGCGAATGACTTCGTCGCGCTGGTAGTGGTGGCCGAGCACGATCGCGGTGGACCCGAGCCGGGAGCGCGCTGTTGCGATGCGGGCGTCCATCGAGTGATCGGGGAGCGCGAGATAGTTTTCAAGGCTGCAAGCGCTGCCAGCCTCCGGCGAGATCGCCGTAACGTCGTCAAGAACCAGGTTCACCGTATTCCGCCTTCAGCCCAGCCCATCCCTCTGCGGGATGGCGGGCGGGGATGTTGAAAGCTAACTGCAGCTGCAGTGGATGCGCCCACCCGGCCCGGACTTCCATCCAAGGCCAGAAAAAACCATCCACGGGGTTGTTGCAGCCCATTCACACTTAGGATGCAGCCCCAGCCCTGGGGATTCCTGGAATCCGCAGAGTACGGCCACAGCCAATGCAGAATAGTGTAACAAAGCTGTAATAGTTGCCGCTGAAAGGACAGGACGCCTGAGGGGTTACCGCTCCCAATTCGCACACATCCGGTCCCCGCTTTGCGGAGGATGAAGCTGGCAAAGCGGTTGCCGAGCTTCAACGTGTTCTGTCTCGCGTTTGTGAGCGCCCTGCGCGGGCAGGTATCATGATCCTTCATGGTTACGCCGCAAACAATTCAATGTGCCAGCTTGGGCATGGCCGACTCCCTCATTTTGATGGTGTTGGCGCTAGTGGTCTTTGGACCGAGGCGCCTGCCGCAGATCGGCCGCCAGTTGGGCAAGCTGATGTACGAGTTTCGCAAAGCCTCGAACGACTTCAAGTTCCAGATGGAAGAGGAATTGCGATTGGCCGAGGAGGCCGACCGCCGCAAGAAGGAAGAAGCGGAGCGGCAGCGCACACTCGCGCTGGCACCGCCGGCGCAGGAATCCGTTTCGGCGGAGCCGCCGGCCGCGGTCAGTGCTCCCGAGTCTCCTTATCCGGGAGAAGAAGTGTACCCTCCAGTGACCCCGGCGGCCACTGAACCGCCGCCCGAAGACTCTTATCCGCGTATTCAGCCACCCTCAACTGGCGAGACGGTGCCCGCGGAGTGGCCCTCGCGGCCGGCAGAGAACGAGAGCGAAACCGGTAAAGCAACCACACCCAACAGCGTTGAAGAGGCTAGCGGTGAGGGTGTCCCGAACCCGGATGCGACCGCCGAGCAGCCAGTCACGGAGCAGGCTCCAGCGGAACAGGTCGTCGCAGAGCAAGCCCCGGCGGAGCAGGCCGCCCCCGCCACGGAGGCCGTAAGCCACAATGGTTGACCCCGCTGATGAAATCAGGAAGGCACGAGAGGCGGTGACGTCGCGCGCAGAGCTTCCCGGCATGAGCCTGATGGAGCATCTGGACGAGCTACGCAAGCGCATTGTCCGCTCGGCTCTTTTTCTCTGCATCGGGTTTCTCGTGGCCTACATCTTTCACGAGCGGCTTTACGGCTTTGTGCAGGCTCCGCTGGATCGGCTGCACATCAAGCTCAATTACACCCACCCAATGGACCCCCTGAACCTGTATTTGCAGGTATCGCTGATCGGTGGAGCGATTCTGGCCTCGCCGTTCATCCTCTATCAGGTATGGCTGTTCATTGCGCCTGGGCTTTACCAGAAGGAACGCCGGTTCGTGGTGCCATTTATGGGAGCCACGGTGGGGCTGTTCCTGCTGGGAGCCGGGTTCGGTTATTTCTATGTACTGCCTGGGGCGCTCAAGATCCTCATCATTGACTTTGGCAGCAAGTTCAATCCCATGGTCACGATCGAGGAATACACAGGCTTCTTTCTATCGATCATTCTCGGTCTGGGTATCAGCTTTGAGATGCCCATACTTATTTTCTTTCTGGCCATATTCGGCATTGTGAGTCCGCGCTTTCTGTGGAAGAACATTCGCTATGCCATCCTGGCGGTTTTTCTGGTCGCAGCCATCATTACCCCCAGCCCCGACCCGTGGACGATGTGCATCTACGCGGTTCCCATGTTGGGGCTGTACTTGGTGGGCATCGCCGTCGCCTGGTGGGTTCACCCCTCGCGGCGCAAAGCCAAGGAGACTAAGGCTTCATGATTCCTTTCTCGGGCTGGACGAGGGCAGCGGCAGCGCTGCTGCTGTGGGTTGCGCTCGGCGCCCAGGCCCAGCAGCACTTTAACGGCGCCAAAGCCTACGCCTATACCCGCGAGTTTGTGGCCATCGGTGCGCGCTGGCCCACCAGCCAGGGACACGCCAAAGCCGAGGAGTTTCTCCGCAACCAGTTCAAGCACGACCAACTCGAAGAAGATGCCTTCACCGCCAACACGCCTATCGGTGCGGTCGCCATGCGAAACTTCATCGTGCGTTTCCCCGGCAAGAAAGATGGCATCATCGTGCTGGCCACCCACTACGAGACCAACTACTGGCTCAGAAACATCAACTTCGTCGGCGCCAACGACGGCGGCTCGACGACCGGCCTTTTGCTGGCCATTGCGGACCAGTTGCGCATGCAGACCGCCGGCGGCAAGAAGCTGGACGGCTACTCGGTCTGGTTGCTCTTCGATGATGGCGAAGAGTCGATTCAACCCACCTGGACCGACTCCGACTCGACCTACGGCACCCGCCATCTGGCCGCGCGCTGGGGTCGCGACGGAACCCTGCGCAAGGTCAAGGCTTTTATTCTGGCTGACATGATCGGCGATAAGGACCTCGACATCCAGCGCGAAACCCGCTCTGCGGACTGGCTGGTGGCACTGGTACGGCAAGCGGCCAAGAAATTCGGCTATGATCGCTACTTCTTTCAGCGAGAGGAAGAGGTCGAGGACGATCACTTGCCATTTGTTGAACGTGGAGTGTCTTCGATTGATGTAATCGACCTGGACTACGGACCCAACAACAGCTATCACCACACCGCGCAGGACACGCTGGACAAGGTCAGCGCCCACAGCCTGACCATCGACGGCGACGTGTTTATGGAAACAATCCGGCTCATTGGACAGCGGTGAAATGGCTGTCCTCAGTCTTCCATCGCCGGCAATCGATCGGTCAGTGGAACAACCACTCTTGCAGGCTGACACCTTGAAGCTGAACCATAACAACAGTCTTGGGTCGGCATCCACGCTATGATTGCCGGCGTTTCGTGGGTCTGGTGGCTGGGGTTTCACGCGGCTGTGGCTGCACTGCTCCTGATCGACGCTTTTTTGCCTGGCCGCCGCCGCGAAACGCATCACGCCCAGTTGGTCGCGTGGCTATGGACAGCCGGGCTCGCTGTGGCCGCAGCGGTCTTCGCGGGTTGGATTGCCGTCGTGCAGGGCCGCCAACCGGCGCTAGAATTTGTGGCAGGCTACACGATTGAAACCTCCCTCAGCGTAGATAACCTGTTCGTTTTCCTGGTCCTCTTTCAAGGCTTTCGCATCAGCCCGCGGCGCCAGCACACGGCTTTGCTTTGGGGCGTGGGGGGCGCGGTTGTGTTGCGTGCGCTATTCATCGGCGCAGGCGTCACGCTGCTTGCGCGATTTCAGTGGATAACCTGGATCTTCGGCCTCTTCCTGCTCTATGCGGCGTGGCGCCTGGTGCGCGGCGGCTCAGCTCATGCGGCAATTCCAGAATGGATTCGCAGGATGCAACCGGCCAAAGGATCGCTGTTGCCGGTCATCCTGGCCGTCGAATTCACTGACCTTCTCTTCGCCGTCGACTCCATTCCCGCGGTGCTGGCCATCTCGCACAATCCTTTCGTTGTCTACACGTCAAACATCGCGGCCATTCTCGGGTTGCGCTCGCTCTATTTCGCGCTGGCGGCGCTGCTCGACCGCTTCCGCTATCTGCACTATGGCTTGGCCGCGTTGCTGGCCTTCGTCGCGCTCAAGATGCTCACTGCCCACTGGATCGACGTGCCTATCGTGCTCTCGCTGGCCGTGATCGGCGCAATTCTGGCGGTGTGCGCGGTGGCTTCATGGGTGGCAGGGAGCAAGGATCGGGGATCGGTTGCTCAGCACTAAGGGCGCAGGTTCGGTGTCCGACCTATCTCCGAGACGATGTCTTGTGAGGATTCTTGGAGAAACTCACCACTGCTCGAACCGGACCTGGCCATCACGGCCTAGCACGGAATGTTTCTGGAATCGCGCATCGTCGCGCCGAGGGTAGTCGTTGCGGAAATGCGCGCCGCGGCTCTCAGTGCGGGCCAGAGCCGAGCGCAGAATGACGCTGGCCACCGCACTCATGGCGTACGCCTCGACAAGGCGGCGGCTTCCCTTCCCTTGCCGTGTCAGCCGGTCAAGCGCCGCATCGCACTCCGCTTGAGCGGCAAGCCCCAGGCGCAAAGTGGACTCCTCACGCAGCAAGCCGGCATAGTCCCACATGGACCTTTGCAGGCCGGCGATGACCTGTTCCAGATGTGCCTCTTCCTGTTCCGCCAAAACTGCGGGACCGCTTACCGGCTCCTCAGCGGCCACCAGCGGCAGCTTGTCAGCGAGCATCGACTCCGCGGCGCGCGCACCGAAGACCAGTCCCTCAAGCAGCGAGTTGGAGGCGAGACGGTTGGCGCCGTGAACACCCGTACAGGCCACCTCACCCGCGGCGTAGAGGCCACGTAGAGTGGTGCGGCCGGCAAGATCCGTGCGAATACCGCCCATTAAATAATGTGCCGCTGGCCTCACAGGGATGAGGTCGCGATGGAGATCAAGCCCGTACCGGGTCAGGAAGGCGCTGATTCCAGGAAACCGCTGATGCAGGTCCAAGCCATTGACATGACGCATGTCCAAATACACAATGCGAATCTCGCCGGGCACCGAGCCCATGCCTTCGCGAGTAATGGCACGGGCCACCACGTCGCGCGGTGCGAGTTCGAGCAGCGGGTGATAGCGCTCTATAAAACGTTCACCCTTGTCATTGCGCAGGTACGCGCCCTCGCCACGGAGGGCCTCAGAGAGCAGGAAACGCGGTGCGCCCGAAAGCGAGAACGCGGTGGGGTGGAACTGGTAGAACTCCATGTCAGCTAGTTCGGCGCCCGCCTGAGCGGCCAGTGCGATGCCGTCGCCTGTGGCTACCGCGGGATTGGTAGTGTCGGAGTAGACTTGGCCGGCGCCGCCCGTGGCAATCAGTAGAGACCGCGCGCTCACTCGCCGGAGCCGGTTGTCATGATCGAGCAAATCGGCAGCAATTACACGACTGTCAGCCACCACAAGACCGGTCACTGTAGCCCACTCGACAAAGTGGATGCGCGAATGGGCAAGGGCGAAGGCCGCCAGCGAACGGCTGATTTCCGCTCCCGTGGCATCACCGTTGGCATGCAGAATACGTGGCAGCGAGTGCGCGCCTTCACGTGTGCGCACCAGTTGGTCGCCTTTGCGATCGAACTTTGCACCCCACTCGATGAGTTCGGCAACGCGCAACGGCCCCTCGGCGACCAAGGCCTGCGCGGCGGCCATGCAGACAAGGCCATCGCCGGCGGCGGCCGTGTCCTTCAGGTGCAGGGCAACGTCTTCATCGCCCTCCATGGCGACGGCAATGCCACCTTGCGCGTAATGCGTATTCGACTCACCCAACGACTCCTTGGTGACCACCAGAACATCGCCCTGATCTGCCAATTCAACAGCCGCCCGCAACCCGGCCACGCCCGCGCCCACCACCAGAAAATCCACCTGCCGTGCAAATCCCATAAACCTTGAGGCTATCACTGAGAGCCGGGCCAGCGGGCGAAACCCAGCTTCAGCGTGAAGAACTGCGACACATGGCAGCGACGCGGTGTAAGCTGTCTGGCAGGCTAATCGAAGAACCGGCCACGCGTGATTGTGCCACTGCCGTCTGCACTTGCGCCGGATTGACGGCCAAGGCTCGGCACAGGGAAACCAATCCAAGGATCGACTCTGATGGAGATCTACAATCTATTACCGCCGGAGGCTGTCAAAATCGTCCTGGTTTTGTTTCTTTCGTTCCTGATCGGGCTGGAGCGGGAGGAGCATAAGGCGGCGGGAGGCACTTACTCCTTCGGTGGAGTGCGCACATTCCCGCTCATTGGCCTCATCGGTTATTCCATCGCACTTGTTTCCGGCACACAACTGCTGCCGTTGACCGTCGGATTCCTGGTCATCGCCGCCTTCCTGCTCGTGTCCTACTGGCACAAAATCTCCACTTCGCAGACGGCAGGAGTGACTACGGAAATGTCCGGGCTGGCTACATTTCTGGTAGGAGCACTGGTCTGTTACGGGCATTTCTGGATCGCTACGACGTTGGGCGTTGCCAGCCTGCTGCTGCTGGATCTGAAGGCAGGTCTTGAAAAGCTCGCTGGCCGAATCGCTCCGCAGGAGATTCTCACCTTCGCCAAGTTTCTCTTTTTAACCGGGGTGATTCTGCCCGCGCTGCCGAATCAGGAATTCACCCAATTTCATATCAACCCTTTCAAGACGTGGCTGGTTGTGGTCGCGATTAGCACTATCTCCTACGTCAGTTATGTTCTGCAAAAGGTGACGAAGGCGAAGGGAGGGGTGGTGCTGGCTGCGCTACTTGGCGGCGCATATTCATCCACGGTGACCACGGTCGTGTTTGCACGCCGCGCCGCACGTGAGCAGGAGCCCCACCTCTTTGCAGGCAGTATCCTGATCGCTTCCGGTGTGATGTATCTGCGCCTGGTGATCCTTCTGGCGCTGTTCAACCGGCAATTGATGTTTCTGCTTCTCGTTCCGTTTCTTGTGCTCACTTTTGCCGCGGTCGCAGGCGGTTGGATTTGGACACGCCGGGCGGATGCCAGTGCTCAAGCAATACGCCGGGAGTTCGAGCCCAAGAATCCGCTGGATCTGCTCACGGCGTTTCTGTTTGCAGCGTTATTCCTCGGATTACTGGTTGCTACCCAGCTTGCCGTCACTTATCTCGGAAGAGGCGGCCTGAATACCCTCGCCGCAATTATGGGAGTCAGCGACGTTGATCCGTTCATCATGGGCCTGACCCAGGCAGCAGGCACGCTCACCCCATTGAAGGTTGCGGCAGGCGCAATTCTCATTGCCGCTGCAAGCAACAACATCGTGAAAGGGATTTACGCGTACAGTCTGGCCGACCGGAAGACCGGCCTGCAAAGTCTGACATTCTTGATCGCTCTGGCCGCCGCCGGCCTTGTCCCCCTGTTTTGGCTAGGGTTCTGAGCGACAGGCCCGGCCAGCGAGAACCGCACCCGCACAGCCGCGGCAAACTCAGTGTTTCGCCAATTGCCCAATTGAAAATTCGCGCGCATTGCCCTGGGGTTCAGTAGAGATTCTCACTCGCAGTTCGCCATTCGCGTCGCAGGTGTATTCTTCGCGAACGGTCAGGCCGTTCGCCTCGCCAAGCGGCCTTACAGGTTCTGCGGCCAGGTCTTCACGCCCCCATAGCTGGGGATCGAAGGGAAACTGGATCTGATCCCAGTTGGAGATTTCCCCGATCGGCTGTCCGTACGCATCGAGCCGGGAACACTCCAGGTAGCGGAAGTGGCCAATGTTGTGCGCGGGCTGGTAGACGCGCTCCAGGCGCAGTGGCGGCTCATCGGGGGCGGGTAGGCGCGCACCCCTTGGAAAGATTAGGTCAAACACGATGGTCCCACCGGAATCAGCCTCGCGCCAGATGCCAAAATTCTGGTTGAATTGCTCCACCAGCCGGTCGGATGCGGCAGCGGCGCGAATGGCGAGGCCTATCGCGCTGGCCGAGCGCATATAAGCAGACCGGCGCACCTTACGTCCAAAGGTCTCGCGGAGGACGCGCGCCACCGGGGGTAACTCCGATCCGCCGCCGGTCACATAGAGGGTATCAAGCGCGCTGTGGGGATGCGCCGCCAGCAGGTTCTCTACGACAGCCCTGGTCGATTCGATCAGGGGGCGGCAGCGCTCGTAGTAGGCCTCTACCGGAATCGTCACCTGCTCCCAATCCGGGCGCACCCGTTCCATATCGATGGCGACTTTGCGCGTATTGGGATTGAGCGACTCCTTCTTTTCCCGGCATTCGTCCAGCAACAGGCGCCGTTCAAATGCGGTAAGCGCAGGACCGGGAGTGGCGTACTCCAGCGCCAAATCGGCCAGCAGTTCGTCAAAGTCATCTCCTCCCACATTCGGAATCCCATCCGAAGCCTCGACGACGTGTTCATGCTCGCCCAGACTCAGCAGCGAAACATCGAAAGTGCCGCCTCCCAGGTCGTAGACCAGCAGCCCGCTGCCGGCCCGGTTCTTGCGCTCTGCGCTGTTTCGGTAGGCAAACTCGATGGCCGCGGCCGAAGGTTCGTTCAGTACGCCCAGCACTGCAAAGCCCGCCGCCTGTGCCGCTTCTTCAGTAAGGAAGCGCTGGTTGCTATTGGCGTTGGCCGGCACGCCCAGCATCACCTCAAGAGGTTCGTCCGGACCCGCGCCCAGGTTCGAACGCTCCAGCAATTGCGTCCGCAGGGCCGCCATCATCTCCGCCATGAGCAGCCGCAGAGACAGGCTTTGGCCGCCGACGCGCAGCTCTGTGTGCGGCCCCGCGGTACGCAGCCAGCGCTTTAGAGACCGAACGAGTGTCCAGCTCGCATCGTCTTGCACTGCAATGGCTTCCCAGCCATAAAGGCGGGCGGCGCCGTTCACCGCGGCCAAGGGAGGAAACCAGTCGCGCATTTGCGTGTCCGGGGCTTCGAAATGCACCAGGGGGAAGTTGCCGCGGTCGGCTACTGCGACCACGACCCGTGTGGTTCCGAAATCGATTCCAATTCGCATACTCCCAAGTTTACCAAGGGGTGAATTCGCACCATGAATGCAGCAGGATTGAGGCAGCCGGTTCCTTTAGGATGGAAGCAGAGTGCAGACCATACGAGTAGAGACACCATCGGCCAAATATGACGTGACCACGGGCAGCGGCCTGATCCGGACCCTGGTTCCGCGTATCCAGCGCATTGCGGGCAGATTGCCGCGCCGGGTTTTCGTGATCACTTCGCCGCAGATCTGGGCCCTCTGGGGCACGACCTTCCTCACTTCCTTTACCGAGCCGCCGATTACGCTGTTCTTGCCTGCGGGCGAGCAACACAAGACCATGGCCAGCGTGACGCGACTGCTGCGCGAGATGGTCGTTGCCGGCGGCGATCGCGGTTCGCTGCTGATCGCTTTCGGCGGCGGCATTGTGGGAGATGTAGGCGGATTTCTGGCTGCGGTCTTCATGCGCGGAATTCCGTATATCCAGGTGCCCACCACCTTCCTGGCGCAAGTAGACTCGTCCGTGGGCGGAAAAACTGGTGTGAACCTGCCTGAGGGCAAGAATCTTGTAGGCAGCTTTCATCATCCGCTGGCCGTGTTTGCGGACATCGAGGTGCTGGGTACGCTGCCTGAGCGCGAGTTGCGCGCCGGGCTGATGGAGAGCGTGAAAGCTGGGATCATCCGAGATCGCACGCTGGTGCGCTTCATGGAAGAGCACGCGGATGAGATGCTGGGGCGCAACGCGAAAGCTTTGGAAAAGGTGATTGCCGCCTCTATCAGGATGAAAGCGGGTGTGGTGAATCGGGACGAGCGAGAGAGCGGCTTGCGCATGATTCTGAACCTGGGCCACACCGTGGGACATGCCATTGAGCAGGCCACCCGCTACAAGGCGCTGCTGCACGGCGAGGCAGTGGGCTGGGGAATGGTGGCTGCGCTCTACCTGGCCCGGCACCGGGGGACGATTTCAGGTCGGCAGGCCGAGCGGATGGAGAGCTTGATTCATCTCTATGGACCGCTGCCTCCGCTCAAGGTGCGTGCGACCAAGCTGATGGCAGCCACCGGAGGCGACAAAAAGAACGTGGGTGGAGTGCGAAGGTTTGTGCTGCCGGTGGGCATCGGCGACGCGGGCGTGGTGGAGGATGTGACGCCAGCGGAGTTGATGGCCGCGATGAACTACATGCTCATACAGGCAAGGGAGCGTAGCGCCTGATGCCCGCCACCGGAGCCAAGCCGACGGGCGCGGAAGACGAAGCCAGCGCTGCGCAAACCGTACGGCAAATGTTCAATGCGATAGCTCCGCGCTACGACCTGTTGAATCATCTGTTGTCGGCCAACGTGGACCGGTTGTGGTGGAACCGGACGGCTCGATCCTTTCGACCCGTATTGGCGAATCCAGATGCGGCCATTCTGGACATATGCTGCGGCACGGGCGACATGACAATGGCCCTGCTAAAGCGCCGGCCCCGGGGAGCGCGCCCCATTCTGGCGGCGGACTTTGCCCGCAGCATGTTGAGCCGGGGAGCTCGAAAATTTGATGCGCGCAAGCCTGGGGAGCCGGGCGCTGTTGCGGTGGAGGCCGACGCTCTGCATCTGCCGCTTAGCTCTGCCTCGCTGGATCTGGTTGTGACCGCATTCGGTTTTAGGAATCTGGCCAACTACGAGGCTGGACTGCGCGAGTTTCATCGCGTGCTCAGGCCAGGTGGGCAGTTGGGCATTCTGGATTTCAGCGAGCCCGGCGGCATCGTTGGAAAGGCCTATGCGGTTTACTTCCGCCGGATGCTACCGGCCATCGGACGATTAATTTGCGGCAGGGATGGCCCTTACAGCTATCTGCCTGCTTCCGTAGAGAGATTTCCGCAGCCACCAGAGATGCTGGCGCTGATGCAAACAGTCGGCTACGTCGAGTGCGAATGGCAGCCGTATACCTTCGGCATTGCAGGGTTGTACACGGGAACACGGGCCGCGGTAGCCTAGGAAAGCAATGACATCCACCGTCGCCAGTCTGGTCGATCGCTCCGCAGAAAAGCGGCAGGTAGCGCTGCACTCCATGATGGCGGCGGCAGCCATGACACTGCTGAAACTGGCGGCAGGGCTGTTTTCGGGTTCGCTCGGAATCCTGTCAGACGCCGCGCACTCCGCACTGGACCTGATTGGCGTGACGCTGACGTTCTTCTCGGTGCAAGTCTCTGACAAGCCGGCCGATGAGGACCATACCTACGGCCACGCCAAGTTCGAGAACCTCTCGTCTTTCGCTGAAGCTGGCCTGATGGCCATATCCTGCGCCTGGATCATCTGGGAGGCGATGCAAAGAATCATCGGCCACCGGGTGGAACTGCACCACTCGATCTGGCCGGTGCTGGTGTTGCTGACGTCGATTACCGTGGATTTCTGGCGCTCGCGGCGGCTGCGCGCGGTGGCTGAACGCACCGGTTCAGCAGCACTGGCCACCGACGCCTTCCACTTTGCCTCCGACATCTGGTCCACAGTGGCAGTGCTCGCCGGGCTCGGCGCCACCTGGGTAGGTGCCCATTTCGGCATCAACTGGCTCAGCTACGCCGACCCTTTTGCGGCGGTGATAGTTTCACTCATGATTCTGCGCATGACCTTCCGCCTGAGCCGCGAAACGCTGGCGGTTCTGTCAGACCAGGTTCCAGCCGAGACAAGGAGCCGCATCCTGCGCGAAGTGGAACAGGTACCGGGCGTGCTGGCGGTGGAGCAGGTGCGTGTACGGCGTGCTGGAGCTGGGCACTTTGCGGATCTGACGCTGGCGCTGCCGCGGCGATATACCTTCGAACACACCGGGGAGCTGGTGCGCGCGGCCACTGAAGCTGTACACCGCGCCCTGCCCGAGGCCGACGTGGTCATCCACACTGTGCCTCGCCAAGCCCGGACCGAGAGCATCTTCGACCGGGTCCGGGCCGTGGCCGCGCGCAACAATGTAAGCGTGCACGAGTTGAGCGTGCAGTCGCATCACGGGCGGCTGCGCGTGGAGCAGCACCTGGAGCTGGACGAGACCATGCCCCTGCTTCAGGCGCACAACTTCGTCACCGCAATGGAGGCGGAGATTCTGAGCGAGACGCCGGAAGTCGACTTTGTGCTGACCCACATCGAAAGTGAGCCGGCCACCATAGAACAGCCCGATGAAATGGTCGAAGAAGATCGCAAGATCGAGCAGGAGCTACGCGCCGCAGCCAGTCTCTTCCCTGAGATTGCGGATGTGCACGAGATCATCGTAGGACGCGCAGGCGAACACATCTCTCTCTCTTGCCACTGCTCGCTGCCTGACGATTTGACCATGGCGCGTGTCCACGAGGTTATGACCGCGCTTGAAGACCGGTTCAAGTTGGAGTGCCCGGAGGTCTACCGGGTGACGATTCACCCTGAGCCGGTGACGGACAATTTGCGATAGTGCCATGGAGAATTCAACAAGATGATGGTGTACAGCGAGTGGAAGCACGGCAATGTTTTCGAGGGTGTCGCGGAGAACGGCAACAAGGTTGTCTTCGACGCAGACCCCGCGCGCACCCATGGACCGAGCCCCATGGAGGTAGTGCTGATGGCGCTGTGCAGTTGCACGAGTGTGGATGTCGTGTCCATTCTCAAAAAGAAGCGTCAGACGCTTACCGGACTGCGCGTAATGGCGACAGCAACACGGGCTGAAACCGCACCGCGCGTCTTTACGCGCATCATGCTGACTTACGTGGTGCACGGCCGCCTCAGCCGCAAGGCCGTGGAAGATGCCGTGGCGCTGTCGAAGGACAAGTACTGCTCGGTGTCGAAGATGCTCGAAAAAGCGGCAAGGATCGAATACGAAATTGTGTATGCCGATGGGGAGCCCGAACCATGAATGGAAACTTCTTCATCCGGTTCTTCCGCATGGCATCAATGGTGATGCTGCTGGTAGCCGTGGCCCTGCTGGCGGCAATCACCACGATGCACTTTGCGATTCACGGCGCCGAAGTGCAAGTGCCCGCTCTCAAGGGCATGACTGTGGCCGAAGCGCGCAGCCAGGCCGCGGGCATGGGACTCAACTTGAACGTCGATAACCGCTATTATTCGGGCGATGTGGCGGCCGGGCACATTCTCTCGCAGTCGCCGGCAGCGGGTACAGTGGTGCGCCGCGAGTGGCGTGTGCGCGTGGCAGAGAGTCTCGGTCCACAAAAGGTGGATGTGCCGGATACAGTGGGTAACGAGGAGCGCGTAGCAGGCTTGCAACTGCGGCGCGTGGGCCTGGAGGTGGGTGTCACCGCGCACCTTCCCGATGGCGTCGCGGCTGAAGGCACGGTGCTTGCGCAGGACCCTCCCGCGCACGCGCAGGGGATTGCGCAACCCAGCATCAACCTGCTGGTAGCCGCGCCAGACGATGACACACCCGACGGTTACGTGATGCCCGACATGGTTGGCCTGCCCGTCGTCACCGCGCAGGCGCAATTGACCCAGGAAGGCCTCAAGCTGGCACAGCCCGTATTTGCAGATGTGCACGTGGCGCCAGTGGGAAATGGAAACGCGCCTCCCGTTCCCCCTGTGGTGCCGGGTTCAGTCATTGCGCAACAGCCCACTGCGGGCGCGCGCGTGGATCTGAAGACGCAGGTGAAACTGACGGTGGCGAAGTAAAGAACTCTCTCTCCGCGGGTCTACAGCATCAAATCATGTAGCGCAACAATGACCAAAACCAGAACGCCACAACGCGAGTGGACCGCCGCGGCCGGGGATTACTCGCACGCCTGGCGTGCCCTTCGCCATCGCAACTTCCGCCTCTTTTTCGGTGGACAAAGCATCTCGCTGATTGGCACGTGGATGACCCGCATCGCCACGTCCTGGCTGGTCTATCGACTGACCAGGTCACCGCTGCTGCTGGGCACGGTGGGTTTTGCCGGGCAAATCCCTACATTTCTGCTGGCGCCGCTGGCCGGCGTCATCGTGGACCGCATCGACCGGCGCAAGGTGCTGGTATGGACCCAGACACTGGCCATGGTGCAGTCGCTCTTGCTGGCATGGCTCACGCTTTCACATCGCATTACCATCGCCGAAGTGCTGGCGCTTAGCGCGATGCAGGGGGTGATCAACGCATTCGATATGCCCGGCCGGCAGTCGTTCATGGTAAAGATGGTTGAGGATCGGGACGACCTCTCCAACGCCATCGCCATCAACTCGTCAATGGTCAACACGGCGCGGCTGATTGGCCCCTCGCTGGCGGGACTGGTGATTGCGGCCAGCAACGAGGGTTGGTGTTTTCTGGTGGACGGCATCAGTTACATCGCGGTGATCGCCTCGCTGGTAATGATGCGCCTCCCGGCAACGAACGAACAGCACGCAACCACCTCGATGCTGGTACAAATGCGCGAGGGTTGGACTTATGTGTCAGGCTTTGCTCCTATCCGCACCATTCTGCTGTTGTTTGCGCTGCTGAGCCTCATGGGTTGGCCGTTCATGGTGCTGATGCCGGTCTTTGCCGCGCAGGTGTTGCACGGCGGTCCACACACGCTGGGATTCCTGATGGGCGCAGTGGGTGTGGGCTCTCTGGTGTCGGCACTGGCCATGGTGTTGCGTCGTTCGGTGCGCGGGCTGACGAAGATGATTCCCATTGCCGCGGCAGCGTTTGGCGTAGGCCTCATCTGCTTTGGGCTCTCCCGGTCTTTTTGGCTCTCCATGCCGCTGATGCTGCTCACCGGCTTCGGCATGATGCAGGGCCTGACAGCCAGCAACACCATTGTGCAGACCCTGGTGGACGAAAAAATGCGCGGCCGCGTCATGAGCTACTACACCATGGCGTTTGTAGGCATGGCGCCCTTCGGCAGTTTGCTGGCCGGCGGACTGGCCCACGTCATCGGCGCGCCGCATACCGTCACCGTCAGTGGCGTTGCTTGCATTTTCGGAGCGCTGTGGTTCTGGTCCAGGCTTGCCGCGATTCGCAAGCAGATGCGCCCCATCTATGTGCGCCTGGGCATTGTGCCGCAGCCCAATCTGGCTGCAGAGGAGAGCGCGGAAAGTTGACGCACCCTCAGATACCGCCGGATGTGCAGCCAATCCGCATGGTGTTTTGGCGACACCCAAGTCTAAAACGAGACTGAGTATCGAGAGCATTACCGGCAAAACAGAGTTCTGTCCGGTTAGCCAGTGATTCGGGCGCTTCGTCAAAATAGGCACCGTTGCAGTTATAAAGCCGCCCGCATCACCTTCCTGTAGTTCCGGAACACCTCGCCGCCCCGCTGCGTCAATCGACACAGGGTAAGAGGATACTTTCCGCGAAAGGTCTTCTGGATCGCCACGTAGCCCGCCTCTTCGAGCTTTGACAAATGCACGCTGAGGTTGCCCTTGGTGAGCCCGGTGGCCTGATGCAGGTATTGAAAATCGGCCTCATCCACGGCCGCCAGCAGGGCCACGATCATCAGCCGCGCGGGCTCATGGACAATGCGATCGATTCCTGCCAGCGTCTGGATCTTCTCGCTCATTTCACTCTTCCTCCGCGTTTGCGCGCAGGAAGCGGGCCAGTACGATGGCGCCAGAAATGAGCGCCATGGCGCCGGTAAACGCATAGAAGACGGCAAAGCGCAGCTGCAGGGGCAAGCGCGAAAAGCCGACCAGAATGCCGCAGGCAACGGTCAACAAGCCCATCGCCCGGAAGCGCGGATGGCGGCCAACCAGGGCTTCAATCCCGCCCACGAACACGCCAATGGCGATAAACAACCCGCGATCGAATAGTGGCGGCGCAACCTCCCGCCTGACAAGTAGCAGGGCTGTAGCAACCAGAAGACCGATCCCGCCAAGCAGCGCCAATTGGCGTTTGTTCCACTCGGACCTCGGTTTAACATAGCCGGATCTGGAGATCAGGTAGCGGCGGCGCAGCCATCGCAGCAGCCAGCCCGTTCCCGTCGCTCCAGGAATTGAAAAAGATGAAAAGGTCAGGGCAATCACGAGGAGGGTCCAAACCAAGATGAGAATCCGTTTCAGGACCAGTAGGCCGCCGTGCAAAAGTACGGCCATGGTGTAACTCTGCGCCGCGACGAGAAGCAGGATGCCCCCGACAACGATTTCGGGCAGGCCATCGCGCAGGTGCGTATCCTGCATCATGCGCCGGGCGAGCGCATCGGGAGCAGCTGTGGAAGAGGACCGATGAAGAAGACTCATCATGACTTTCACCTCAAAAGTAGTTTGCGGCACAAACTAGTCTGCAATGATGATACACTCGCTCCCTTCTGTCAAGAGCCCTTTCCGACGAAGTCCGGCCAAAATATGCGAGAGACGGCCTATGATGACATGTACAATAGGAGACAACGCCGGATGGGATGGAACGAGGACCTGGAACGCATCGCCTTGCAGGAGCGTGAGCTTGAGTTGCAACACCTGGACACCGAGACAGCGTGGGACCTGGGATCGCGCCTGAGGACATTGGCGAAGGAGCGCGGACTGGGCGTGGTAATCGATGTGCGGCGTTTCGGACAGCCGCTCTTTTACGCAGCTCTTGAGGGCACCACGCCGGACCATGTGGAATGGGTACGGCGCAAGAGTAACGTGGTCGCTCGGTTCCATCGCAGCTCCTACGCGATCGGTCTCAAAGAGAAGGTCAAGAACGAGACTCTTTTCCAGTCCCAGGGCCTGCCGGTGGCCGATTATGCCACGCATGGCGGGTCGTTCCCGCTGACGGTAACCGGTGCCGGAGTTGTGGGAAGCGTAACCGTCTCTGGCCTGCCGCAGCGCGCAGATCACGAACTGGTCGTGGAAGCGCTGTGCGCAGTGCTGGGCCGTGACTATGCGGTGCTCAAGCTGGCGGCAGAGTAACGTCGAGCGCGTACCGTACAGCGGATCGAGAAATGGAATACCAATCTGCCTAAGAAGTCTTCTCCATCATCGCGATAAAGAAGCCGTCGGTGCGGAAGACGCCAGGAAGCAGACGCAGGAAACCCTCAACCGTGAGACTGTTTCGCAGCCGTTCTGCACCGGAGGCGGCAAGAACGCCATCGCTGAGCATTTCGTCGATGCGAGCTTTGAGTGACACCGTCCTGGCGTGCGGGAATTGCGCGAGCACCGCGGCGACGACCTCGTCATTCTCCTCTGGCTCCAGCGAGCAAGTGGAGTAGACTACGCGCCCACCAGGGCGGACGGCGCGCAGCGCTGAGCTAAGAATCGCCCGCTGGCGCCCGGCCTGGCGCGGCAAATCTTCCAGTCGCAGGCGGTGACGAATCTCCGGGTTGCGGCTCAGCGTACCAGTGCCGCTGCACGGCACGTCGGCCAGCACAACATCATAGATCGAGTCCCCGGCCAGCGAGGTTGCGTCCGCGAGGCGGCATTCAACGCGATCACCCAGCGAAGCGAGTCGCTTACGGAGCTGCGCGAGCCTCTGCGGGCTGAGCTCACTGGCTACAATCCGGGCCTGCGGCATTCGCTCGGCAAGTATCAAGGTCTTGCCCCCGGGAGCAGCGCAGGCATCGAGGACGCTCGCCCCTTTTTGGTTGAGCTTGCCTTCGCTCAAGCTCGCAATCTCGGCGACCAACTGCGAGCCCTCGTCCTGAAGCCGCACGCGGCCTTCGCGGAAAGCAACTGTGGCTCCGGGATCGCCAGAGACGACTGTCCGCGCAGCCGATAGCATTTCGCCGGGTTCGAGGCGAACCCCAGTCGCCGCGAGTTCTTCTTCGAGAGCGAGACTTTCAAGTCGAATCATGAGCGCGGGTTGGCTCTGTCCGTGGTGGCAGATGGCGCGCGCCGAATCCAGACCATAAATGCTGGCCCAGCGCTCGACCATCCACGCCGGATGAGCCTGTGCCAGCGACAATTCTTCAGGAGTCTCCTCAGAAAAGCGAAAGTGCGAAGCCTCGCCGCTTGCGAGCTTGCGAAGAACCGCGTTCACCATGCCAGATGCAAAATGGTGGCCTGCCTCTTTCGTCAGTTCCACACTTTCATCAATGGCAGCGCGAGCGGGGATACGGTCCAGATGCAGCAGTTGGAAGGCTCCCAGGCGCAGAGCGATGCGCGCCTCGAGGTCGAGCTTGGCGTGGGGCCGGGAAAGCAATGCTTGTAGCTGGCTGTCAAGCTGGATCTGCCAGCGCAGCGTGCCCAGCACCAGCGCCGTGGCCAGATTGCGGTCCGTCGCACTAAGTGCGTTGACAGTCTTACCGCGCAGCAAATCGTCGGAATGCGACAGGCCGCGCTCAACAGTCAGGAGGATCTTGAAGGCAGTCTTACGGGCCGGCGAGACAGTTGTTGTCTGCATCAACCCAACCTCGCGCCGGTGACCAACGCCGCTCCGCGCAGAAATTCCGTGGCCATAAGGCGCTTCTTGCCTTCAAGTTGTAGCTCAATCAATTCGAGCCAGGTGTTCCGCGCACAGCGTACCAGCAGGCGATGGCTCTCAACTTGAATTCCGCCAGGTTCCGCCGAGCCAGCTACGGGGGTGTCCGAATGCTCAGCAACTTCCATGCGATGGACGATCAGCTTTTTGCCGTCGAACGTGGTAAACGCGCCGGGCCAGGGTTGAAAGCCGCGCCAACGATTTTTCAACTCCACCGCTGTGCGCGACGCAAAATCCATGCGCCCATCTTCGCGGCTGAGCAGCGGAGCCAGCGTGGCTTGCGAGTGGTCTTGCGGTTTGGGCTGGACGGTTCCGTCGGCCAGTCCGGCAATCGTCTCAACCACAAGAGGCGCGCCGCCTTGGGCCAGCACATCAAATAGGTCCGCCGCGGTCTGGTCAGGACCGATCTTCACTTGCTGCTGCAATAAAATCGGGCCGGTATCGAGGCCTTCTTCCAGCAGCATGGTCGTATTTCCCGTAATCGCTTCGCCCATGGCCACGGCCCATTGGATAGGCGCGGCGCCGCGATACCTGGGCAACAAAGAGCCATGTAGGTTGATGCACCCCAGGCGGGGTAAAGTGAGCATCCACGGCGGAATAATGCGCCCATAGGCAACCACCACTATTGCGTCGGGAGCGATCGATTCCAACTGCGCACGGAAGTCCGCGTTGTTGCGAATTTTTTCCGGTTGCGTAACGGCGAGGCCTGCGGCCAGCGCGGTTAGCTTCACAGGTGGCGCGGCAAGCTCCTGTTTGCGGCCCACGGGCCGGTCCGGCTGTGTGACCACGAGAGGGATTTCGTGGCCCGCCGCAAGCAGTGCCTCCAGCGTGGGCACGGCAAAGCTGGGAGTGCCGCAAAATACCAGCCTCACTCTTCTACCACACGCCGTCGCGCTGCATCTTGCGAATCTTGCGCAAATTCAGGTCGCGCTTCAGTGCGCTCATGCGGAAGATGAACAGCATCCCGTCGAGATGATCTATTTCGTGCTGAAAGGCACGCGAGAGCAAATCTTCGCCGTCCATCTCGAACCACTTGCCGTTTTCGTCCTGGGCGCGGATGCGCACCTTGGCCGCACGTACTACCTTCTCGCGAATCTCGGGGAAGCTGAGGCAGCCTTCCTCCTCGTATTGCCTGCCCTCGCGAAAAATGATTTCAGGATTGATCATTGCCAGCTTTTGCGCCGGGTCCTTGGCCTGGCTCAGGTCAATGACCATAACCCTTTTGCACACGCCGACCTGCTGCGCAGCCAGACCGATGCCCTGCGAAGCGTACATGGTCTCAAACATGTCGGCCACCAGTTGGCGCAACTCTGCATCGAACTCGGCCACCGGCTCGCCGGGCTGTTGCAACAGTGGATCAGGAAACTTCACGATCTTACGAATCATTTCTGTCTCTAATAGCTCCGTATCTGTTCGATGTAGCTGTCAAAATTTCGTTTCATTTCCAGGGCTGAATCGCCGCCAAACTTCTGCTGCGCCAGACCGGCTACGGTGAGGGCAACCATGGCCTCGGCAGCCACGCCCGCAGCGGGCACGACGCAAATGTCTGACCGCTCGTAACTTGCGCTGGTAGCCTCGCGAGTGTCGAAGCGAACCGACTCAAGCGGCCGGCGCAGCGTGGAAATGGGTTTCAAGTACCCGCGCACAACAATGTCTTCGCCGTTGGAAACACCGCCCTCGATGCCGCCCGCGTTGTTTTGTTCGCGGGTAAAGCGGGTTGGTCTGCCGGTTGCCTCGGCGGCGTAGTGAATCGCGTCGTGAACCTTGGAGCCGAAAGACTCGGCGGCTGTAATGCCGCGCCCTATCTCAACCGCTTTCACCGCCTGCAGGCTCATCACCGACCAGGCCAGCAGTCCGTCAAGCCGCTCGTCCCAGTTGGCATAGGTACCCAGGCCGGCGGGCGCGCCGTGAACCACCACCTCAAACACTCCGCCCACCGTGTCACCGGTGCGTGAGGCATGCTCGACCTCTTCTTTCATGCGGGCTTCTGTGGCCGCATCCACGCAACTAAGCACGATTTCGTCGCGAGCGACGACGGAGACGATTTCCTCCCACGCGGCGGTGCGGTCGAGCTCTACCCTGCCCACACGGATCACATGGCTAGCCACCTCGATGCCCAGGTGCCGAAGCAGCAGCTTGGCAAAAGCCCCACCGGCCACGCGGGCAGCGGACTCGCGGGCCGAAGCGCGCTCAAGGACGTAGCGTGCGTCGGGAAAATTGAACTTCAGGGCGCCGGCCAAGTCGGCGTGACCGGGCCGCGGCGAGGCAACCGGCTGATGCTTGCCGGGGTCGCCGGCCTCGACCGGCAGCTTCTCTTCCCAGTTCTTCCAGTCGCGATTCACAATCTCAATGGCGATGGGCGAGCCGATTGTCTTGCCATGGCGTACGCCTGAGAGTACATGGGCCTTATCGGTCTCAATCTTCATGCGGCCGCCACGGCCGTAGCCCTGCTGGCGACGCCACAGTTCGTGGTTTACGAAGTCGAGGTCGACAGGCACGCCGGCCGGCATCCCGGAGACCAGCGCGATCAGCGCCTCTCCGTGCGACTCCCCCGCGGTTGAGAAACGAATCATAACTATTTGATTGTAACGGGGAAGCGCGGGGAATAGGGAGAACTCAACGCAGATCCGGCGAGCCCCAATTGCGAGATAATGCAGTGTTGCCCTCGACCAGGTGAATCTTCGTGCGGATTGGGAAATTCAGAATCGCTTGTCTTGTGCTCATTTGTCTCATTGCCGTGGGGCTGGAACTGCGACATCTCCGCGTCACATCCCCGCCATCTCCGTCCCGGAACACTCAGCTCAAACACATGCCGAAGCCGGATTTCGCGCTACTTCCCGAGACAGAGGCGACAGCCTACGCCAATCTCATTGGGAGCGATTCCAAAACCAAGGTGCAAAGCTGGGAGCCTACCGTGGGCGATATCGAAGGTCTTGAGGCCAACTTGTCCCAGATCCCCGCTCTCATGGCAAACGGAGAGAAGCCGAGCCGGCATATCGACGATCCCCATCAATATGTCAGGCAATACCTGGCGATTGTGCAGGATGGGAAACCCCGGATATTCGTCAACGCGCTATGCAGCATCGACGCGGGCGATTCTAATAAATGGCGTAAGCACCTTGAACTGGCCGCCGACGGAAGCGCCTGTTTTTGGCAAGCCTGGTACGATCCATCCACGCAGAAATTCTCAAATCTGATCGTCAATGGCGTCGGCTAACCGGCTCATTAGATTCACTGATTCCATTTCTTCCCTGTTCTCTCGTCTGTCGCCTACTATGAACGGCATGGCCTACTTCCTCTTCAAATCAGAGCCCAGCGTTTATTCCTTCGACGACTTCCTGCGCGACCAGGAGACGGTCTGGGATGGCGTGACCAACCCCACAGCGGTCAAGCATCTGCGCGAAATGAAGGCGGGGACGAAGTGGATTTTTTATCACACCGGCGATGAGCGCACCGCAGTGGGCACGGGGACGGTCGTCAGCGTCGATGCCGGCGACCCCAAGGTGCCCATTGTCCGCGTGAAAGCAGGTAAGCGCCTGAAAACTCCGAAGACGCTGGCCTCGATCAAAGCCGAGAAGCTGTTTGCAAAATCGCCACTGCTCCTAATTGGACGGCTCTCCGTAGTGCCGCTGACCCAAGAGCAGTGGGACTGGTTTGTAGCGTGACCCCAAGCTAGCAGAAGCACCTTCCTGCTTTGCGTGGAGAGATGCCTCCACGCACCTTTCTGAAAGAGGCGCTCTATCGCCTCAGGGGAGTGAAGTAGTTTGAACTGGAACTTGTTGCATAAATCCGGTTTTGAAAGGGCACGGCTTCAGCCGTGCCGTAAAAGGCCAATAGAATTTAGGGCTTTAGCCCCTGAGGGACGTTTCTTGCCGAGCTGATTTGTATATATGCAACCAGTTCTCGAAGGGCTCCGAAGAGCGACTTTTCGCGCCCGCTACGCGAGCATGCAATCAGAGCCGAGACGCAAGAAAATTTAGCAAGGGAAGCGCGCAGAGTACGCTCACGACAATTACCGTCGTTCTGGCCCGTTTGAAATCGGAATCGTCTGCCCTGACGGCGTTAAACCTGATCCACCATCGAATTGACATGAAGGGAACCGCGAACATCAGGAAGTAATAGCCGCAAATACCGAGCAGGGACATGAACGGAACAAACATAATTCCCAGAAATACCAGCATTCCAATCGCCATGGTCCGCAAAAAGCTGGCGTCGCTGCACGCCTGGTTAACCTTGGCCATCTTCACCGCCGCGGCTTCAGCGACCACTGGATCGATGGGTGTGGAGCAGAAGCGGCAGTTAGGTGCCGATGCATCAATTGTCTGCTTGCACGACGGACACTCGAAGACACCTGTGTTGCTGTTGGATGAGGAAAGGCTCAGGTCGTACGCCACGTTCGGTTAGTCCTTTCTTTCCCTTATTCCCTATTCCTCGTCTTCCCCCAGCCACCCGCGCGTACTCAGCAATTGGCGTTGATCCAGCGCCCAAACCTTGCCGGTCAGCTCGTCCGTCGCTCTTCCCTCGCGGGCTGACTTCTGGAATTCGCTGGCCATTGCCTGCATCTTGGCGTCGAGGTCGTCGAGAAAGTTCAGCACCAGGGCCTCAGGAATCATAGGCAGCTTCGGGGAGCCGAATTCGAGTTTTCCATGGTGCGACAGAATCATGTGCAGCACCAGTGTCTTCAGGCGCGGCGGGAAATCGGGCAGACTGTCGATGGTTTTCTCTACCAGCGCCGTTCCCATCTGAATGTGTCCCAGCAGAGTGCCTTCGACGGTGTACTCGAAGCCGACGTCCCACGCCAGTTCCTGCACCTTGCCGATGTCGTGGAGGATGACGCCGGTGAGCAGCAAGTCACGATGCAGGATTGGATAATGAGGGGCGACGCGATCAGCCAACTTGATCAGGCTAACCACGTGCTCCAGCAGGCCGCCGAGCCATGCGTGGTGCAACTGCCGGGCCGCGGGAGCCTCACGGTAAGCCTGCGCCAAAGCCGGATCGCCGAGCAAGGTCGTCAACAGGAGTTTCAGATCAGGATCGGTAAAACTCTCCACACACGCCTGAAGCTGACGCCACAGATCGTTCACGTCATACTCGGTTGAGGGCAGCAAGTCGGTCCTGTCCGCTTCGCCGGCCGCAGCCTTGCGCAATTGATCGACCTTCATTTGCAGGCGACCGTCGAAGGGCGCCACAGTGCCCCGCGCCTTTACAATGTCGCCCTGGTTTACGTCCTTGGCGATGCGCGGATCGCCGGGATCCCAAACTCGGCCTTCAAGCTGACCGGTTTTGTCGCCCAGAATCAGATTCAGGTAGGGCTTGTTGGACTTCGTGGTTCGGTGCTGCTTTAAGAGAACCAGAAAGTAGCTGTCAAAGACCCTGCCTTCATCGAAACCCGCGAGTTGGTCGATATAGATGTCTTTCATAGCGCGACGCAGTCAAAACAGGCGTCAACATTTGCGCTCAATGCGCGAAGCATCGGAACCGAAAAGAACATACGCTCACCCCTCAACATGAACGGCCTCGCAGGTTACCACCACTCCGATCAACGTCGCTGCCCGCCATGCGGGTCCAGCATATCACGGTTCCCAACGCCTTCCAGTCGCGGATCACAAACCGCAAAGATTGCGCATTCCGCACATAGCAGCAGGCAGACCGTGGCGCGTTCCCAGCAGAGTGTTGCGGGCGCGGTAAGATGGATTGCGGCGAAAATATCAAGAACGGCGCAGCCGAATTTATTTTGTTGCTTGCGCGCGCAGTGTGAACGGAAGCTCAGGTCGGATTGTTTTAGACGCAGAATCCTTGCGCCCCGCTGCATCTTGGTCTTGCATCTGTCGCGCAGAGGGATTTACCAGTGGATCGCAAATTTTATCTTGAGCTCGCCAGTCGCGGCTTGCGCATGCCTATCGGCACCGATCTGGTGATGCATGAAGAGAGTGAGCCCGAAAAGCTTCGCAACGATGGCCCAGCATTAGGTCGAGTAATCGAACGGGCGGCACGGCGTTGGGGCACGCCGCTTGCAGTTCCACTTATGGACTTGCGCCTGGAGAAGATCGATCTGCTGGCGCTGGCCGGAGTTTCGGCGACTGAGGCGGAGAGCTATCACATGGGTGCGCCTCTGGATGAACCTGCGCTCGCAACAATGTGCGGGGAGCAGACCGTGCCGCTTTGCCCGGGCAGTTTAGCCCGTGACGAAGCGCTTGCCTACATTCGCGCGCAACACGACCTGATTCCGGTTGGAATGGCCATCGGGCCGTTCTCCTTGACCACTCGTTTGCTGGCAGACCCCATCACTGCGGCGGCGATGGCAGGATCGGGGGTTGACGCATGCGACTCGGACGAAGTTCGGCTGCTGTGGCAATGTCTGCGCGTCTCCGAGGCCGCAGTACTGCGTTCCGTGCGCAGCCAGATCCGGCACGGCGCCCGGGCCATCATGATCTGCGAGCCAACAGCGTCGATTGCCTTCATCTCACCCCGCCAGATGAAGTCTGGCTCGAATCTGTTTGAGCGCCTGGTGATGGAGCCAAATCTGCGCGTGAAAGCCGCGATCGAGGATGCTGGCTGCGATCTAATATTCCACGATTGCGGCGAACTGATCGATCCGATGGTCGAGGCATTCGCAAACCGGCTTCATCCTGTCATCCTCAGCCTGGGCAGTTCACGCAAGCTCTGGGAAGACGCCCGGCTTGTTCCCAGCGATGTGGTTCTCTACGGCAACCTTCCCTCCAAGTCCTTCTACTCCGATGGCGCCATGCCGGTTGAGGAGGTAGTCCGCCGCACCGGGGAATTGGTTGCAAATATGAAGGCCTGCGGTCATCCACACATTGTGGGTTCAGAGTGTGATGTATTGTTCGTTCCCGACGCGCAGGATGCGATCCGGAAAAAGGTGGATGCGATGTTACACGGAGTGCCTGCCGCCTGATCGTCCCTACCTTCAACCTTTTGACACACAAGCAGGGGTGGCGTATTGTGGGATTACAAGAAAATGCATAGTCGCATATTTATGCATCGATGGAGCCAGACATGAGTGATGCCGGGAATTTGACCAGCGAACATCGGCTCGCAGAAAAGGCTCAATGGCTGCAGCATCAGGCCAATCTGATCCGGTTCAGCGCGATGACCATGACCAACCACTCCGGTCTGGGACACACCGGCGGCGACCTGTCTTCCTCTGATATTCTCGCGACCCTCTATCTTGGAGATGTTCTGCGGCTGGATCCAGCCAATCCTGCATGGCCGCAGCGCGACCGCTTCATTATGAGCAAGGGTCATTGCTCCGGAGCATTTTATTCGACCCTGGCCTTCAAAGGCTTTTTCCCCAGACAGATGCTCTCGACTTTTATGGACCCTCTCTCCAAGCTCAACGGACATCCGGACCGCAACAAACTTCCCGGAGTGGAAGCTAACACCGGCCCGCTCGGACATGGACTGCCCATCGGCGTGGGTGCGGCGTTGGCCGCGCGCATGCGCAACGAGAGTTGGAGAGTTTTCGTGCTGACCGGCGACGGCGAATTGCAGGAAGGCTCCAATTGGGAGGCCGCCATGACAGCCCAGCAATACGGGCTCGACAACCTGGTGGTGATCGTCGATCGCAACCGGATTCAGCAGGGCGACTTTACTGAGAAAACAATTCGCATGGATCCGCTGGCGCCCAAGTGGGCTGCGTTTGGCTTCGCTGTGGTGGAGATCGACGGGCACGATCACGCGGCCCTGCTAGAGCGATTTTCAAATCTCCCCCTCGAGCCCGGCAAGCCTTCATGCATCATTGCGAACACTATCAAGGGCAAGGGCGTCTCATTCGCCGAGAACAAACCCGCATGGCATCATGGCGTGCCAACCAGGGAGCAGCTTGCCATCGCGGCCGCAGAACTGGGCATCGAGGTGAATCGATGAGCACTACGCCTCCCCTGCAATCGCCAATCGCAAACTCCGCTCCAGCCCGCCTCTTCGACTGCCGGGAGGCATATGCCCAGGCCCTTGAAGCGATGGCGGAGTCCGACCAACGCGTGTGCGCAGTGGTCAACGACTCCGTCTCTTCGGCAAAGCTCAAGAACTTTGCCGCCAGGTTTCCCGCCCGGTTTGTAAACGTCGGAATCGCCGAGCAGAACATGATTGGCGTCGGTGCGGGCCTGGCCAACGGCGGCATGGTTCCCTATGTTTGTGGCGCATCCTGTTTTCTCACCGCGCGCGCGATGGAACAACTCAAGGTCGATCTCGGCTATTCAAACTCCAACGTAAAGCTTTGTGGCATGTCGCCAGGCATGGCTTATGGCCAGTTGGGACCGACGCATCACTCCATCGAGGACTTGGCCTGGACTCGCATCATCCCCAATCTTTCCGTGGTTGTTCCCGCCGATCCGCTTGAGACAGCCGCGGCGATGCGTTACTCGCTTGAGCATGTTGGGCCCATGTATCTTCGCATCAGCCGCATGCCGGTCCGCGAGGTACATGCAAAGGATTTCCAGTTCACCCTGGGTAAGGCGCCTGTACTTCGCGAAGGCGACGACGTCACGCTGATGGCCAATGGCGTCATGGTGTCGCGCGCGCTCGACGCGGCGGAATCTCTGGCCGGTATCGGTATTCACGCACGCGTCTTGAACATGAGCAGCATGAAGCCGATGGATGCGGATGCTGTTTTGCACGCGGCGCGGACCACGCGCGGCATTGTGACGGCTGAGGAAGCTCTGGCGGCTGGCGGGCTGGGTGGCGCGGTCGCCGAACTCCTGGCCGTCCACCATCCTGCCCCGATGCGTATATTGGGTGTGCCCGGAGTTTTTGCGCCCACCGGTTCGGCCGAATTTCTGTTGCAGCACTTTGGCCTCACCGCAGAGGGAATTCATAATGCGGCGCTTGATCTGTTAAGGGAGAGCAAGTAGATGCCGGCCGGTTTGATTCTGGCTATCGACCAAGGCACCACCAACACCAAGGCCCTGCTGGTAGACCGCTCCGGCAAGCCCGTGTTTCGAGCATCGTCGCCTGTCGCATTGATTTATCCCCAGCGAGGATTCGTCGAGCAGTCGCCCCAACTCGTGTGGGAGTCGGTGCTGAAGGTGATGTCTGAGTGCAAGAACCACGCGGACCAGGCCGGTGCACGGATCGAAGGCATTGCGATTTCGAATCAGCGCGAAAGTGCCGTAGCCTGGAGTGCCGAGACTGGCAAGCCATTGGCCAACGTGATCAGTTGGCAGTGTGGCCGCTCCGCCGAAATATGCACCCGCCTCTCACCCCACGCGTCCTCGATCCGCCGGAAGACAGGCCTTCCTCTCGCCCCGCTGATCACCGCCGGCAAATTTGCCTGGCTCCTTGAGAACAATCCTCAAGTCCGCGCTCTTGCCGCAGAGGGCAAGCTCTGTCTGGGAACGGTGGATTCCTGGCTTGTGTACCAACTTACGCGCGGCGCAACGCACGCCACAGATTTTTCCAATGCATCGCGCACCGGGCTTCTTAATCTCGACAGCCTCTCGTGGGATGGCGAACTTCTGACCACCTTCGGCATTCCCCTGGGTGCATTGCCGGAATTACGCTCATCCTCGGGCGCGTTCGGCCTGTGTGCAGCGGTTCCGCAACTCGCCGGCGTCCCTGTGCTCGCAGTCATCGGCGACTCGCACGCCGCAATGTTCGGTCACGGCCGTTACTCCGCCGGAACTGTCAAGGCAACTTACGGAACTGGATCGTCCCTGATGGCGCTCACTTCATCGCTTGCGCCTGAAACCTCTGTTCTTGCGCGCACCATCGCATGGACCATCAATGGACAAACCCAGTTTGCCCTTGAGGGCAACATTGCCATGACCGGCTCCGCAGTGGAATGGGTGGGCCAGTTTCTCCGCCTGCCAGATCCAGCGTCCGATGCCGCCGCTCTTGCCGCTACGGTGCCCGATGCGGACGGAGTCTTCTTTGTTCCCGCCATGGTCGGGCTTGGCGCGCCCTATTGGGATTCTGACGCGCGCGGCATCCTCACGGGACTCGGCAAATCGCACACGTCCGCCCATCTGGCGCACGCTGCCGTCGACGCCATTGCGTATCAGGTGGCGGATGTATTCTTTGCCATCGAACAGGCGGCTGGTGCGCGGATTCCAGAATTACATGCCGATGGAGGAGCCACGCGCAACGCCGCACTGATGCAGTTTCAGGCGGATATTCTTGAGCGTCCGGTTCTTCGCTCGTCGAACGAAGAACTCTCCGCACTCGGAGCCGCATGGCTCGCCGGCCTTGCCCTTGGATGGTGGAGTTGTCTCGCGGATCTTGAAGCGCTGCCCCATAACGCAGATACCTTTGCGCCCCCGCTTGAGCACGCGGAGCGTGACCGCCTCTATGGCGGTTGGAAGCAGGCCGTGCGTCGCGCGCGGCTGACTCCGGAGGCAGAGTCATGAGCGACGCCGCACCGGACATCGTTCTTGAAGCGCGTGCCATCACCAAGCGCTATCCGGGCACCATCGCGCTCGACCGCGTCACGTTCCGCGCCTACAGGAATCAGGTCAACGTGCTCATTGGCGAAAACGGAGCGGGCAAGTCCACGCTGATGCGCATCCTTGCCGGAGTCGAGGCAGCAGACGAGGGCGACCTGCTGCTCGATGGATCTCCGATTTCCGTCAGATCGCCGCGTGAGGCCGCAGCGCACGGAATCTCGATCGTGCATCAGGAGCTTTCCACGCTTCCCAATCTCGATATAAGCGAGAACATTTTTGCCGGGCGCGAACTGGTCAAGGCAGCAATCCTGGTGGATCGCCCATTACAAGATTTCCGTTCTGACGCTGCGTTGCGCAGGCTGAGAAAGCCAATGCCGGTCAGGACGCCCGCAGCGCAGCTTTCGCTAGGCTGCCGTCAGATTGCGGAGGCTGCCCGCACTCTCGATCAAGGCGCCAGGATCCTGATTCTCGATGAGCCGACATCGGCGCTCTCCACAGCCGAGGCCGATTCACTCTTCCAGGTCATCGCCGACCTGAAGCGGGCTGGCGTCACCATCATCTATATTTCCCATCGGCTCAACGAGCTCTTGCATCTCGGCGATTGTTTCACGGTTCTTCGATCGGGACGCGTTGTGGGCGAAGCCCTCCGCGCGGAAGTCTCGCGACAGTGGATTGTGGAGCGCATGTCGGGGAATGCAGGCACTGGCGACGTCCAGTCACGGGTGCCTATTGCCGGCGCACCGGAACTGCTCGTAGTCAAAGGGCTGTCGCTCGCGGCCTCCGGCACAGACGAAGCTGCCCAGGCACCACTGCATGATCTCAGTTTCACACTGCGCCGGGGAGAGATCCTTGGCGTCTACGGCCTGCTCGGAGCGGGACGAACAGAGTTGCTCGAATTGCTTGCCGGAAGCAGACCGTCTCTTGCAGGACAAATCATCCTTGGCGGCAAACAGCTTCACATCTCCAATGTCGCGGATGCGGTGAAGGCCGGCATCGTCCTGGTTCCGGAAGACCGCCAACGGGATGGCCTCATTCCCGAGATGTCGATCCGCGAGAACATATCCCTTGGCTCTGAAAAGGGCTTCTTTCTCTCTCGAGCGCGTGAGACCCTTCGCGTGCGGGAACTGGCTGGCGAACTGAACATTGCAGCCAGAGACCTGGAGCTACCCGTCACGGCGCTCTCCGGCGGCAATCAGCAGAAGGCGCTCATCGCCCGTTGCATGATGCGTTCCCCCTCTCTTCTTTTGCTCGACGAACCAACCCGCGGCGTCGATGCCGTGGCTAAGCTTGAGGTCTACCGCATCCTGCGGCGGCTGGCGGCCAAGGGGCTTGCCATTCTTTTCACATCGTCAGAGATAGAAGAAACGCGTACGCTTGCAGACCGCGTTCTTGTCCTGTGCCAGGGCCGAATCTCCGCGGAGTTCTCCTCCAACGAACTCACAGACGAATCGCTTTTTGCCGCCGCCAGTCCCGCCGTATCCTCTGCACACCCATCACAATCCTCGGAGTTGCACGCGCATGACTGAACACTTGATCTCGCCTGGCCGTTCGGATCGTCTTGCCACGTCGTCAGTGCGCGCGCTTCTCTTTCTCCTCCGCGCTCGCGCCGTTCTCGTGCTGTTGCTGTTACTTATCCTGTTCTCCGCATTGGCGCCGTCATTCCTCACTGCCAACAATCTCTCTATTCTTTCGAAACACGTTGCCATCTCCGCGATCCTCGCAATCGGAATGACATTCGTCGTCCTGACGGGAGGCATCGATCTCTCTGTCGGTTCCGTCGCAGGGCTGGGTGGGATGGTAGCAGGCTACCTGTTAACACAGGGCCTCCCATTCGGCGGTTCCGTTCATTACCCTGGCGTCCTCGTCGCAATTCTCATCGCACTCGCTGTCTGTTTTGCCGTTGGCCTCCTGAACGGTTGGCTGGTTGCGAAGGCCGGTGTTGCTCCGTTCATTGCGACACTGGGAACACTCTACATAGCGCGAGGCGCCGCGTTGCTCTTGTCGAACGGCAAGACCTTTCCTAATCTCGGCGGCGTGGCAGTTCGCGGCAATACCGGCTTCACTCTGCTCGGACAGAGTTTTCTTCTCGGCATCCCACTTCCCGTCTGGATCATGCTGGTGCTCTTCGGCGTCGTCGCCCTGGTGGCCGCAAAAACTCCTCTTGGGCGTCATGTCTATGCGGTCGGTGGCAACGAACGCGCCGCACGGCTGGCCGGTATTCGTGTGCCGCGCGTCAAGCTGGTCACCTATCTTGTCTCGTCTCTTTGCGCCGCATTGGTAGGCCTCATCATCGCCTCACAACTAGAGGCTGCGCATCCTGCTACGGGCGAAAGTTTCGAACTCAACGCCATCGCCGCCGTGGTGCTGGGCGGCACATCGCTCATGGGCGGCCGCGGCTCGGTCACAGGTTCGCTCATTGGAGCGTTCGTCATCGGCGTACTGTCCGATGGCCTGGTCATGCTGGGAGTTTCTGAGTTCTGGCAGATGGTCATCAAGGGCACGGTGATTGTGCTGGCCGTCGCCATCGACCAGTTGCAGTCGAGGTTGCAGGCGAAATTCCTGCCTTATCTATTGAGTGCGAGCCCCGAGGACGCCCAGTGATGTGTCGCCCGTTCCATTTTCTTGCGGCAACGGCAACCCTGCTGTTGATCGTCGCCGGTGGCTGTCATCGCGCCGACATGAGCAAGCCTCTTATTTGCATCGTCGTACCCTCACAGGACAACCCCTTCTTCAAGATTGAGGCCGACGCAGCCGCCGCGCGTGCGTTGGCGTTAGGCTACCGCGTGCGCATCGACGTGCACGACGACGATGCCTACCGCCAGGACAACCTGATCGACGCCGCCATCGCATCCAATGCCGCTGCGATTATTCTCGACAACGCCGGCGCCGATTCTTCAATCGCTGCTGTGCGCCGAGCCACAAAGGCCGGAATTCCGTGCTTCCTGATTGATCGGGAGATTCACGCGGACGGGATTGCGAAGGCGCAGATCATCGCTGACAACGATCAGGGTGCCCGCGTTGTTGCCGCAGAGTTTGTCCGTGCGTTGGGCCCGCAGGGTGGTGAATACGTGGAGCTACTGGGCCGTGAGTCCGACACGAATGCGCAGGTTCGAACCAAAGGGTTTCATGCAGTGTTGGACGGACAACCCACGTTGAAGCGCGTCTCCGCTCAGGCCGCCAACTGGTCTCAATCCGAAGCCTTCCAAAAGACAGAGACAATGTTGCAGGCGCATGGAAACATTCGCGGAATCATTTCCGGCAACGACACCATGGCCCTGGGCGCGGTGGCAGCCGTCAAGTCTTCGGGGCTGACCAACATTCTAGTCACGGGATTCGATGGCAGCCCCGATGCATTGCAGTCCATCCGTTCTGGCAGCCTCAGGGCCACCACGCTGCAACCGGCCGTCTTCATCGCGCGCCTCGCGGTGGATGAGGCCGATCAGTTTCTCAAGTCCGGCAACACGGGCAAGCCTGAGCGCCAAATCATCCCATGCGACCTGGTCACCCAGGACAATGTTGACGATTACGCAGATTTTGAAAAGGTAAGGTGAACCGATATGTCAATTACACTCGGTGTTCTTCTGGGCAACCGCGACTTCTTCCCGGACGTGCTCATCACCGAAGCGCGGCGCGACCTGAACAAGCTGTTCAACTCGCTCTCAGTGGAACCCGTCTGGCTCGCCGAGGCGGACACAAAACTCGGTGCCGTCGAAACCTGGGCTGATGCCGTCAAATGCAGCCACCTGTTTCGCGCCAACCGTCATCGCATCGATGGCATCCTTGTTTGCCTGCCCAACTTTGGCGATGAAAAAGGGGTGGCCGATACCATTCGTCTCTCTGAGTTGAATGTGCCCATTCTGGTGCAAGCCTGCCCCGATGACCTGGATCAGTTTGGCCTCGCACGCCGGCGCGACGCTTTCTGCGGCAAGATTTCAGTCTGCAACAATCTTCGTCAATACGGGCTCAAGTTCTCGTTGACGCACGATCATACGACGGCGATTCTCTCCGACGGTTTCCGCGACGATCTTCTGAATTTCTTTTCCGTCTGCCGTGTCGTTCGCGGAATGCGCCGCATGCGCATTGGCGCGGTGGGCGCGCGCCCCAACGCATTCAACACCACACGGTTCAGTGAAAAGCTGTTGGAGGCCGCGGGAATCTCAGTCAACACCATCGACCTGTCTGAGGTCCTCGGCTCCGCAGCCCTTATTGCCGATAACGATCCGAAAGTGAAGAGCCGCATCGACCAGATTCGTGCCTATGCCGACAGCTCCGCCGCTCCCGATGAGTCAATGCACAAGATGGCCAAGCTCGCGATCGTTGTCGATGATTGGATGGCTTCACTGGACCTGACGGCCACTGCGATTCAGTGCTGGAGTTCGATGCAGAAGAACTACGGCGTCAATGTCTGCACGGTCATGAGCATGATGTCGGAGCAGATGTTGCCTTCCGCCTGCGAGATGGATATTGCCGGCGTCGTCAGCATGTATGCCTTGCAGCTTGCCAGTGGAAGACCAAGTGCGCTGGTCGACTGGAACAACAACTACGGCAGCGACCCCGATAAGTGCGTCCTGTTCCACTGCGGAAACTGGGCCAAGGACTTTCTCCCCGATATCCGCATCGGCACCGCGCCAATTCTTGGCACCATGCTCGGCGAAGAGAACACGGTGGGCGCGCTCGAGGGCCGCACGCCCGCAGGGCCAATGACCTTCGGCCGGGTCAGCACGGACGATTCTTCCGGCAAGATTCGCGCCTTCTTCGGCGATGGGCAATTTACCGACGATCTGTTGGACACGTTTGGAACTCGCGCTGTAGTAAAGGTTCCCCGGTTGCAAGAGCTCATGCAGTTCATCTGCCTTAATGGGTTCGAGCACCATGCGGCCATGAACGCCAGCCACTGTGCCGCGCCCACTGCGGAGGCCTTGAGCAAGTATCTCGGCTGGGATGTGTATCTTCATCCTTCAGGACAGCGCTAGTCGCTCTTAATTCCGCAGAGGCGCGCTTGCATCTGCAATAAATCTTCGAGCGCATCACGGTTCGGGAGAATGTTCTGCATGTCGCGATTGGAAGAGTTGAGGCTGATGGCCAAGGTCGCAAGAATGTATTACGACCGGGGAATTCGTCAGCAGGAGATTACCGAGAGGCTCAATATTCACCAATCCAAAGTGTCGCGTCTGCTCAAGCGTGCTCGGCAAGCTGACATCGTCCGCATCAGCGTAACTACACCTGCCGGTTCGTTTCCTGACTTGGAAGATGCGCTTGAAGCCACGTTTCATCTCAAGCAATCCGTGGTCATCGACTCGGACGGCGGCGAAGAGAGAATCGTTCGCGACCTTGGCGCCGCCGCTGCGTATTATGTCGAGACAACAGTCAAGCAGAACATGGTCATTGGCATTTCCTCCTGGAGCCGGTCGTTGTTTGCAATGGTTGAAACTCTGCATCCAAGCGATTGCGGCCATGGGGGCAAGGTCGTACAGATTCTAGGCGGTGTCGGGAACGCCAGCACGCAATACCAGGCCACTCTGCTGGCTCAGAGGATGGCCAGCCTTATCGGTGCATCTCCGGTTCTGTTGCAGGCGCCGGGAGTGGTTGGTTCCGCCGAGGCTAAGTCGGTGCTGGTCCGCGACCCCGCGGTCAAAGAGGCATCCAAACTATTTAAGAAGTTGGATGTGGCCCTTGTTGGCATTGGATCGCTGGAGCCGTCGAGTCTTCTTGCCAGCAGTGGAAATATCTTCTCCTCGCAGGAACGGGAAGAGTTAAGCCGCCAGGGCGCCGTCGGCGACATCTGTTTTCAATTCATTAACAAGGATGGCGCGCCGATCGACTCTCCGTTGATGCGCCGCGTCATCGGTATCGATCTAGCCACTCTGAAGCGCGCCCACCGGGTTGTCGGAATCGCCGGAGGAGCGCAGAAAATTCCAGCAATTCTGGCGGCTCTCAAAGGCGGATGGATTCACGTGCTGATCACCGACCGCAATACAGCGGAACGGCTGATCGCTCTCGAAAGGGAGTCGGGGACCAGCGACCGCATTCCAATAACTTCACCCAGGAAAATTGGCCGCGCACCCGCGTCATGACCCGCATCTTCTTGTTGCGGCATTCTTCCGTGTGAACGAACCCAAAAGATCATTCCGAATAGCGGTGCAAATTGGGTATAGTTCCTTCCATGGCATTCCCCGCCATAGAGGTCGCAACCATGGCACGACGTCTGCGTTTCCTGTTCCCGGTGATCCTCGGGTTCTGGCTTGCTGCCTCGGCGCCAGCCCAAACTCCCAGGCCCAAAAAAGCGCCCGAACAGACCGGAAGCGCAACGCACGTCAACATCGGCGAGAGCGTGATTGCACAGGCCTTTGGGCAGGAGGACGATATCAGCGTGATTTCCGTTACTCGCACCGCCGTGATGCAGGCCGTTCCCGCGTAAAGCGGCCAACCTACCCTCCAGCCTCCCGTTCTACACCAACCACAAAAATAGGTAGCCCTATCCCCGCACCGGCCGCTCTAAGCACGGGGCATCCAGTGGGGTGAAACTGAAGCGGTTTTAGGCCGGGTCACCCGCCGGTAATGGCCAGTTCCAAAACGCGCGCTAATTGCAAGGCTCATGGCCTGGAGAATGCATAGTAACCCGAACGAGTAACGATTCTCGTCCCTTTGATGGAGCACCCAAGCTTGAGGCGGTGAAACTTGCCGTCAGGGATAAAACCAGTAGGTCTATAGACAAGGCGATATTGGTTTCTTTGTTCAGCCTCGATGATTTGAAGGTCTTCCCATATATGCGCGCCCTGCGGATTGAAGAAGACGCGCCCACCGGTTTGTCGAGCGAGATCGTCCAATGTCTTTTGCCCAGCCGAGAACGGCGATTTGGGATTGTTGCTGATTGCGTAGATCGCGGTTCGCGTTCTCTGACACATGTCCACAGCCTCGCTAAGGTAAGCATGACTGTCGTCGTCTTCGCCGTCGCTGAAAAGAAGAATGAAATTCCCGGTAACTTCGCCGTGGTCAACTGACCAAAGATCTCGGCACGTCTTGTAAAGAGAATCGAAGATGGACGTGATCGGAAGATGGTCTCGTCGCATTTGGACGGCCGCTGCTCCAGCAGCAATTTGAGCGTCGTCGCCAGTCCAGTTTTGCCTCACGAGCGTTTCCGTATCGAACTGCAGCACCAATGCTTTATCCGTTTCCTTGCGAAGCAGACGCGAAGCGTAGGTGCGAAGGATGGAGCGATTGTTCCCAAGGTCATCCATCATTGAAGCGCTCGTATCGAAAAGGAAGCCAGCGCGGATCGGGAGGTTCTCGTATGGTTCGAGCATGACAATGCGAGTCTGGCGCTTTCCGTCATCTGACAACTCTAGGTTGCTTGGTAACAGGTTCCTAAGCGGTGCACCGCTGGAGTCGAAAGCTCGAAACGTGAGACTGATCTCATTGACGGGAATCCGAACCGTGTAGGGGACCTGGGAAGCGTTGTCCGGAGATCCTTGGGACCCCTGTGCGGCGCCCACCAAATTCGGAAGCGAGCAGAGGAGAAGGCATTGCAGCAACCGTTGAATTGAACCATGCGCCCACATAGAAGCTTAGAATACGCGGGAGCAGTGTGTTGGCGGATAGCCCGCCCTATGCGACAGGCTCATACCGGACTCGCGACGCTAGTCAGAGGCAGCTCCCGACGGATCATGACCATGCGGTTTCGACCCGCGAATATCAGACTGATCAATCGTCGCCAATCTGCTCCGGCTGCCGCTG
>CAYNGB010000032.1:0-51853 GCA_964396795.1 uncultured Occallatibacter sp. | reverse complement strand
GCGACGGGCGTTCAAATACTAGCGGCTGCCGCTCTACTTTCCGATGCAGAAAGTGGAAAAGATCAGGTTCAAAATATCGTCGGGGGTGGTTTGGCCGGTGAGCGAATCCAGGGCCCAGAGAGCGCGGTAAAGGTCAAGCAGAATCATCTCGTGGGGAATGGCGTTGGTGTTTGCCAGGGCGGCGTCGGCCAGGGCCGCGCGTGCGGTGGCAATGGCCTGTTGGTGGCGCAGGCTGGTCAGCAGGCCGGGTTCTGCGGCGGCTCCTCCTGTGGCCAAAGCCAGAATGCGCTCGCGCATTGCGGCAATGCCTTTACCGGTGAGCGCCGAAGTGGCCAGCGCGCCAATGCCGGCAGCTTCGACCTCGGTCAGATCGCCCACCAGCGCCTCGCTTCCAACCAGGTCGCATTTATTCACAGCGACCAGCGCGGGGCGTCCCTCGACGGCCTTCAGCAGGGCGCGTTCCTCAGCGTTGAGCGGCTGGGTGGCGTCCAGCACAATCAGCACCAGCGCGGCATCAGCCAGGGCCTCGCGGCTGCGTGCGATGCCGAGCTGCTCCACCTCTTCGCCGGACTCGCGCAGGCCGGCTGTGTCCACCAGCTCCAGCGGGATGCCGTCTAAAGAAATCCGTTCCGTCACCAGGTCGCGTGTGGTGCCGGGGGTCGCGGTCACAATGGCGCGGTCGCGCTCGACCAGGCGGTTGAACAATGAGCTTTTGCCTGCGTTGGGACGACCGACGATGGCCAGCGTGAGACCGTAATGAACAATGCGGCCGCGGGCAAACGAGGCTTCCAGCGTAGCTAACGGTGGATCGATCTCACTGATGCGGCGCGCGATCTCAGCCTGTGGAGCCACGTCCACGTCGTCTTCGGCAAAGTCGATGCCCGCTTCAAGCAGGGCGATGAGTTCCAGCAATGCCTGCTTCACCGGCAGCACGCGCCGGCTGAGTGCGCCACCCATCTGGCTCGCGGCCTGGCGAGCCTGGGTGAGTGTCTGCGCCTCGATCAGGTCGCGCACAGCTTCAGCCTGGGTGAGGTCCAGCCGCCCGGCCAGAAAAGCGCGCTGGGTAAACTCACCGGGCTCGGCCAGCCGTGCACCCAGCGCCAGGGCACCGCGCAAAAGCAGCTCCAGCACCACTGGCGACCCATGTGCGGCAATCTCTGCCAGGTCCTCTGCAGTGTAGGAATTGGGAGCCGCAAAGAACGTGACTACTGCTTCGTCGATTCGGCCTACACCCGCCTCCGGCGTATCCAGCACGTCGGCCACCCGAGCCCGCGCGTGCTCCAGCGGTTGAAGCGGCCGCACCAGTTGGGCGGTAATGGTCGCCGCTTGCGGCCCGCTCAGACGCACGATGCCGATGCCGCCGCGTCCTGGCGGTGTGGAAATGGCGACGATGGTGTCGGCACTAATTGAGTGCTCTGTCATGACTTGGAACAGTGTAGCGGCTCCTGCAAAACCCTCGCACGGCAGACGTGTCGGGCTCTCTGCAAAAAGGCTTTAGCAGAGGGGCACGGGTATAATTTGACCAGGCCCAGCGAAAGCAGTTTCAACGCTTCCGAATCGACTTCGGGCAAGGCGCAGCGCGCTGATTGAAGGTTGGATTTAAGTGATTCATACGAACGGGAACGAGTGCGCCGCCAGGTGGGGAAGGCTGGGTCGCAGAGGCAAGGGAATTTGGATACTAGCGTTCGCCGCGTGGCTTGTGTGCACGGTGGCAGGCGCGCAGCAGGCAATCTGGCAGGGAGTACTGCGCAATGCCGGCGGCGCTCCGATTCCGGGAGCCAAAATCACGCTAGCCGGTTCCGGAGGCCAGGCCGAGACTGCCACCGGCTCAGCGGGCCAATTCCAGTTGGCGGCCTTGCCGGCCGGGCAATACCGGCTGACCGTAGAAACGAACGGCACCAAGGTCGAATATCTCCAACCCATTGAGCTGGCCGCAGCGAATGCGGCGGTGGCCCTCACGCTCTCTGGGCGCGGGGAGCTTACGGTGACCACGCTTCAGGACAAGAGCCAGACAGCCACCGGCGGCGAACAACTCTCCAGCCAGGCCGTGAGCGAACTGCCGCTGAACAAGCGCGACTTCAGCCAGTTGCTGCTGCTGGCCGCAGGCACCATGACCGACGCCAACGGCGCCACCAACTTCACAGCCCAGTTTGCCATCAATGGCCAGCGCGGCGTTGAAGCAACCTTCGGCATGGACGGCGCCGACATCAGCGACCCCGAAATGGGTGGCTCCACATTCAGCAACTTCAACGTGGACGCGGTTGAGGGGATCCAGTCCAGCACCGGCTGGATGCCGGCCGAGATTGGCCGCGGAGCTGCTGGGTATACGAACATCGTTACTCGTTCCGGCGCCAGCGGCTTTCACGGATCGGTCTTCGAGTTTGTGCGCAACTCGGCCTTCGATGCGCGTAACTACTTTGACCATGCAACGCCAGCCTACCCAGGCCGGATTCCGCCCTTTCGTCGCAACGAGTTCGGATTCACCAATGGTGGACCGATCTATATTCCCCACGTCTACGACGGCCAAAAGCGGACATTTTATTTCACCCAGTACCAGGGCTTCCGCCAGGTGCTTGGAACCACGCAGGTGATGCCTGTGCCCACGGCGGACGAACGCGCCGGCACCGATGTAGTGACCTATCCCGACGGCTCCACTGACACTCTGACGGTGCCCATCGATTCCGGTATAGCGGCTGTCCTGGCGCGCTACCCTTTGCCGAACTATGCCAGCGGCTCCTATGGGCTTCATACTTACGCGACCGCTTCGAAGGTCACCACCAATGCGGACCAGTTTTCGTTGCGGCTCGACCATAAGTTCTCTGCCAAGGGTCAGTTTTTTGCCCGCTTTACCCTCGACAACATCACCGGCCCCATCACCAATCCCGACCAGTCGGCAATCGACCAATCCTTTGAGATTCTCTACTTCGACCGCCAGCGCAACGTTGTAGGTACCTATACGCGCACGATTTCACCGCGCCTCACGCTGGAGTCCTCCATCAGCATCATGCGCACGACTCCTGGGTTTCCGACGCCCAACCACTCCGATCCCGCGCTGAAGTTCAACGACGGATTGTTTGAGGCCTTCAACGCCGCGGCCGGTTCGGTCACGCAATCGTTCGCCAATCTCTTCCAAGGCCGCGAAAACATCTCTTATACGGTTGGGTGCCACGCCATCAAGGCCGGCATTGATGCGCGGTTCAATCGCGACAGCAGCTACTTCGGCATCAGCCCCAATGGCGAATACGACTTCGGCGGCGGGTCTGCCTATGCGCGCGGGCCGATCATCTCAGAGAGCGGGACACACAATATAAACACCGGCGATCTGCTTCCAGATACGCTTTCGAGCCTTCTTTCCGGCAGCCCGTTCGCATATACCATCGCGGTTGCGCCGCCGTACTTTTCTGGCGGCAGCCACATTGGACCGGCGGCCGTCACCCGAAACAACATCGACGCTTACTTTCAGGACACCTGGAAGGTGACACCGCGCTTTACGCTGGACTACGGCGTGCGCTGGGAGGTTTATAGTCCCATCATCGAGCGCGCCAGGCGTACGGCTGGGTTCCGCTGGGTCGATGGCGTCCAGGAATATGTTGTGAACCCACAGCCGGGTTATCGCACGGAGTGGAAGACCTGGGCGCCGCGGATCCAGGCTGCGTGGCAGGTTACCGACAAACTGCAGGCCCACGCCGGCGGCGCTATCACCACTATTCCGCCGAATATGTGGCAGGATAACTACCTGACCGGCACCGTGCCATACGCGGACTACCCACGGCTCATCTCCGCACCTGCCGGGCCCGTCGCTTATGGATTCAAGATCACACCGGCAATGGTGCCCAGGGCTTATACGCCCACGGGGACAGACATCTTCGGCTCAGGACGCTCCAATGACGTGGCGCCGAACACCCCTCTGGATGTGAACCGCATGGAGCAGGACATTGCTGCCCTCACTACGAGTCACGTGGTCAGCGACTTTAGCCTCAGCGGTATCGACCCCAACTTCGGCAACGGCACTCTTTACACATGGACGGCGGGTCTGGAGAGGAAGATCGGGAATCTGACGGCCGACGCCAGCTACGTAGGGACTACTGCGGAAAAACTGCCTCGCTCCACATTTCCCAACGCCTATCCCAACGCCGACCCGGCCTTTGCACCATTGACTACCTTTGACAGCGCGGGAAATGTGACCGGTGGCTTCGGCTTTGAGAGCATGATTACGGCAACCGCCCACTCCAGCTATCATGCGCTGCAGGCGTCGCTCACGGGAAATACCGGCCGCGGCGGACCGGGAATTCAGGCGAGTTTGACCTGGAGCAAGGCCATCGACGACACCAGCGAAGTCATTCCGGGCTTCACCGGAGGAGCCGGTGGTGCTGGAACTCCCGGCCCGGTCGCGATACCGTTTCCTCAGAATCCTTATGACACCCACCCCGAGAAGGGTCCTGCGGCCTTTGACGTGAAGACCGGCTTTGGCTTGAGCGTGGCTCAGGATTTGCACCTCGAAAGCGTGGACTTTCTCCGTCCCGTCAGCAAGAAAGTTACTGACGGCTGGGAGCTGCTGAGCATTTCGTCGATTTCTTCCGGCTTGCCCTTCACCGTCTACTCCGGCGTTCAGCAGACAGGCGTGGGCGCCGGGGGCACGGACCGGCCGGACCAGATCGCCAGGCCGCATCTTTCAACCGCGCGCAAGGTGCGCGAAGACTATTTTGGCCACGGAGCCACCAATGGTTCTGATTTCTTTTCCATCCCGACTCTCCCGCTGCAGATTGCCGGTGGCACCGGCCCCAATAAAGGCCGTTTCGGCACGCTGGGCCGCGACAGCTTCCGTGGGCCGGCTTTCTATAACTACGACTTCGCCCTCATTAAAGACACGCCCTTCGGCCGCCGCAGAAGCGGAGCTGAGCGCATGGATCTGCAGTTCCGCTCGGAGTTCTTCAATCTGTTCAACATCGTCACAATGGGCCTGCCCGCCAATATCATCAAGGGCTCCGGATTTGGCGAAATTGGCAAGACCGCCGGCAACTCGCGCCAGATCCAGTTCTCGCTCAAAGTCATCTACTAAGGCAGGGCGGTCCTCCGCCCTCTCCTTTCTGCGCTGCTCTCCGCGATTCCCGCACCGCCCGTGTCTGCTATAAAGGGTGCGGCAAAATTGGCCTGCCTTGCCCGCAATAGAATCCTCGTTCTCTGAGGTCCTGGGTTTAGCGCAGTGCTGCGGGCCGCGGGAGAAGCCATGAAAAATTCTCGATTTGTATCTGTGGCGCGTCTGGCGCTGGCCATGCTGACGCTCGTACTGGCCGTATCGCCGTCGCTGGCGCAGCCCTCGCGTGCGCAACAACCAGCCCGATCCACAGTCGACTTCACCCCTATCAAACCTGAGACCGTGGGTTTCTCGTCTGAACGTCTGGAGCGCCTTCACGCGCTGATGCAGCAGGCTGTGGACAAGAAGCAGATCGCCGGCATCGTCACCATCCTGGCGCGTCACGGCAAAGTGGTGGACTACCGCACCTACGGCCAGCGAGACATGGCGAGCAGCGCGCCCATGACCAAGGACACCATCTTCCGCGACTTCTCCATGACCAAGCCCGTCACCGGCGTAGCCATGATGATTCTCTATGAGCAGGGCAAGTGGCTGCCTTCCGATCCCATCGCCAAATACATTCCGGAGTTCGCACACCTCAAGGTCTTCAAGGGAGTCGGTGCAGACGGCAAGATGATCCTTGTGGAACCCGACCATCCGCCCACCATGCGCGAGCTCATGTCGCACACCGCGGGTTTCACCTACGGCATCTTCGGCAATACGCCCGTCGACACCATGTATCGCGACTCAATGGTTCTGCGCTCGAAAAATCTGCAGGAAATGATCGACAAGCTTGCCAGGATTCCATTGATTTATCAGCCCGGTAAAGGCTGGACCTATAGTGTCTCAATGGACATCGAGGGCTACATTATTGAGAAGCTCTCAGGCCAAACGCTGCCCGATTTCATACGCGACCACATCTACGCGCCGCTGGGCATGAAGGACGCAGGGTTCTTTGTTCCCGCGGATAAGCGCAATCGCTTCTCCACCCTCTATGGCACCGGCCCCAATGGCGACCTGCTCGCCGACCCGACCGGCGGCGGTCTGGCCGGAGACTACGCCGCGCAACCCGCGATGCCCTCTGGCGGTGGAGGCATGGTGTCCACCGCCGAGGACTATTACCGCTTTGCGCAGATGCTGGCCAATGGCGGCCAACTCAACGGCTTGCGCATCCTGGCCCCATCGACTGTAAAGCTGATGACGAGCAACCATGTGCCGCCCGAATTGCTCACGGGCCAATACGGCATTGGACTGCAAACACTCCGGCCGGGCTTCGGCTACGGATATAACTGCGCTGTGGTCTTCGATCCGCCTGAAGCAAACCTGCCTGACGGCAGAGGAAGTTTCTTCTGGGATGGAGCTGCTGGCACATGGTTCTGGGTCGATCCAACCAACGACGTTGTTTTCATCGGCATGATCCAGCGCATGATGGGCCCGGGCGGCCCCAACCTTGAATACGAGAGCCGGGCTACCGTGTACCAGGCACTGGTCGATCCAGCCAAATAGCTTTCTCGCCGCGCGGAGACATCGGTCCGCGCGGCACCCCCCAAGCCGACCGTCCTATTGCGAACCCATAGGGACATGTGTATGCTTCTCCCTATGGGTTTGCCATAGGAGAACCGCGATGGGTGGAAAAGCCGATGTCTGGCAGGGAACGCTCGCGTTGATGGTCATGCGCACGCTTGAAACCATGGGGTCGCTCCACGGCTACGGCCTGGCACGCCGCATTGAGCAGACCAGCGGCGATAAGCTCGAGTTGAACTACGGCACACTCTACCCGGCCCTGCTGAAACTGGAGCAGGAAGGCTACATCCGCTCGCGCTGGGGCACTTCCGAGAACAATCGCAAAGCCAAGTTTTACGAGCTGACCAAAGCCGGAAGGAAACGCGTGCGCAAGGCTGCCAAGGAGTGGAAGCAAGCCACGGGGATCCTCGCACGCTTTCTTTCTCCGGCCGAGGAGGGGTGATGCACAAGCTCAGAGCATGGTGGTTGCGCGTCTGTGGCATGTTCCGCCCCGGCCATGCCGACGAGGATTTCTCAGCCGAACTCGAATCCCACGTTGCGTTGCACACTGAAGACGGCATCCGCGCCGGTCTCAGCCCCGCGGATGCCCGCCGCCAGGCGCTCATCCGTCTCGGCGGCGTAGAACAGACACGTCAAACCTATCGCGAGCGCCACACGCTCCCATGGCTCGAGAGCGTGCTACGCGACGTGCGCTATGCCCTGCGTGGATTTCGCCGTAACCCCATCTTCACCCTTACCGTCATAGCCACACTGGCACTGGGCATCGGCGCCACCACCGCGGTCTTCAGCGTCGTGGACCGCATCCTCTTCCGCAGTCTGCCCTACGCGCACGACGACCGCCTCGTCTCAATCGGGACAGTGCATTCGCTGGAGCGTCAGGAATTCATGATGGGCGGATTCTTCTTCGATTGGCGTGATAATCAGAAGCCATTTGAGGCCATGGCAGCACAGGGAACCATGCCTCACCCCTGCGATTTGGTAGAGAGCAATCCGGCACAGCTCGATTGCCTCACATTCGACGCGGGGTTCCTGCCTCTGCTGGGAATCTCGCCAGTACTGGGACGCAATTTCCTGCCAGAAGAAGACCGCCCCAACGGACCGCGCGTGGTGCTCATCTCCTATGGATTGTGGCAGGGGCATTACAACCTCGATCCGGGCATAATTGGCCGCGTGATGGATGTGGATGGCAGCCCCGCTCGCGTGGTTGGCGTACTGCCCAAGGATTTTCAGTTTCCCACTCTGCAGTCAGCCGACGTGATCTTCCCGATGGCACTGGACCGCGCAGCCCAAGCAACCGCGAATGGAGGGTTCGGCAATCCGATGCGTACGTTCGCGCGACTGAAGCCGGGAGTGAGCCTCGCGCAGTCAAGAGAAGAGATGGAGCCGCTCTTCGACCGTACGCGAGACACATTGATTCCAGCTCCGTATCGGAAGGAGATCCATCTCAGCATTCGTTCGCTGCGTGATCGCGAGACGCTGGATGTACAGGTGACGGCGTGGGTACTGCTCGGCTCAGTGTTCGCTGTGTTGCTGATTGCCTGCGCCAACGTGGCCGGCCTGATGATTGCGCGGGGCGAGGCTCGCGAACGTGAACTAGCGATGCGCTCCGTATTAGGCGCCAGCCGCGGGCGTCTGATCCGACAGACGCTCACCGAGGCCGCGTTGCTCTCACTTGCAGGAGGGGCGGCTGGCCTGGCGCTTGCCGAAGGATTGCTGCAGGTGTTTGTGGACCTTGCTCCCACGGGCATTCCATTCCTGAAGCGAGCCGGCCTGGATCTTCGCATCGCGCTGTTCACTGTGCTACTGTCGCTGCTGTGTGTAGGGCTCTTCGGGCTGTTGCCGGCCTTGCAAACACCGCGTGTCGTTGCTCTGGCATCGCGCACCGCGAAATCACGCCAACGCAGGGTGCTGCGCCGGAGCCTGGTGGTCGGGCAAATTACGATCAGCATGATTCTTCTCTCGGGAGCTGCACTGTTGCTCAAGAGCTTTCAGAACATGGAAGAGCAGCAACTGGGAGTGCACACGGGCGGAGTCTTCACGGCTCAGATCGCGCTACCCGGCTTCCGTTACAACACCGACCAGAAACAGATGGAGTTTTATCTGCAGGCTGAGGCGGCACTGCGGCGTTTGCCAGGGATAGTTGCAGTGGGGATCACCGACTCGGTTCCACCAGGGGGCTGGGAAAACGGCTTTCGCTGGTCAGATCTGGCGATCTACGGCAAGCCACATCCGGCACCCGGCACCGGCGGCTCGGTGGCCGACCGCAAGGTTACACCCGATTACTTTCGGGCATTGAATATCCCCATCGTTCGAGGCCGCAACTTTACCGAAGAGGATCGAAATTCCACCGAGCATTTGGTGGTGATCAGCAAGCTTATGGCTTCGCGTTTGTTCCCCGGAGAGGACCCAATCGGCAAGCGAATTCAAAGGAGCCAGGACGGTGCCGCTTATACGATTGTGGGCGTAGCTCAGAACGTAAAGAATGGCGGGCTTGTCGAACCCGACCAGCCGGAGATTTATTTCCTCAGACAAAGCGCTGCCGATAATTGGGATGGACGGGCGCCGCTGTTGATTGTCGATTCTGTCCTTTCACCCAAGGCAGCCGTTCCGTGGGTTCGGTCGCAGATCGCTCAGCTTGATCCCACTGTCCCAACGAAGTTTGAGACCCTGAATGAACAAGTGAGCAAACTCGCAGATCGCCCGCGTTTTGAAACCGCGCTGCTTGGCTTTTTTGCATTCACCGGACTCGTCATGGCTGTTATCGGCCTCTATGGCGTCATCGCGTTCATGGCCGCACAGCGCACCCAGGAGATCGGTGTGCGCATGGCCTTGGGCGCCAGCCGCTTCGACATTTTGCGCCTCATCCTCCGCGAAGGCGTGCGCCTGATTGCCTTGGGTACTGCGCTCGGCATCGCGGCCGCGCTCGTCATGTCGCAACTGCTCAGGAGCCTGCTCTATCAGGTCGGTCCACGCGACCCTGCCAGCTTCATCATGGTCACGCTGTTGCTGGCGTTGGTAGCTCTGGCCGCCACGCTCGTTCCCGCGCGCTCCGCAATGAAGACCGATCCCATGCAGGCCCTACGCTGCGAATAGCCGCCGTGGCGCCGGATGGTACACTCCGGCCAAAGGAAGCATTGCATGAGGGCTAGCGCGCTGGAGTTTCGTTTTCGCATGATCATCATGACGGCCCTCATCGTGCTGGGCTTCTGGTCGCCGTGGATCGAGTCCGGGGGAATCGGCCGGCGTATCTCGCTGATGGAGTGGCTGCCGCTGGAACTGAGCCGCCTGGGCCTCGTCCGATTTACCGTGGCCTCGCCCGTGGTCATTGTCGCGGGCGCGCTGATCGCCGCGCTGGGCGCAGTTTTGCGTGTGTGGGGCACGGCCTGCCTGGGCTACGACACAGTGCATCATGAGCAGATGCAGGCAGGCGCGATCATGGCCGCCGGGCCGTACCGGTACGTGCGCAATCCGCTCTATCTCGGGGGATGGTGCATGATGGCTGCCATGGCCTTCATGATGCCGCCCACCGGCGCGCTGTTTGCCATGACACTGCTTACGGTGTTTCTGCTGCGCCTCATCCTGGGCGAGGAGTCGTATCTATCTCGCGAACTTGGCGAACCCTACAAGGCTTATCTGCGCGCAGTACCGCGCCTTTGGCCGCGCTTCCCGTCTTCGCTTCCACCTGCGAGCATCAAACCTCGCTGGGTCACCGCATTGCTCACTGAAGTGAACCCCATCGGCGTTTTCATCACGCTGGCTTTTCTTTCGTGGAACTACGACAACGTGCTCATGCTCAAAGCGATTCTCGTCAGCTTTGGGATCTCGATGGTGGTGCGCGCTCTCATGCCTGGCCGGTTGGCAAACTTGCAGGCGACGAAGTAGCTTCGCGTCTGCCAATTTCGGCCAGATGCGTCCACTTGAAGCCATCCGCATACTTGAGCCCGTAACCGAGCAGACGGTCCACGCCGATGTGATTGATCCAGATGAGCGCAAACGGCACCGGTGCGGTGCTGTGCAACAACAACGCCGTCACAGCCAGTGTGGCGGGTGTCAAGTAGGAGTGGATGGCGTTATAAATGCGTGCACCCCAGCGCGGCCCTGCCAGGTATCCCAGCATGGAGAGGTCGGGCGCCAGCCACAGCGCCGCAAAGAGCCACCAACTGGCGCCGGTGCGCGCATAAAACACCGCTGAAATGGCCGCAGCAGCCAGACCCTCAAGGCGGAGAAGAATACGAATCGAAGACGGACGCAGGGCGGCTGAGCCAGACTGATTGGGGGCCGGAATAGTGGTTTCCATGCCTGATTCGATGCTGCGCAACCGCAAATTAGCGCAACATAATCATCTGCCTCCGCCGGACGCACAAACTGAAAAGGGGAGAAGCGCAGGCCTCTCCCCTTTGTTTGTCCGCAGTCCGGATAGCTACTTTCTGGTGGGGGCGATCACGTCCTTGGCGGCCTTGGCCACGCGGAACTTGACCACTGTCTTGGCCTTGATCTTGATGGCCGCGCCGGTCTGGGGGTTGCGGCCGATGCGGGCCTTGCGCTCCGCCTTTACCAGGCGGCCGATGCCGGGGATCACGAATACGCCGTTCTTCTTGGTTTCCTTGATGGCGGTCTCGGCCAGCAGGTCCAGGAAGGCAGCGGCATGCTTGTTGGTCAGTTGAAGCTTCTCGGCCATATGCCGCGTAAGGGCTGTCTTGGTCATTCCAGTTGCCATGTAATGTTCTCCTTCTGGGCGTGCCCTTGGGGCAGCCGGTGTTGCCTGGGATTCCTGCGCTTTGCCTTCTTCAAAATTGCGGAGCCCGGGAAGCGATTTCGCTGCGCGCGTTTCATCAAAATAACGCCGTCGCGAATTTCGTCTCGAGGGCACATTCACTTTGGAGAGCTGGTTTCGCGTACCGCATGGAGGGAGTGCGACCGAGGCAACGTTTGCACGAAACCCCTGTATTCATGCGGGTTCTCCAGAACCCTGTCGTTGGTTACCATGCCCCTTTCGGGGCTGCAAAGTCAATGGAAAAACGTCTGTTTTCCACAATATTCTTGGGTTTTAGTGCCTATTTTGCCCATTTTCGCCCGAAATAGCCCAGTTTTCATGGGTTTTGTCTCACATGCCGGTCGCGGAGAGCCTGATCTTCCGCCCTCCCGCAGCGCCTCAGTCCAATCCGAAAAGCACCTTCTTCCGGGGCGCTTGAGCCGCGGCAATGGGTGTATTCAGCGCGTCCACCATCGGTGCGGCCAGCCGGAAATACCGAACGAGCGTGGCCGCAAAATCCTTCTTGAGGGCCACCGTCGTGGGCAGTGTGGCCGCCAGCCCCCACTGCTTGCAGCGGATCAAATCCAGCGCCGGATGCTCGCAGGGAAAGCCCTTGGGCGGCCGGGTCAGCGCGTTGCCCTCAAACTCCGTGAAGGCTTTGCGTACCGCGGGCCTTTGCAGCAGCTTTCTGAACTGCGCATGGTTGTCGAGCAGCCAATGCCGGATCGCCGCCAGTTGATCCTTCTCCGGCATGTAGGCCCCGGCGGCCACCACTACTTCTTTGGCGCTGACGTGAAAGTAGTAGCCGGCCCCCGAAGTCTTTTCCAGACCCTGGTGCGACCACCACGCGGCCACGTGCGTTTTGTAAGGCAGCTTGTTGGCGCTGAAACGGGTGTCGCGATAGATGCGGAAGAGGCACTTCTCCGCCGGACGCACAAAGCTGGGCGCAAAATCCATCATCGCGTCCATCACCTTGCGAATGATGGCCAGCATGGGTTCTTTCAACTCTGCCTCAAAGAGCGCCTTGCGCGGCGTGAACCACTCGCGGTCATTGCGACGGGCCAGGTTGCGAAGAAAGGTGAGCGCTTCAGGGCGGAAGTATGGGAGAACAATGGCAGAAGTGGATTTCGGTTTGGGAACCATAACCAAGCCAGTTTATCGGATCAGCTTCAGCGTCCCCCGGAATAGCCCGTCGAAGTCGCCGGCCAGCGCCTTGTCTTTGCTCACGGCCTGTTCGATGGCCTTCTCGGCCGCGTGGCGCTGATAGCCCAGGTTGACTAGCGCGGAGAGCACATCGTCCACCGCAGGCCCTGCCACCGCAGACTGTACCGGCGCAACAGCGAAGTCGTCCAGTTTGTCCTTCAACTCCACCACCAGCCGCTCGGCCAGCTTCTTGCCCACGCCGGGAATCCGCGTCAGTTGCGCGTGATCCTGGCTGCGAATGGCCTGCACCGTGCGCTCTGACGAAAGCCCGCTCAGCATCTTGATCGCCAGCTTGGGTCCCACGCCGCTGACCGTAATCAGCCGCTCAAACAGCCGCTTCTCTTCGCGCTCGAGAAAGCCGAACAGCGCAATCTGGTCCTCACTCACCTGGGTGTGGATGTGCAGCGCGGCCTCGGCGCCCGTCGAGGGCAGTGCTGTAAAAGTCGGCACCGAGATGGTCACGTCGTAGCCGACGCCTCCAGCCTCCACAATGGCCTGGCCGGGCTGTTTGTAGATCAGTTTGCCGCGCAGATGAGCGATCATAGGCTTGGCCCTGGACCGTGTCCCAGGCAATACATCCTGGGGCCGCGAATCCCTCCAATTCATACTACAGAGCGCGCACGTCCCTGCCGCGGACTACTCGCCGCCAGTGTATTTCTAGTTAACATATTTGATTACTTGACGCAGCCAAGTTTCACGCTATCCTTGGTGAGCTTATCCTTTTTTCTTCCTCTTGCACTGCTACCCGATGGGCCACGCACTCTATCAAGGCTCCAGGTTCCCCTTCGATGCTGGCTTTCCGGTTTGGAAATCGCTAAGCGGCGGGTCCCTGCAGTTGCCCATGCGCAAAGCAAGCGGTGGAGTAGACAGGAGAGCTCCCCCGGGGAGGTGAGTCCATGTCGGCAAGATTCGATGCATTTCGCCAGGAGGCGCCACGCTGGGTGCGCTACCTCTATTTCATGCGCTTCAGCCTGGCTCTGTGGCTATTTCCGCTGTTCCTGGTATTGCTCAATATCTTCGCCACCAAGGCCCTGACCAGCGGCCTCCTGGTCCCTGAATTCCTGCAGGGCTATATGTGCGTGGGATTCTTCCTGGCTTCCACAGGCTATGTGGCGCTGATCGCGGCGCGCGTGGTCGCCATCAATGGCCCGGAGCGCTGGGGCGAAGCCGACAACCCGCTGCCGACGCTGCTCAAGAAGCTGCTGGTCAACGACCGGGGCGAGCACGAGACAGCCGCGGTAATCGTCTCACAGCTTCCCAATATCTTCGTCTTTGCGTATCTCTACTGGAATGCCACGGTAGAGGCGGTAGCCGGGTGGCGAGTGTGGACCGGTCTACTCAGCGGGGCCGCTCTTGCGTTCATCTTCTGGTACGGGGCGAATGCCTGGTATTACCTCAACTACAAGGTGCCGCAGCGGTACAAGTCAGTCCGGACCATGGAGCTCGGCAAGAATGCGGCGCGTACCATTCTGCTTCCGCGCAGTTGGTTTTTCCCCTACACGCCCGGGAAGTCAGACAGGGCCGCGGCCCGCAAGAATCCAAAAGCCGGAGTCGACAATGCACCGCTGGTAAGGTTGTCGATCGAGGAAGCCTCTACTGAACAAGCAGGCAATTGGGCCGAAGGGTTCCTCCAGTGGATTGCCAAGTTCCTGGCCAGGTACTTCGACCCTTGCGGTTATCTCTATCCCGATGGCCGTCTCTACGAGGCGCACATATTTTCCAGCGTTGCGGTAACTGTGTTTTTCGTTCTCTACCTGGTCATCTGGCCGTTGGCCGCACCGGTCCGCACCACTGTGGCCTCCGTCGTAGCTCTCACTGTCACCGCGCTTGCCGTGGTCAGGGTCGTTTGGATCTTCTGGAAAGCGTCTGGTATCTCAAAAGGTCTGCTCTGGTGGAAGATTGCGCTCATGTTTGGGGTCGTGGGCTTCTGGGCCGTCATTGCCGGGTTCTACTTCTTTACGAATGCGGAGCGATTTCCGATTCTGGCCATCGTGCTCATCATGGTCATCGCGCTGTGCTGGACATTTGCCGGAATCGCATTCTTCGTGGACCGGTATCGTGTGCCGGTGGTTACATTGATTGTTCTGTTCATGATCGCGCCGCGCCTGGCGCACCTCGATCGCTTTCCGCACTACGACCACGGGTTTACCTGGCGCGGACATGAGGAGCATTACCTCTCCACCGTAGCCACGGCCGGCGCCGCAAAACAGAACCTGCAAACCCCGTCCCAAATTCTCGATGGCCACCTGCAGCCTGGCGATACGAGACCCTTGATTATCGTCACCGCCACCGGGGGCGGATTGCACGCGGCTGCATGGACAGCCGCGGTCCTGGCTCACCTGGAGGAGGAATTCGGGCCCGACTTTCACAAGCACCTGCTGCTGGCCAGCACCGTCTCTGGAGGCAGCGTTGGGCTGCTCACCTACCTGCGCATTCTGCAGGATGGCTCACTCGACCAAAATCCCCTTCTGGCCCTTGCGCGCATGCAGAGCGCGGCCCAGTGCTCCAGCCTCGAAGGTGTTGGTTGGGGGCTGGTCTATTACGACTTGCCCAAGGCCTTTGTGCCTCTGGTTCCCTACTTCATTCCACCCTCTTCCGGCGTCGGAGACCTGGACCACATGCCGTTGGGCAAAGACCAGACCTGGTCGCTGCGCAAATCGTTTGGCCGCAACCTGAACGATGCCTACTGCGAGGAACTCTGGGCCGTGGACAACCATTCGAATCCCAACTGGGACCCTGGCCGCGATCCAAATTCCCACCCTGAAGAAGCCCTGACGCTGCGTGCACTCCCGCCCGCGAGTGCGTTTCCCGCCTTCACTATGAACACCACCACGGTCGAGGATGGCAACCGGTTTCTACTCGCGAATTACAGGGTTTCCGATGGTACTTCCGGTTCGGAATCTGATTACAGGGCCCGGTCGTTTCTGGCCACCTTCGGCGGGCAGGACGCGAGCATCGACCTTCCTCTCGCCACAGCCGCACAGATGTCGGCCACCTTTCCCTATGTCTCTTCCGCGGCGCGCGTGCCGTTGTCCATTGATAACGATGTAAACAGCGTGCACTTTGTCGACGGCGGTTACTATGACAACGACGGCACTGCTTCGGCCATTGAATTCTTGCGCTACGCGTTGGCCCCGGGGCGGGAAGCCAGGAACGAGGCGAGTGTTGCAGCTAAAAAGTCATCCCCGACCGTTTCCGTTCCCGAACCCCAGAAGCCTCCGGTGCGCATTCTGTTGATCGAGATACGCAACAGTGGCGATGTGTCTCCCGGAACCTCGGAAAATGAGCCCGACCGTACAAACAGCAAGTATCCATGGAACCTGACCGACCAGGCGAATGCACCCCTGCTGGCGTTCTGGCAGGCGGGCCACGAAAGCGTAACAGCCAGAAACCGGGTGGGCCTGGGGATGCTGAGAAAGGCCCTGAAGGACCGATTGCAGCTCCACCACATCGTGCTGGCCGATAACGACTCCGATGCCAACGCCGGGACCGACCCGCTCAACTGGTCTCTCACCCCCAAGCAGCGCCGAGAGGTGCAGAAATCCGCCAACGGCCTGGAGCCGTGCTACGCCAACGCAAAATCCTGGTTTTCCAACTGGGAGAGCCTGTGGGGCAAGCCTGCGCAGCCGCAGGTTCAAGGCTGCGACCTGAAGGCCAATGCCGAAGAGGTAAATGCGGTGCCTTAGCCCGCCAACAATCCCATTCGCCTGGCCACCCGCTCCAGAGTCTCCAGCGCACGATCCAGTTGTGCCCTGGTGTGTTCGCTGGTCAACATGGCGCGAATTCTGGCCTTGCCTTCCGGTACTGTTGGAAACGCAATCCCCGTCCCCATTACGCCTTCGTCGAAGAGCGCCCGCGAAAACTCCATCGCCGCGCGGCCTTCGCCCACAATGATCGGCGTAATCGGAGTTTCCGTGGCCGGCGTAGTCACTCCGCCGATGTTGAAGCCCACCCTCCGCAATTCCCCCTGGAAGTAGCGGGTATTCGCCCACAGCCGTTCAATCCGCTCCGGCTCCTGCTCCAGGATGTCGAAGGCCGCGATGCATGTGGCTGCCACCGCCGGAGGATGCGACGTGGAAAACAGAAACGGCCGCGCACGGTGATAGAGGTAGTCGATCAGGTCACGGCTGCCGCACACATACCCACCGAGTGCGCCAATGGCTTTTGAAAGCGTTCCTACCTGCACGTCCACGCGCCCGTGCATGCCAAAGTGATCCACTGAGCCGCGTCCGTTGCGTCCCAGCACGCCCGAAGCGTGCGCGTCGTCCACCATCATGATGGCTCCGTACTTCTCCGCCAGCGGCGCCAGCTTGTCCACCGGCCCAATGTCGCCGTCCATTGAGAAGACGCCGTCGGTAATCACAAGCTTGCGGCCCGGCTCATGGGCCACTTCCTTCAGCAACTCCTCGCAGTGGGCCACGTCTTTATGGCGGAAGACCTTGATCTTGGCGCGCGACAGCCGCGCCCCGTCAATGATGCTGGCGTGGTTCAGCTCGTCGGAGAGAATAAAGTCTTCCTTGCCCAGAATCGCACTCACAGTCCCCGCATTGGCCGTGAACCCGCTCTGGAACACCACGCACGCCTCTACGTTCTTGAAGCGCGCAATCTTCTCCTCCAGCTCCATGTGGATACGCATGGTTCCAGCAATAGTGCGCACCGCGCCCGAGCCCACACCGAAGGTGCGCGTCGCAGCCAGCGCAGCCTCGATCAGCTTGGGGTGGTTGGCCAGGCCCAGGTAGTTGTTGCTGGCCAGGTTAATTACCTCGCGCCCGTCGTAGTGGCAAACCGGCGCCTGCTGATCGTCCAGCACGCGCAGCTTGAAATAAGTGCCCTTGGCCCGCAATTCATCCAGCACAGCAGTCAGGAAGGCAAGTTGTGGGCGCGTAGCAGTCTCTGTCATGGCATTGCACCTCAAACAGAAAGCATAGCGCGAAAGAGCAGCCTCGATCCTCCAGCTTCTGGCCTTTAGCTCGCTCCCACCCTCACCCGGCGTGCCTCATGCATGCGGAGTATTTGTCCTTGCCGCATGGGTGGGAAGCCGAAACCCTCAACCATCCGCTCTCAACTCATCACGAAAATGGGTGGGAGAGCATGACGTCAAGAGACCTGAATCTCCTCCTTGACACCCATAGTCGTCTATGCCTAGACTTCTCTATACCAAGATATCGAGGGGTAGAAAATGGCGAAAAACGATCTCCAGGGAACGCTTGACCTGCTGGTTCTGAAGACTCTCGCTGACAGCGGTGCGCTGCACGGCTACGGCATCGTGCTTCACATCCAGAACGCCTCCGGCGAGATGCTCCGCGTTGAAGAGGGTTCGCTCTACCCTGCCTTGCATCGCATGGAGCAGAGCGGCTGGATCGCCGCCGAGTGGGCAATGACTGAGACCAACCGCCGCGCCAAGTACTACAAGCTCACCGCCGCCGGCCGTCGCCAGCTCGACATTGCCCAGGAAAGCTTCGATCAACTGGTCCGGGGTGTACGCGCCGTTCTGCGCTACGCCTGAGGGGGGAGCAAAGCCATGGCCGTTTTCCGTCGCATCGCAAACCTCTTCCGCCGCTCCCGCATCGACCGGGAGATCGAAGCCGAGCTCCAGTCGCACATCGCTCTGCGCATCGACGACAACCTCGCTCGTGGCATGTCTGCGGCCGAGGCCCGCCGCGACGCCCTCCTGCGCTTCGGCAACCCCACTGCGACCAGGGAACGCGTGACTGCCGCGGACACCACGCTGAGCCTCAACGGCTTTACCCAGGACCTGCACTACGCGCTGCGCCAGTTGCGCCGCTCGCCTGGCTTTGCAATCACGGCGACTCTTGCGCTGGCGCTGGGGATCGGGCCGAATGTGGCGATTTTCAGCATCATCTGGGCCACTTTTCTGGCTCCGCTTCCATATCCCAACGGCAATGAGCTAGTGGTCGTATGGAACCATTACAAAGGCGAACGAGTGCCGACCACGATTCAGGATTTTGCCTACTTTGCAGCGCGGGCTCGGTCGTTTCAGCGGCTCGACTATGAATCCCGGGGGTTGGTGCATCTGACGAGCGCAGACGCCTCGCAGGTGGAGATAGCCGGAGTCCCTGGTACACCTGGCAGCTACACAAAGGATCTGGGGATACGCATAGCGCTGGGTCGGGACTTTTTCCCCGATGAGGGTTCGCCGGGCAGGGATCACGTGCTCGTCATGACGAACAGTTTATGGCGAGAACGCTACTACGCCGATCCTCAGATTATTGGCAAGTTCGTTTCAGTCGACTTGGAGCCGTACGAGGTGGTGGGCGTGCTAGCGCCGTCTCCGCTTGACCGTGGCTCCGCTGGTCTCTTCGCGGTTCCGATTCTGCCGGGGACGGACGCGCGCACAGCCGCTGGAACGCCTCAGCACGGCAATATCACAGGTCGCCTGAAGCCGGGCGTGACCATCGCGCAGGCGCAAGCCGAGATGACGGTGATCGAAAAGCAGCTCATCAAGGATCGTGGCTGGGGACGCGATGGGGATGCGCTATCGATAAGAGTTGAGGCGTTCAAGAACGACTGGCTCGATCAGAAACTGCGGCGCAGCCTGTGGCTGCTTCTCGCAGCCGTCGGACTGGTCCTGCTGATTGCCTGCGCTAACGTTGCGAATCTGCAACTGGCGCGCGCCGTCGCGAGAAGACAGGAGATCGCAGCGCGGCTGGCGCTCGGCGCCACACGCAGGCAGATCTTTACTCAACTGCTGACGGAGAGCTTGATGTTGGCCTTGATTGGCGGTGCATTGGGCGTTGCGCTTGGCTGGACGCTAATGAAGATGGTGACAGCGCTGGTGCCCGATCTTTTCAAGCAGTCACAGGCAGCGGAGGTGGGACTAAACCTGTACGTGCTGGGGTTTGCCGTGCTGGTTACAGTGTTGGCTGCGGTCGTCTCGGGCTGCGCGCCGGGATTGCAGGCCACGCGCGTGAACCTGAGTGGGACGCTGAAGCAGGGCACGCAGTGCGTTGGAAAAAGGACCCGGGTACGCATGCAATCGGTGCTGGTCATCAGCGAGTTCACGTTGGCGATGATTCTGCTGGCAGGAGCGGGTATGGCGCTGCACAGTTTCTGGAACCTGACACGCATTGACCTGGGATTCACGGCGGATCACGTGGTGACGGGATTTCTGGGGCCGCTCAATACGTCGCGGACTGGACGGCTCCCGATGTTGCCGCCGGAACAGGTGATTGCCAAAGAGCGCGCGTTGCTGAGCAGGCTGTCAGCGGTGCCCGGCACATCCCACGCGGCGCTGACGACACATGCGCCGCTAACTGGTTTCGGCGAGTTTCCCTTTTCTATGGCAGGGCAGCCAAGCGATCCCTCTCACCCGTTGGATGCGGACCTGAACATCGTGACGCCAGACTACTTTAAGACCTTTGGCATCCGCTTGGTGCGCGGCAGGTTTCTGAATGAAGGCGACGCGGCGGCGGCGTCCGCGGTGGTTGTGAATGGAGCGTTCGTGCGGCGCTATCTCGGCAATGCAGATCCCCTGACCCAGCATTTGCGATTGCCGCTGTTGAATTTCCCGGGACGGAGTGCATCTGCCCCGCCGCTGGAATATCCAATTGTGGGTGTGGTACACGACATGGCGCAGGGCAAAAAGCTGACAGACGATCCGCAGCCGGAGATGTGGGTGAGCATGTGGCAGTTTCCGTCCGATTATGTCTCCTTCGCAGTGCGTACTTCAGTCGATCCCGAGGCTATGATGGGCAGCATCCGGAAAGCGGTTGCCGCCTCGGGATACAAGCCTGACAAACTGCGAACTATGAAAGGAACAGTCGAAAGTCTGCGCTCAAGCGACCGTTTCGAAGCAGCCCTATTAGCGGGTTTTGCTGCGCTTGCGCTGCTGCTGGCGGCGGTGGGCATCTTGGGCCTGATGACGTTCGTGGTGGCCCAGCGAACACATGAGATTGGCGTGCGGATGGCCCTGGGCGCTAGGCGAAGCGACGTGGTCGCGCTGGTGGTGCGCAGCGGCATGCGACTGGCGACTGTTGGGACTGCAATCGGGCTTGTAGGCGCGCTGACGTTTGCACGCGTGATGCAGTCAACATTGTACGGAGTGCATGCAATCGACATGGGCAGCCTTTCGGCAGTTGTGGTACTGCTCCTCGGCGTTGCTGTGTTGGCTTGCTGGATTCCAGCGCGACGCTCTGCTCGCATCGATCCGATGCGCGTGCTGCGCGAAGAGTAGCAAGGCCCGCCTCATTGCCTTCACTCGACCCCATCTCCACAGCCTTTCCCGTTCTTCCGCGTCCAATCCTTACCGGAATCACGAGCGCGGAGTACTTGCGTCCCATCGGAAGGGTTGGCCCGCTCGTAGTCCTGCCGGATACAATGGTTCTACGCTGCCAAAAACGGGCGAACGTCGATTTTTCAAGAGATTTGGAGCAGGTGCACGTGAGAAGTTTTGTCAGCCGCGGTCTGCGGCTTGAGTTGGTTGCAGGAATAGGCATCGCGCTGGCGCTGCCGGCGCTGGCGTTCTCCGCCGGGAACACCCGGGGTGTGGCCACGCAGACCTCGTTGACCGCGGAGACTCGCGACCAGGGCGGGCGCACACAGGTCACTCTCAGCGTCACCGTTGCCGGTCAGGACGGGCAGGCGGTCACCGGTGCAGTCGTCATCAGCGACCAGGGCAGGCAGATTGCCGGCGTTGCGCTCAACGCCGAAGGCCACGCCGCCTCCACTCTCGACCTTCCCGAAGGCGACCACGCGCTCACTGCGACCTATGCCGGTGACGCTGCGCATCAGGGCTCCGTCTCGCCGGTGTCACCGGTCCGTGCTGTCACCGGCAGCGGCACTCCCGATTTTGGAATCGCAGCGTCTCCGGCCACGCTTACCCTCGCTCCTGGCGCTTCCGGAGCGATTACCGCTTCGGTCACGCCCATCAACGCCGCGTCGCTTACCGCGCCCATGTTTGTCACCCTCTCCTGCGCAGGCTTGCCGGACCTGGCTACCTGCACTTTTACTCCGGAGAACGTTGAGATTCAGCCGAATGCCACTGCGGCAGTGACCAGTTCCATGGTCATCGGCACGTCTGCTGGCACCATCACCAACCCCGCCGCCTCATTGGCCACGCCGGGTTCCAATCCTGTGGCCTGGGCGGTACTATTGCCTGGCGTGCTGGGTCTGGCCGGGCTGGCTTTCGGCGCCCGCCGCCGCCGCTGGCTCAGCCGCCTGTCACTGCTGGCCTTGGTGGGCCTAGTCACGGTGCTTGGCGCCAGTGCCTGCGCGCCGCTTTACAACTACAAAAACCACGGGCCACCCCACAACCTTCCCACGCCCGCGGGCAGCTATACGATCCAGATCAACGCCCAGTCCAGTAATGGAATCACCGCGACCACCCACTCGACCACCATGGTGCTCACGGTCCAGTAAGATCGCCGCTTTGTCGAAGGACCTGCGGGGCTTTGTCCACGCAGGTCCTTTTATGTGCGCAGAAACCTCACGGTGTTCCCATCGAAGGGGAAAAGTGAGAGAAGCGGCTTCGATTGCACCATTTTCTGAGGTTTCAGGGCGATTTGGGGCCAAAAACAGGGGGAAAATCAAGGGGTTCTGTTTACCGATGAGTACATAGGCATAATTATTAAGTGGTTCAATCCATTAATCTTATCTTGAAATCGACCCCTCGAGGGGCGGGTTTTGGAGGGGGAGGGGGGTGGGGGTGTGGGGGGGTACGGACCGGGCACATGCCTGACAAATTGAATCAGCGAACCGGGAGTCGAGGGTGCTCATTCCTTTATTCTGCGCCGATACGGCGTAATTCTCCGCAACCGAGAAGAACACCACTCTCGCCATGTCTACCGAAAAGGGCCGCAGACGAACGGCTCGCCGGCATAGACCACCTTAACGGCGCCAAACGCGAGCAACAAGAGTGCCAGTCTAAGGCATTTCTCCTTCAGATATAGCCCTTGTATCAAGGTGCAGGGTTGCGTTTTCTTGAGGAAAACACAACTTGAGAGGCGTGCTTTCGGTGTACAGCAGGCGGAGAAATGCTATAGCAGTTGCCGCCTTCATGACTTTCTTCTTACAGATAAGTGGGTCAGGCCCGGTATGATCTTGCGCCTCACCCCACCGCCGGCAATCCCGCCAGGGCCATCGCGATCTCCTCCGCAGGGTAGTCGTAGTTCTCCAGTTTCCCGGCCTGGTAGGCGATGTACGACTGCATGTCAAAGTGCCCGTGCCCGCTCAGCACAAACAGAATCGTCCGTTCCTTTCCTTCTTCTTTGGCCATCAGGGCCTGGTGAATCGCTTCCGCAATGGCGTGGTTCGCCTCAGGCGCGGGAATAATGCCCTCGGCGCGCGCAAACTGAATTCCTGCCGCAAACGCGTCCAACTGTTGCACGCTGGTAGCCTCGATCAGCCCCAGGTCCATCACGTGCGATACCAGCGGCGCCATGCCGTGATAGCGCAGTCCGCCTGCGTGAATCCCCGGCGGAATGAAGGTCGATCCGAGGGTATGCATCTTCACCAACGGCGTCAGGTGCCCGGTATCGCCAAAATCGTAGGTGAACTGGCCTTTGGTCAGGCTGGGGCAGGCGGCCGGTTCCACCGCCAGAATGCGTGCCTCGCACTGGCCCTTGATCTTGCGGCCCACATAGGGCATCACCAGTCCGGCAAAGTTCGATCCCCCGCCGGTACAGCCCACAATCACATCAGGCTCGTCTCCGGCCAGCGCCATCTGCTCCAGCGCTTCCTGGCCGATCACCGTCTGGTGCAGCAGCACGTGATTCAGCACACTGCCCAGCGCGTATTTGGTGTCGGGGTCTTTGGCGGCCACTTCGACGGCTTCTGAAATGGCGATGCCCAGCGAGCCATTGGTATCCGGGTGTGCCGCCAGAATCGCCCGCCCCGACTCCGTTTCCGTGCTAGGGCTGGCCGTAACCGAGGCACCGAACGCCTCCATCAGCGCACGCCGGTAGGGTTTCTGGTCGTAGCTCACGCGCACCATGTAGACCTTGCACTCCAGGCCAAAGAACGCGCATGCCATGGCCAGCGACGAACCCCATTGCCCCGCTCCCGTTTCGGTCGAGAGCCGCTTGGTGCCTTCTACCTTGTTGTAATAGGCCTGCGCCACCGCAGTGTTCGGCTTGTGCGAACCCGCCGGGCTCGCGCCCTCGTACTTGTAATAGATCTTTGCCGGCGTATCCAGAGCCTTCTCAAGGCGCCGTGCGCGAAACAGCGGCGAAGGCCGCCACTGCGCATATACCTGCCGCACCGGGTCGGGAATCTCGATCTCCCGCTCCGTGCTTACTTCTTGCAGAATCAGGCCCATAGGAAACAGCGGAGCCAGGTCATCCGGACCAATTGGTTGTAGTGTTCCCGGGTGCAGCGTAGGCGCCATCGGCTTGGGCAGATCGGCAAGAACGTTGTACCACGCACGGGGAATCCGGCTTTGCGGCAGATTATATTGAATTGTTTCCATGCCCGAAATTCTACCAGCGACAACCGCAAGGCCGCGAAGGCCGGCGTCGTCGGCCTTCGCGCGGAGGCCTCTATTCAGGGCATGAAACTTTGAGATGCCTTCTCGGTTGCCGCAAGAAGGCTGTACGGATCCGGTAGTGTTGAAAGACTCTAAGCGTGTCTGCCGCTCAGGATCTTGAGCGCCCGGTCGTAGGACCCGAGATTGAAGGCGTTCTTGTAGCCGGCGGCCTCCAGCCTTTTCTTTGCCATTCCGCTGCGGATTCCGCTGGCGCAATGCAACAGCAGTGCCTGGTTCTTGTCTTTCACCTCTTGCCGCAACAGGGTGTCAAGATCATCAAGCGGAATATTGATTGCCTGCGACAGGTGTCCTGATTCGAACTCCTGCCTGCTGCGTACATCGATGACGAGGGCACCCTCCTTCAACCGCGCCGCCGCTTCCTTTTCCGAAATCAAGTTGGCTCGCTTTACCAGGACGTAGGCCACGGTAATTGCGAGGACCACGAAGAAATACGTAGATGCCATATATGTAAGGTTACCTCTTTCGGCCTACTGCACGCATATTAGAGGTGCTTGCGCATGGCCATCAACTGAACTGTCAATTGCCCGGTCCGCTTATCCTTTTTCAACCTCTACCAAAGTGGAATAAAACGTCGCTCCCGCCCCCAGATCGGTCAGCCGTTCGCTGGTCAAAGCATTCACGTTAGTCCCCTCCGGGTGCAGCTTGGCCCAGTCCAGCCGGCCCGCCACCACCCCGGCTGGGACGGCGCCGTTGACCAGGGCGGTCAGCCGCAGCGATCCGCGTTCGTTCCACACCCTCACCGCGTCCCCGTCGCCAATCCCTCTCGACTCCGCGTCCACGGGGTGCATCTCCAGCCGCTGGCTCGTCCGCGCTTCCATCTTGCGGTGGCCTTTCAGGTTAGCGAATGTTGAGTTCATGTAGTTGTCGGCCTTGCGGCTTAGAAACTCCAATGGGTAGCGCGCCGCCAGCGGGCCAAACCTTGACTCTGCCGCCGGCACAAAACCCGGAAGGGGATCCAGACCCTGCGCCGCCAGCCGTGCCGAATAAAACTCTATCTTGCCCGACGGAGTGGGAACTTCGCCAGAAGAAAATGGCTGAAATCCCTCGCGGTGAATCGCCAGCGGAATGTGCCCCTTCTCCTCGAGGTCCTCCACGCTGATGTGCTCCATCCCCGCCATCGTCGACCGCCCATCCAGACCAACCCCCAGTGCCTGACGGATCAACTGCTGCTCGGTGTCGCGGAAGCATGCCTCGGCAAAGCCCATGCGCTGTGCCAGTTGGCCAAAGAGCCACACGTTCGGTCGCGCCTCACCGGGCGGCTCAATAGCCTGCTGTGAAAGCTGCACATAGTAGTGCCCGTACGCGCCTTGAATGTCGGTGTGCTCAAGAAACGTGGTGGCGGGCAAAATGTAATCGGCATAGTCCGTGGTATCGGTAAAAAACAACTCGTGCACTACCGTGAACAAGTCGGACCGCGCCATGCCGCGTCGAACTGCGTTCTGGTTCGGCGCCACCGCTCCGGGGTTCGAGTTGTAGACAAATAACGCATGTACCGGCGGCCCATCCTCGGGCTTTGCCTCCGGCCCCTGGCCCAGCTCAGTCAACGCCTGCCCCAGCGCGGACATATTCACCACCCGCGCCGGCCGGCCCAGCGGCGAATCCAGCGCCAGATCCAGGCGCTCCAACTCCCGCTTGTTCCACTTGAAGGCTCCCGAAGTGGAGAGCTGTGCGCCGCCTCCGCGATGTTTCCATGCCCCGATTAACGCCGGCAGCATGGCAACGGCGCGCACCGCGGCGCCGCCAAATTCGGTCCGCTGGATTCCGTAGTTGAGGCGCAATGCCACGGGCTGAGTGGTGGCGTACTCGCGCGCCAGTTGTTCCACCTCGCTCGCCGTCATTCCTGTCCACTTGGCCACGCGCTCCGGGGTATACTCGCGCACCCGCTCGGCCAGTGCCTCAAAGCCGTGCGTCATCTCGCGGATGTAGGCGCGATCTTCCAGCCCCTCACGCAGAATCACGTGCATCATGCCCAGCGCCAGCGCCGTGTCCGTGCCCGGCCGGATGGCGATATGCCAGTCCGCCAGCGCCGCGGTTCTCGTCTTATAGGGGTCGATTACGATCAGCCGTGCACCATTGCGGCGTGCCTGTTCCACCATCGGCCACAGGTGAATATTGTTGCCGTGAATATTCGCGCCCCAGGCCACAATCAATTTGGCCAGCCTGAAATCCTCCGGCGGCATGCCCAGCTTTTTGCCATAGACCAGGTTCCATGCCACGCCGCCAGCCTCAGAGCAGATTGTCCGGTCGAGTTGGCTCCCGCCCAGGCGGTGAAAGAACCGGCGGTCCATCGACCCAAAGCCCAGCACGCCGATTGTCCCCGCATAGCTGTAAGGCAGGATCGACTCCGGCCCGTAGTCGTCGCTGATGGTTTGCAGCCGCGCTGCAATGTCGTCCAGTGCGTCGTCCCAGCTCACGCGTTCGAAGGCCTCTTGCTCCTGGCCTCGGGTCAGCGGCTCCTTTGTCACCCCGGGCTTCCGTCTCAGCGGGTACAGAATCCGGTCCGGTGCGTATACGCGATCCAGATATTTGGCTACCTTGCCACAGAGAAATCCCTGCGTCATCGGCTGCGAAGGGTCGCCCTGCACCCTGATGGCACGGCCACTCGCGTCCACAGTCACCAAAACAGCGCAGCTGTCCGGGCAGTCATGCGAACAGACCGTATGCACAATGCGAAATGGGGAAGTAGTGGCTGACGCAGCCATGCAGCCATTGTAAGCTGAACGCGGAGGTGCGCCCATGAGGAGAATGCTGCCGGTCTTTGCCTTGGTTTTGCTTTGGATTCACGCTGGTCTGACCGCCCGCGCCCAACACGCCAACCCCGACGAAACCGCAATTCGTACCGCCATCGCCGCGCAAGCCGAGGCATGGAATCGCGCCGATATCCCCGCCTTCATGCAGGCCTACGAGGACTCACCCGACACCACCTTCATCGGCCTCACCCTCCGCAAGGGCTTTGCCCCCATCTCCGAACGCTACCGGCAGTCCTATACAAGCCGCGAGCAGATGGGCACGCTCACCTTCAACACAATCGAAGTCCGCCTCCTGCCCTCCGCCTGCGGCAAGACGGAATTCGCAGTCGTGACAGGCAAGTTTCACCTCGACCGCACCGCCCGCGGCGAAGCCACAAAGGACGATGGAATCTTTTCTCTGGTCTGGCGCAAAGGCCCTCAAGGCTGGAAGATCGTCCTCGACCACACCAGCTGACCTGCGATTTGCAACAAATTGTTGCAATTGCCGTCACGGTACTCCCGGCGCGACGCGGGACCTTCGTCATCTATACGCGCGGGAAATTGCTCCTTAGACTGTGTCCAATACGCATGGGTTGGCAATCGAATCACCCCATCCGTCAAGGAGCTTCATCCTATGTTGAAGACCGGCATCCTGAATCCTCATATCAACTCCCTGCTGAGTCGCATTCGGCACACCAATACGCTCATCATTGCCGACCGCAACTTTCCTTTTTGGCCGCAGATCGAGACTGTCGATATATCTCTCACTGACGATGTCCCTCGGGTGCTCGACGTGTTGCGCGCCATCCGGACTAACTTCAACGTCGGCAGCGCATTTATGGCCGAGGAGTTCCGCGAAACCAATAACCCGGAAATCTGCCTCCAGTTTGAATGGGCGCTCAAAGGCGCCACGCTTACCTTTGAGCCACACATCGAGCTCAAAAAGCGGGCTCCGCTTGTCATCGGCCTGATCCGCACCGGAGACACTACCCAGTTTGCAAACGTGGTTCTGGAGTCGGCCTGACAGCGCGGTTTCAGATCGTCCTCAAGTCGCTCCATCCAAGACGGCCGCGGCCACCGTACCGGCGGCCATCTGCTCGCATTGACGCTTCTTGAGAGGCAAGCGTAGATTACGTGCATTTTGCATCGAGCCATGGGCAACTTCTCGGCCGCCGGCCCCGTCCTTGCACTATAGAAGTTCACAATCAGTTCGTCGCACGAAGGCCAAAATGACGTCTCTCTCGAAAGAGCATCGCCGTCCCGTTCACGGCGTTCCTGATCGTCGCACCCGCTCAGGTCCCAGTTGGAGCCACCTCGCCGCAGAAACCCATTGGCAATCGCTGGTCATCGACGAAGGGGATCTGTATCTTCGTGACCGCTGATATCACTCAGCGGCCGGTATTCTGTTCTGTGCCGTGGCCGAGACAATTTGCACGCACCAGAAGCAGGGTCATCTACCATGGTTCGTGCAGCCAGAGAGCAGGCAAGGTATGACGTGCAGCTATCTAAAGCACCTCGGGGTCGTGGTTCTATGTTCATCGGCTCTTGCCTCCCACCCGCAGGGCATCCAGCAGCAACCCGAATCGCCGCTGCCGCCAGATACCGGCGTCACGATCCATGTTCAGGTGAATTCGGTACTGGTGCCTGTGGTGGTGCGCGATGCGGCGGGCCACGCGGTGGGCGACCTCAGTGAAAAGGACTTCAAGGTCCTCGATCAGGGTAAGCCCCGGAACATCGCAGGATTCACCGTCCAGCAGGGAGCACCGCTCGCACGCGGCGAGCAGGCCGCCGCGCCGCCGGCAGCCGGCAGTCAGGCGGCGCCGGAAACTCCGCAACCGCCGCCCGAGCAGAGGATCATCGTATTCTTGTTCGACGACCGGCACCTGAGCATGGGCGACCTGGAACAGGTGAAGAAAGCGGCTGTGCAAATGCTCGATCAGCCGCTCGCCGATGGCACACGGGGGCTGGTGCTTTCATTCATGGGCGTCAATTCAGGGATAACCCACAATCACACTGTTTTGCAGGCTGCGGTGATGAGCCTCAAGGCCCGCCAGGCCCTTCAGCAACCCTCGTCCCCATGTCCAACAATCGACTACTACGCCGCCGATCAGATTCTGAACAGACACAACAAGGTGGAGTACGGGATTGCATTGGACAAAGCCGCGAATTGCCTACATCTCCATGTTCCGCCAAGCGCGGCCGGCAATATCGACATCGAGGATGTGGGGTCTGGGGACCTGTTGAGAGCCCAGGTTGCGGTCAGGATCGCTGCGACTTTCTCGTTGGAAAATGGGGATCAGGATTCTGAAAAGACGATCAGCTATATCACAGACGTCGTCCACACGCTCTCCGGGCTTCCTGGTCAGCGCAGTCTCGTCCTGGTATCACCCGGCTTCCTGTCCCTCTCGCAGGAATCGATGACAAGGGAGTCACAACTCCTGAACCTCGCTGCGTCCGCCGCCATCACCATCAGTACTCTCGATGCACGAGGACTCTATTCGCCGATAATCAGCGCCAGCGAAAGCGGCGGGGAATCCGTTCAGTCCATGATTACCGGAGAGAACCTGCAGGATCGCGACGACTCCATGCGGCAGAATAAGCAGGTAATGGCCGAATTCGCCGACGGAACCGGGGGTACGTTCTTCCACAACAACAACGATCTGCAGGGCGGATTGACCGGTCTGGCCGCCGGACCGGAGTACAAGTATCTGCTCGAACTCTCTGTGAATGATGTGAAACAGAACGGCACGTATCATGCATTAAAGGTGGAAGTAGACCGCAAAGACATGAAGATCCAGGCTCGCGAGGGCTACTTCGCACCCCTGCCGCCGAAGAACAGGAAATAGCACGGGAGGCGCTGGGATGAAAATTCCGCAAAAATACATGGTTGTCTCGCTGGCGGCAGCAATCACCGCCATTCTGGCTGCCGGCGCCAGTACGCTGGCCGCAGGTCAGGCTGACTTGGGTCCAAATGGGGCCGGTCCTCTGACCAAGCTAGGGCCGCAGGAGGCGACGACTTACTTCAAATACCCGATCCAAAAGCTCAAGGTCGTGGTTCCGGGGCTGAATGGGATCAAATACGACGACAGCCAGGAACAGTTGCCTCTGATTCTCAATGGTGTGGCCAAGAAGATCGCCGATGTACTGCCCCGGTTGCCGGACCTGATCTCACGAGAGGATGTCTTCCATTTCCAGAGCACTCCAGACCCTAATGCGTCGGGCGGGTTGGCCGCAACACAGCCATGGGGCCGCCAATACAAGTACCTGCTTCAGTTCCGGCGCAATCGAGACGGCAGCGCCAGCATTGCGGAATCACGCGTCGACGCAGCAGGAAAACCTGTGGAAGCGACCTCGGGTGGATTCACGGCCATGCGGGGCTATGGATTCGGCTACCTGTGGTTGTTTTTCTCCGCTGCGGGCCAGCCGGAATTTGATTTCCGTTACCTGGGCGAACAAATGAAAGGCGGACGGAAAGCCTTTGTTGTAGCGTTTGCCCAGGTGCCCAGCAAGGTCACCCATCCTGCCGCTTTCCAGACCGAAGGGAAGGTGGTGCCGTTCTATTATCAGGGCGTTTTGTGGGTCGATCAGTCGAGCTTTGATATTGTCGCGCTGCGGACCGATCTGTTGGCTCCGCTGCCGCAGGTACATCTCAAGCAGCTGGTTACAGAACTGACATTCCGTTCCGTGCCGATCCACGGCTACGATGCAGTGTTCTGGCTGCCCAGCGAGGTCGACATTTCCAGCGACCAGGGCAACGGACCGAGCGAAGAGAATCATCGCTATTCGGATTATCATCTGTATCATTCAACATCCCGCATTCTGCCTTGAGGGACGGCGGCAGCGATTCACCGGCGCAAGTTGCCCGCAGCCGTCGTAGCACGCTGCGGTACACTGGTGCGGCTATGAGTTGTCTCTTCTGCATGATCATCGAGGGAAACATCCCCTCGTCTGCCGTCTACCAGGACGAGCTGTGCTACGCCTTTGCCGACATCAACCCCCAGGCGCCGGTGCATGTGTTGATCGCGCCGCGCCGCCACATTGTTTCCATCGCGGAAGGTGGGCAAGACGACCGTGCCCTGTTTGGTCACCTGCTCTGGGTGGCAGCGGAAATCGCCCGCAACAAGGGACTGCCCAAGGGCTACCGCGTGGTGGTGAACACGGGCGAGGACGGCGGCCAGACCGTCGATCATCTCCACGTCCACTTGCTCGGCGGACGGCCGATGACATGGCCTCCGGGATAGGAGGAAGCGCAGTGATCGCCCTTGGATGTCCTCGGCCTGGTTGAATAGCCCGCCTCAGGGTCATCAATAAGTTACTGACGAATTGGCCTCTGACGAATTGGCCACAATCCGACCCGTAACCTTTTCTTCGCGCTTACAACATCCCAGCCATCTGCCCAAAGCCACTCTGGTAAGCTTTCGTTCGTGGCCAAACGAAGAGTCTGGAAGCTGGTGATCATCTTTGTCGCGTTTGTTACAGTGGGAATTATTGGCGTGGCATATTGGGTATGGAGTGGATTGAATGCAGTGGCCACACTGGAACCGGGAATGATTGAGCTTCATCTTCCCTCGGGCACAATTGCGTACCTGCGACGTCAAGCCTATTTTGGCAAACCATCCGAAGTCTACATCTCGGCAAACCCAGACTTCTGCGCCCCCTATGATCGGAAACATGATTACAAAGTGCCTTTAATGATTCATGGTGGTTCTGAATCCCCTGTGCTCATTTCTTATACGGGCAACACTATCGTCGTGCACAGCCCTGGACCGGTGATAGAGCCGTGGTTGGCACGGCCGAGTTCTTTCAGCGTGACGTTTGAGAAGCTCACGCCTGAGGCGTACGCAACGTACGTTGGAATTGGTCGAAACGCTGCCGAACTCCCAGAGTCTTGGACGAGGGTGGAGGTTCCATTCGGCCATAACACTTGCGCTCCGTAGCTTCCTCTCAAGCGCCCGAGGAAGCATGGGTTGAGCTTCGCGCTACGGAAGCCGAATCAACGCTCTGGACGTATCACCACGAATCCGGACATAACTTCAGTTGCAGCGAACTCAGCTAGAACCCCTTAAAACAGAAAGGGCGTCCACCTTGGCGGACGCCCTTTCGTAACTCCTCGCTCGCCCTACACCGGCTGTTGCGAGTACTCTTCTTCCTCTTCCATCCCGTAGCGGCGCAGCAGGTTGGGCAGGCTCTGCGAGAAAGCCGAGCGCGGCATGACCGTGTCACATCCGACTTCCACGGCCTTCAACTTCAGATCTCCCTGCAGGTGGTTCAGGAAGCCCACGATCGACGTCGCCTTCTTGAACTTGGTCTTGAATTTAGGAATGAGCGTCATGGGCTTGGCGTTCAGGTTATTCAGGTCGAACACCACCAGCGCGGGCCGTTCGCCTTCAGGCAAGTCGGTCAACTTAGCCACCGACTCCTTGTCGCCCTTTACGAACTCCACCTTGATGCCCAGCTTGCGCGCGGTCTCCTGAATCTTGGCCTGGAAGAACAGATCGTCGATAAAGCAGAAGATGCGTGTGGGCGCGTCCTCGCGCATGGGAACCGGCGGCGCTGCCTGGTTGACCTCGGGATAGTAGCTGCCGTGGCCGTTACTCGTGATCTGGATCGTCGAAGGCGGACCATCGGCTACGTTGCCATTCACAATGCGGTAGCTGTGGTCCATCGGACCCACAAACGTCCTCGGCCCCCGCTGCTTTTCCTTGCGTCTGCCCTGCGGAGGAGTGGAGATGCTGTTGCCCGGCTGCCCGTTGGGAGCCGCGCTCTTGGGGAAGAACTTCTTCTTCTTCCGTCCCGGGTTCTGCCGCGGATGGGGCGCTTTCGGCTGGCTGGCCTGTGGCTGCAGCGGGGGCGGCGGTTGCGCCGCCTGGGGCTGCAGCGGTTGAGCCTGCTGCGCCTGCGGCGCGACTTGCTGGCTTGATTTGTTCTTACGCCGGCGCCGGCGGCGCCGATGCCCCTGCGACTGTCCCTGGCCGTTGGCCTGGGACGGCCCCAGTTCAGGCTGGGGCTGAGTCGATTCTGTCGTCATGCGTGCACTTCCTGGCACTTTGTTGATTGCTGTATTGCGTTGCTGGATCCATCAGCTAGCTGTAGGGCCGCCGACCTGTCCTCGCCTGCCGTCCGTCCGTGTAGGAACGGGGAACACGGCGACTGGCGGTCCATTTCTTGACTACACATGCTCGCTTGCCCACGATTGGGGTTCCGCACTCAACCTGCCCTACATCCCCGAATCCCTGTATTCCGCACACTGAACCCATACAACGGAGCAACCCGCCTTAAGGATCGGTAGAATGAGGCCCTAACTATCTTCGGGTGATGCTCTTCCTATGGGGGATTTCGCCGCAGGGTGATGATGGTTTGAAACTGTCGGCGAAGGTCCTTTGTCAGCGGCGAGCTTTCACTTCCCAAATCGGGTGGTCCGCGTCAGCCGCTTGATAGGCAATCTTGATACTACAGCTTGCCAGCCCCGCTGGCAAGCGAGTTGGGAATCAATGGATGCAACAGGGGAACTCCGAGCGTCTCTGCGGCAGAAAAATGGCCTGTGTGTTGTGGCTGAAATTACCCCTAACGCACAAAGCGCCACTCTCAGAATGAGGTGGCGCTTTGCGTTCCTGCGCTGGTCACTGGCCTCCCAGCAAATTACGGCGGGTAGTTGTCTCCACCTCACCTATTGCAGGCTGTCCCGGCCGGTTTTCCCTTTACGGGCCGCATCATGGGCGGTTGCTCTTGCCGGGCGTCTGCTCTGTTTTGTTGGGCGGCCGGATATTCCCCAGCAGCCGGTACATCACTGGCACCCTCCTAGGTAGCAATCGGCGTGCCGTTCCTTCGCTCCTTTATTTTCAATATTTTACGATCGACCGTCAGCGATCTTTGTCTCGATTCACGTAGTCCTGTGGGCTTTTCTCTCCATAAAACCATAGAGCTCGCCCTTACCGTTGGCACTGCGGGCAGTAATGCGTGCTCCGTCCGGCCACCACCACCCGCCGGATCGGTGTGTTGCAACTGAGGCAGGGCTGGCCGGTCCGCCGATAAACCCGGTGCTCCAGCTGGAAGAATCCCCGCATCCCTTCTGCATCCACGTAGTCTGACACAGACGAGCCGCCCGCATGGATCGCCTGCTCCAGAACCTTGCGCAACGCCACCCGCAGCCTTTCCAACTCCGACCGAGTCAGCCGTCCTGCCCGCCTACGCGGTCGCAGTCCAGCGCGGAACAGGCCCTCGTCGGCATAGATGTTGCCCACTCCCGCCAGCAATGTCTGGTTCAACAGTGCAGCCTTGATGGCCAACTTCCGCCCGCGGAAAAGCGCCGCAAACTCCTCCGGCCCAATGCTGAGCGGCTCTTTGCCCGGTCCCGTGAAACCCATGCTGTGGCCCAGGTCGCGAAACTCCAGCCGTCCAAACCGGCGCGGGTCCACAAACCGCAACTCCCGCCCGCTACCCAGGGTAAGGCGCGCATGGGTATGCGGAGCCACCGGGCCGTCGGGCGTGGTCACCAGCAGCCGCCCCGTCATGCCCAGATGCACAATCCACTGAGCTTCCACCTGGTTATTGTCTTGCTCCAGAGGTCTGCTGCGCGCAGCGCCAACGCTGTCAAGGCGGCCGAGTTCGCAAACAATGTGTTTGCCGGTGCGATGAACGGCCAGAATGACCCGTCCCTCCAGCCCCTTGGCCTGTCGTCGCGGCGGTGTCTTGAAGGGCTGGTGATAGGAGCTGAACCAGGCCTCGACAATCCGGTCTCCGCGAACCCGCGCATCCACTCCGCGGGCAATGGTCTCAACCTCAGGCAGTTCGGGCATCCGCTCATTGTAGAAGACTGCGCAAACGATTCGGGTCCGGTTGTTGGCAGTTCAGACGTTTCTGCAATTCATGCCCATCTCACTCTATTTATGCTCGGCAGAATTCTGTATTCGGCTGGCTTCAAAGCTCACGATCTTCCACATGCCATGCTCGTCGCGCACATATACGCGGGTATAGCGGTAGCTGCCTGAGACTGCGCCTTCCGGGGTGACACCGCTGACCTCGGCGCGGCAGGTCACCAGCGCCGTGGTCCCATAGAACCGCACCTTGCGATCAGAGATCTCAATGGAGCTGAAGTGCGTTGTGCCGGCGCGGAGATTAGCCAGCGCCTGGTCTTTGGATTGCAGTGTTCCGTTGGCGGTAATGGCCATGTAGTCGTCGGCCAGCAGGGCGTCCATGGCTGCCGAATTCCGGTGCAGGATCGCGTCGCGCCAGGTCTCTTCCAGTTGGTCGATCTCGTGGCGGCTTTCGTGCCGCTCGCCGCGAGGCATCCCCCCCGACTGGGCCACTGCGCCGGCCGTCAACACCAGCACAATACCCAACGCCAGACCGCGTTTCCAGCCGGTTGGCGAGTTGGCCCTGAACGTCCACATAGGCAGAATGGATGGTAGTCCCGCAACGATGCGCGGGTCAACGTACCCCGGTGCGAAACCAGATATCTGACTGAGCCCGCATGTCTTCTGGGACCGTATTTCCTGCTGCTAGTGGTCCCCGCTATGGTGGCGCGAAATGTGCTGCGACAGAAATGCGACTAAAGTGTCCCTCGCTCACCTGTTTGTGGTGTGGCGCAGCTCCTTTTAGGTCCCTACCTTTGATGTATCTAAATCTATATTCATAAAGCGGGCCGTATGCAGGCAGTCGTAGTGAATATTGTCATTCTGGGACTCTTTGTCTTTTTGTTTGGGGCCGTTACCTGGGAAAGGCGGGATGACCGCCTGCTGTGCTGGGTGGGCGGCTGGCTGTGCGTCCTCGCTCACTTTGCCGCCGAATTGTGGCAATTGTGGCAGCCCTCGGGAATCCTTTTGCAAAACGTGCAGATCTGCGTCAGCTTGGACACGTTGGCTCTGGCAGCTATCCTATTTGCTGTTTCTTCCATGGTCCTGAAAGAAGGCCGCGCAGTTGCCCTTCGCCTTGGCTTTCTGCTTGCCGTTTCCACCCTCCTCTGCATAAACCTGGCAGCCGTGGCGCTACCGGTTCTCTGGCCTTTGGCGGCCGCCGTTGCAGTGCGGCAGTTGCTCGCCGTCTTTCTCGCGGCCAGGGAACAGCGCCAGCTTCGTCCGCTGGCCGGATCCTTGGTTGCCGTTCTGTGTCTCATCACCGGCGCATGGATGTTCGAGGGGATCTACCACGGACGGCCGGATGTCGTTATTTACGCCCTGCTGGCGGAGATTTTCATCGTCGTCGCGATCGATTTCTGGAGCAACGGCTGGGAGCGGACAGTAGCCCTGCACACCATGATTGTCGGGCTCATTGGCTGGGGTATGGTCTTTCCCGTGTCTTTCTGGATGCAGGAACTCTGGCCACACTTTGTCCTCAATCGCGAAATCTGGAACATCCCCAAATTCTGCGTCGCTGTTGGCATGATTCTGCTGGTGCTGGACGAGGATACCCGCGCCGCCCACTCTCTTAGCGAGGATTACCGCCTCCTTTTCGACAGCAACCCCGAGGCCCTGTGGATCACCGAGATCGCAACCCGGCGCTTTCTAGCCGTAAACCAGGCTGCGCTCGACATGCACGGATATACCCGCGAAGAATTCCTGGCTTTGAACCTGCCCGACATTCTGCATCCCGATGTGCGCAAATGGGCGCTCGAGCATTTGGGGTCAGCCCAGCCCCGGCCTAACCGGGCATCGCGTCACATCCGCAAGGACGGCACAATTGTTCCTCTCGATCTCTCCGCCTACGACATCATCTTCCACGGCAGGCCGTGCCGCTTTGTCATGGCGGTTGACGTCACCGAGCGCGAGGCCCTGGCGCAACGGCTCGAGCACGAGACGCAGCATGACCACCTCACGGGGCTCCCCAACCGCATGCTCTTCCCCGAGTTGCTTGCGGCGGCCATAGACCGCTCCGTCAAGGACGACAAGCTCGCCATCATCTGCGTGGACATCGACCGATTCAAGCGCATCAACGACACCTACGGCCTGAGAGTTGGCGACGAGTGCATTCAGCGCGTCGCAGCCATTCTCACTTCCCAGGTACGCGCCATGGACATCGTCGCGCGCACCGGTGGCGAGGAATTCACGATCGTGCTCACCGGCATCAAGAATCCGGTCATCGCGGAGCAGACCGCCTACAACCTCCAACAATGCTTTGCCGCGCCATTGGTGGTCCAGGGCTTCAAGGTTCCCATCTCGTTCAGCATGGGCCTCGGCTTCTACCCCAACGACGGAACCGATCCCATCTGCCTCTGGCGCAGTGCGGAGAGCGCGCAGCGTCAGGCCAAGGCCGCGGGCGGCGGGCAGGTCGCCTGGCTCTCGCCAGAACTCAGCCGTGTCGCCGAAGAGCAGATCGAACTGGAAGCCTACATGCGCGCCCAGATGGAAGACGGCGGCTTCCACATGGTCTACCAGCCTATCTATTCCATCAATGGCTCAGTCGCCGGAATGGAAGCTCTCTTGCGCCTTGACCATCCACGCCTGGGCCCCATCAGCCCCGTCCGGCTCATTCCCATCGCCGAGGAGACTGGCCTCATCGTTCCTCTTGGCCAGTGGGTTATCGAGGAGGCGTGCCGCCAGCTCCTTCTTTGGAAGACGGAGGGCGTGCCCCTGGTTCCAATCGCAATCAACGTCTCCGGGCTGCAATTAATGCACGAAGACTTTGCCCGGCGTCTCCTTGCCACCCTGCAGCGATATGCGATTGATCCCCACTGGATTCATCTTGAAGTTACCGAGTCGTCCGTCATGCGGAACCTGGGCGAGGTGGCCGACCAGATGGCCGTACTCTCCGCCCAGGGCTTCGCCTTTTCCATCGACGACTTCGGCACCGGCCATTCCTCGCTGGGCCGCCTGAACCAATTGCGTATCTCCGTGCTTAAAATTGATCGTTCCTTCATCAACGACCTTTGCGAGCAGAAGGGCTCCTACTCTATTGTGCAAGCCATCATCACGATGGCTCATGCGCTGGGCCATGCGGTGGTCGCTGAGGGGGTCGAGACCGAACAACAGCTAGCCTGCCTTCGCGATCTCGATTGCGACTTGATACAAGGCTACCTGCTCTCGCGCCCGGTTGCGCCAGACAAGATTCCCGCCCTGATTGCCGCCCGCCATCGGGTGTTTGACTCGCTTGAGATTGCACCGTGCTGCGGCAATTTCGCGTGCGTGGCGCAGCCAGCAGTGCAATTGGCTCAATAATGCGAATGGGGAATGAGCTTAAGCCAGGGCGACTAAATCCTCGCGGCTCCGCTCGAGCATCCTCTGATAAAGGCCGCCCACGGCATATTTTTTGAAGTGTTCCGACTGCCGGTGCACGTCCGCCGCTGCGGCGTCCCGGTACTGCTCATAGATCAATACCGTATCCGGGTCGCCTTCCAACCGGTGGGGAATGTAGTACACACAGCCGGGTTCCTGGCGGGAAGCCTCGGTCAGCCCGCGCAAAACCTCCGTAATCTCGGCCCGATCTTCAGGGGCAAACCTCATCCGGACGGTGAAACTGATCATCGTGGCGGCTCCCTCCCTGCCCGGGCTTAAGAGCGCAGGCGGGCTCGTTCAGTTTACCTGTGAATCTCGTCCAGCGCCGCCGCAAACTCCGGCAGCACCATCGTCTGCTCGCGGTCCGGCCCGGTCGAAACCATCCCGATCCTGGCCCCGCTCTCCCGCTCTTGAAATCTTAGATACTCCTGTGCCGCCTTGGGTAGCCGGTCAAAGTCGGTAATTCCCTCGGTCGACGACCGCCAGCCCTTCAGTGTCGTGTACCGCGGCTTGATCTGCTCCAGCCCCTGTACGTCCGCTGGAATCTCGTCCGTGACTTTACCGCCAATCTCATAGCCCACGCAGATGGGAACCTCTTCCAGCTCGTCCAGCACATCCAGCTTGGTCACCACCAGCCATTCCGCACCGTTTACCTGGTTGGAATAGCGCAGCAGCGGAATATCCAGCCATCCGCACCGCCGCGGCCGGCCCGTCACCGCACCATACTCATTGCCGCGCGCACGCAACTGGTCGCCCGCGGCGTCGTGAATCTCGGTCGGAAAAGGCCCCTCGCCCACCCGCGTCACATACGCCTTGGTTACGCTAATCACTGTCCCAATCGCTGTCGGGCCCACGCCTGTTCCTGTTGCCGCTCCGCCCGCCGTGGCCGACGACGAAGTTACGAACGGGTACGTGCCGTGGTCGATGTCCAGCATCGTCCCCTGCGCGCCCTCGAACATGACGCTGCCGCCCCCGGCCAGCACACCGTGCAACAGCCGCCCCGTGTCGGTCACAAACGGCCTCACCTCTTCGGCCGCCGCCGCGTACTCGTCAAACATCTTTGCCGGATCCAGTGGATCGGTCCCGAACAAAGCGTGGGCAATGGCATTTTTCTCCCCGCAGGCGGCTTCAATATGCGTCCGCAGCAGCTCGGGCCGCAGCAGGTCCACAATGCGCAGCCCGCTGCGCGCCATCTTGTCCTCATAGGCCGGCCCGATGCCCCGGCTTGTGGTGCCAATTTTCTTCCGCCCCGGCGCGCTCTCTGCCGCTAGCTCGATCATGCGGTGGTAGGGCAAAATCACCTGCGCCCGGTTCGACACAAAAAGCTGCCCATCCACGTCCACGCCCAGCCCGCGCAGTTTGGCCACTTCTTTCAGAAAGGCCAGCGGGTCCAGCACCACGCCGTTGCCGATCACGCCCTTGCATCCCAGCCGCAGCACTCCGCAGGGAATCAGTTGCAGAATGAACTTCTGCCCGCCGTGGATGACCGTGTGCCCGGCATTGTGTCCGCCCGCGTAGCGCGCCACGGCGCTGAACCGCTCGCTGAGCACGTCCACGATCTTACCCTTGCCCTCGTCGCCCCACTGGGCACCCAGCACTACTGCTGTCTTCGCTCGCATCGCTATCCATTTCTCTAGAGGGGTACCCCTGCGCTTGTAACCCAAAGGCCCGCGCAAGGGCAAAGATGAGCGGGTAAACCACTCCACCCGCACCATCTTCGATGATAAACCCTGGGTGCTTACAGCGGATTGCAGTCTGCCCCCCTTCGATGTACTGGGCGTAGGAAGTCGAAGGAGCTGCACCTGGCCCGGCGTCCCAGCCAATTGCTCGACCGTCTACCACTCCTCGCTCAGGTCAATCTAGATGGAATTATTTTTGGGATGAGCGCGACCCTCTTCGCGTGAGTCGACCTCTTGCGCCGCCACATCCTCGACCGGCTTGATCGCGCAGATTCGGGCCAACCCGCACGAATCGAGAGTCGAGGAGTTTCAAAGCGTCTTTTGGAAGGGAATGAGATGCCGTCTTCCGGCGTGATTGATCTATGACAATGGTGCCACCTGATGCTTGACATCTCACTTGAATGAACAAACTTACTCGGCCCTTGGTGCTGGCCAAGCCGTTTACTGCAGGCGGTTGTCGTGGTGGTGGTGATGATGGTGATGGTGATGGTGAACCACCACAACCACCTGCGCCTGCGCCGCATAAGGTGCTGCGAAGCAGAAGGCGAGAATCAGTGCAAGCCAAAACTTTTTCATACCTCAAGTGTGGTGCATGGCATGATTCCTGACTGAGCCGCTTTGACCTCTGGGAATACATTTCTTCCCTGGCACCTTGAATTGCTGACTTGCTGCTCTTGTTAACCATCCTCCCCTCTCATTCGTTGTATGAGCAGAAGGGGCAGAACGCCATCTTCAACGAGGGGAAATTCAAATGCACGATCGCTGCAGCACAAGGTTCTGGCTTCTTCGTTCCATAGCGGTTCCCGTTCTACTGGCGTCAACTCTTTGCGCCGCACAGCTTCAGCCGGCCGCGCACCCTGCCGCACCGGCCCGTCCTGCGGCCCTGGCGCGTCCCGCTACCTCAGAGTTTGCAGCCAACGCCCCAGCTTCCACTGACAAGGAAGTCGCCGCCACCCAGGCTGAACTCCTTAAGCTGCTGCGCGTCAGCCCCACACTCACCACCGTCGTCGCGCACGATCCATCGCTGCTCTCTAACCAGGACTATGTGGCCCGCAACAATCCCCAGTTGGCCGAGTTCCTCACCGCCCATCCTGAGGTTGCGCGCAACCCCGAGTACTACCTCTTCAACCATTTGCAGGCAGACGGAGGACCCGACGTGGCGCTGGAACGCGCAGTCTGGCCAAATTTGGCGGCGTTGCGTCGCGAGTCGACGAACATCTCCGATATCACCGGACCGATCGCTGGTGTTCTCGCCTTTGCATGCTTCCTCTTCACCCTCATTTGGATCATCCGGGTTATCTTGGAAAACCGCCGCTGGGGCCGCATCTTCAAGCTGCAAAGTGAGGTGCACGGCCGGCTGATTGACAAGTTCAGCTCCAACCAGGAACTGGCGCTCTACATGGAGACTGAAGCCGGCAAGCGCTTCCTTGAGGCGGCGCCCATCCCGGTGAACTTCGAGCCCGGGAAGACGGTGCCCAATGCAGTTGCCCGTGTCCTCACCCCGCTCCAGATTGGAATCGTGATGGCGCTGCTGGGCGTCGGCCTCCTCTTTCTGAGTGGCCATACCGGTCACGTGGCGGAAGTGCCCTTGCTCGTGTTCGCCACCGTGGTCCTGATGCCCGGGATTGGGTTTATCATCTCCGCGGGGATCACCTGGATTCTGGCCGCCCGTCTGGGCCTGATTCCAGAAAAATCCGTGGCCCCGGATACTTTCGACCCGACCCCTAGCTCAAAGGAACGGCAGTGAGCAGGAAGGGTTCTGGAAACGGTGAGGAAGCATCGGCCCGTGCCTTGGGAATCCGTCATTCCGAATCTGCTGGCAGGCGAAGCACAGCCGCTCGCCTGCCCGCCCATGGATAGCGAGGCTTTCGCCGCATTCTATGAGCGCTCGGCGCGGTCTCTCTGGGCCTACCTGGCACGCGTCTCCGGCGAGCCCGCGCTGGCCGATGACTTGATGCAGGAGAGCTACGTGCGTTTTCTCTGTGCCGCGCATCCTGACGACGGCGAGGTAGCCTCCCGCCGCTATCTGTTTCGTATCGCCACCAACCTCTTGCGCGATCATTGGCGCCGGCCGCGATCGGCTTCCATCGAGGAGATCCCGGAGGAATTCTTCGCGGCTCCCGGCGATTCAGTTCAATCTGATTCGAAAGCCATGCTCGGTCCGGCCATGCGCCTTTTGCGTCCCCGCGACCGGCAACTGCTCTGGCTGGCTTACGCTGAGGGCTACTCGCACCGCGAAATCGCCGAGGTCACCGGCCTTGCCTCGGCCAGTATTCGCCTGCTGCTCTTTCGCGCCCGGCGTAAGATTGCCCGCCTGCTCCGCGAACAGTCTAAAGATGACGGAGGGCGCTCATGATGTTTGGGGCTTGTGTACGTGAAAAGGAAGTGGCGGAACTGCTGCGGTGCGGCCATTGGCCCCACGCCTGCAGTGTGGAACTGCGTGCGCACGTAGCGGACTGCCGCGCCTGCGCCGACCTGGTTCTGGTGACGCAGACCTTTCGCAGCGCGCGCGCCGATGCCACCGCCCTGGCCCGGCTCGAGGCTCCTGGTCTGATTTGGTGGCGCGCTCAACTCCGCCGCCGCAACGCGGCCATCGAGCGCATCGGCAAGCCCATTCTGGGTGCCCAGATCTTTGCTCTCGCCATCATCTTGCTCGCCGCTGTGGGACTTGTCATCTCCCAAGCCAGGCAGGGTCTCCGCTGGATGTCGTGGTTTGATGAGTTTCCCGGGTCGCTTCATCTGGCAGCCTTGTGGCCCGCTACGCTTGCCAGCTTCGACGCCAGATTCTGGCTGCTTGTTCCTATCCTCGCAACCCTGGCCTTGGTGAGCGGCGTTGTCGTCTACCTGGCGTCGGAGAGGCGCTAGAGCCGTTCCATGGCCCGTTTCCGGATTGATTTTGGGTGGGAAGCCCCAGATGTCGATCTTGACTGAGAACAGTCAAAGCGAGAAGCCTTTAATGTATTTTTAGATGCGAGGGTGTCTCCGCTTCGCCCGCGTCACTGGCTATCGACGATGCACCCAAATTACATTCTCCTTACCAAGTGAATTGCCGACCATGCCAGCGCAACTAATATAGAGCGTTCAAGCGAGGCTTCAATATTCATAAATGGCGCAAATAGAACCGCGCTCGCTGTCCAGATCGCCAACGCCCAGGAGAAAGTATCCTTTCGGCTGGCGTAACTGGCCTTCAATCGGGAGACGGTTCTCCACTGATATTCTTCCGACATATATAACTCCGATCATTATTCAATTCGAACCCACGCAGGGAGAAAGTAAATACACTTCTATCGTTCCATTCGTATCAGCCGATAAGATTACACTTCCGAAGATAGGTTGCGATGCTGGCATCGACAATACGCCTTCTGCGCCATCGTCATGATCAAAAAGGGGGGGTGGATTCGCCCGCTCATCTCCCCGCAATCCTCGCTTCTTTGACAGCCCCACTCTCCATTCCCTATAGTTCCCCCGCCGGCACGGGGCGATAACAGTGCGCCTCAGAATCACGCCGCGCAGTCATTCAAAAGGAGCTACGCAGTCATGGATTGGAACGAAAGTTCGCGGCGGTCGTTTATCAAGCAGCTTGGTGCAGCAGGGGCCCTGGCCCTTTCTGCCTCGAATTCTGAGGCATTACGCCTCCCGGGTACACCCGGTGCAGGCGCGCAAGCCCCCAACTCACCCTCTGCTGACGCGCAGGCGGCCACGCGCGCCCAACGCATGGCATGGTGGCACCAGGCTCGCTTCGGCATGTTCATCCACTGGGGCCTCTACAGTGTTATCGGCCAACACGAGTGGGCTCTTGAGGTGGAAGGTGTTCCCCTGGCGCAGTATGAGCAGTTGGCCCGCCACTTCAACCCCAAGCCCAATGCCGCCCGCGAGTGGGCTCGCCTGGCCAAGCGCGCCGGCCAGAAGTACATGGTGATGACCACCAAGCACCACGAAGGCTTCTGCCACTTTGACACCAAGCTCACCGACTATTGCGCGCCCAAGCAAGGTCCGGGCCGCGACCTGGTCCGCGAGTTTGTGGATGCGGCTCGGGCCGAGGGTCTGCGCGTGGGCTTCTATTACTCGCTCATGGACTGGCACCATCCCGACGGCGCCCGCTGCAAGACCGATGAAGCCGCTCGCAAGCGCTTTGTCGCCTACACCCACGGCCTTGTCCGTGAGTTGATGACCAACTACGGCAAGATCGATGTCCTCTGGTACGACGTCGACTGGCCCCTGACCCCGCAGGAGTGGGAGTCGGAGCGCATGAACCAGATGGTCTTTGAGCTGCAGCCCGACATCATCGTCAACAATCGCAACGGCCTGGAGGGCGACTTCTCCACTCCGGAACAGGAGATCCAAGCCTCAGAGGGTGGCCGCGCATGGGAAACCTGCATGACCCTCAACGATAGTTGGGGCTTTAACCGCGGCGACGATAATTGGAAGTCGCCCAAGACAATCGCCTCCAACCTGGCCATCTGCGGTTCGGGCGGCGGCAATTATCTGCTCAACATCGGTCCCAAACCCGATGGTTCCATCCCCGAGGAGACCGTTACCACTCTTGAAGCCGTCGGCAAGTGGCTCGATACCAATGGCAAGGCCATTTATGGCGCCGAGCGCGGCTCCTTCTCCTGGAACACCAACGCCCACTACACCCGCCGCGGCAACACCCTTTACATCCATCAGCAATACTGGCCGGGCCATACTCCGGCGGCCGATTGGCTGGCCTACTACCAGCCGGAGGTCGTCATCGCCATCGGCGGCCTCAAACCCAAGGTCAAATCCGCCCGTCTGTTGAAGACCGGCGAGAGCGTCACCTTCACCCAGGATGAGTTCTCCCTGCGCCTGACCGGCCTGCCCTTGCAGGCTCCCGATCAGCCCGCAACCGTCATCGAGGTCGAGTGCGACGGCGAGCCCGTCATCGATCACGACTCAATCCGCCCCCTCTGGCTCCGGCACAAGCCCGGAATCAGCTAGGGCATCGAATCGCTGTCTAGCGGGATTCTTGCGCTGTCCCCCCAAGCTTGCATCCCCATGTCTCGCTCTCAGGACATGGGGATGTAGTCATTCGGAGCGCCTATGCCCACCTACGTCGTTCTCCTCCGCGCCGTGAATGTCGGTGGCACCGGCAAGCTGCCCATGGCCGACTTCCGCGGGCTGCTGGAGAAGCTGGGCTTCAAGAATGTCGAGACTTATATCCAGAGCGGCAATGCGGTCTTCGATGCTCCGGATTCCGCTGCCGCGGTGGCCCGCGCTGTGGCTGCAGCGCTTGAAAAGCACATGGGCGCGCCGGTTGGCGTACTCGTTCGCACGCGTGCTGAGCTGGCACGCACCATCGCCGCCAATCCCTTTGCCGCCGAGGCCGCCGCAGACGGCGCCAGGGTTCACGCGGTCTTTTTGTCGGCTCCCCCGGCCGAGGGCGCATCTGCCGGCCTGGATCGCATCGTTGCCCAGTATCCCGCGCGCCGTGACCGCTGGCATCTCGCCGGCGACACCCTCTACCTCCACTTGCCCGATGGCGCTGCCGAATCCAAGTTCACCGCCAAAACGCTTGATCGCCTTCTGTCCACAACCACCACCGCCCGCAACTGGAATACCGTACTCAAGCTTCACGAAATGTCGGCCCGCTAGGAGTGCGTCGGAGCTAGCCTGGAGGCGCATAAATTGCTCGTTTTGATGCGAAAAGGTGGCGCTTTTGGCTCAAGAGTGGTCAAAATCCGGTGGTCTTGATTACCGATCAGTCAATAGGGTGATTTTGTAAGGTATTCAGTAACATATACTTGCGGAATAATTGGGGTCTAAAAGTGGCTGCCCCAGGGGGGAGGGGGGTGGGGCGAGGCGGACTTTTGCGGTTTTCGGCCCGCGCTTGTGGGCGCAGAAGGCCGGGATTGGGCGGGTTCGGATCAATGTGCGTGCGGCCGTGGAGGTTTGGGTCATCCTGGATTCCGCCTATAACCAGTTTGCGCTGCCCGGGCATTATTCTGTGCAATGAGTGGCCGTAGTCTGCAAAGCCTCCGAGACATGCATGACTTTCAGCGATCCCTTGAACAGGCTGCGCTGGGGTATCCCCGACAGGCTCCCAGGCCAGATTTAACCCGCAGCCAGCACCGCGTCGGCAATGCGCGCCGCTTCCAACGCGGGACGCACCTGGTGCACCCGCACGATGGATGCACCGTGCAGAATCGCCGCCACCAGCGCTGCCACGCTGGCTATCTCGCGCTCGTCCACCGGCGCGTCCCGTCCCTCGTGCAGCGGCGCGAGAGTCCGCCCGAGGAACGACTTGCGGCTCACCCCAGTCAGCAAAGGCCGGCCCAGCGCAAGGAGGTTTTCCTGCCGGGCCAGCAGCGCATAATTCTCGCCGAAGCGCTTGCCGAATCCATATCCGGGGTCCAGCACCACGGCCTCCGGCGCAATCGCAGCCGCCGCAGCCACGGCCAGGCTCCCGGCCAACCCCGCTTGCACGGTGGCGAGCAGCTCATCGGGCTGCAGTGGCGTTTGCCCGCGCCACTCCTCCGGCTTCCCGCGCGAGTGCATCAGCACCACCCCGGCTCGGGCCTCTGCGCAAATTGCAGCCATTCCAGAATCCCAGGAAAATCCGCTCACGTCGTTGATGATTTCAGCGCCCGCCTCCAGCGCTGCCCGTGCCGTTGCCGCTTTGTAGGTATCCACAGAGAGGATTGCGTCGGGCCGCGCGCGCAGGATTCCTGTGAGCACCGGCAGCAGCCGCCTCTGCTCCTCTTCGGCGCGCACCGTGGGTGCCTGCGGCGTGTCCGGAGCGCCTCCCGCCCGCGAACCGGGCCGGGTGCTCTCTGCTCCCAGATCCACCAGGTCGGCCCCCTCGTCCAGCAGTTCTAGTGAGCGGGCCACTGCGGCGTTAAGGTCAAAAAAGGCCCCGCCATCGCTGAAGGAGTCCGGCGTGATATTTACCACGCCCATCACCAGCGTCCGGCGGCCCAGTTCGAGCGTGCGACTGCGCAGCCGCCACGGGCAGATGGTGCGTGTCCATGCGGTCATTCGATGCATCCCCGCTGTATCATGCCGATCCGGTAGAGCATGTTTCGATTCTAAGTTCCACCAACGGCTCATCGATGTTTGCATTGGGTTAGAAGATCAGGACCGGGAAAAGTGCACTGCCTCGCTCCTGACATCAGATGGATTTTGAGTTTGCGGTTCCAAGACCCTCGGCTTCCGGCAAGGAGATCAAACCGAATGGGATCTCCCCATTTTCGAGTGGTGTCCGAGTTGGCAGTAATACGCCCGCGATCGGAACAAAGACAGTTTTATACCGTAGAACCTATTCTGGATGAGACCGCATGTATGCGTTTAGTTGCTTCACATTCCAATGTTCCTGAATCTGCCCTGTCGCCGCTTCCACCACATACGCTTCCGTGTGACCCATTTCCTTGCCGCAGTCGCTAGTAGGGTACACGGACAACAAGAGAAGCAGGTCGCGTGATCCATGTAGCCAGCTATGAGCCTCAATGTTGTCGCCACGAGTCTCGCACCAGTGTCGTGCTTTGAAGGACTCAAAGGCGCGCTTTGCTACGGGTAATTCTGCAACTCTGTTTCCGTCCAGATGAAACGCCCGAACATGAAAACCTCCGGCCCCTCCTCCGTCACTCCAAGTAATTGCAAAACTCTTCTGATCGTCAGACCAAACTACGCTCACGCTGGCGTCAAGGTCTTCTAGCGGGGTCCGGAGCAACACCTTATCACTTCGTGTGAGCACAAATGTGCCCGTTTCATTTTCGACCTTGTAGCTGAGGGCGCCTTTGCGAAAGGATTTATTCTCGACAAGCGGGACCCACGTACAGGTGTGATGGGCACAACCCGCGGATGAATCCAGAGCACTCGGCGCGGAGAGCTGACCGCTCGCTCGCATCCCGACTATGAGCAGCCCGGCGCACACAGGAGCACAAACTGAGCGTGATAGGTTCATGCCAACATTCTGCCATTGAAATGGCCTTCAGGGTTGAGACCAAGCTCAAAGCACCAAACGGACGGATTGTGGCCACTCCGGACACTACTCAGAGAATGCTCAGATGAACTGGGTTGGCCGTTCGTTTCCAGTCCTTGAGAGTGTGTTCGGGGCTTAGAATTCCGGCGTTCCGCAAGGGCTTGTGACTGTATTGGTCACCAATGCCGCGCCATCCCCTCTTATCTCCTGCTAAACTCCGGGCATGACCGTGATTCGGCGAGTCTTGGCGCTTCTGCTGGCTGGCGTCTTGCTTCCTTCCACCGGGCTGGCGGCCCAGGCGCGGCGTTCTCAGCCTGCCGCACATCCGCCCGCGCATGCCGCCGCGGCCAAAGGCCCGCTCGCCGACCGCATCAACGCCATCCTGGCTGAGCCTGCGCTGGGTCACGCGGAGTTCGGCATCAGCGTCACCACTCTCGACGGCCAATCGCTCTACGGGCTCAATGAGGGACGGCTCTTTACCCCGGCCTCCAACGCCAAGCTCGCCACCACCGCCGCGGCCTTTGCCCTATTGCCCGTGGGCTCACTCACATGGACCACCAACATTGCTGCCGGCGGCGAGGTGGACGCCTCAGGCGTGCTCCACGGCGATCTCATCCTGTTGGGCTCCGGCGACCCCACCCTGAGTGCGCGGCATTATCCCTACCAGCCCCCGGTACCCTCCGCGCCCGCTGCCCTTCCGCCAAATACAACCCCTGAAGCCCCAACCGCGAAGGCCCCCGCGTCTGCGACAGTCCCGCCGACCGAGCCCGCACCCAAACCCCGCGCCATGACCGTGCTCGAGTTGCTGGCCGAGCAGGTGGAGCAGTCCGGCGTGCGCAGCGTCGAAGGCAACGTGGTGGGCGACGACAGCTTCTTTCTTTCCGAGTCGTACGGCACCGCCTGGGGATGGGACGATCTGCAGTGGAGCTACGGTGCTCCGGCCTCCGCGCTCACCTTTAATGACAACACCACGGAGCTAACCATTACCGCCGATTCATCCGCTCCCGGCGGCGCGGCTGCGGAGTGGAACCCCAATGTGGACTTCTACACCCTGGACAACACTATGACCATTGCGGCCAACGGCGAAGCGGCGCATCCGGGCCTGGAGCGCCGTCCCGGCAGCATGTTGGTGCGCGCCTGGGGCACCGCGCCGCCCGCGGGGTTCCACGCCGGGCTGGCCGTCGAAGATCCAGCGGAGTTTACCGCGGCGGCTTTCAAGCAGGCGCTGCTTAGCCGCGGCATCAGGATCACCGGCTCGGCCACTTCCGCGCACCGCTACCCGGTGGGAATCGGCGACTTTGCCGCCGAACGTGCCGAGCCGCTGAAGCTCGCCCGCAACGAGCTCTACACCATGGTCGCTCCGTTACTGGGTCGCCGTTCCGTGGCCACTCGCGTCTCAGTGCCCTTGGCCCAGGACATTACGGTCATCAACAAGGTGAGCCAGAACCTCCACGCCGAACTGCTGCTGCGCCTGCTGGGCAAGGCATTCGGCCGCGACGGAAGCTTGGGCCAGGGCACGCGCGTGGTGCGCCAGTTCCTGGTCGACGCGGGCGTAAGCGACGGCGATTTCTTTTTCTACGACGGCTCCGGCATGAGCATGGACGACCGCATCGCGCCGCGTGCCTATACGCAACTGCTGGCCTACGCCTCGCGCCAGCCGTGGGGCTCCGCGTGGCGCGACACCCTGCCCGTGGCCGGTGTGGATGGCACCCTTGCCACGCGATTCACCCGCTCGCCGCTCAAAGGCCGCATGTGGGCCAAGACGGGCTCTCTGAACGAGACCAACGCTCTCTCCGGTTACCTCACCGCTGCCAGCGGCAAAATCCTGGCGTTTTCCATTCTCGTCAACGGTCACCGTCCGGGCAGTGAGGTCGAAGTCCAGGCCATGGAGCGCATCTGCGAGGCCATCGCAGCGGCGGAGTAAGCTGCCTGCTTGCGGTTCAGGCAAAGCAGCCCCGTTCAAGCCTGATACGGGACTGCGTTTTAATCCCCGCTGAGTCGCTCTTTTGATCCGGCACACGCGCCGAGTATCATCTGAAGTCAAATGCTCAGCCGCTCTCTTTCTGTTTTCTTTGCTGTTCTTACCTGCGCCGCGTGCCTTGCCATCGGCCTGGACGGTTGCCGCTCGCTGCCGCCCTCCAAGCCCGCTTCCGAGTGGACTCCCGAAGAGGCGCGGGGTGCGCAAGTCTATCAGCGGGATTGCGCTCGCTGCCACTATCCCACCACCACCCAGGGCCTCCACGGACCGGGCCTGCAGGCCATCACGAAAGTCAAAGCCATGCCCTCCGGCGCGCCGCCCACTGACGAGCGGATGACCGCAACCATTCTCCATGGGCATGGCACCATGCCTGGCACTGCAATCCCTGACGACCAGCTCAACGACCTGCTGGCATATCTGCATACCCTATGACCACCGGCGCCAAACCGGACGAATCCCGCGCGGAGTTACCAGGAAGCGGCGGCAAGATCGGCCAACCAGTCCCGCTGCCGTGGCGCGACAGGCTGCCGCTGCCCGGTCTCGCGGCCATCAGTTTCTATCTGCTGGTGCTGGCTGGGGTCCTCATCCTGGGCGTCGTGGCCGGGGGCCATTACCCTCCGCTCTTCCTCATTTTTGCGGCGGGATTCATCACCGCCAGCGCGGGGCTCATCTTGCAGCTACGCTGGGCCTGGGCCCTCGCCCTGGCTGCGGTCCTGCTGCTGGCCTGCTACAACCTGTGGATTTTCTCTACCGCGCACCAACCGCCCCCGCTCGTCCAGGGTCTGCTGAATCTTGTCTTCTTCCTCTACCTGGTCCGGACTGAAGTGCGCGCACGCCTGCGCTAGCGAATGAGTGCCCGGCCCTGGGATACCGCTACAATAAGACCGTGATGGAACTGGTGCAGATATCCCCTGCCCGCACGGCCCCGGCCCCCAAGCCTGAGTGGCTCAAGGCCCGCGCCCCGGTGGGTGAAAACTACCACAGCCTCAAGCAGCTCGCGCGCTCCCTCGGCCTCAACACCGTGTGCGAGAGCGCCCACTGTCCCAACATTGGCGAGTGCTGGCATCACAAAACCGCCACCTTCATGATGCTCGGCAATCTATGCACGCGGCGCTGCGGCTTTTGCGCTGTGCCCAAAGGCCGCCCCGAGCCCATCGACTTCGACGAGCCGCGCCGCGTAGCCCAGGCCGTCGCCACGCTGGGCCTGCAACATGCCGTCATCACCAGCGTGAATCGCGACGACGACCTGGTCGGCGGCGCGCGCGCTTTCGCCCTGGTCATCGACGAGATTCGCCGCCAAGCCACCGGCTGCCGCGTCGAGGTGCTCATTCCCGACTTCCAGGGCAATCAGGAGGCCATCCGTACCGTCGTCGAAGCTCGCCCCGATGTCCTCAACCACAACACCGAGTCCGTCCCGCGCCTCTATCGCGTAGTCCGCTCCGGCGCCCGCTACGAGCGGAGCCTCAGGCTCCTTGAGCTCTCGAAAGAAATATCACCTGCAGGGATAACCAAATCCGGCGTCATGGTCGGTCTCGGCGAGGAGACAGCCGAGTTGCTCCAGGTCTTCCGCGATCTAGCCGCCGTCAATTGCGACATCCTTACGATCGGCCAGTATCTGCGTCCCTCGCGCCACCACCTGCCCATGGCCCGCCTCTACACTCCGCGCGAGTTCGCGGAGTTAAAGACGGAAGCTCTCCGCATGGGCTTCCGCCACGTCGAGTCCGGTCCCCTGGTCCGCTCCAGCTACCACGCCCATGAGCAGGCTGCATCCACCGGGTTGACGGTGGTAGCGTAAGGGATTCCAAACCCCCGGCCTTCCGCCGTGGTGGTTGTAGAATTACCGTTGGCAGTTCGGCCTAGTGAGGGAACAACGATGGCATCGTACATGGATAGCAATCCGGCACTTAAAGGACTCTCGGGCGACCTCAAGCGACGCATGGACCAGGCGGTCTCCACCTTCCAGGCCAGCCTGGCCTCTACCCGCACCGGGCGCGCCAGCGTGCACATGCTCGACCAGGTCAAGATCGACTACTACGGCACGCACACGCCCATTAGCCAGCTCGCGCAGTTGTCCGCGCCTGAAGCGCAACTGATCGTCATCTCGCCCTGGGACCCAACCATCCTAAAAGAGATTGAGAAGGCCCTGCAGTCCGCCGATCTCGGTCTGAACCCGCAGTCCGACGGCAAGATCATTCGCGTGCCTATTCCTCCCATGACCGAGGAGCGCCGCCGCGAGGTGTGCAAGCACCTGAACAAGGTGCTGG
>CAYNGB010000031.1:0-53782 GCA_964396795.1 uncultured Occallatibacter sp. | reverse complement strand
AATTCACGATATTCCTGTGTCCCGTTTATATGCGTGGGGAAGCCTATCTCATGCTCCACGACGGCAACCGGGCGGCGGCGGAATTTCAGAAGTTTATTGACCACCGGGGAGTGGTGATGAACTTCCCGTGGGGTGCGCTGGCTCGTCTCGGGCTGGCACGTGCTTACGCCATGCTGGGTGACACGGCCAAAGCAAGGAGTGCCTATCAGGATTTCCTCACGCTCTGGAAAGACGCCGACCCGGAAATTCCCATCTTGAAGCAAGCCAAAGCCGAGTACGCGAAACTGCATTAGAGGAATTCACCATTTCCCTGCGCTCAAAGTGAACTGTTGATAGCAATCAAAGACCCTTGTCGAAGATTCTGGTTGAATGACCGTCCATCCGGACAGAACTCGAAAATGGAGGGGTAATGTACAGTTTGGTGGGGTCCCCACATCCGGCTAACTATGACTCAGGGCGATCCACTCTGGACTCTCAGACACGGAAAGCCACGCTTTTGCAGAAAATTAGCCGCCCATGCTGCACAATCGAAATGAGGGAATGAGCGGACGGAGATGTGACCGGTTTATGCCATGAAGGGTACCCACCCCCTCCCCCTCGAAAACCCACCTTTGGAGGGGCCATTTTTCATATAACCTCTTCCTAATGAACGTCTTAAGAATTCACCCTATGTACTCATCGGTAAACAGAACCCCCTGATTTTCCCTTGTTTTCGGCCCCAAATCGCCTCGGAATGTCAGAAAATAGCGCAGTCGAAGGGCCCGCGGCTTGCCCTGGGGGCCTCAAAGCCTTGTATGTCGATTCGCCTCAGCCGCGAATCCCGGCTTCCGCTCTGGCCACCAACCTTATTTTGCTGAGGTCGGTACCCGTGGGCCGATTTGTGTTGTAAAGACTCTTCCGGCGGGCCGAAACCCGGTATACACTCGGGGCTAACCGGTCATATGTGTTGGCTTTCGGAGGCATTCGATGATTCGAGTGGGCTTGGTGGGTTTTGGGTTGGCGGGACGGGTCTTTCATGCCCCGTTGATTTCCTCCGTCGACGGGCTTGAACTGGCTGCCGTAGTCGAACGCACCGCCAACAAGGCAGCGGAGCGCTATCCGGGCATCACCACCTATCGTTCCGTTGAGGAGTTGCTGGCCGATTCGTCCATCAAGTTGGTAGTGGTAGCAACCCCGAACGCCACTCACTACGAGGTGGCGCTGAAGGCCCTGGAGGCAGCCAAAAACGTGGTGGTTGATAAGCCGGTGGCTTTGACCTCGGCTGAAATTGCCGGGCTGATGGAGCTGGCCGGTGGCCTCGGCCTGCAGTGTGTTCCATTTCATAACCGTCGCTGGGACAGCGATTTCAGGACGATTCGCAAGCTAATAGATGAACATTCTCTCGGTCAGCTCGTCGACTTCGAATCCTACTTTGACCGCTGGCGGCCCGGAGTCTCCACGCGCGCCTGGAAGGATGAGCCGGATCAGGGCGGCATATTGCTCGATCTGGGCACTCACCTTGTCGATGAAGCGCTGGCCTTGTTCGGCCCGCCCGAATCAGTAGGTGCCGAGGTGCTGCGAGAGCGCGGTATCGAGGGCGCCAACGATTCCTTTACCGTGCGCATGCACTATTTCACAGGTCTAACGGTCACCCTGGGTGCCAATTGCCTGTCGTCCCTGGCGCGGCCCCGCTGCCACTTGCGCGGAACAAAAGGAAACTACTGGAAGTGGGGACTGGATTCGCAGGAGGAAGCGCTGGGCAAGATCACCCGCATTGACGACCCGCATTGGGGTGAGGAGCCAGCCGCCAAATGGGGTACCCTGTGCGTCGACGTGAACGGAGGGATGGTCTCACAGCCTGTTACGCCGATCCCCGGCGACTACCGGCTCTACTATGCGGGTGTTCGAGACGCCATGCTGGGCACCGGTCCTGCGCCGGTGGAGGCTGTTGCAGCCTGGCGCACGGCGCGGCTACTGGAGTGGGCTGTGGAGAGCGCCGCACAGCACCGCGATATTGACTGTGACTGGGGCAGCGAGCCGAGCTGATTCTCACTTACACCTTGCCCGCAGGTTCCTTTTCTACCAGCGGCACCCAGAAGCGAAATGCGGCTCCTTGCCCCGGAGTGCTCGAGACGTCGATGCCACCGCCGTGGGCGTGGAGAATTGCGCGGGCTATGGCCAGGCCCATGCCGGTTCCCTTGCGGCTGGCAGTTCCCTTTTTGCCGCGATAGAACTTCTCAAAGATCAAGGGCAGATCGACGGCGTCGATGCCGGGCCCGTCGTCTTCCACGCTGAACTCCAACCGTTCTCCAACACGTCGGCTGCGGAGCGCGATACGGCTGCCGGGCGGAGAATAGCGGGCCGCATTCTCCAGCAGGTGGCGGAAGACCCGGCCCAGCAGGTGAGGATCGAACCATGCCGGATCGTCCGGCTCCTCGATAGCAATGAGAACGCGATGATTGGCCAGGGCAGCCTGCGATTTCTCCACTGCTTGGTCCAAAAGCGTGCGGATATGGTGTGGCTCCGCGCGCACCTGTACGACGTTTGCGTCGATCTCAGCCATCTCGACTGCCTCGCCAATCAGCGCGTCGAGCCGCGAGGCTTCCTCATCGACAATTGAGGCCAGGTCCAGCCGGACAGCATCGTCTAGTCCTTCGCCTTGCATCAGAGTGGTGGCGGCGGCGCGGATCGAAGTAAGCGGAGTGCGCAGCTCATGGGTCAGCGAGTCGATGAGCGCGCTTCGCAGGCGCTCGCCTTCGCGGGAAGCCTCGAGACGGGTCGTCGCCTCAATGGCCAGGGCGCGGGTTAGCGCGATGGCCACCTGGGCGCTGACGGCCGTCGCCACTTCATGGGAAAGAATTGCGGGACGCCAACCCAATGCACCAACCGGCCGCAGTCCCAGCATCAGGGTCATGGCAGTGATTTGACCAGGCACCGTGAGCGTGGGGCTCTGCGCCTCGGTCAGGGCGCTCAGACTGGCTTGAATGCCCATCGGCAGATCAGAGCCGGAAGAGTAGAACTGCTCCTGGTCGCGAACATAGAGCACCACGCCGTCCAGCGCGAAGATGCGGTGGATCATCAGGGGTAATTCGCGGACCAGGCCCGCCGCGTCCTCGTAGGTCATCATCTCCTGGCTCAGCGTGTAGAGGCGTTCCACATCTTCCCGGCGACGCTCCGCACTAAGGGCCTGGCGGCGGGCGCGCTCCGCCAGTCGGCCCGCCACCACGCAGCTGGCCACGAACAAGATCATTGCCACCCACTGCTGAATCCCGGAAATTCTAAAAGTATGCAGCGGAACCAGGAAGAAGTAGTCGAATGAGACCGCGCACAAAATGGCGACATACAGCGAGTGCCATATCCCGGCTTGGGACGCCGACCACACCACCAGGACCAGAAACACCATCCCCGCAGTGGTTGCGTTGGCTCCCGACCATACCAGCAAAATCGTGGTGCCCACCGCGCTACCAGTGGCCATGAACCAATGAAAAAGCTGCCGTGAATCCGAGAGCACGTTCATTTTTCTCGCCCTCCCGAATCATACCGGCCCGCCCCGATGATGTAATCTTCCCGTGGAAGAAGGGCAAGATGTCAGGCAGAATCCTGGTTATCGACGATGAGCCACAAATCACACGCGTGCTACGCGCCGCACTGACCGCACAAAGCTTTGATGTGCGAACCGCCAACGATCCGGAAGAAGGGCTGCGGCTGTTTCGAGAGTGGCTTCCAGATCTCGTGGTGACCGACCTGATGATGCCCGGGATCAGCGGCGTTGAAGTGTGCCGGGCCATACGTTCCACTTCTTCAACGCCGGTACTGGTGCTGTCAGTGCGCGATCACGAGCGGTCAAAAGTGGAGGCGCTGGACGCCGGGGCGGACGACTACGTGACCAAGCCCTTCAGCATTCAGGAACTGCTGGCTCGCGTGCGTGCCCACCTGCGCCGCGCACCGGAGCGGACCGCGTCGGCTATGGAAGCCGGAGATTTTGTGGTGGATGTAACTGCCCACACAATCACCGTGCAAGGAAAGCCGATCCACCTTACGCCCAAAGAGTTCGACCTGCTGGCTCATCTCGCCCGCCATGCGGGAAAAGTGATGACCCACCGTGCCCTGCTGACCGCGGTGTGGGGAGCGCAATCGGCCCATCAGCCAGAGTACCTGCGCGTCTTTGTCGGCCAATTGCGCAAGAAGCTGGAAGGCGAAACCGGCAGGCAGTACATTCAGACCGAGCCGTGGGTGGGCTATCGCTTCATCCCCGAGGGCTGGAGCGGCAGCGAAGAGTAGCAAATCGCCTGAAAAGTTCACCTTGCAAAACTCTCCGGCCGTAGAAATTGCGTGCGACAAACAATGCCGCACCCCCTCTATCTTTATCTTTTCTTTAGAAATCCCTTCCGGCAACAAAACACAGGGCGCGCCAGAATCATTCTGGAGCAAAGGGGGGTGTCGCGCCTGCGTCCCGATCGGGCCACGGTGTTCCCCGGAACTGGGGTATTTGCATGCAGGATGTAACGATGCTGTTCTTCACAGCGGTTTTCTTCGGCCTGGCGTTTCTCTACGTCAAGGCATGCCAGAAGTTGAGGTAGGCCATGGATCTGATCACGGTAGTTGCACTGATTCTGTCGATTCTGCTGCTGGGTTATCTGGCCATTTCCCTGCTCTTCCCGGAGAAATTCTGACATGACTGCTAATGGCTGGTTGCAGTTTGCAATTTATTCCCTGGTACTTCTTTTGACAGTCCGGCCGGTGGGCCTTTACCTGGCTCGCGTGCTCGAAGGAGGACGTACCTGGCTCGATCCGTTGCTGCGGCCCTGTGAGCGAGTCATTTACAAACTTTGCGGCGTAAACGCAGACCGGGAGATGAACTGGCGTGAGTATGCCTTTGCTATGCTTGGTTTCTCAGCCGCAAGCATGGTGCTGACGTACGCCATTGAGCGCTTGCAGGCGCTCCTGCCGGTTTGGAATCCACAGGGCTTGGCCGCGGTCGGTCCCGATCTGGCCTGGAACACGGCTGCAAGTTTTACCACCAACACCAATTGGCAGTCCTATACGCCCGAATCGACGATGAGTTACCTCACGGAGATGGCGGCTCTGGCCACACACAACTTCTTCTCGGCGGCAGTGGGCATCGTGGTGGCCGTGGCGCTGGTCCGCGGCATCAAGCGGACAAGCTCCGCCACCATCGGCAACTTCTGGGTAGATACAACCCGCACTCTGCTCTACATCCTGCTTCCCGCGTCGCTGATCTACGCGCTTCTTCTCGTCGCACAGGGCGTCCCGCAGAATCTGCACGCCTACACTGTGGCGCACACCCTCGAGAACCAGACTCAAACCATCGGGCAGGGCCCGGTAGCCTCACAGGAAGCGATCAAGATGCTGGGCACCAATGGCGGAGGGTTCTTTAACGCCAACAGCGCCCACCCCTACGAAAACCCCACACCCTTCTCGAACTTCCTGCAAATCCTCTCCATCTTCATTATCCCGGCGGGGCTCACGTACACGCTGGGACGCATCACGGGCTCGCCGGGCCATGGTTGGGCGGTGCTGGCGGCGATGTTTGTGTTGTTTGCCGCTGGATTCACCGCCCTCTATTGGGCTGAGTCGCAGCCGCATCCCATGTTGCATGGTGTAGCGCAGACCGGCAGCCTGACTTCTCCGGCAGGCAACATGGAAGGCAAAGAGGTGCGCAACGGCATCGCAGAGAGCGCGCTCTTCGGCGTCGTCACCACCGACGCCAGTTGCGGCGCGGTCAATGGAATGCATGACAGCTTTACGCCTCTCGGCGGCCTGATCCCGCTCACCAACATCATGCTGGGCGAGGTGATCTTCGGCGGAGTTGGATCGGGACTCTACGGGATGCTGATCTTTGTGGTCCTCGCTGTGTTCATCGCCGGGCTGATGGTGGGCCGCACACCGGAGTACCTGGGCAAGAAGATCGAAGCTTACGACGTGAAGATGTCCATGCTTTACGTGCTCATCTTCCCGCTCATCATTCTCTCTCTCACCGCCGTCTTCGTGTTGTCCCCGAATATCGGGCTCTCGAGCCTCAACAATTCGGGCCCGCACGGACTCACCGAGATCCTCTACGCGTTCACGTCAGGGGCGGGCAACAACGGCTCGGCCTTCGCCGGGTTGAACGCGAACACCTGGTGGTACAACGTGGTGCTGGGTTGGGACATGCTGGTCGGGCGCTTCTTCATGATGCTTCCCGTGCTGGCTCTGGCCGGAAACCTTGCGCAGAAGAAAAGCATTCCCCCGTCGCCGGGAACGTTTCCGGTAAACACGCCCCTGTTCACCACATTGCTGATAGGCGTGGTGCTGATCATGGGCGCGCTTACCTTTTTCCCAGTGCTGAGCCTGGGACCCATCCTGGAACACCTTGTGTTAAAGGCTGGCCAGCTTTTCTAACCCAATCACCGAAGGAAAAGACATACTGCCATGGTTGAAAAGAAGAGTCTTTGGAACACGCAGATCATAGGCCAGGCGCTGCTTGACGCGTTCCGCAAGCTGGACCCGCGCTGGATGGTCAAGAATCCGGTGATGTTTGTCGTCGAGGTGGGCAGCGTCTTGACCACGGCGCTGCTGGTCGACAACACCGTGCACCACCGCGACGGATTCGGCTTCAATCTGCAGATCACGCTGTGGCTGTGGTTTACAGTACTGTTTGCCAACTTTGCTGAGGCCATGGCCGAGGGGCGCGGCAAGGCACAGGCCGACACACTCCGCAAGGCCAAGGGTGAAACCATCGCCAGGCGATATACGGCCGATGGCGGCTTGGAGGACGTGGCCAGCGGATTGTTGCGCGCCGACGACATCATCTACGTCGTCGCAGGCGCATACATCGCGGGCGACGGAGAAGTAATCGAAGGTGTGGCTTCGGTGGACGAGTCGGCGATCACGGGCGAGTCAGCTCCGGTCATCCGCGAGGCAGGCGGCGACCGTTCTGCCGTGACCGGCGGCACTAAAGTGTTGTCGGATTGGATCAAGGTCCGCATCACCTCCAATCCCGGCGAAACGTTTCTTGACCGCATGATTGCATTGGTGGAAGGAGCGACACGGCAGAAGACGCCCAACGAGATTGCCCTGAGCATTCTGTTGTCTGGACTCACCATCGTATTTCTGCTGGCGGTGGTTACGCTGCAACCCTTCGCCATGTACTCCAAGGCGCCGCAGACAGTGTTTGTGCTGGTTTCGCTGCTGGTATGCCTGATTCCCACCACCATCGGCGGTCTTCTTTCAGCCATCGGTATTGCGGGGATGGACCGGTTGGTGCAATACAACGTGCTGGCCATGAGCGGGCGCGCGGTGGAGGCCGCGGGCGACGTAAATACCCTGCTGCTCGACAAGACTGGCACCATCACCCTGGGCAACCGCCAAGCCACGGAGTTTCGCCCCGCGCCCGATGTAACCCCGGAGCGGCTCGCCGATGCGGCCCAACTCGCTTCACTCTCCGATGAAACACCCGAGGGCCGGTCGATCGTGGTGCTCGCCAAGGAGAAGTACAACCTGCGCGGGCGGGACCTCGGTGGCATTCACGCGGAGTTCGTTCCCTTTACCGCGCAAACCCGCATGAGCGGCGTAAATCTTCCCGGCACGCGCATCCGAAAGGGGTCGGTGGATGCCATTGCGCGTTTCCTTGAGGACCAGGGATCGTCCCTCCCCAAGCGGGTTCGCGACCATGTGGAAGAAATTGCGCGCGATGGCGGTACGCCGCTGGTGGTGGCGGAGAATTCCTCCGCGCTGGGCGTGATTTATCTCAAGGACATTGTGAAAGGCGGATTGAAAGACCGCCTCGCCAGATTGCGCGCCATGGGTATTCGCACCATCATGATCACTGGCGACAACCCGCTTACCGCAGCCGTGATCGCGCGCGAGGCCGGGGTGGACGATTTCCTTGCCGAGGCCAAGCCGAAGGACAAGATGGACCTGATCAAGCGGGAGCAGGGTAAAGGCAAGCTGGTGGCCATGACCGGAGATGGCACCAACGACGCCCCTGCACTGGCCCAGGCAGACGTGGGCGTGGCCATGAACTCCGGCACGCAGGCGGCCAAGGAAGCCGGCAACATGGTGGATCTCGATTCCAACCCCACCAAGCTGATTGAGATTGTGGAGATCGGCAAACAGTTGCTGATGACACGCGGCGCTTTGACCACGTTCTCGATTGCCAACGATGTGGCCAAGTACTTCGCCATCATTCCGGCCATGTTCTCTGTCGCCTTCCCGGTGCTCAACGCTCTGAACGTCATGCACCTTGCAACGCCAGAGTCGGCCATCCTCTCCGCGGTCATTTTCAACGCGCTGATCATCGTGGCGCTGATTCCGCTGGCGCTGAAGGGTGTGAAGTACGAGCCTAAAGCGGCCGAAGCCTTGCTCAGGCAAAACCTGCTGATCTATGGCGTAGGCGGAGTGCTGGTGCCGTTCATAGGCATCAAGGCCATCGACATGTGTCTCGTAGCCCTGCACTTGTCATAGAAAAGGAGATTCACCGTGCACGCCACAACTACATTGGCCTCTGTTTCAAAGGTGCAAGCGGCACCAACCACGCATTCTATCTGGGGCACAGCGATCCGCTTCACGCTGATCGCCACCGTCCTGGTGGGACTGGGTTATCCGCTTCTGGTGACAGGTATCGCGGGGGTGGTGTTTCCCCACCAGGCCGCGGGCAGCCTGATCCTGAAAGACGGCCAGGTGATCGGCTCGGAGTTGTTGGCCCAGAGCTTTGTTTCGGAGCGTTATTTTCATCCCCGGCCTTCGGCGGCAGGCAACGGCTATGACGCCACATCTTCCGGCGGCTCGAATCTGGCCCAATCCAGCGCCAAACTGGTGCAGCGAATTCAAGGCGACATCGACAAGCTCAGCGCAGAGAATCCCGGCAAGCCGGTGCCCATCGACCTCGTCACTACGTCCGGTTCCGGGCTGGATCCGGACATCACGCCGGACGCTGCATTCTTTCAGGCTCCACGAATCGCCAAGGCACGTGGCCTCACCGAGGATGTCGTGCGGCAGCTCATCGCACAGCACATCGCCGGGCGGCAACTGGGCCTCCTGGGCGAGCCTCGTGTCAATGTACTCGACCTGAATCTGGCTCTGGATAAAGTCGGGAAATAGATTTGCGAACGGCTTCCCCTGGAAAAAGGGGAGGGCTACATTGCCCTCCCCTTCTTTTTTGCTCTTGTCGCGACAGCTATTTCACCGGAAGCACGATTGCCTTATCGAGCATGATCTTGCCATCAAGCTGGCGGTCACTCGAGGAGCGGCTCACGTAGATCGTGAAGGACCCTGCGTCAGCATGCCATGCAGCAGCCTTCTCGTCGTACCACGTGAAGGAACGCGCATCGAGCGGCACGGAAACGTGGCGTGTCTGCCCGGGATCGAGCGCCACGCGGGCAAAGCCCTTCAGCTCCTGCGGAGGCCGCGCTACCCGCGGATGATCTTCACTGACGTAGACCTCGGCCACATCGGCCCCCGCGCGCGCTCCAGTGTTAGTCACATCGAAGCTGACCTGGTACGCCCCAGCGGTGCCGGCGGGTTCGATCGTGAGATTGGCATACTTGAAGCTGGTGTAGGAGAGCCCGAATCCGAACGGGAAAAGCGGCTTGACGCCGTTGTGTTCATACCCGCGATAGCCCACAAAGATGTCGTCCTTGTAAGGAATCTTGAGTGTGCCAGGCGTGGGATAGTACCAGGCAATAGACGGGTTGTCCTTCAGGCTGCGCTCCCAGCTGATGGGCAGGCGTCCGGAGGGATTGACGTCTCCTACGAGAACCTCGGCCAGCGCCGTACCGCCTTCCTGACCGGGATACCAGTTCTGCAGCAGTGCAGCCACATGGTCGATCCAGCGCGAGGCATCCACGCTGCCGCCCGCCGTGACCGCGACAATGGTGTTGGGGTTGACGGCTGCGATCTTTTCGATCAGCTCGTCCTGGCCCGGAGGCAGCGTGAATTCGCGGTCCGATCCCTCAGACTCGATGTCCTGGTTGAAGCCGACAGCCAGGATCACCACATCAGCCTTCTTCGCCAAGTCGATCGCCGACTGGTTGACCAGCGTGCCTACCTGGGCGATGCCAATCTTAAGTGATTCCTGACCGAGCTGCGCCGGGCTCAGGATTTCAAGCACGATCTTATGCGGGCCGGGAGTGAGCGGCACCGTCGTCTGGGCCAGGTCGAACTTCGGAACCTCGGCGTGATCGATCACGGCCTTGTCGTCGATGGTCAGGCGGTACTGGCTGCCATTCTCGACAAACACGAGGAAGTCAGCCGAGGCGCGGGCGAAGTAATAGCCCGTCCAGCGGGGGTAACTCTGGGGGCCACCACCCCCATTCGTGAACTCTTCCATCTGCTCAGGAGTGACTGACAGCATCATCTCGGACATATCCGGGCTGTCAAGAAAGTTCTGTCCCGTGTTGGCGGTCGTCTCGGTCCTTGTGGCAAGTGGCTTTCCGGTGAACTTGGGGTTGTCGAAGGTTTCCACGGTGAGGCCGGCTTTAAATTTGTCCGCGGTCTGGCTGAAGCCGGAACGCATGGCCAGTATCGAGGTTCTGGGAACGCCCCGATCGTACAGTACGTTGACGTTCCCGGCCAAGCGGTCGCTGATGCCTTTGAGAGCGCTTACTTCATAGAACGTAGGAACCTGGCCGCTGCCACCGGCTGTGGGAATGCCGGGGAACGCGTCCGGTCCGATGACCGCGATGGTCTTGACTTTGGCAGGATCGAGGGGCAGCAGCTTGCCCTGGTTCTTGAGCAGCACGATACCCTCGCGCGCGCCCTGGAGCGCCGCCTGGCGCCCTTGCTGGTTATAGCGCGAGATCGACGTGTCCAGCGGATCGTGGTCCATCCAGCCGAAGCGGTAACCGACGCGCAGAATGCGCCGCACCTTGTCGTCAATCACCGATTCCTTGACCTTGCCATCCTTTACCGCCGGAAGCAGAGTCTTCTCGTTCATGTAGATACCGAACGGCATTTCCAGGTCGAGTCCGGCGTTGGCTGCGGCAATGCCGTCATGCGTGGCTCCCCAATCCGACATGATCACACCGTCGAAGCCCCATTGCTGCTTGGGGATCTCGACATTCAGGTGGTAGTTCTGCGTGGCGTGTTCGCCGTTCAGCAGGTTGTAGGAGTCCATGATGGCGCCCACGTGTGCTTTGCGGACGGCCGCCTCAAAAACGGGCAGGTAAATCTCACGCAGTGCCCGCTCGCTGATCACACTGTCTGAAGTGTTGCGGAAATACTCTGAATTGTTTCCGGCATAGTGCTTGATGGTCGCGCTGACACCCTGCGACTGAACGCCGTTGATGTAGCCCACCGCCGTCTCGCCGGCCAGAAACGGGTCCTCGCCGAAATACTCGAAGTTGCGGCCGTTGAGCGGAGCCCGATAAATATTGACGCCGGGACCGAGCAGGAAACTGGCGCCGCGCGAGCGCGCATCGCGCCCGATCTGGGTACCCACCTGTACTGCCAGGTCGCGATCCCAACTGGCGGCCAGCCCGATACCGGCGGCGTAGGCAGTCGATGGCGGCGGAATGTGTGCACCCACCGGCCCATCGCTCATTCTGAAGGCCGGAATGCCCAGCCGAGGCAGCCCCGTGGAGGCCATGATGTTGGATCCAGAGAGCATCTGGATCTTTTCCTGCAGCGTCATCTTTGAGATGAGGTTGTCTATTTTCTTTTCGTCGTCCGCACTTTGGGCGCGGGCAGCCATTCCGCCGCTAAGAACAACAAAAGACAGTAGGAGGGATGAAGCGGCGCAGAACATGCGCAGACCTCTCCCTTTGCTTGCATGATGCATGATGCCTCCAGAACTGGAACCAGCAATTCTATTGCATGGAAGGGTGGTTTGTGGGTGCCGTAGCCTGGATTTCCTAGCTCTCAATCCGGATTGTCACAGAATAACTCGATTGCAATAGACAAATCGTGTTTCTATCGAATATCATTCCCCTTCCGCAATGTACTTTGCGGCATTGGTAGCCAGTCATGCGTGCTTCACTTTTTATTACCTGTTATAACGACACGCTCTATCCGGAAACGGGCCGGGCGGTCGTCACATTACTTGAGCGGCTGGGCGTGGAATTGGAATTTCGCGCCGCTCAAACCTGCTGTGGGCAGATGCATGCCAACACAGGTTTCCGCGCCGAAGCCTTTTCCCAGGCCAAGAGACTGGTCAGGCTGTACAGTGATGCAGAGGCAGTAGTTATCCCCTCATCCTCCTGTGTATGCATGATGCGCGACCAGTATCCCGGACTGTTCGAAGAGCTGGGCAACGAGTCGCTACGCCGGGACTTCGCCGCCCTTTTACCCAGAGTTTACGAGCTGACCGAGTTTCTCGTCGACCAGCTCAAGGTTGAGGACGTGGGCGCTTACTTCCCGCACCGCGTCGCCTATCACCCCAGTTGCCACGCCTTGCGGGGTCTGCATATCGGCGACCGGCCTGTGCGGTTGCTCAATAAGGTACGTGGCCTGGAGCTGGCGCCCATTGAGAATGTGGACCGCTGCTGCGGATTTGGCGGCACATTCTCGGTTAAGAATTTCGAAGTCTCTTCGGCGATGCTCGGGGCCAAGGTTCACGACCTGCTCAGTACGAAGGCCGATTATTGTACGGCGGTCGACAATAGCTGCCTGATGCACATCGGCGGAGCCCTCCACCGGCAATACGCCGGGATGCGTACCATTCACATTGCACAGATTCTTGCCGCCACAGAAGGCGCAGCAGAGGAGGCGGCATGAGTCAGGCCGTCGCGGGACATCCGATTCTCGACCCAGTCCTGGCGCCTACCTTTCCCAAGGCAGCGCTGCCCATCCTGCGCAATGCACAATTGCGCAAAAACGTAACCCACGCCACGGACGTAATCCAGGCCAAGCGCGCGAAGCTGGTGGCAGAAAAGACTGACTGGCAGGATTTGCGGTCGGCTGCGGCAGAAATTCGCGCCCATGCGCTGGAGAATCTGGGCGAATATCTTGAGCAGTTTGAAGCGCGCTGCACAGCCGCCGGGGGCACGGTTCATTGGGCTTCTGACGCCGCTGAAGCGCGGCAAATCATCGTCGATCTGTTGCGCGAAGAAAAGGCCAGCGAAGTCATCAAGATCAAGACCATGACTTCAGCCGAGATTCAGTTGAATCCGGCCATCGAAGCGGCTGGAATTCATGCCTACGAGACTGACCTCGCCGAAATCATTCTGCAACTCGGGGATGACGAGCCCTCGCATATCGTGGTGCCTGCGCTGCACGTGAATCGCAGCCAGGTGCGCGAGATCTTTGCCCGGCGGATGGGGATTAAGGATCTTTCAGACGACCCGCAGGTCCTGACCGGCGCCGCCCGCAACTACCTGCGGCAAAAGTTCCTCAAGGTGCCTACGGCCATTAGCGGAGCCAACTTCCTGGTGGCTGAAACCGGCGCAGTGGCAGTGGTCGAGTCGGAGGGTAACGGCCGCATGTGCCTCACCCTGCCCCGCACCATGATTACCCTGGCCGGGATCGATAAAGTGATTCCGCGCTTCAAGGATCTTGAGGTGATGTTGCAGGTGTTGGCGCGTTCCGCCACCGGCGAGCGCATGAACCCCTACACGTCGCTGTGGACGGGCGTCACCCCCGGCGATGGACCGCAGCGCTTCCACGTGGTTCTGCTCGACAATGGCCGGACCTCGATTCTGGCCAAGCCCAAAGAGCGGCAGACATTGCGGTGCATCCGCTGCGCAGCATGTCTGAATACCTGCCCGGTGTACCGTCAGACCGGCGGCCACGCATACGGATCAGTCTATGCGGGACCAATCGGCGCCATTCTTACCCCGCAGTTGATGCACCTGGAGCACGCACAAACGCTGCCCTTTGCATCTTCTCTCTGCGCGGCCTGCTACGAGGTATGCCCGGTCAAGATCAACATTCCTGAAGTGCTGCTCGAACTGCGCGCACAAGTGGTAGACCAGGAACGCAAGGGAATGGACAAGTTCAAGGACCTGCTGTACTGGGGCTTGAGAATTGCCAACCTGATTTTTGCCCGCGCCTGGCTGTTCCGCACAGCGCAGTGGGGGGGACGCATTGGGCTGCGCTTCTTTACAGGCAAAGATGGCTGGATTCACTGGATGCCCAGTTGGGGCGGGCGGTGGACCGTGAGCCGTGACTTGCGAGGCTTACCTGACCAGACGTTCCGTCAATGGTGGGCAGCGCGCGCGAAGGGGGCAAAATGACCGCAGCCAGCACATCCCGTACACAGATATTGGACCGCATTCGGTCCGCGACTAAGATTCTTCCGGAGAGCGCTTGCGCTTACGCTGATCTCACTCGGAATTACGTCCGAAAAGGCGCACAGACCCACTTGGCTCAAGTGGAGCTGATGATCGAGCGGTTGCGCGAGTATGATGCCGATGTGTTTGAATGTAAGCCGCAAGATCTGCCCGCCACGATCGCTGCCCAACTGGCTTCGAGTGGCAGACATGTTTTTGTAGTTCCAGAAGGGCTGCCCGCCGAGTGGATGGCGGCTGGCTATGACTGGAAGATCGATCACGGAATGGAAAACGCTGAAGTGGAGCTGACCGAGGGCGTTGTAACCGCGGCATTTGCGGGTGTGGCGGACTCGGGGACCATCGTCCTGCACCATTCCAGCAGCGAAGGCAGGCGGGTGATTTCGCTTCTGCCGGACTGGCATCTTTGCATTCTGCGCGCCAGCCAGGTGGTAGAGACGCTCCCGGAGTATTTCGATCTATGCAAGCAGGCGCCCGGGCTGGCTACGTATATCTCAGGGCCCAGCGCTACAGCGGACATTGAGATGACACGCATTAAAGGCGTACACGGGCCGCGATTTCTTAACGTGATCGTGGTGCGTGATGACAGTTGATTTGAGACCGGCGCGAGTCGGCTCGGAAAAGGGTAGGTAGGTAAACATGGCACATTCCGAATCCGCAGCATTCGAAAAGGCAGCAAAGGCTCTGGATACGTTCCAGATCGAGATTCCCTCCTGGGGATTCGCCAACACCGGCACCCGCTTTGGCAAGTTCGTGCAGGCTGCCGCAGCATCTACCATCGAAGAGAAATTCAGCGATGCGTCTGAGGTGCACCATCTCACCGGCTCTACGCCCACGATGGCCCTGCACGTCCTCTGGGATCTCCCCAACGGCGTGGCTGACATCCCGGCGGTACACAATCTGGAACGGAAATACGGTGTACGCTCCGGTGCCATCAACCCCAACCTGTTTCAGGACCAGGAGTACAAGTTCGGCTCGCTCTGCAATCCCTCCGCAGAGATCCGCAAGCAGGCCATGCAGCACATGCTTGACTCCATCGAGATTGCCAAGGGTTTGGGTTCGCGCGACATCTCTCTGTGGATGGCCGACGGATCGAATTACCCGGGCACGCAGAGTATCCGCAAGCGCGTCGGCTGGCTGGAAGAGGCGCTGAAAGAGTGCCATAACCACCTAAGTCCAAACCAGCGGTTGCTGGTCGAATACAAGCCATTCGAGCCGGCGTTTTATCACACTGATATCGCCGACTGGGGCATGTCATCGCATTTTGCCCGCGCTGCCGGTCCCCAAGGGCGTGTCCTCGTCGATACCGGGCACCACTATTCGGCGCAGAACATCGAGCAGATTGTGGCATGGCTGCTGCATACAGGGATGCTCGGCGGATTCCACCTCAACGATCGCCGCTACGCAGACGACGACCTGACCCTCGGCTCCATCGATCCTTACCAGGTCTTCCGCATCTTCCATGAGATTCACTCCGCGGCCGACGATGGCCTGAAAATGGACATCGCCTACATGGTCGACCAAAGCCATAACCTCAAGGGCAAGATCGAGGAAACAGTGCAGACCGTGCTCACGGCGCAGGAGTTGTATGTGAAGGCTGCGCTGGTGGACCGCCAAGAACTGGCCCGGCTGCAACAATCCTGCGACCTGATCGAAGCAGAGGAGCTATTCCGTGGCGCCTTCTGGACCGATGTTCGCCCCATGACTCGCGCCTGGCGCGAAGCACGTGGACTGCCCACCGATCCGCTGGCGGCTTTGCGCGAAAGCGGATACGTAGAGCGCGTCGGCCAGGAACGCGGCAGCCGTAGCTCGGCCGTAAGCAGCTACGCCTAAAAAGGGCTATGCTCGTTGACGATTTTTCGGTAATGAAACGACAGCGAAAGGGATGAACAGTTGCCCAAAGCTAAGATCAAGCGGCTGTACCTGATTCCTATTCTGTCAAAAGCGCTAGACGTGTTAGAGCTGTTGGAGCAGAATAACGCTCCTGTCACACTGGAAGACGTCTTCCAGAAAACACAAATCTCCAAGACCAGCGTCTATCGAATCCTGAAGACGCTGGTCCACCGGGGATATGTGGCCCAGTCGCAGAGCGGACAATACCGTCTGGTCTCGCGACCGCGGCGCCTGCGGTTCGGGTTTGCCGTGCAAAGCGGCGAAATGCCCTTTTCAGTGGCCGTAGCCCAAAGCGTTGCTGCTGCGGCGGCGGCGGCGGGTGTAGAGCTGATCACGCTCGATAATCGCCAGGATCCCGACATCGCAATTCAGAATGCTATGGAGTTGGTCAGCAAGCATGTGGATCTCGTCCTCGAGTTCCAGGTGGAGGAAGTCGTCGCTCCACACGTGGCCAGCATCTTCAAGAAGGCGGATGTTCCGCTGGTAGCCATCGATGTGCCTCACCCCAATGCCACCTACTTCGGAGTGGACAACTTTGAGGTGGGCTTTGAAGCCGGCTCCCTGCTCGCCCAGCACGCCCTGCGTAAATGGAAGGGTAAGGTGGATTGGGTACTCGGTGTGGGCTTCTCTGAGGCGGGAAGCTTCGTTCAGAGCCGTATCAGTGGCGCATTCGGAGGAATTCGCGAGCGGCTGAAAGATTTGCCGGTTGACCGCTTCGTCCGCCTGGAGGGCCGAGGTATGCGCGAGCCCAGCCGCGCGGCTGTGGCTGAATTTCTGAGCGACCAACGCAAAGGTCAGCATATTCTGGTGGCGACTGCCACGGATTCCAGCGCTCTGGGTGTGCTGGATGTGGTACGCGAAACAGGGCGGGAAGCGGACTTTGCCATCGCCGGCCAGGATTGCATTCCCGAAGTCCTGGAGGAGATGGAGACAGGCAAGAGCGCCATCATCGGCTCGGTCTCGCACGAAGCCAATAGCTACGGCCCCCGCCTCATCCAGTTGGGAATTGCTCTGCTCCGTGGCTACTCGGTGCCTCCATATAACTATGTGCGCTACCGCGTGGTGACCCCGGAAACTCTGGCCGGAATCGCCAACGGAACTGAAGAAGAGTAGAGGGATCAACCGGAGAATGGATGTTGAGAGTTGAGCTGAAATTTCAGACCCTGGGGCGCATTTTCTATTGAATAGCCTGTGGTATCTTTCTTGAGGTTCGATGAATCCCCCAGCCCGGCGGTGCACATGACACAGGCAACTCTCGCTTCCCTGTCGCTCCAGTTCCTTGAAGATCGATGGGACCCCAGCGCGGCTGCCGCTCTCGACCCGGCGGGGCTGTTGCGCTATCGATCCAATCTGCTCGGCTCCGACCTTCGTATCACAAATTTTGCCGGTGGAAACACCAGTTCGAAAATTGCTGAGATCGATCCACTTACCGGAGAGTCCGTCGAAGTGCTCTGGGTAAAAGGTTCAGGCGGCGACCTGGGCAGTATCAAGCGCACTGGTTTCGCCACTCTCTACCAGCACAAGCTATTGGCTCTCGAACATCTCTACAAAGGCGTTGACAGCGAAGACGACATGGCGCAGATGTATCCCCTCTGCACCTTCCGCAACAATCCTGTCGCCGCCTCTATCGATACGACCCTGCACGGCTTTCTTCCTTTTGCCCACGTCGATCACCTCCATCCCGACTGGGCGATCGCACTTGCCGCCTCGGCCAACGGCAAGGCGAAGATGGAGCAGTTCAATCGCGAGTTCGGCCACACGCTGCTCTGGCTGCCTTGGCAGCGTCCCGGCTTTGAGCTGGCCATGATGATGAAGCACGCCATCGCAAAGAACCCCGGCTGCGACGGCATCGTACTGGGCGGCCATGGACTCTTCACCTGGGGCGACACGCAGCGCGAGTGTTACATGAACACCCTCACCGTGATCGACCAGCTAGGTCAGTTCATCGAGCGCCACGGCAAAACCAAAGGCCCCGTCCGTTTCGGCGGTGAGATCGTCCCCGCCCGCCCCGACCGCAAGGCTCTGGCAATCGAGATCGCTCCGTTCCTTCGTGGTCGTGTGAGTGCGCAGAACCGCTGGATCGCCAGCTTTAGGGATACTTTTGACGTGCTGCAGTTCGCGAACTCCGCGCACGCCAAAGACCTTGCCTTCCTCGGCACCAGTTGCCCCGATCACTTCATCCGCACCAAGATCCGTCCGCTCTTTGTATCCTGGGCTGCCGACGCCGGACTTGATGCGCTGAAGGTGCAGATTGAAACTTCGCTGGCAGAGTATCGTGAGCAATACCGCGCCTACTACCGCGCCTTCGCTACGTCTGAGTCGCCTGCGCTGCGTGACGCCAGTCCCACCGTGGTGCTGATCCAGGGCCTGGGCCTGTTCAGCTTCGGCAAGACCAAGACCGAGGCTCGCATAACCGGCGAGTTCTACACCAACGCTATCCACGTAATGGAAGGCGCCAGCTTGCTGGCGGAGGGCGAAGTAACCGGGACGCTGCCGCAGTGCGGCGAAGGATTTGACCCGGCCAGCTTCAAAGTCTTCACCAACTACGTGGCCCTGCCCGCGATCGAAGCCTTCCGCATCGAGTACTGGGCAATGGAAGAGGCAAAGATCCGTCGCCAGCCGCCCGAAAAGGAGCTCAGCAGGCGCATCGTGGTGGTGGTCGGCGGCGCCACCGGCATCGGCCCTCATGTAGCTCGCGAGGCCGCGCAGCGCGGCGCGCATGTGTTGGTTGCCGATCGTGACAACGCTGCCGCAACGCGGGTCGCCCGCGAGCTGAGTGACCTTACCTCACCGGAGTTCATCGCATCTTCGGGAGTGGATATACGCAATCGCGAGAACATCCGAACGGCCTTCAGTGCGGCGGTGGCAACTTTTGGTGGCATCGATATTCTCGTCAACACCGCAGCGCTGTTGCCATCCTCGCCCGATGGCGCCTTATCCGACGCCATGTGGGCCGCCACGCTCGACTTCAACGTCACCGCGAACTATCTGCTCGCGGACGAAGTATCCAGAATTTTTGAAGAGCAAGGGTTGGACGCCTCCATCGTCTTCACAAATTCAGCCAACGCGGTTGTGCCCAGGCGCGGCAGCGAGGCCTACGACGTGAGCAAGGCCGCGCTCTCACACCTGATTTGCGAGCTTGCCGTGAGCTTGGCGCCTATTGTGCGCGTCAATGGCATCAGCCCCGCCGCTGTGGTAAACGGCTACTCCATGTATCCTCGCGATCGCGTGCGCGCATTGCTCGCCAGGCACAAAATTCCTTTTGACGAGTCGCTGAGTGACGAACAGTTGCGCAGCCTTCTCGCCGATTTCCATGCCACTCGCACCCTTACCGGCCAGTCTGTCGATCCCGCCGATTGCGCGGAGGCGATTCTCTTTCTGGCCGGCCCTAAATCACACTGCACAACCGGCCACCTGATTCCTGTTGACGGTGGCCTCACGGAGGGTTTCCTAAGATGAACGCGAAAGAAGACCGGGATCGGCTCAATCAAACGCACGCCCGGGTCGCCATAGATTTAGGTGCGGAAAGCTGCCGGGTTTCTTTACTTCGCTGGCGTGACGGCCGTCCTGAAATTGATCTTGTCCATCGCTTTCCCAACGGCCCTGTTCACCGTGGCGCATCCTTGTTCTGGCCTCTGGACTCTATCCTTGGCGGCCTGGAAGAAGGACTGCGCAAGGCGGCTCAGGCCGCGCCGGAAGGCATCGCCTCGATCGCCGTGGACGGCTGGGCGGTGGACTACGTCCGCCTGGGCGCGAACGGCAAGCCGCTCCGTGATCCGTTCTGCTACCGCGACGAGCGCACAGTCGCGTCCAAAGAGGCTGCGGACGCGCTCGCGTCGGCCGATTTCCTCTTCCAGCGTACCGGTGCGCAGCCTCTGCGCCTCAACACGATCTATCAATTGATGGCCGACCCCGCTGCTGGTATCGACCCGCATGCTCCATGGATCGGTTTTCCTGAGCATGTTCTCTACTGGCTGGGCGGCCGCCGCGTAGCGGAGTACACCACCGCCACCCACACCGGCCTCGTAGACATTGAAACCGGCGACTGGGCGAAGGATGTTTTCGAACTGATGGGAATCCCGCTGGATGCCGCGCCTCCCATTGTGCCCGCAGGAAGTGTAGTGGGACGCGTGCGTGGTCCGCTGGCTGAATTGGACGCTTTCCGCGAGACGGATCTCATTGTGCCGGCCTGCCACGACACGGCCTCCGCAATCGCAGGCATTTCCAGCAGCCTTGACTCCACCGCCTACATTTGTTCGGGCACATGGTCGCTCGTAGGCACGCTGGTGCAGGCTCCGGTAACCAAGCCGGAAGCCAGGCTGGCGCGCTACACCAACCAGGGCGCCGCAGCAGGCGGGTTCTGCTTCCATACCAATGTCAACGGCATGTGGATCGTGAAACAGTGCATGGACGCCTGGGCCAGTCAGGGACGAACCTGGGGAATCGAAGACCTGGTCGCAAAAGCCGCTGCGTGCACCAGCTCTCCGGGCCTCATCGATGTCGATGCCGAACCGCTCCTGCTCGACGACAACATGCCGGAGCGCATCAACCACGAACTGGCGCGAAAAGGCCTTGCCGCCATCCCGGATGTGGCAGGGAATGAACCGGTTTTTGCACGGGTGATCTTTGAGAGCCTGGCCCACCGGTATTCCACGGCGCTCGCCAACCTGGAGCAGATGCTTGAGCGTAAGCTCGACGGCATCTATGTTCTTGGCGGGGGAAGCCGCAACAAGCTGCTGCTTGACCTGACCGCGCAACGAACTGGCCTGCCCGTCGAAGCGGGCGAAGCGGAAAGCTCTCTCCTGGGCAACTTTGCCGTGCAATTGGCCGCTGGAGAAGGCGATGGCAAGCAGCTCAGCATCGAGTCCATCCGCAAATGGGCGGGATTGCTGAGCCAAAATTAGATCCGCCCTCTGATCTGAAACTGTTGGGTGCCCCATCCTTTCCGCGTCTTTGGCGGAAAGGGTGGGAGACCACAGATGTCCATCTCGACTGTAAACAGTCCAGTCGAAAATGCACTGAAGAAAGTCGACACCAATGAAAGCGGCTGTTTGGATCGCGTTCGGAGCGTTGCTAAGCCCAATGCTGGTTGTTCCGCAGGAGCAACCTACCCAGATCAAACATATCGATGTGGTGATGTTGAGCCATCTGGATGTCGGTTTTACCGATCAACCATACCTGGTGGTGAATGAACTGCAGCGTCGATTCCTTGATGTCGCTCTCGACGCCACAATCGCTACGGCCAACCAGCCGCCCTCACAACGCTTCCACTGGACCGCGGAGTCGCTCATACCGGTTCTCGCCTGGTGGCGCAAAGCCTCTCCCGAGCGCCGCCAACAGTTGCTGCAGGCGGTTCAGAATGGGCAAATGGCGGCCGGCGCCATGCCGTTCAACTCCTTGCCGTTTGAGAATGCCGACGAATGGAAGCGAGTCACCGACTGGCTACCCCCAGAGCTTTGGAAGGGCCTGCACCCCACTGTTGCCATTCAAGACGACGTGAACGGGATGTCGCGCGCCGGCGTGAGCGCTCTTGCCGACCGTGGGGTTCACCGTCTTTTTATGGGCATGAACGGCGCCAACGGGGGTCCTCCGTTCCCTGCTCCCAAAGCGTTCTGGTGGAAGCTCCCCGATGGCCGTCGCACATTTGTGTATCTCGCCGACGGCTATTGGCAGGCTGACGGGCTGTTCCTGCCGGGAGAGTGGCGGGTCGGCGACTCTCCGTCAGCCTCCGATCTGGCATTCCGCCCTCCCCGATCCGGTGAGATGCTCAGCGCCGACGACGCTTCCGTACAGGCAGCTCACGAACGCTGCCTGAAGAGCCTCGCCCAGTTGCAGAAGCGAGGCTACGTGGGTGACCGTCTCATTGCTGTCTTTCAGAATATGTGGCGTGGAGACAACGAGGTTCCGTTTGTGCCCATCGTCGACTTCGTCGCCACGTGGAACCGTCTCAGATTACAGCCGGAGTTGCGCCTGGTAACTGTGCCGGATGCGATGGAAACTCTCGAAAAGGAGATTGGCGACCGCGTCCCGGAATATCAAGGCGTGTGGCCCGACTGGTGGTCGAACGGTGTCCCATCCGCGCCTCGCGAGGTCGCGGCCAGCCGCTTTGCCAAGCGATTCCTTCACGCCTCCGCCTCGTCGGTGTTTGCTCCTATGGACGCCAGCGCCAATGCAACAGCGAACGACATACTCGGCGATTTGGCGCTTTTCGAGGAGCATACCTGGGGAGGAGCCTACGGCGAAGCCTTGCCCGACAGCCTGGACTCAGCCGGTCAATTCGACGAGAAGGCCCTCTTGGCGTTTCGTTCAAACTCCAGGGCTGCCTGGCTGTTTTCGCAGCGCGCCCGAACGAAGCTCTACCCCCAGCCAGCCGGACTGTATGTCATCAACGCCACCAACGCTCCCATGAGCGGCTGGGTGACGGTGCCTGCCATGACCCTGCGCGGCCAGTTCCAATCCGTCCGCGACCAGACTTCAGGAGAGCGCATCCCGTTGCAGTTCGTCGGCCCCACCGACGCTGCCGGCCGCTCGGAGCACGTCGGAGCACCGCCCGGCGTCGATCCCCTTCCCTACATCGACGACTTTCCCCGCGCCATGGCTCGATTCTGGGTAGATCATTTAGAGCCCAACTCCGTGCGCGCCTTCGAGCCGGATCCGACTGCGCAGACCGTCCCAGTGGCAAACCCTGCCGCATTCACGGCGAAGCTCGACGAGCATGGTTGGCCGTCTTCCCTGCTTTGGCCAGGAATGGCCCAGCCTCTGTTTCAAGGAGCCATGGGCGATTTCCTTTCTGTCCGCGTGAAAGGCCCGAGAACCTACCAGGATTTCTATACGCTGGGCACTACAACGGACGCGACTAAGCGAAGCGAATTGCAACAGCGCTTGCTCGAGCAGATTCCCGCAGTTGTCGCCGGTCCGGTCAAGGTTGAGGAGACCGAGCATACCGTCGTCTATACGCAGGAACTCGCTCATCCCAGCCTGAAATGGCTCGTCCGCCGTCTTGAGGTCTGGAAACAGGAGCCGCGCGTGCGCCTCGATGTTCGCTTCGACAGGTTGTCTTCCGACGATCCTGAGATCTTCTATCTCTCATTTCAGTTGCCTGTCGCCAAGAGCCTCCTGCCACAACTCAGCGAAGGCGGAATGCCCTTCGTGCCTTATAAAGAACAGTTGCCGGGCACCTGCCGCGACTACTTTGCCATCGACGGTTGGGCCCATTACGCGACGCCGCAAGGTCATTGGCTGTGGGTCAGCCGCGACGCTCCAGTCCTCTCTCTGGGCGCCCCAAATGTCTGGGCCCGGCTCACAGCCGCACCCGGGCAAACAAACCGCCTCTTCTCCATGGTGTTCAACAACACCTGGTTCACAAATTATGTGGCGAACAGCAATGGAGTGATGGAATTCCAATATGATCTCGTCTGGAGGAATCAAATTGCAGCCGACGTGGATCCTCTCGCGGAATCGTTAGTGAGTGATCCAGTGCCCTTGATCAACCCCGCCGCGCGCGAGAATCAGTTTGTTCTGAAGGATCTCTTCCAGCCGTAGGGTGTCTCCCTCATGCCGTTGCTTAACTCGCGGTGCGCTCGAATACAACACCTGAAACCACTAGGGCATTTTTCGATTCGAGTGTGAACGGAACTCTGGGTGCCACATCCATTCCAAAGTCTCATCGTGGAATGGGTGGGAGACCACAGAATCTCGGGCTGTAAGCAGTCAAGCCGAATGGGCTCTATCGTCACGCTAAAACCACAACTCCACCAACGACCTTGTCGATACGCTCAAGCACTTCGGCGGTTAGCGCAACGCCCACTGCGCGCACATTGTCGGCGATCTGTTCCGGCCGGGAAGCGCCGATGATGGCCGAAGCCACCTCAGGACGCCGTAGCACCCAAGCCAGCGCCATCTGCGCCATGGTCAGGCCCAGGTCGTTGGCAATGGGCTTAAGCTGCGCGACCGCTGCAAGCAGGTAGTCTGACCGGTAATGCCGCCCGGCTGTTTCCATAAATAGATTCATCTCTTCGCTGGCCGCGCGGCTGCCCGGCGGAGGCGGCTGACCCGGTGCATACTTCCCCGTCAGTACCCCATGGGCCAGGGGAGAGAAAGCCAGGTTCCCGATGCCGAGACGCGAGCAGGCCGGAAACACCGTCGCCTCCGGCTTGCGCCACAGCATGGAGTACTGCGGCTGACTTGAAGTGAACGCGCAATAACCGCATTCCTCCGCAATCCTGCCCGCGGCCTCGATTTGCTCTGCGGTCCATTCGCTGAATCCGATGGCGCGTACTTTACCCGCCTTCACTGCGCGGTCCAGAGCGCCCATAGTCTCCTCAAGCGGAGTTTCGCGGTCGTATCGATGACACTGATATAGGTCGATGCACTCAACGCCCAGGCGCTCGAGCGAGCGATCAAGCTGCTTTTCGATTTGGGTCGCGGAGAGTCCCCGGTCCGGCTCATCTCCAACGGGAAAGAAGAGCTTGGTGGCAATCAAAAATCTGTCGCGTGGGTAGGCCTTGAGCGCCTCACCCAGAACCTGTTCCGCCTCGCCCGCACCGTATTGGTTGGCGGTGTCAAACAGCGTAATCCCGCAGTCCAGGGCCGCATGAATACAGCGAATCGCCTGCGCGCGCCCGATTCCTCCGGCCACAGTAAGCCAGGTGCCAAAGCTCAATGCGCTTACTTCCAGCGGGCCCTTGCCCAGACGGCGCTGTTGCACTCGAATTCCCTCGAACCTCATCTTACAAAACGTCGGCGGCCAACCGGATGGTTGGCCGCCGAAGGTATTGATTCAAGCGTCAGGCCTTACGGCAGCGGCTCGTACCACACCGTGTTCTGTGCGGAGTTGCCGTTGCTGTCCTGCGACTGAATCGACCAGTTGTATGTCGTCCCGGTGCTGTTCAGAGTGGCATTTGGCACGTTGCTACCGTTCGTAGGATCGGTACCCCAAACGAGGGAAACAGGAGCCGGAATCTGGGTGTTGGTAAACCCATTCGAGTTGGAGTTGTTGCCCGGTATCTGCCAGATGTTCCCAGAACCTCCGCAGCACACGTAGAACTGATAGACATAACTGCTCGGCGAGGCTGGGTAAGTCCAGGTAAACGTCGGCGTTGTGCTTGTGCTATCGGTCTGCTCGGGCTCAAGATTGGTTGCCAGAGCGCTGGTGCCCAGAACTCCCGTCACCTTGGCGACTACAGTCTCACTGCTTAGGTCGCTGTAGTTCACCAGGAAGCTGTAAGAGTCGTTCACGGCCGGCGCAGTGCTGCCGATTGCCGTGCTCAACAGGAATTGCACGTTGCCGCAACCCTGGCAGTAATTGCTGACATCCACCGGAGTAATCACGTTGGGGTTGGAGGCTGATTTCAACTGGACGGAGACGGGCAGTTTGTTTCCTTCCCGCACCTGGAAGTTGAGATTGTAGCTGGTATTGGTTTGGGACGAAGTGCCATTCCAGAACAAGTCCTGATTGAATTGCGTTTGCACAAGAGCCGTGCTGTTGGCGCTCGGCAGTGTAAAGGATGGAACGGACGTAGCGCCTGACACGCTGACCATGGGGCCGCCGTTGCTATTCGTGTTGCTCACGTCTCCCACGTCGATCAGGCCGTCCTTGTTCTGGTCGAGAATTCCAAACGCGAAGTAGTTGCTGCCGTTTGGAACATCCACCGTGAGTGAATTGCCCGCCGGATCGTTGGTTGGGTTTGCGGTATACGTCGCGTACGCAACGTTATTGGCCTCATCGAACAGGCCCATATACAGCGGCCCGGTCGGTGTGATGGTTGATGGGATAACCACCGTGAGGGTCACCGGGCTCCAAGGCCCCGACGGCTGTCCACCAACGGTCACTGTCACGGCGCAAGTTGAGAGGGCGCAAGTGACTCCGGGGCCACCCCAGTAAACCCAACCGCTATTCCCCGCCGCGCTTAAGCCCATCACTCTGAAGTAGTACTGTTGTGTGTCGCTGAAGGTACCGCCTGTGAGGCCTGCAGTCCCATTGTTCATGATCCAGATGTTCGCGTTCGCGCCGATTCCCTTGTAGGTGGCAGTTATCGGGCTAGCGAATGAGGGGTCGTTGTCGCTCGCCTCTATCAAGTAGGAGGTAAACACCTCCACACCGTTGCCATTCGATACCGAGCCGCCTCCAAAGGTGATCGCCACCCCGGAATCGGTGGGTTCGATGGCTTTCAGCTTGGGCGTCTCGGTCGGGGCAGACAATGTCGGATCATTCAAAGTGACCGAAATACCGCTCGCATTTGCACTCGGAACCGATACCGCAGCGCTGCCCGTCGGGTCGACTACGTTTGCTACACCCTCGTTGAGCGTAAAGGGATCCATCCATGACTGCAGAGTGTACGAGCCGGGGGGCACGCCGTTAATGATGAACGAGCCCGGAGTGGTGATGCTTGTGCCCTCGCCGCCACTCCCGCCGCAGTTGTTGTTTACCAGGTTCAAATAAATCTGACCGCCGCCTGTCTGCGTGCCGCTGTAAGTCACCGAGCCGGAAACCGTGTAGCCCAGCGAGGCGCCAAAGTTCTCTCCAGTCACGGTGCTTGCACTCAGGACGACATTGCTGTAATTCGCCGGAGAGAACACTGAACTTGGTCCGGTGATCGTCGGGGTGATCGTGTAGGTCCCGTCTGGAATGCCAGTGAACGAGTAGTTTCCATTGGTGTCGGTCGGAGCCGTATGCGTATAGCCGCCGCCGGTGATCGTAACCGAGTAGGATGGCAGGGGCGCGATTGGCCCGCAGGCGTTGTTGAGCGATATATTGCCGCTCACCTGGGAGGCGGCATTGATGGTGATTGTGATGTACTGGTAAGCTTGATTCCCTGCAGTGTCCACCACCTTCGCTTCGAAGGTCGCAGAGCCCAGAATCGGTGATGCGCCGGTGATGGTGCCGTCGCTTCCCAGGCTGAGACCGATCGCTGTTAGCTTGGCACTGCCGGCCCAAATCGACCACACCAGTCCTGTTCCCGTGCCACCCGCCGTAGTGAGCGCCTGCGAAAACGGCACCCCTGCATAGCCTGTAAATGTGGTTGCGCTATTAATCGTCAGTGCTTGCAGAATGCTGACCGTGAACTGGGCCCTTGCTGTGGCCAATGCTGAGTCGGTCACCTGAACCGTAAAGGATGCCAAGCCCTGGTTCGGTCCGCCGCTCGTGAGCAGCCCGCCAGCGGAAAGCGTCAGGCCGAGGGTCGTAAGGTCGCTTTCGCCCGCCGTCACCGTCCAGATATACGGGCCGCCTGCGCCACCCGAGGTCGCGAGTTGCTGCGAATACTGTGAACCGCCATACCCTGACGGAAGCGGAGATGTAGTAGTGATGGTCAAACCGGCGTTGATGGTCAGCGTGAACGGCACGCTGGTCGTGTTCGAAACCGAATCCGTCACCTTCGCTGTGAAGTTTGCAGTGCCACCGGCAAGGGGCGTAGTACCTGAGAGTACGCCGGTGCTGGACAGGCTGAGGCCGAGTGCTGAAAGGCCGCTCGCGCCTGCGGTCACAGTCCAGGAATATCCCGTACCCGATCCGCCCGTAGCCGCCAGCGTCTGCGAATACAGTGACCCGCCATAAGCTGACGGAAGTGTGGTGGCCGTCGTGATGCTCACGCCGGCATCCACGGTGATCGAGAACGCCTGCACGGCAGAAGTTAGACTCGCAACGGTGTCAGTCACCGTAATTGAGAAGTTGGTGTATCCCGGCGAGCCTGAAGGTTGGCCGGTAATCACACCCCCTGGGGAAAGGCCCAGTCCCGCCGGGAGCGTTGAGCCATTTGCCAGCGCAAAGGTGTAGTTCCCGGCCACCCCTGTGCCACCCGTAGCCGACAGAGATGTTTGCGTATAGGTCGAACCGACATAGCCCGTCGGAAGTGAGGCGGGCGTGACGGTTAGCGTTGGATAACTCACAACGATTGAGTAGGCCTGGGTATTCGAGTCACCGAAAGCATCCGCGGCCTTGATGACGAAGTTGAATGTGCCTCCCGCCGTCGGCGTTCCAGTGATCGCCCCAGTAGTAGCATTTATGCCCAATCCGTTAGGCAAGGCCCCGCTGAACACGGTATAAGTCAGGGTTCCTGCCCCGCCGGTGGCTGACGCGCTGCCGCCTGGGTAGGCAACGTTGTAAGTCGCGGTGGCCGGCACCACACCGCTGAATACGATTGCCGGAGGCGCGCTGACTACAATCTGGTACGCCTGTGTATTTGAGTCCCCAAAAGCGTCTGCAGCTTTGATCACAAAATTAAATGTGTTTGCGGTTCCCGGCGTTCCGGTGATCGCCGCAGTACTGGAGTTAAGACTCAGCCCGTCCGGCAACGCTCCACTAAATACTGAGTACGTCAACGTCCCTACGCCACCCGTGGCTGCCGCACTACCGCCCGCATAAGCCACATGCGCGCTCGCCGTGGCCGGTACCACACCGCTGAATGTGATCGCCGGCGGTGCGCTCACTACGATCTGGTACGCCTGTGTATTCGAGTCCCCAAAAGCGTCTACAGCTTTGATCACAAAATTAAATGTGTTTGCGGTTCCCGGCGTTCCGGTGATCGCCGCAGTGCTGGCGTTCAGGCTCAGCCCGTCCGGCAACGCTCCGCTAAATACTGAGTACGTCAACGTCCCCACACCGCCCGTGGCCGCTGCACTACCGCCCGCATAAGCAACGTGCGCGCTGGCCGTAGCGGGCACTACACCGCTGAATGTGATCGCCGGAGGCGCGCTCACTACGATCTGGTACGCCTGTGTATTCGAGTCCCCATAAGTGTCTGCAGCTTTAATCACAAAATTAAATGTGTTTGCGGTTCCCGGCGTTCCGGTGATCGCCGCAGTGCTGGCGTTCAGGCTCAGCCCGTCCGGCAACGCTCCGCTAAATACTGAGTACGTCAACGTCCCCACACCGCCCGTGGCCGCTGCACTACCGCCCGCATAAGCAACGTGCGCGCTCGCCGTAGCGGGCACTACGCCGGTAAATGTGATCGTCGGCGCGCTGACTACGATCTGGTAGGCCTGCGTATTCGAGTCGCCGAAAGTGTCGGCAGCTTTAATCACAAAATTGAATGTGTTTGCGGTTGTCGGCGTTCCGGTGATCGCACCGGTGCCGGCGTTCAGGCTCAGCCCGTTGGGCAAGGTCCCGCTGAATATTGAGTACGTTAGCGTTCCTACGCCGCCGCTGGCTGCTGCACTACCGCCTGCATAAGCGACGTGCGCAGTGGCCGTACCCGGTACAACTCCGCTGAAGACAATCACCGGGGCCGCATTGATGGTCAGGCCTATCGCCGCCGTAGTCGCGGTCAACGCATTGGGCGTGCCCGAATCGGTCACTTTGAACACCAGGTCATTGAACGTCCCGGCGCAGGCTGCCGTGAGCGTCCCTCCCAGCGAAGCGCCGGAAGCAGATTGCGTGATGGTCAGGCAGCTCGGCAATGTGCCGCTGACAAGAGTCCACGCATAGGGCGCAATCCCCCCTGTGGCCGTCAACGGTTGCGCGTATGTGGCCCCGACGGTGGCTGTCGCCAGCGCCGCGGTCGTAATCGCCGGCGCCGCGGGCACGCTGATGGTGGCGCTCGCGCTCTTGCTCGTGTCCGCTACCGAAGTTGCGGTCACAGTAACCGACAACGCAGAGTTGGAAGCCGCAGGGGCTGTGTAAGTAGCCGCACTGGTCGTCTGGCCCGATAGGGTCCCACCGCCTGTCACCGACCATGAGACTCCGGCGGCGTTCGTATCATTCGTCACCGTCGCCGACAAGGTCACACTATCCGTGGCATCGACCGTGGTCCCCGAAGCCGTTACCGACACACTCGGCGATGTCGAAGAAGAACTGCCTCCGCAGCCGACCATGTAAAAAGAAGCAAGAAGAGCAATACAAGGGACCAAGGACCTTTTCCAATTCACACAAGCCTCCAAAGCAATGCGTTCTCATAGTAGGTGTGACCGCTAACACATGCAAATGAATATATCTGGAGTCTATTACTCTTAGGTCATAGTGTTGTTTCCTCGTCCCACAAAAGTTGTATTTGTTGACTATGTGTGACCTAGGTCACTTGACACATTAGCAGGAAGTCGAGTTACTCTATCCATGCTTTTCAGCGCTTCGATGGGCTGTTGCCGTGGTTTCAGACCGGGGTAAGATTTGTGATGCAAATTTCCCGTCTATCACATCTGCCCACGTTGAATTGAGAGCTAGAGTGGCATCTCTTTTAGATTGGGCTTAGGACGGAAGTTATATATATGGTACGTCTTCGAATTATTTATCTCGTTATGGTCCTACTTAGATCTTTATAAGTCGCTCATCCCATTCTGGGATGGAACGAACAGAAATTTATATGCACTGAAGAACTGCACCTCAAAGTAAATGACACTTCCTGACCTAGATACGTAGTTAATCGGCAGCAATGCCTGTATCCAACCCTAGCTCAGTGCCTGTACTGTTCCCTTCCCCAATAGTTCTTCCACACGCTCCACCCAGCCCCGGTCGGCGGCGACACTCAGATTCTCTGGCTCGAGCACTACCGCGTATTCGCCCTTCTTTTCAAGGTGCAGCATCACTTTGCCTGGTCCCGGCGCGGCATCGGCTGCATTCTTGAGAGCAGCAAACAACTCATCGGAAGCACGGTCAAGGTTGATTCGGATGCGCACGCCAGTCGGCAGCTTGATCTGCACCTCTTCCAGCGGTTGGATGGAATTGACAGCGATCTTTGGTGCTGCGTCTTCATCTCCCATCAGCACGCCGCGTATCAGCACAGGCGCCTCGATCTTCAACTGGCCCGATAAACGTTCGTAGTCGCGCGAAAAACTGATCAGTTCGATTTTGCCCGTAGCATCTTCCAGCGTGGCCTGCGCATAGAGCTTTTGATCGCGCCTGCTCTTCTGCACCCGAAGTCCCTGGATGATTCCGGCCACAAGAATATCGTCCGATGGATCCGACTGCGAACCCCATCGCCTCTCGGGCGGTTTGCGTTCCAATGCCTCGGAAATCGGAATCACCCCGGTCAGGTTCTTTAGCTTTTCTGCGTACTTATCCAGCGGATGACCGGAGACAAAGAAGCCGAGCACCTCTTTTTCGTTGTTCAGCCTCTCGCTCTCTTCCCAGTCTGGCACGCGCGGCAGGTCGTCGTTGCTGCGGCCCGGCGCGGGCGCTTCATTAAACAGCCCGAACAGGCCCGCCTGCCCCTGCAGTGCATCGCGCTGCGCTTTCTGTGCCCGTTCCATAGCCTTGTCTACAGCATTGAATAGCTGTGCGCGTGTACCCATCGAGTCCAATGCGCCGGCCTTAATCAGCGACTGGATCACTCGCGAATTCATCACTCGCAGATCGACTTTTTCGCAGAACTCCCAAAAACTCGTGAAGCGTCCACCAACCTCCGCGCGCGCTTTCAGAATGGATTCGATGGCATTGCCGCCGACATTCTTCACTGCCGCCAGGCCAAATCGGATGGCATCGCCGTGAGGCGTGAATTGCGCGCCCGAAACCTGCACGTCCGGCGGCTCTACGCCGATGCCCATCTCCTTGCACTCGCCGATATACTTCACCACGTTATCCGGCTTCGAGGTTTCTGAAGTCAGCAGCGCAGCCATGAACTCCACCGGATAATGCGTCTTCAGGTACGCGGTCTGATACGCCACCAGCGCGTACGCGGCGGAGTGCGATTTGTTGAACCCATACTCCGAGAACTTCCTCATCTGCTCGAAGATCTCGTCCACCACGTTCTTGTTGTGCCCCAACGCCGCCGCGCCGTTCATAAAGCGGTCGCGCTGCTCCGCCATCGCCTCGGCATTCTTCTTCCCCATCGCGCGCCGCAGCAGATCCGCCTCGCCCAGGCTGAAGCTCGCCAGCAGTTGCGAAATCTGCATTACCTGCTCCTGGTAGACAATCACCCCCAGCGAGTCCTTCAGTATCCCCTCAAGCTCCGGCAGCATGTACTCCACCTTGCGCCGGCCCCACTTCCGCTCGATGAAGTCGTCGATCATCGCCATCGGACCCGGCCTGTACAGCGCATTCAACGCCGTCAGCTCCTCGACCGTGTCCGGCTTGTACCGCCGCAGAATGTCTCGCATCCCGCTCGACTCAAACTGAAAAACTCCCGACGTCAGCGCCGTATGAAACACCCGGCTGAATGTCTCCGGGTCGTCCCCCGGAACCATGTCGATGTCGATCTTTTCTCCCCGCGTCTGTTCAATCAGCTTCAGGCAATCGTCAATCACCGTCAGCGTCGCCAGGCCCAGGAAGTCCATCTTCAGCAGGCCCATCTTCTCCACCGCCTTCATGTCATAGGCGGTCACAATTTCGTCATTCTTCGTCTTGTTCAGCGGCACCAGTTCCGTCAGGGGCCTCGGTGCAATCACCACCGCCGACGCGTGAACCCCCGCCCCGCGCACCAGCCCCTCCAGTTTCCGCGCCGTGTCAATCAGCTCCCGCACCTGCTTGTCGCCGTCGTACGCCTTCCGCAAATCCGGCGACTCTTCCAGTGCCTTCTCAATCGTGATTCCAACCGTCCCCGGAATCAGCTTCGCAATCCGGTCCACGTCCCCGTACGGCATGTCCATCGCGCGACCGCAGTCCTTGATTGACGCCTTCGCCGCCATCGTATTGAACGTGATAATCTGCGCCACCTGCTCACGCCCGTACTTCCGCGTCACATACTCGATCACCTCACCGCGCCGGTTCTGGCAGAAGTCCACGTCGATATCCGGCATCGTCACGCGCTCCGGATTCAGGAACCGCTCAAACAGCAGCACGTTCTGCATGGGATCGATATTCGTGATCTCCATCGCATACGCCACCAGCGAACCCGTCGCCGACCCGCGTCCCGGCCCCACCGGAATCCCGTGGTCGCGCGCATATTTGATGAAGTCCCACACGATCAGGAAGTAGCCCGCATACTTCATCTGCTTGATGATCCCGATTTCGCGTTCCAGCCGCGCGTCATACTCGTGAATCGGCATGCGCAGCCGGCCGGCCGACTTCAGGTGTTGAATGCCCGTCTCCAGCCGCTTCTTGTATCCTGCGCGGCACACCTGCTCGAAGTAGCTATCGATGGTGTGGCCTTCGGGGACTTCGAACTCGGGGAACGGATTGTCCACCGGGTGCAGTTTGAACTGGCAGCGCTCGGCAATCTCCATGGTGCGTTGCAGCACGTCGGGCGAATCCGGAAAAAGACGCGCCATTTCGTCCGCACTCTTCACAAAAAACTGATCACTGTCGAAGCGGAAGCGCTGCGCGTCGTGCACCTTCGAGCCGGTCTGCACACAAAGCATCACGTCGTGCGCGTGCGAATCCTCGCCGCACAGGTAGTGGGAGTCGTTGGTGGCTACCAGCGGAATCCCCAATTCCCGTTCCAGCCGGAACAGGTCGGCCTGAATCTTCTTTTCCGCCTCCAGCCCCTGGTCCTGAATCTCCAGGTAGAAGTTTCCCTTGCCGAAAATGTCCTGATACTGCTGCGCCACGGCCACCGCGTGCGTGTACTCGCCCTGGTCCAGCGCCTCGCACAACTCGCCGCTCAGGCACCCTGAAAAACCGATCAGCCCCGTCGCATTCTCCGAGAGGAAGCGCTTGCTGATGCGCGGCTTGCGATAGAACCCATGCAGCGACGCCTCTGAAGTGAGGCGGATCAGGTTGCGGTAGCCTTCTTCGTTCTCCGCCAGCACCAGCAGGTGGTTGTAGTGGTCGTTCGGAGTGTCGGCGCGATGGTCCTCGGCCTTGCACACGTAAAGTTCGCAACCCAGGATCGGCTTGATTCCCTTCGCCTTGGCGGCGTTGAAAAAGTGCACCGCGCCGTAGATGTTTCCGTGGTCGGTCATCGCGACCGACTTCTGCCCCAGTGCCGCCACCCGGTCAACGAGCTTATAAACGTCGCAAGCCCCGTCCAGCAGGGAGTATTCCGTGTGCAAATGCAGATGAGTGAATTCAGCCATGGCTTGTCTTGATTCTAGCTGTTTAGCTGGACAGTCGATTCACGCAATCCGCGCCTGACATCCCGCCGATCTGAGGAAAACGAGTGCAGAATTACCGTGTGGCCCAGGTCTGACCGTCCACAAATAACTGGGTGCCCCATGTCTCGATTTTGAGACATGGGAAACCACCTCCCCGGGTGGGCCGTCTTTCCTATTCCCGACATCCTTCTCGGATGTACTATCTTGGCGGGTTCACATCTGACTAACCATGAACCTGGGTGCCCCATGTCTCGCTTCTGAGACATGGGATTGTAGGATGTTCCTATGACAAGGGGTCTGATTCGGTATCAGCAGTCCGGTTCCTTTCATTTCATTACCTTCAGTTGTCATCACCGGCTTGCGCACCTAGGGACTCCGGGGGCGCGTGAGTTATTCGAGAGGTCTCTGCAAGCGATGCGCGCCCGTTATGACTTTGTCGTTTGTGGTTATGTGGTCATGCCCGAACACGTCCATTTACTTGTGAGCGAACCGAAGGAGGCTCTCCTTTCCAAGGCCATTCAGGCCCTCAAGCTATCGGTCTCGGTGCAGAGCCGTCAGCGCCCATTCTGGCAGGCCCGCTACTACGATTTCAACGTGCATAACGAAGAGAAGCGAATTGAAAAGCTGCGCTACATGCATCGCAATCCAGTCAAGCGTGGACTGGTTGAGAAGCCCGAAGACTGGGCATGGTCCAGCTTTCGTCACTACGCGACCGGAATCGAGGCGACCGTGGACATAGAGTCGTTCTGGACCGCGGCGCGTCGGGACGGGTTGATCGATCTCGGGTCTCAAAAGCGAGACCCAGGGCACCCACCATTGTTGGCAGGTTAAGATGTTGGCCACCGGACGACCCATGATCTAAGCGAAGGTATGAACAAATTGAAAAAGAGACCGCACCCCGGATTGAAGATCATCGCAGCGGTATTGTTTGCCAACTCTGCGATATTGATTTCATATTCCGTGGCCTGTTTTTCCTTGCCTGAACAAGAAGCGAGACGAGTCCAAGAGTTCTTTAGAAGCCTAGCCTACTTCAGAAATCTACCCTTGGATTTTGATCCTTGGACCGCCTTCGTCGACTTTCTTCTTGGGCTATGGGGTGTACTGAAAGGGATAGGGATTTGGTGCACGTGGCGTTGGGTAAGGATGCTCGTCATCATTGACTTGGTGTTTCGCATGGGCGATCTCGTAATGTTCGGCGCACTGTCAGATCGAGCAACCTTAACACGATTTCTGTCAAACCCTGATTTTTTGATTAACTTTATGATCAACCTATGGGTTCTCATTTACCTTGCCGATCCGAGCGTGGAAAAAGCATTCGACAGGGATCAAGGCTCCATATGAGTCGTGACGGCCCGGTGGCCCAGGTCTGACTAAGCCAAAATGATTGGTGCCCCAGGTCTCGCCTTTGAGACCCGGGAAATGCACGGGGCGGGTGGCACACCCTTTCCGCGCCGTTCATTTGGGGGTGCCGCATCCTTGACGCACTTTTGCGGCAAGGGCGGGAACGCCGGGTGCCCGGGTGCCGATTCTGGGACCTGGGAAAGCACGAACCCAATCTGGCGCCGCCCGAAACCACCGACTACTCCCTACGCGGCCACCACATCCAACCGTCCACCCGCCCGCTTGCTCTCTGGCCCCACCACAATCTTCACCTCACGCCCAAGCCGCACAAGGCAATCCATCATCTTGATCTCGCTGATGCCGCGAAACTGCCCGCGCAACATCTTCGAAAGCTTGGGTTGAGTCAGCCCCAACACCCTCGCCGCTTCCTGCTGGCTCCATCCGCGCTCGCGCAGAATCTCTGCAATCTTCACCACGAGCTTCGCCTTCACCAGCATCTCGCCGGCATCCTTGAAACCGAGTTCCGAGTACACGCTCTTGCCTTCAACGCGCTTGCTCATGGCTTTTCTCCTCTCACCCGCATTTCAGCTTCCTTCAATCGGTCGCGAATTACTTCGATCTCATGCTTAGGGGTCTGAATTCCCCGCTTCGACTTCTTCTGGAAGCAATGCAACACGTAAACCGCATGCGCAAATCGCACCGTGTACACTGCGCGGTAGGCATTTCCACGCCAATCCTCGACGACCTCGAGAATTCCAGCCGATCCGAAACCTTTCAGCGGCTTCGCCGCAGGATGCAGCAAGCCAATCTGCGCGTTGTAAAGCGCGAATCCAAAAACCTGCTGGACTGGATCGGGCATTGCTTGCAAATCCTTCTTCACCGATCCAATCCACCTTATGGGCCTAAGTTCTTGCTTCACACCCTAATTATGCCCATTTAGGCATATCCTGTCCAGCAAGCCGGGTGGGATAGCACGATCCTCACGCCTTTGTCATCCTCAACAAAGCGAAAGACATCCCTTCATCCCGCGCCCGCACCGCCCTTTTCCGCACGTTACCTTCGAGAGGCCGCCCAAAATTCTTGGCCCCGCGATTTCCGAAACCACGCGTAGACTCTAAGAATCACCTACATTGGAGGCTGCATGAGCAAGGCCCATTGGCTGGGACTGGTAGTTGCATTTGTGGCTTCGTTGTCTTGCGTCAGCACGATTTCCGCGCAAAAGCTCGAAGCAACCGTTCTCTATCGCCAAAACAGCGACAACGATTACAGGGCCGTGGTCCCCGGATATTCCAAGGCGTCTCCAGAGGGTTATGTGGATTGCGCCGGCGATACGACGAATCCGGAGTGTTTCGCCACAGCCCCCTCCAACCCAGGCGAAGTCTCTTACACCGTCGTCGGCACCACGGTTTCCCTCTTGCTCCCTGATGGAAAAGTTGCCGTGGTTAACTGCGTGAACAAGCATTCTGCCTACGGCAACTCCCTGAGCCGGCGCAGTTGCGGCATGCCTCTCGTCGAGCACGTGCAGGCCGAATTCAAAGGCAACACCGCGAAGCTCAAGTGGCCCGTCGGTCCCGCCGCCAAAATCGAATCCGAAACCTACAAAGTAGTCGCTGTGCTCGACAAGCGCTAACCCGGCGGCCGCCCACCTTTGAGCCTCTAAATGTTGCCTCCTCCACAGAAGGAGTGCCCCATCCATTCCACAGTCTCATCGTGGAATGGGTGGGTGGCCACGTCCGCCCACCGGCCGCCTCGAACCTTTTGCAGAAAATAACCCGCCGAGGTCGCACAATCGAAATGAGGGAATGAGCGGTCAGGGATGTGACCGGTCCGTACCCCCGCGGCCGGTACCCACCCCCCCGGTGCTCCCTGGGCCACAAATCCAGCCCCATCGAGAGCATACGACATGTAGAGTCAATCATTTGTAAATTCTACATAGATACTCATCAGTAACTGGAAACCCTCATTTTTCCCCATAAATCGCGCGTTTTTAGGCTGATTTCAGCCCCGAAATACGCAGATGTGGCCATTCATGGCCAGGCATTTTCCTATTGCAAGGGTGGCATAGGACTCTGGTAAGGTTTCAGCGGAGGTTTCCCTATGAACATTCGCAAGTTGGCCTTGGGCGCGGCCCTGGGTCTCGGACTTGTCGCCGGCGGCGTCATCGTTGCCCAGGACCCTCACCGCAACCCGAACCTGGCCGAAGCCCAACGCATGATCGATCAGGCGATCGGCAAGCTCGACGAAGCGCAAAAAGTCAATCACGACGATATGGAAGGTCACGCGGAGCGCGCCAAGGACCTGCTGGGACAGGCACGCGGGGAGATCAGGGCAGCCGCCGAGGCAGCGGACCGTCACCACCACTAGACCTCGGGAACAATAGATTGCAAGAGCACCCCGTTTCCTGGTGCGCGGTCTTCAACCGCCGCCAGGAAGCTGAGGGACCGCGCGGAGTTGTTTCCTCAGCGCGGTAGCTCCGCGGCGCCTTCTGCCGAGGCAGTCCGCGGTACAGGTGCGCCACCGTGAATCCTTTTCGCGGAAGGGTCAAGTCCACCGGTCTATACTGACGCCAAGCCTATGCGGACACGCGTTTTGCTCGCCTCCCTTCTCTTTGCCCTTCCAGCCGCTCTGTGCGCTCAAACCTCCTCCCAGCCATCCCAGAAAATGATCAGCAAAATAACTCCTGAAGCAGTGCAGCGCTCCGCGATCGTCATCGACACCCACGCCGACACCCCACAGCGCTTTGTGGATGAGAACTTCGACCTTGGCGAACCGCTCGGCGCGGGCAACTTCAACCTGGAATCCGCCCGCAAGGGCAACCTGGGCGCGGAGTTCTTTTCCATCTGGGTAGAGCCAACCCTTTACAAGGGACAGTACGCCCGCCGCACGCTGGTGCTGATTGACTCCGTAAAACAGCAAGTTGCCAGGCACCCGGACCAGGTGATGTTTGTAACCTCGCCCGAGGGGATTGAGCTGGCTCACCGCGAGCACAAGCTGGCAGTGCTAATGGGAATCGAGGGTGGTCACTCTATCGAAGATTCGCTGGCTCTACTGCGTCAGTACTACGCCCTGGGTGTGCGCTACATGACCCTCACCTGGTCCAACTCGAATGGATGGGCTGACAGCTCTGGAGACATCAACGACAAGACGGTGCCGCACACCAAGGAGGGCCTGAACGAGTTTGGCAAGGACGTGGTGTATGAGATGAATCGCCTGGGAATGATGGTGGACATTTCGCACGTCTCGGACCGCACCTTCTTCCGTACGCTCGTCATCACCCGGGCGCCAGTGATTGCGTCGCACTCCGCGGCGCGTGCCTTGTGCGATGCGCCTCGCAACATGACTGACGACATGCTGCGCGCGGTGGCCAACTCCGGTGGGCCGAACTCCAAGGGGGGTGTGGTGCAGGTGAACTTCTACTCGGGCTTTTTGTCGCAGTCCTATCGCAACGCGCAGATGGCCATGGAACCCGAGGCGGATAAAGCTGTGCAGGCACTGAAGGACAAGGCCAAGGCGGAGGGAAAAGAGCTGACCTACGACGAGATTTCGAAGGTACAGCGCGCGTATGCCGACCGCATTCCGCGGCCACCGCTCTCAGTGCTGATCGACCACATCGACCATATTGCCAAGGTAGCCGGAGTGGATCACGTCGGGCTGGGTTCGGACTTTGACGGCGTGAGCGGACAGCTTCCCGAAGGCCTCGACTCGCCCGCGGACCTGCCCAAGATTACCGCGGCGCTGATGGCCCGTGGCTACTCCGCGGAGGACTGCCGCAAGATTCTGGGCGGTAACCTCCTGCGTGTTTTTCGTGAGGTGGAGCAGGTGAGCAAAGAGTTGCAGGTAGAAAACCGGCCACGAATTACGGATAAGCAGCCCTTCAATAAATAGCTCGAGCACGCCGGCCTGCAGTCACTCAATGCGGCGAGATCGCGCCGTTGTCGTGGTGAGTTCAACTCGCCGGTGCCTCTACATTCAATCGCTTTGCGTACAGCAGCCCAGCCCGGCCTAGGGCATAGTAGTTCTCTTCCTTGCCGGCGCAGTCATAACCGTGCGCCTCGTACAACCGGATCGCTTGCGAGTTCTGTGCGTCCACATGAAGCCAGATCGCCACTGCCTCTGCCTTGCGCGCCGAGTCCTCGACGCGGCGTAGCAGTTCGCCGCCCACGCCATGGCCGCGCTGTTCCGGGGCGACCTCGATGGTCTGGATGTAGGCACTGGTTCCGCCCCGCCTCCGGCTCCACTCGACAATGGCAAAGCCGGCCAGTCCGCCATCTTCTTCAGCAATCCACGTGGCGGAATTCGCAGCGTTCACCAGGCGGCGCATGTATTCACGTCCAAAGCGGAATGGCGGTTGGAAGCAATTCTCCTCGACAGCGTAGAGCGCCGCAAAGTCACTCGCAGTGTAGGGGCGATAAAGCACATCCCAAATCTACGCAGGCATGCAGCAAAAAGCCACCCTCGCTGGGAGGATGGCTTTTTGCGGAGTGTTGATTGGGTAGGGTTAGACCTTGGCTTCAAGGTCCCTGATGACGGCAAAGAAGCGCTCATCGAGACGGCGATTGGTGGCGATGGCTTCCTTGATGGTGATGTCGGTGATGTCGAGGCCTTTCAGCACGGCGATGCGGCCCCACTTCTTCTCATGCACCATGTCAATAGCATGTAAGCCATAGCGCTGGCCGAGCAGCCGGTCGTAGGCCGTGGGCACGCCGCCTCGCTGGGTGTGGCCCAGGTTGACTGAACGCGTCTCAAAACCGGTCTTCTTCTCGATCAGGTCGGCCAGAGCTTCGCCGATGCCTGAGAGTCGCGCATGGCCGAATGAATCCACCTGCGAGGAACCAATGACCTGGCCTACCTCGGGCAGATGGCAGCCCTCGGCAACCACCACCACACCGTAGTGCTTGCCATGGTCGTAGTTGTATTTGAGCAGGGCGCAGACATGGTCGATGTCAATTTCTTTTTCGGGAACCAGGACGACATGAGCGCCGCCTGCCACGCCGGAGGCATAGGCAATCCAGCCTGCGTCGCGGCCCATCACTTCGACCACGATCACGCGATTGTGCGAGTCGGCGGTGGTGTGGATGCGGTCGATGGCCTCGGTGGCGATCATGACGGCGGTGTCGAAGCCAAAGGTGGCGTCGGTGCCGCTGATGTCGTTGTCGATAGTTTTGGGGACGCCCACGCTGGGTACGCCGTGCTCGCTGAGAAAGAGAGTGACCGACTGGGTGTCATCGCCGCCCAGGGCAATGAGGGCATCGATCTTGTTGGTCTTCAGCACCTCTTGCACCTTCTCGATGCCGCCGGGAATCTTCTTCACATTGGTGCGCGACGAGTGGAGGATCGTGCCACCCTTCAGTTGGATGCCGTCGGTGTTTTCCAGGGTGAGCGGGATCCAGTTGTTGTCCAGCACGCCGCGCCATCCGTTAAGAAATCCGATGAATTCATCGCCGTAGGTTTGGATTCCCTTCCTTACGGCGGCATAGATCACCGCGTTCAAACCGGGGCAGTCGCCGCCTCCGGTCAACAAAGCAACTCGCATCGCAAAATTCTCCTGATCGAAGTCGCGCGGCCGCTCGGGCCGGGCCAGGGAACAACTCCCTGAACTGAGAAATGAGGCCTGAAGAATCGCCGGTCTCAACGCCTTAACTAGTGTACTCCGGGGCTGTAAAGTGAAATCGTGACCGGGCTCACGGAGGTGTGCATCTATGTCCCGGTGCATTTCCGTTTTAGGAATCGCGCTCGGCAATGATTCAATAAGGTATGCCCGGAACTGGAGCGCTTTTGTTGCTGGCCTTCGCCAGCATGGTCGTGGTGGTGCTGCTGGTACTGCTTCAGCTCACCCGCCTGGGATTCTTGGTGCGTTCCACCATCCCGGACAGGCCGCGCCGGCGCATGTTTATCGCCTCGGTATCTTTCTTGATTACATTTCTGGGGGTGCGGCTGCTGGTCAGCCTCGTGATTCACAATCATGGCCCATTTGAGTGGGTAATGGTGCGCGGCTTGCATATTCACCACCTGGTATGGGGCATTCTTATCCTCCTGCTGGTGGGTTATGGCTGGCTGCTTGACCTGGGCAGATCGCACTCGCCGCTCTCCATCTTTTTCAGCCGCCTCATGTCAGTGAGTTATGGGGCGGGTGCGGCGCTCACGCTCGACGAATTCTCCCTGTGGCTCAACCTGGAGCCGGATGCCTACTGGTCGAGGTCTGGACGCGTCAGCATCGATGCCATCATTCTTTTCGGCGCAATTCTGTGCGTAGGTGCATGGGGTGCACCCTTTTTCCGCGGATTGCAACTGATGTGGAGCAAGCGCGGCTTGTTTCGCAACGAGTTGGGCCGGCTCTCACCTATGCGCCGCGTGAGGTTGCTTCGTCCACGTAGAGCGCGTCGATTACCGCCGCGTATTGTGCCGTAATCACGCGCCTCTTTAGCTTCATTGACGGCGTCAGTTCGCCGGAATCCTGCGACCACTCGTCGGCCACCACGCGGAAGCGCTTGATGGTCTCGAAGTTGGCCAGGCTGCCGTTGGTCTCGCGGACGATTTCTCCGTAAAGGGCAACCACGCGGCTATCTGACACCAGCGCGGCGCGGTCTTCGGTTTCGATGCCATGATGCCGTGCCCAATCTTCCAATGCAACGAAGTTTGGCGAAATGAGCGCGCAGACGAACTTGTGCTTGTCGCCGACCAGCGCGGCCTGGGCCACGAAGATGCTGTTCTTCATCTTATTTTCAATGGGCTGGGGTGCTACCAGTTTGCCGCCCGAGGTCTTAAGCAGTTCCTTCTTGCGGTCCGTGATGTAAAGAAATCTATCCACGTCCAGGTGGCCGATGTCGCCGGTCCGGAACCACCCCTCGGCATCAAAGCATTCGGCATTGGCCGATGGTTTGTGCCAATAGCCTGAAAAGACCGAGGGTCCGCGCACCAGCAACTCGCCATCTTCGGCAATCTTCAACTCCACATTCGGCAGCGGGAAGCCTACTGCGCCCATGCGCTGCCTGAGTGGCGTGTTGAGAGCGATCACCGGCGATGTCTCCGTAAGGCCGTATCCCTCCCAGAGCGCAATCCCGACCGAGGCAAACCATTTTGCGGTGTCGATACCCAGCGGCGCTCCGCCACATACGAAGATTCTGACTCGGCCGCCAAAGGCCTCGCGGACCTTTCCGAAAATCAGCTTCGCGGCCAGCTTCCATGTGATCGAGGCAGGTTGACGACCCGCGTACACTTCGTCCATATGGCGTGAGCCAACGCCCAGAGCCCAGGACAGGAGGCGTTTCTTCACCGGAGAGAGCCCGGCACGGCGTTCCACCTCCTGGCGAATCTTCTCGTAGACGCGTGGCACACCCACAAAGACCGTGGGCCGGATCTCGTGCATGGCCTGCGGCAGCTTGTCGAACTGCGAGCAGTAGGCGACCTGCGCGCCGTTGGTGTACATCACATAATCCAGAGCGCGCGCGGTGATGTGGGAGAGGGGTAGAAATGAAATACAGGCATCGGCAGGGCTGAAAGAAAAGTCCGCTGAGGCCACGTCTTGATTGGCTGCGATGTTGCCGTGGGTGAGCATCACGCCCTTGGGCTCACCCGTAGTTCCGGAAGTGTAGATCAGCGTGGCCAGGTTTCCTGGCTCCACAGAGCGCACTAGGGCGTCGAAGACCGGATCGCGCTCGGTGCCCAGGGCATCGGCCCCTTGCAGGACCTCGCTAAAAGCAATTGCGCCCTCGGGTGGTGCGCCGGAATCCATAATGAGAATCCGCTCCAGCGAGGTCTTCTCACGCACCGCGCTCAGCTTGTCGAATTGCTGGCGTGTGGAAACAACGGCAATGCGGCAACCGGCATCCTCGACCAGCACGGCTATCTGATCGCCGGTAAGAGTGGGATAAATGGGCACATCTATAGCGCCGATGGCCAAGGTGGCGAAATCCGTTACCGCCCACTCCCAGCGGTTCTCGCTTATCAGCGCAATTCGGTCGCCCTTTTGCGCGCCCCAGCCGAGAAGGGCTTTGGCGAGCGCGCGGACGCGCTGGTAGAACTGGTCAGAGGAAATCGGCTGCCACTGGGCGAACTCGTCCTGCCACAAAATGGCGCGCGGATTAGCCGCATCGGCTATGCGATGAAACAGGTCATTGATGGTGGTGAGAGGGGCATGCTGTGTCATTTTGAATTGTATTGGGACCCGGCCAGGCTAAACGCGAGGCCACTGGTGAGTGTATCAGCGCGAAGCGGTGAGGTGAATTCCCGTCTTCCCTTAACTTTCGATCCGGACGATATCTTCGATGCCTTGCGGTGCCCAATTCGTTGCGGACCAACGCCTGCCTGGCTCCCGGGATCGGCGACCTCGCTTTTCCGCTTCTACTCCGGGCCTCGCATCGATGGCATCCGACATCTACTGTAAACTGTGGACGCACCCAGGCAATCTGTCGCAAGATGTTCATCCACTTCGGCCAGTTCTGAACCATGCCCAAGCCCCGCCCAGTGACGCTCCCGAGCCTCCCCGACCCGGGGCTACTGCGCATGCTGTTCCAGGTCGAACGGGTGTGCCTTGTCCTCGCCTCACTAATCGCTGTCGCCGCCTTATGCTTTTCGCTCTTCCCTGCGCTGGGCCAAGTCCTGCCCTCCGGTTGGTGGTGGATGGGTGTTCCTCTCGCTTGCACCGCGCTCTTTTGCGCGCTAAGTCTGCTGCTTTCTGAACCTGCGCGTCAGGGCCGAATGGCCGGCCTTAGCAAACTCTTCGCAATCCTTGCAGGGCTGATCGCCACGTTTGTTCTTGTGGCTCATGTCTTCCAGATCCATGCCGGAGAGAGACGCTTTCTCAGCGTATTCCAGGCGGCTTCAACTCCTGGCCGTCCCACCGCTGCTTTTGCCCTGGTCGCGCTGGTTCTCATCCTGATCCAGAGCGCCAGTCCGCTCATCGGCCGCATTGCCAACGTGCTGACTTCCGCGCTCTGTCTCGTGGCACTCCTGCTGGTCTCCGAGTACATTTTTGGCGTGCTGCGTCTGTTCGGATCGCCCACCAGTGGCCCCGCCTCGCCCGCAATCCTGGGCTGTCTGGCGCTACTCACCTTGGCCGCAGCCCTTCGTCAGGCCGAATTTGGCGTCTTCTCGGTCTTCCTGGGATGCGGCATCGGCAGCAGAACGGCCCGGATTCTTGCGCCCTTGCTTCTTGTGTTGCCAATTGCTCTCGAAGCCGGCAAAGCCCGCATCAGCAACTCCGGTTTGCTTGCCGCACCATACGCCACTGCCATCCTTACCGCTTTTGCTAGCGCGATTTCATTTGCCCTTTTGCTCTATCTTGCGTGGCGCATCAACAGCATGGAGAACGAGATCCACAACCTCTCGCTCACCGACGAATTGACCGGACTTTACAATCTCAGGGGTTTCAATCTGCTGGCCGAACACGCGCTGCGTGTGGCGCGCCGCTCGCAATTGCCGTTCTCAGTTTTGTTCATCGACCTTGTCAACCTGAAACTGATTAATGACGAACTGGGGCAAGGTGTGGGTTCGGCATACCTGGCCGAAACGGGAGAACTGCTCAAAGCGACCTTTCGCGATACAGACGTCAAGGGACGGCTCGGAGGAGACGAATTCGCCGTTGCCGGACAGTTCAACCGTGCCGGAATCTCAGTGGCGGCTATGCGCCTGGAGGCGGCCTCCGCAGCTCTCAACGCCGAAGCCCGCCGGCAGTTCCCTTTGCGCCTGAGTATGGGCTACATCACCTCGGAAGTTGACACGCAAGAATCCCTGCAGGAACTGCTAAGCAAAGCGGACCAGGCCATGGTGAGAGAGAAGCGTCAGAAGACTGGCCGGCCTAACTGAGCGGCAGGTTTCCGCTGCCTTCCGGCCCACTCTATTTGTTTAAGCCTGCGGTCGTGGAGTTAACCGCACAAATTTCACCGCTTCGTAATCCCAATTTGCGAGCAGCCAGCATGCGCGGGTGCTGGCGGTCTTTCCGGCGTGCAATTTCACCAACTCCCAGATTGACTGGCGAGCGGCGTCATGAGGCACTACAGACCTTTTGCGTGCAAGCTGGCGGGGCAGTCTTGCATACTTATACAGTCTTGTTGTATATTTATGCATACGCGGCCGCACACTGCGAGCCGCGCTTCGATTTGCCGTACCCTGCGATGAAGTATCAGAGACACAATGCGATACGGGAGCTGGTGGCTCAATCCCTGGTGTCCAATCAGGACGAGTTGCGCCGTCGACTGCGTCGCAAGGGGTTTGAAGTCACCCAGGCAACGCTCTCCCGCGACATCCACGAACTGCGGCTGTCTAAAGGCCCCAGTGGTTATTCCCTGCCCCACGTCAGTGGAAATGGATCGGCCTCGGTCGTGGAAGACGATGGCCCGCCGTCGTTGGCGGAAATGATTGAAAGTTTTGGCCTCCGTGTGCGCCAAGCCATGAATCAAGTGGTGGTGGGCACGGTCATGGGCGGCGCCCAGCCCGTGGCCGCGGCGCTGGATCACGAGGGATGGCCGGAGGTGGTGGGCACCGTCGCAGGCGACGATACGGTTCTGATAATCTGTCCCGACATTCGCCGGGCAAGCGAAGTGGAATCCCGGTTGAGGACGATGCTGGAATCATGAAAGACAAAGTGCAGACAGCGGTTGTGGGAGTCACAGGGTACGCCGGCGCGGAGTTGGCGCGGCTTTTGCTGCACCATCCACGCCTTAAGGGAACGCCGCCGGTTTTTGCCGGACGACTCGACGACAAAGATGTGGCCCGTGGCGGAGTGCCTTTGGCTGAAATTCACCCGCAATTGGCCGATAGCCACGGTAACGGCTTGCTCCGGCTGGAACCGTTTTCGTGGGAGTTGCTTGCTGAGCGTGCCGTTGACGTTCTGTTTCTGGCTACGCCGCACGAGCAATCGCGCCAATGGGTGCCGGAAGCCCTCTTGCGTGGAATGCGCGTCATCGACTTGAGCGGCGCATGGCGGCTGAACGAGGCCGCGAACCGCGCCGTCTATGCGTTTGATGACCATGACTCGCAGCAGGCGGGGGCCACCCAGGCACAGGCGGTTTATGGAATGCCCGAGTTGCATCGTGCAGAGATTGCGAAAGCAAGGCTGGTCGCGAATCCCGGCTGTTACGCCACGTCCGTCATCCTGGCCGTCAAGCCGTTGGTAGCCGCAGGACTTGTGAATCTTAACCACGGCATTGTGGCCGACGCAAAGAGCGGCGTGAGCGGTGCGGGCAAAGCGCCCACCGCGAAAACCCATTTCATGTATGCGGCTGACAACTTCTCGGCGTACAGCGTCTTCAGCCATCGGCACACCGGTGAGTTGCTTGAGCAGATCGGTCTCAGCGCGGAAGAGATCATTTTTACCCCGCACCTGCTGCCCATTCCGCGCGGAATCTTGTCCACGGTCTACATTCACTTTAGGGAGCCGCAGACGCGAGCAAGCATCGCGAATATATATCGGGAGTTCTTTGCGGCAAGCCCCATGGTGCGGCTCTATGAAAAGGCCTTGCCGCAGATTCAGCACTCGGTCAGGACCAACTACGCTGACATCGGCTTCCAACTCGACGCCGCCGGCAGCCGCGCAGTGCTTGTCAGCTGCCTAGATAACTTGCTGAAGGGTGCGTCCGGCCAGGCCGTGCAAAACCTGAATGTAATGCTCGGCTGGCCCGAGTCGGAAGGTCTGGAATGAAATTCGCCGCGGAGGGCCCGCAATGAAGTACGTGGTCAAACTGGGCGGTGCTGGCCTTGAAGTCCAAGCTCTTTTCGAAGGCTGCACCCGCGCCATTGCAGAGTTGGTGCGTGACGGTCACCAGGTGGCTGTGGTGCACGGCGGCGGCGTGCAGTTGACCCGCATGCTTAAAGCCCTGGGCAAGCAGAGCGAGTTTATCGCCGGCCTGCGCGTGACAGACGCGGAGACCCGCGACGTTGCGCTCATGGTATTGGCCGGCAAAGTGAACAAGGGGCTGGTGGCCGCATTGGGCGCGCTCGGCCAGCCGGCCATTGGCCTCTCCGGAGGTGATGGCCTGCTCTTTCGTGCGCGCAAAAAGCGCACCGTCCCCGACCTGGGTTTTGTCGGCGAGATCGTTTCCAGTGATACGCGGTGGATCGAAGCCATTTGGCAACTGAATGGTGTGCCGGTAATTTCATCCATGGCTTTAGGATTTGACGGCGCGTACTACAACATCAACGCCGACGAAATGGCCGCTGCCTGCGCCACCGCCTGCCATGCAGATGCTCTGGTCTTTCTCACCGACGTTCCCGGTGTCCGTGGATCGAACGGCGAAGTGCTTCGATGGCTCTCGATCGACCAGATCGCCGAGATGGCAAAGAATGCCGTCATCTCCGGTGGCATGTTGCCCAAGCTTAGCGCCTGCCGCGAAGCGCTATTGAACGGTGTAAAGCGGGTAAGAATTCTGCCTGCAGAAGCTGCCTCTTCCCTGCCCGACCTGTGCAGTTCTCGCGTAGCCCAAGGCACCGAAGTAATGGTGGCCTGAGGAGAGATTGAATTGACTAAACTTGACCAGATTCGCGCCGCCGAAGCCCGGCTGCTGCTTCCCACATACGACCGGAATCCCATCCTCTTTGTGCGGGGTGAAGGCGTGCACATCATCGACGAAGCGGGCGAGCGCTATCTCGACCTGCTCAGCGGCATCGGCGTAAACGCGCTGGGGTACGGCCATCCCGCAATCGAGGACGCCATCGCACGCCAGAGCCGCGCTCTCATTCACACCTCAAACCTCTACTTTCACCAGGGGCAGGCCGAGCTCGCGCTTCGCCTCACCGAACGCACGGGACTTGACCGCGTCTTCTTTGCCAATAGCGGCACTGAAGCATGGGAGGGAGCGTTGAAGCTGGCGCGTGCGCACGCCGGTGTGATGCGCAGCGAGGGCAAGCACATCGGCACCAGGTTCCTGGCGCTGGAGCAGAGCTTCCACGGGCGCACCTATGGCTCCATTGCCACGACCTATAAAGCCAAGTACCGCGAGCCCTTTGGCCCGGTTGTTCCCGGCGTAGAGTTTGTCCGCTTCAACGATGTCGCGGATCTACGCGCGAAATTCTCCAATGAAGTTTGTGCCATCCTCGTCGAGGCTATCCAGGGCGAAGGCGGCATTCGGCCGCTCACGCAGGAATTCTTTGCCGAAGCACGTGCGCTGGCCAACTCCACTGGTGCGCTGCTTATTGTCGATGAGATTCAGGCCGGCATGGGCCGCACCGGAAAATGGTGCGCTTACCAGCATTACGGCATCCAGCCGGACGTAACTACCCTGGCCAAGCCGCTCGCCGGCGGGATTCCCATTGGCGCGCTCCTGTGTACTGAGGAAGTCTCCCGCGCCATCCACGTGGGCATGCACGGTACGACGTTTGGAGGAGGCCCGCTCGCCTGCGCCGTCGCCAACGCGGTGATTGACACAATCGAGAAGGAAGGTCTGCTGGCCAACGCGACCGAGGTCGGCGATTACTTCCAGGCGCAACTGCGTTCGCTCGCATCGCGCCACGAGGCCATCGTCGACGTGCGCGGCAAGGGTCTGATGATTGCGGCTGAACTCGACTCCGCCGATTTGGCCAAGCTGACTGTAGCCGAAATGCTCAAGCGACACATCCTGATCAACTGCACCAGCGACACGGTTCTGCGCTTCCTGCCGCCTTACATTCTCAAGCGCACTGATGTAGACACCGCCATCGCGGCGTTTGACGAAATCTTCACTGAACACACTGCAAGGGCAGCAGCCCATTCCGCAGGAGGACACCACCGTGGCTAGTAGAGCAACCTTTGAAGGCCGGGCGCCGGCCGTTCCCGTACAGCAAGATCCCGACATACTCGCTGCCGCAGCGCGGCTTGCCGGCGAGGACATGTGCTCCATCTCCGATCTGTCCAGTTCTGAAGTGCGCGCCATTCTCAAGCTGGGCCACGACGTCAAGCGCAACCCGCGCGAGTATCGCCATGCCCTCGACGCCAAACAGATGGTGCTGATGTTTGAGAAGGCCAGTTTGCGTACGCGCCTGGCCTTTGAGACCGGCATCAACACCATGGGCGGCAACGCCATTTTCGTGGATCAAACCAACGCACCGCTGGGCGAGCGCGAGTCGATCGCCGATGTCGCGCGCAACGTGGAGCGCTGGGTAGACGTGATTGTACTGCGCACCTACGCGCACGACACCATCACCGAGATGGCCGCCAACTCGCGCGTGCCGGTCATCAATGCGCTCTCCGATTTCGAGCATCCCTGCCAGGCGCTGGCCGATTTCATGACTCTCGAAGAGCATTTCGGCACCGCCGCCGGTCTGAATTTTACCTATGTCGGCGACGGCAACAACGTGTGCCACTCGCTGATGCTCACAGGCGCACAACTAGGAACCAACGTCACCGTGGCCACGCCGCGCGGCTACTCGCCGGACATCGAGATCGTGACCATTGCGCGCGACATTGCCCAGGCCAATGGCTGCGAACTGCGCCTGCTGCAAGACCCCCAGGCTGCTGTCGAGGGCGCCGACGCGGTATACACCGACGTGTGCGTCAGCATGGGATTTGAACACGAGTCCACCAAGCGCGCGCCCATCTTCCGGCCGTTCCAGGTAAATGAGGCATTGATGCAGAAGGCAGCGGCACACGCGGTCTTCATGCATTGCCTGCCGGCGCGGCGCAACGACGAAGTCACCGACGCCGTGATCGACAGCCCGCAGTCGATTGTTTTCGACCAGGCCGAAAACCGCATGCACGCGCAGAAGGCCCTGTTGCTCTTGCTGCTGGGCGGCCTTGCAAATGTGAGAGCGTTTAGTTGCTAGCTTGTTTTGGAAGATGCTTTGAAAGGGCTTCTTGGCTCAACGAAAACTAACGCACGGGCGTCATTGCCACGATCACCGCTGAAAAGCAATAGCAAGCAATTTTTCCGAGGTTCACAAGCATGTCGGTCATTCTCGAATCCCTGCCCGTCGGCCAGAAAGTTGGCATAGCCTTCTCCGGCGGGCTCGACACTTCCGCCGCCCTTCACTGGATGAAGCAGAAGGGCGCCATCCCTTACGCTTATACTGCCAACCTGGGCCAGCCCGACGAAACCGACTACGACGCCATCCCGCGCGCGGCTCTCGAGTATGGCGCCGAAAAAGCCCGCCTCATTGACTGCCGCGGCCCGCTGGTTCGCGAAGGCATCGCCGCGCTCCAGGCCGGCGCTTTCCACATCACCACTGCCGGCATCCCCTACTTCAACACCACCCCGCTCGGCCGCGCCGTCACCGGCACCATGCTCGTCGCCGCCATGCGTGAGGACGACGTCCACATCTGGGGTGACGGCTCCACCTTCAAAGGCAATGATATCGAGCGTTTCTACCGCTACGGCCTGCTCGTCAATCCCGACCTCAAGGTCTACAAACCCTGGCTGGACGCCGCGTTCATCGACGAGCTCGGCGGCCGCGCCGAGATGTCCGCGTTCATGCAACGCTCCGGCTTCGACTACAAAATGTCAGCCGAGAAGGCCTATTCGACCGACTCCAACATCCTTGGCGCAACCCATGAAGCAAAAGACCTGGAGCATCTTTCTTCGTCCGTGAAAATCGTCGTTCCCATCATGGGCACGGCCTTCTGGCGCGACGATGTCGAGATCCAGCGTGAACAGGTCGCCGTTCGCTTTGAAGACGGCTTTCCCGTCGCGCTCAATGGCCGCGAGTTTAGCGACCCCGTCGACCTTCTTCTCGAAGCCAATCGCATCGGTGGGCGCCACGGCCTCGGCATGTCCGACCAGATAGAAAATCGCATTATTGAAGCCAAATCCCGCGGCATCTACGAGGCCCCCGGCCTCGCCCTTCTCTTCATCGCCTACGAACGCCTCATCACAGGCATTCACAACGAAGACACCATCGAGCAATACCGCGACAATGGCCGCAAGCTCGGCCGTCTGCTCTACCAGGGCCGCTGGTTCGACTCCCAGGCCATCATGCTCCGCGAATCCGCCCAGCGGTGGGTCGCCAAACCCATCACCGGCGAAGTCACCCTTGAGCTGCGCCGCGGCAACGACTACTCCATCCTCAACACCGAGTCGCCTAACCTCACCTTCCATCCCGAGCGCCTTAGTATGGAGAAGACCGAATCCACCTTCTCCCCGCGCGACCGCATCGGACAGCTCACGATGCGCAACCTCGACATCACCGACACCCGCGATAAGCTCTTTACCTACGCGGCAGCGGGCCTCCTTACCCTCAGCAAGGGCGGCGAAATGCCTAGATTGAACAGTGCCAAGGACAAGGAATAGCGTGAGGTACTTCTAAATCAATGTCGAACGAACAACAATCTAGCAAGATGTGGTCCGGCCGCTTCCGGCAGCCGCTCGATGCGGAGTTCGAGGAGTGGCAGCGATCTATCGTCTTTGACTGGCGGCTTCTTGATGAAGAAGTAGCCGCCAGCAAGGCCCATGCTTCTGCCCTCGCTGCGGCAGGGGTGCTGACCACGCGCGAATTGGCAGAGCTGCGCGCAGCCCTGGACGGGATTGCCGCGGAGCACGCCTCCAGCGCGGGCAAGGCCGCCGTGCGGGATCATGCGACGGCTGAAGATATTCATCACTTTGTCGAGCTGTCGCTAGTCGAGCGCATCGGCTCGCTGGGCCTCAAGCTGCACACAGGCCGCAGCCGCAACGAGCAGATTGCCACTGACTTGCGCCTCTACGTGCGCAGCCAGATTGATCTCGTGGTGGAGTCGCTTGCAGCCTGGGCCAATGCCCTGGTGGGGCAGGCACATGCTGCAACCGATGCCGTCATGCCGAGCTACACCCACCTTCAGCGTGCCGAGCCGGTGCTGGTCGCTCATTGGTTGCTGGCTTATGTTGAAATGGCGCTTCGCGATGCCGCGCGATTGCGTGACTGCGCGGCCCGGCTCAACTATTGTCCACTGGGCTCGGGCGCAGTGGCTGGAGCCACGCTGGCCCTCGACCGCAAAATTGCTGCCAGGGAATTGGGATTCACAGCACCGACAGCCAATTCCATTGATGCCACCAGCGATCGCGATTTCATTCTCGAATACTTGCAGGTTCTCACTTTTGTCGGGCTGCATTTGAGCCGCTTTGCCGAGGAGATCACGCTCTTTGCCACTGCGGAGTTCGGCTTTGTTGCCTTGCCTGAAGCATTTTCCACCGGGTCGAGTGCGATGCCGCAGAAGAAGAACCCCGATCTCACGGAATTGATTCGTGCCAAGGTCAGCCGTATCAATGGCGCTGCTCAAGCAGTGACGATGCAGCTCAAAGGCCTGCCCCTGGCCTACAATAAGGACATGCAGGAGACGCAGGAGCCGGCTTTTCAAGTGGATTTTGTGCCCCGGATGCTGGCCCTTGTGGCGCGCTTTACCGCGGCTCTCCAGTTCAACTTCGCAGGTATGCGCGAAGCAGCGCAATCCGGCTATCTCAACGCCATGGCCGCGGCCACCTATCTTGTCCACAAGGGCGTACCCTTTCGCACCGCTCATGAGAAGATTGGCAACGCCGTGCGCTATGCCCTCGAGAAGGGCGTAGAACTTGGCGATTTGAAGCTCGACGAATTGCGCCAATTCGGCGAAGAGTTTGAAGATGACTTTTTTGCCGCCGTCACACTCAATGCAACGCTGGACTGCCACAACGTGACGGGGGGAACCGCACGCGCACGCGTCGCTGAAGCTCTGTCTGCCGCTTCACAGCGTATCGCCGCTCTCACTCAGGAGACCGCACATGCTGGTGCGTAAAGCGCGGCTGCAGGACGCCTCCAATGTCTATGACTTGGTGAACTCGCTCTCCACCGACGGCACGCTGCTGAAGCGCGCCTTCGCCGAGATCTGCGAAAACATTCGCGACTTCACCGTTGCCGAGTCTGACAGCGGCGTCTTTCTGGGCTGCGGTGCACTCCATCTTTACGGTCCCCACCTCTCTGAGGTACGTTCGATCGTGGTCAAGCCTGAAGCCAAGGGCCAGGGTGCCGGCGGACGAATCCTCGGTACGCTGATCGACGAGGCTGAAGAGCACGGCATCCAATCGGTATGCCTGTTTACGCGCATCCCCGATTTCTTTTTCAAGTATGGCTTCCGCATCGTTGAAGACAAAGCCGACTTGCCCGACAAAGTCTTCAAGGATTGCCAAATCTGCCCGCGGCTTCACCGCTGCGATGAAGTTGCCATGGTTCGTGGCCGCATCCCGCGCATCTCCATTCTTGGCCCACGCATTGAGGCAGAACAGTTAGTGCGCCTGTCAGGCTGAGTCAAGCGATAGGCGATAAGTTTCGCCGGAAAACCGACCAAAACTACCCTCAAAAGCAACGAAAAGGGGCATTTTTCAGGGACTTCTGTTTACCATTAAGATAATGGTATCGATCGTAGGCACATTGGCTATATTACTGATTCCACTTAGCCTATCTCCTCGACCTAGCCAATAGCTCCCCCGGGAAACGCCCATTTCAGGGGGGAGGGGGGTGGGGGGGGGTGCCTGGTGGGTACAGACCGGTCACATCTCTGACTGCTCATTCCCTCATTTCGATTGTGCGGCCTG
>CAYNGB010000030.1:0-55894 GCA_964396795.1 uncultured Occallatibacter sp. | reverse complement strand
TGGTACAGACCGGGGACGTAGCTGACATTGCGAGGCGAGAGTGGAGGATGCGCATTCCTTTATTCTGCGCCGATATGCAGTAATTCTCTGCAACGGAGGGGAACCCGGCGCTTGCCTGGCTAACCAATGCGGTGTTGATCGAGCGTCCTTAGTTCTGATCTGCACAGGAGTTCTATGGGTTCGACCTCGGAATTCCCAAAGAGGCTGGGATTTGGATTGGGGGACCTCAAGCCTGAGGGCACACAGCCGGATGTACGGTTGATATTTATGGATAGTTTTGCCGATTAACCAAAACGCGCATAAGGCCAACAAAACGCACAACATGCGCGTCAAACGTTATATTGCCCTTACATTGAACCCATATGTCGATGCGACCTACCTGCTGATCGCAGGCGAGGCGGAGCGTACTTCGCGCAAGGATATACCGGTGGCGGCGCTGAGAACCTGTTGAATCTCAGCCAGGATCGAGAGCGCGACGGCAGCAGGCGCCTCTCCGCCGAGGTCAAGCCCCGTTGGCGCGTGGATTTGCGTCAGCCAGCGATCGACACGTTCCATGGAAGCAGGAAGATGGAGCAGGCGAGCCGACTCGGCTAGCAATTCTCGGGTTCGGCGCTGCGGGCCGAGTACTCCGATGTAGGTCAGCGGGAAGGGAAGCGAAAGCAGCGAGGCCAGGACGCGCGAGTCCTGATCGAAGCTGTGGGTCATCACCACTGCCGCGTCCCCAGGGAGCAGGCTGAGATGTGCCGCCGCAGCATCGGGCAGCGCCGTGATCGGCAACACCTGCACCTCATGGGCTGCACCAAATCGTTCACGCGTCGCCAGATGGGAGCGGCCATCCGCCACGGCGACAAACCAGCCCAATTCGCGGGCCAGGTGCACCAGCGGCTTTGCGTCGTCGCCAGCACTGAAGACCCACAAGCCAGGCCGAGCGAGACGGTAGTCGGCCCAAGCGCGGGTCTGAACACCTTCCACCGCGATCTTTTTCTCCAGCGACGCGCGGTGATCCAGCGCAAGGCCTGCCAGATCCCTCAGGTCCAGGTGGAAAGAGGTCGCCGCGTGTCCGCGACCCTCGGCTCTTTCTCCGGATATAGGGTGAGACAAGGGATAACTCAGATTTTGGGATCCATCCGTTACCGGCTCCGGCAGGCCGGCAAAGGCTCTCTGCCCGATCTGCGGACCTTCCACGACTGTAGCGATAGCCAGAGGCCTACGCGCATTAAAGGCGCTCTCCATCGCAGTCAGCAGAGGGCCGGCTGTCTGGGCTCGCTCTAACAAGATATGGACTACGCCGCCGCATCCAGAGCCGTAGGGCATGTCCCCGTCGTCGGCGATGGTGGAGTAAGAACAGACCACTGGTCCAGCTTCAGTGAGCCACCAAGCTCGACGGGCGACTTCGGCTTCAAGACAGCCGCCGCTGACTGTGCCTGCGCGGCGGCCATCCTGGGTCAGCAGCATGCGCGCACCCGGCTTGCGGTAGCTGGAGCCCTCAACCGCCACGATCGTCGCCAACACATAGTCCACCCCTGCGGCTTTCAGTTCGTGCCACATCGGCAGGATGTGTTCGAGATCCGTCATTGGCTCCTATTCTCGCTTAAACCTCAAAGATTTTCGATTGCAGCAGATCCTCGATGCGTACCGGCAGTTTGCGTACACGCATACCGGTGGCGTGATAAACCGCTTCAGTGATGGCCGGGGCAACGCCCGCCAAACCGATCTCACCCACGCCGCGCGCGCCATAAGCGCCCATTGCCGGGTCAGGATAGTCCAGGAAGGTGACGTCGATCTCGGGTGAGTCGGCGCAGGTTGCCATCAGGTAGTCGGCCATGCTGCCGTTGATGGGTTGCCCGGTACGCTGGTCGTAGACTGTCTCTTCCATCAGGCCCATTCCAACGCCCATTACCACGGCACCGGCAATCTGGTTGGCTGCGGCCTTGGGGTTAATGATGCGGCCAGCGTCAATCACGGTAACCACGCGGCTCACGCGGAGGTGGGCAATCTCCGGTTCCCACTCCACTTCGACAAACTGCGCGCCGTAAGAGTGAAGCGAGACGCCCTTCGACTTGGGGTCTTCCCAACTGGGCTGTGTTTTGCCTTCAGCGCTCACGCTATTCAGCCGGGCAAGTTGCAGAATTTCAGCAAAAGGGATTCCGTCGCCAGACGCCTGGCCCTTTTTGTGGACGCGGCCTGCAGAAAAGGTGAGCGTTTCTGCCGTGGCATCCTTGAACTGCGAACCTTGAGTCACTGTAGCCAGTTGCAGCATTCGATTCACGGCGTTGGTGGCGCCCGCGGCAATGGCATCAAGCACCGAGCCGGTAACCATGGAACCGCCGGACATGGGGCCGTCGGGCAGTGCGCTGTCACCCAGGATGACATCGATTCGATCGAGCGGAACGCCGATTTTCTCGCTCAGTACTTGAGCAAATATGGTGTAAGTACCCGTACCGACGTCCTGGGTGCCGCAGCGAACCGCGACCCGACCGTCGGCATGCAATTCAACCGTGGCGGTGCAGGGCAAGCGGTCTGCCCCCCAGCTTGCACCAGCCAGGCCCCAACCCAGAATCTTGCCGTCGCGGCGCATGGACCCGATGCCTGGTGTGCGCTGCGCCCATCCAAACTTCTTCGCGCCCACCTCGTAGCATTCACGCAAGTGGCGGGATGAGAAGGGCAGGTTCTTGTCCTCATCTCTTTCGGCATCGTTGAGTAGGCGCAACTGTAGCGGATCGATTTTGAGCGCATCAGCCAGTTCGTTCATACCGGCCTCGAGCGCATACAGGCCAGGCACCGCGCCGGGGCCGCGCATGTACATGGGAGCGCCCACGTGACGCCGTACCATTGCACTGGTGACTTCGAGGTTTGCAACGCTGTAGAGGTAGGGCGTCGCTTCCCCGCAGCCCTCGTCGAAGTCATCCAGTTGCGAAGTCACATTGAGGTAATCGTGGCGTAGCGCCAGCAGTTTGCCTTCCTTGCTTGCACCCAGCTTGATGTGTTGCTCAGTTCGTGGTCTGTACCCAACGCTGGAAAACATCATGCGCCGGCCGAGGCATAACTTGACTGGCCGGTCCAGCTTGCGCGCGGCCACCGCAGCCATGGCAGTGTGAGGCCATGGAAAGAGCTTGCCGCCAAACCCCGAGCCCAGAAACCGCGTAACGACACGAACGTTTTCGACCGGCAGGCCAAGAATCTGGGCCATCACCACGCGATGATTCACGACTCCTTGTGAAGTTTCGTAGAGCGTCACGCGGTCGCCTTCCCACATGGCCACCGATGCGTGCAACTCGATGGGATTATGGGTCTCGATAGGCGTTATATAGGTGGCGTCAATCCTGATGGGCGCCGCAGCAAAGGAGGCATCGGGGTCGCCGCGCTTCGAAACGGATTTACGATCGCCGATGTAGTCATCAAGGCCTGCTCGCAAATTGGCCGGCTGCGGCTCGTACTCTACCTTCACTACGGCCGCCGCAGCCACGGCCTGCTCCAGCGTCTCAGCCACAGCAACCGCGACATACTGGCCCCAGTGGCGGACAATCTCATCCTCAAATGCGGAGCGTACTTCGCTGCTGGTCGCGTTGTCGTCGCCCGGCACGGTGCGGAAGAGCGGGCCGATGTTGCCGTGATGCAAAACCAGCAAAACGCCCGGCATCTGCTCAGCTTCGGTGGTGTCGAGTGTGCGAACTCTTCCACTGGCTACAGTCGCAGCCACTGGCACTGCGTGGGCCATACGCTCAAAGTGGAAGTCGGCGGAATACTCGGCCGAGCCTGTGGTCTTCAGCGGCCCGTCGATGCGCGGTGTGGCTCGACCGATGATCGAATCCGGTGTCGTACTCATTCGTTCCCTTTCCGTGCTCGCATCCTGCGGCAACCGGCTCTTCGACTATCACTCCTGCCGAGCTGCATATTCCTCATCCGTTACGGGCTTCAGCCATACCACGTCTACACCCTGCGCATCCGCTTCCTGGATGGCGAAATGCACGAGTGAGTGCTCCGGCGTGGCGCCATGCCAGGGCAGTGCGTCCGGTTCGATGATCACCGTGTCACCAGGGTGAATCTCTCGCACCGGCTCGCCGGCAATCTGCACAACTCCGGCACCCGTCAGCACGTGGAGAGTTTGGCCCAGGGGATGGGTATGCCACGCCGTGCGCGTGCCTGGCCCGAAGTTGAGCATGAAGACACGGAGCCGCGAAGGTTCAGCCCCTGCCACAATCTCATCCACCCAGGCGTTTCCCGTGAACCACGCTGCCGGGCCCTTGCGGCTGGATCGATCTTTGCTACTGAAAATCTTCACGGCGTGTCGGCCTTTCTATTGCATCGTTGTCTTCTTGTGAAATTCATTTCAGGCCACGAGAATCTTCGATTGCAGCAGGTCTTCAATGCGCACAGGCAACTCGCGCACCCGCACCCCGGTGGCATGATGAACCGCCGCAGTAATAGCCGGCGCCACTCCTGCCATGCCGATTTCGCCGATGCCGCGCGCACCGTACTCGTTCACGATCAGGTCGGGATAGTCGAGAAACGTGACATCGAGATCGGGCAGATCGGCGCAGGTGGCGACAAGGTAGTCGGCAAAGCTGCCGTTGATGGGCTGGCCGGAGTGCGGCTCATAACGAGTTTCTTCCAGCAGCGTCATGCCCAAGCCCATCACCGCCGCGCCCAGGATTTGATTAGTTCCGGCTTTCCGGTTGATGATGCGTCCGCAATCGAAGATGGAAAAGATGCGGCTCACGCGCAGGTGCGCGATCTCCGGCTCCCACTCCACTTCGGCAAAGTGCGCGCCATAGGAGTGCAGGGAATAGCCGCGTGCCTCGGGGTCTTCAAACGAAGGCAAGGTGCGTCCGGCCGCGGTAATTCCGCTCAGGCCTGCCAGACTAATTACCTCCTCAAAGGGCACGCCATTCGCGGGAGGATGGGTCGAGGGCAGATCGTCCGCATGAAGCGCCACGCCGCGCATCTCTGTCTGATCTTTCGCGCGAACGCGTCCTTCTGAAAGCACAAGCATGTCAGGATGCACGCCGTGGAATGGCGAATTCGGGGTGAGGGTAGCGATGTTGATCAGCCGCGAGACTGCCGTATTCGCGGCGCTGGAGGCGGCAGGCAAAATGGCGCTGGTGACCATGGAACCGCCGGAGGTCGGTCCATCGGGGAGTGCGGTGTCGCCCAGGAAGACATCAATACGATCCAGCGGAACACCGGTCTTCTCGTGCATCACCTGGGCAAATAGGGTGTAAGTGCCCGTGCCGATGTCCTGCGTCGCGCAGCGTACACAGATGCGCCCATCGGGACATAGCTCCACGGTTGCAGTGCAAGGAATGCGTGCCGCCGCCCACGAAGCGCCCGCGAGGCCCCAGCCGATGAACTTGCCATCGCGGCGCATGGAGCCGGGTTGGGGCGTGCGCAGTTTCCATCCAATCTTTTCGGCGCCGGTGAGGTAGCACTCCTTCAGATGGCGCGAAGAGAAGGGAAGGTTGGTGCCCTCGTCGCGTTCGGCATCGTTCTTCAAGCGCAATTCCAGCGGGTCCATTTTGAGCTTGATAGCCAATTCGTCCATGGCGGATTCCAGCGCAAAGAGGCCAGGTACTGCGCCGGGTCCACGCATCGGTGCGGGTGCGCCCACATTGCGCCGTACCATGCCGGTAGTCACTTCGAGATTCGGGCAACTGTAAAGAAACGGCGTCTGTTCGCCGCAATGTTCCACAAAGTCGTCCAGTTGCGAAGTTTCCGTCAAGAAGTCGTGGCGAATGGCGGTCAGCTTTCCATCCGCGGTTGCGCCCAGGCGGATGCGTTGCTGGGTGTGCGGGCGATGGCCCACGTTGGAAAACATCATGCGCCGGTCGACACTGAGCTTTACTGGACGGTTGATCTTCCGGGCCGCGACAGCAGCCATGGCCGACTGCGGCCAGGGAAAGAGCTTGCCGCCGAAGCCCGATCCGATGAAGCGCGAAATCACGCGCACGTTTTCGCGAGGAATGCCGAGCACCTCGGCCATCACCACGCGATGATTCACTACCCCTTGTGAACTCTCATAGAGCGTCACGCTGTCGCCATTCCACACCGCGACAGTGCCGTGCATCTCCATTGGATTGTGGGTTTCAACCGGCGTCACGTAGGTTTCGTCGATGGCTACGGGAGCTTCGGTGAGCGCCTTGTCAGGGTCGCCACGCTTCCAACTACTCTGGCGCTCGCCAGTAAAGTCGCTCAAATCCCTTTGCACATTCGGACTCTCGGCCTCATACTCCACGCGCACCGCATTGGCCGCGGCAGTGGCCTGTTCCAACGTTTCGGCCACAACCAAGGCCACATACTGGCCCCAGTAATAGATCCTTTCGTCTTCAAACGGAGGCCGCGCTTCGCTGATGGTCGCATCGTCCTGGTGCGGGAAGAGCCGGTAGACCTTTTCCATGTTGCCGCTGTGTAAGAGCAGCAGCACCCCAGGCATTTTTCCGGCGGCGGAGACATCGAGGCTGCGGATGCGTCCGCTGCCAATCGTGCTTTGTACTGCAACCGCATGCGCCAACCCAGGAAAATCGTGATCGACCGCGTAGCGCGCAGTGCCCGTCGTCTTCAGGGGGCCATCAATCCGAGGCACGGAGGCGCCGATGATGTTAGGTGAGTGGGGAAGTGATTGCGTCGCCATACGATTCTCCTGCGTTCCGGCTCTAGGCGGTTGCGAGCTTGAGTGTTCGCACCAGGCAGCGCTTCGCCAATTCCACTTTGAATGCGTTGTCAGTGCGCGGCTTTGCATTGGCCAGCGCGGCCTGGGCTGCGGCGCGGAAGGTTGCAGCATCTGCAGGCTTGCCGGTCAAAGCGGCCTCGGCCTCATGCGAGCGCCAGGGCTTGGTGCCCACGCCGCCCATTGCCACGCGTACGTACCGGATGTGGCCGCCTTCGACCATGGCCACCACAGCGGCCGAGGCCAGCGCGAATTCGTAGCTGGCGCGGTCGCGCAGCTTCAGGTAGACGGAGTGCGCGCCCTCGATCGGCTTGGGAAGATCGACGTGCGTGATCAGCTCGCCAGGCTCCAGGGCGTTTTCAATTTGCGGCGTGTCGCCCGGCAGCTTATGGAAATCGGCAATGGGGATGGTTCTCTTGCCCTTGGATCCCTCCACGCCGATCACCGCTTCGAGTGCGGTCATGGCCACGCACATGTCTGATGGATGTGTAGCAATGCAGTGGTCGCTGGTGCCTAGGATGGCATGAATGCGATGGTAGCCTTCCAGAGCGGCGCAACCGGTGCCCGGCGTGCGCTTGTTGCAACCGTAGCCGCCCGGCGTGCCCGCGGTGGGCTCGCGGAAGTAGGCGCAGCGGGTCCGCTGCAAGAGGTTGCCTCCGGTGGTGGCCATGTTGCGCAACTGCGGCGAAGCGCCGGAAAGAATCGCCTCCGACAGCACCGCGTACGACTCCTTCACCTCCGGGTGCCAGGCCAGGTCGGAGTTGCGCACCATTGCCCCGATGCGCAGGCCGCCGTTGGGCAGCTTCTCGATCTTGTCCAGAGGCAGGAGGTTGATATCTACCAACGCGGGTGGCTGCTCGACGTTCAGCTTCATCAGGTCCACCAGCGTAGTGCCGCCGGCGATGAACTTGCCCGCACTGGACAGTGCCTTGTCAACGCTTGCGGCCTTGACGTACTCAAAGGTCTGCATGGTCTATCCTCCTGGGTCAGGCCTGTGCCCGCACTTGCCGAACGGCGGCGACGATGTTGGTGTAGGCTCCGCAGCGGCAGATGTTGCCCGCCATGGCATGCTTGATATCTTCCACGGTGGGGCCGATGGGCTCCTTCAGCAGGGCCACGGCACTCATGATCTGTCCGCTCGTACAATAGCCGCACTGGTAGCCGTCGTGCTCCACAAAGGCCGCTTGCATGGGGTGCAGATTCGACGGCTGGCCCAGGCCTTCGATGGTGGTAATCTCGTCGCCCTCATGCATCACGGCAAAGGAGAGGCAACTGTTCACGCGGCGCCCGTTCACGTGCACCGTGCAGGCACCGCACTGCCCGTGATCGCAGCCTTTCTTGGTGCCGGTCAGGTGCAAGCGCTCGCGCAAAGTGTCCAGCAGTGTGGCCCGCGCATCGGGTCCCCGCAGCGTGTAGTCCTTGCCATTGATGCGCAAGGTCAGCACTCCTACTGCGGAGTCTGCAGTGGGCCCATCGGCTGCAGGCTCGACTAGCGGAGCGGCTTCAGCGAAGGGTGCAGCACCGGCCAACAGGCCTGTCGCGCCCAGTCCGGAAAGAAATGACCGCCGACTGAAGCGGCTGCTCGCTGGCTGCGCATCCAACGGGGTCAGAGGCTCCAGGTCCAGAGTCTGCTGGTCTGGCGCAAGTTCATCTTTGGGTTTCTGGGCCGAATGTGAGTGCAGGTGCTTGAAGCGCAAATCTAGTGTATCTGCCACAGGTGACCTCCTCGGGACAGGGCCGTTCTCAAATGCATGGGGACTTGCCGGCATTCTGGAGCAAGCAATTCTGTCTGCGCCAATCCAGAGAACGGCTATGCCGCCCGTGCCGCTATCCTACCCGATTTACATGGGGTAGGGGTTAGATTTGCGCCGGGCTGGTTCACACAACAGCGCGGCGCAGGACTGAGGGTCAGAGCGGAGGGGAATCGCTCAGATCCTCTGGAAAACTTACACGTTGACCAGTGCCTTCATCTCCGCGACATACCGGTCGCCTGCCGCAGCGTCCAGGGGAAATGCCTTCTGCAATTTCAGGATCAGCTCCGGGGTAAGCGAAACGTCCACCGCAGCCGCATTCTCCTCCAAATATTTGCGGCGCTTGGTGCCGGGAATAGGCACGATGTCGTCGCCCTGCGCAAGTACCCAGGCCAGGGCAAGCTGGCTCGGCGTAATTCCCGATGCCTCTGCCAGTTGCTTCACGGTTTCCACCAGTCTCAGATTGCGGGTGAAGTTCTCGCCTTGGAAGCGAGGGCTGGAGCGGCGATAATCACCCGCTTCAAAGTCTTCGGGGCTCTTGATTCCGCCCGTCAAAAAGCCTCGGCCCAGAGGGCTGTAGGCTACAAACGCGATTCCCAGGCGGCGACAGGTGGGCAGCACTTCCGGCTCGGGATCGCGGGTCCACAGCGAGTACTCGGTCTGAACCGCGCAAACGGGGTGAACGCTATGAGCACGTTCAATAGTCGCCGGAGCCGCCTCTGACAGACCGAGGTAGCGCACCTTGCCCTCTTCGACCAGGCGAGACATCGCACCCACGGTCTCTTCAATGGGCGTTCCGGGGTCCACACGATGCTGGTAATAGAGATCGATGGTCTCAATGCCCAGACGCCGCAGGCTACCCTCAACGGACTTGCGCACGTAGACCGGGCTGCCATCAACTCCGCGCCGTTCAGGATTGGCCGGGTCGCGCACGATGCCGAACTTGGTAGCTAGAAAGAATTTGTTACGGCGGCCCTTTAGAGCTTTGCCTACCAGCACTTCGTTGGTGTGCGGGCCGTAAACGTCCGAGGTGTCGAGGAAGTTGATGCCGAGTTCCAAAGCACGATCGATGGTGGCTAGCGACTCCCGGTCATCGCGGCCTCCATAGAATTCGCTCATGCCCATGCAGCCCAGGCCGATGGCCGAGACTACCGGGCCGTTTGCTCCCAATTTGCGAATCTTCATTGCCTGTTACCTCTCGCAGGCTGGCGAGCCATCAGCTCGCGGATGCCAGCGTGCAATCGTCTTCCGCCTCGACGGTTTGCGGACCACCGATACGGATGCGCTGTTCAATCTTGCGATAGTTGGCGATTTTATGCGTCAGGAGCGCGTGAGCCTGCTGCAGTTCCACGATCTGCGCGGCGATAGCAGCCTGGTGATCTTCGAGAATCTTGCGCCGTTCCAGCGAAGTGGAGTCGCCGATTTCGCGTAGCGTCGCATAGCGCTGCATCTCGCGAATGGGCATATTGGTGGCCCGCATGCAGTGCAGGAAATGAATCCACGCTTCGTCAGAGTCGGAGTAGCGGCGGTGACCGTTGCGCGCGCGCTCTACCGGTTGAATCAGTCCCACGCGCTCATAGTAGCGAAGCGTATGCGCTGTCATTCCACATCGCTCCGCCATGCTTCGAATGGTGAACCCTGCATAGCCCATACATCCAACCTACATCTTTGAGTGCGCTCGAAGTCAAGGTGCCTCAGAGGTTGCGAATCGAGAACATGTCGTACTGGCAGCAGTGAGAACAGCCTCAGCCGGTGTCAAGCATGGCTTATGCTTCACATGTGAGGGAAGTTATGGCTCAGCAGGAGCTTTACGAACGAATGTTGGCGGTGGCTCTGGAAGAAGCGCGGTATGGCCGGGTGGAGGGCGGCATCCCCATCGGGGCGGCTCTGTTCCGGCGTAGTGGTGAGTTGGTAAGCCGGGGCCATAACCGCCGTGTGCAGCAAGGCGACCCCAGCGTTCATGCGGAGACTGACGCATTCCGCCGCGCAGGGCGCCAGCGGAGCTACCGTGACATGGTGATGGTGACCACGCTTGCGCCGTGCTGGTACTGCAGTGGGTTGGTGCGGCAGTTCGGCTTCGGCACGCTGGTGGTGGGCGAGAGTCACACCTTTGCCGGAGGGCTGGACTGGCTGCGCGAAAATGGCGTGGAGGTAATTGATCTGGACAGCCGTGAGTGCCGCGAGTTGCTGGAAGGCTACATCGCCGAACACCCTGAAGTGTGGAATGAGGACATTGGGGAGGATTAGAGCGAAGCCAGAGTTACTGTGGGCTTTTGAGTTCTGACCAGGGTCCGCTGTGGCGCTGGTCAAGAATGCCTCACTTTCTCATAGAACTTGCTAAAAGCCACCCCCAAAAGCGACGAAAAGGGGCATTTTCCAGGGGCTTCTGTTTACCATTAAGATAATGGGTTTGCCCGTGGCTGCGGCCAACATCTATTGATTCTAAATAGCTTATCTCTAGAACCGGGCGATTGGTGCGCGCGGATAGCGCCCTTTTCAGGGGGGAGGGGGTGGGGGGTACCAACTTTTTCGGCTGGGTGAGGCCAGCGGATCGATCTTGTATGACTGTCCCATGCAGATATTGTGCGCCGCCCGATGGTAATTTTCGGCAAGCGCGGAGACGGATCGTTCAAGACCCAGGAGAGACTTACGCGGTGGTACGCCACTTTTTGACCTGGATGGGCTTTTGGCCGGGAGGCTTGGGCACAAAGATATCCTGCCAGACGAGGCCACACTGCTTGACCATCTGGATCGAGTATTCGAGGCGGCCGAGGTTGGCGTCGGCATTGTTCGTGCCGAAAGAGAACTTGGCGCCCGCAGCTTTGGCCGCCTTGATGAACGCAGCACTCGGAATCTTGTAACGGTTGTTGATCTCGATGGCGACATCGTTCTCCAGGGCGGCGTCAATCACTTTGGACCTCCGCTCGGGCGTCCACAGCGCGTCGTACTCCGCGGCAATCTGGTCGGGCAGATAGGTGGCATTGGCGTAGATGTCGATGGGTTCGCGCATCACGCCCTGGATGCGCTTCACCAGCATCTCCATGAACGCCTGTTTGTCGGGGATTTCACCGGTCTCCTCAGGAATCCAGAGGCGCAAGCGCTTGCCGTTGTCATCCCTGAAGGTCATGGCATCGGTGAAGCAATAGTCGAAGCGAGCGACTGACTCGGGCGAGGTGAGTGTCATCCATTCGCGCCCCTCACCCTGCAAGGCCACGTAGCATGGCTGATCTTTCATGCTGTCGAAGTATTGGTGCACGCTGTCGTCGCTGTGCACCGGGAAACCCAAACCGCAATTGATGGCGATGCCGTAGTTGATGCCCAGGCGGCGGGAGTTCGCCAGGGCCTGGTCGATTGTCAGACCACCCTTCAGGTGCACGTGATAATCCACCAGCGGATAGTTCTCAGTGCCGAGGCGGATGACGTCGCGGTAGAGCTCGTCCACTTCGGGCCGCTCGTTCGAGATTTGCGCGATGTCATCGGGCAGCGGACGAACGCGGATGTCCTTGAAACAGGTGGCGCTCGCGGGGTCGTGCCCCTGGAGCGCGAACGTACCGTGGTTGATGACTCGCTGGAAGTTGAGATCGGCCCGGAACGGGGGGTCCGGCTCTATATAGTCCACCACGAGCATACTGTTGACCCGGATCTGCACCTGCTTGCCGCGAACCAGGATGTTCATCTGGAACCACTCATTGTTGGCGACGAGCGCCTGGTACACGTTGCGTACACCGTAGAGGGAACCGGTCTTCTTCCGCTCCGTACATGCGCTGACACCTTCGTGCGTGTTCTCCACCTGCACTTCGAATCCCGCCGCAGGCCAGCCCGAGGGCTGATATGCGGTGTGGAAGTAGATGCCGGAGTTCGCGCCGGGCCGTGTCATCACGTCCGCACTTAGCTCGAAGTTTTTGAAATCGGCGTTGTGCACGGAACCCACATAAAACAAGTGCGCCCGGTTGCCGTGCGCGACAATCTGACCGTCCACGACCCTGAATGTATCCGCATGCTCGCTGGCTTTCCAACCGTTGAGCGACTTGCCGTCAAACAACGGCGTCCAACCTCCGGCATCGTCGCTAAACGCGTAGGCGGCCGCGGGTGCGGCCAGCAATAGAGCAATGAGATCGCGACGCGTGAGTGTGGACATGAATCCTCCCCGGCAAGATTGGAACTGAATCAGTAAGTATAGGCCGGGGAGATTGAGTTGTCGGTGGTGGCGGCGGAGATGCCAATGGGATTGTGGGTTGCTTGCAAGTTGCCGGTAAATTACGCAGCATTACGATTTCTAGCGAGGAACGGGTCCTTTCCAATGTGGGTGAAATGCGCTTTAGTTCGCACCGCTCGCGGGTTCGACGTAGTTGCCAGGGTAAGAAAACCACTGATGCATCTCGGCACAATTGGTGATTTGACCGTTCGCCGGTTCCTGCTTTGGCAATCCAACAGTGATTGTCAGAAAAACAGATCGCTCAGATTCGTTGATCGTGACGCAGGACGATGATGTGAACGATGAGGTCGCATCCTTCTGAGCCCATGGTTCATCGAGCATCTTGCTCTCAAACTCTGAGGTATAGGAATCGTTGTAAGCCTCGCCCGGCTTCAATCTCCATGCTGAGAGCAGTTGGCCCGCATGGGCTCTTGCGCGTCCCTCGAAGCGGATCGATCTGAAAATGTATTGGGGTCCTGAGGATATCCGCATGATCACCTTGACAGGGTATCTTCCATCGCGCTGACCGAGGTACCTGATCTGAGATTCCTGCACGATTGGGTGTAAGTATCCCCGAGAATAGTAAAGATCACGAAGAGCGAAATCCAATTTCCAATTCAATTCGGCTAGCGACAGGTTCCAACCATCGTCCACATGCGACCATGCCCTGATCTCTGCAGGAGGCGGCGCGTTTTCGCCGACGATCTCGCAGGAAACAACCGGGGCGCTGATCCCGTTCACGACAAATACATTCATGCCCCGATCTATCCAGAACTGTGAATGCTCCACCCCTCCTTTGATCCCATGTTCAGCGACGATCCGATTGAGAACCCGCACAATGTCGGGATTGAGCGCGCTGTCGTAGGGAATCCCAGGTGTAAAGAGAGGTACTTCTTGCTTCAACCTTGCAACAAGGGCCATCCTCGTTGTCCAAACGAAATTGTCGAATATCAATGGCGGGAAGGGCGCTCCTTTCACCGCCACCTCAAGCCAGAGTTGGTTGCCGTCAGCGATAGCGTTGCAGGAAAGTGAATAAAAGGCCTTCAGGCCCTGCAGTTCTTCGCACATGGCATGTAGACTGTTTCGATCGGTCTTCTGGCCGATCTGCAGTTTCAACCCCCGAAGCAGATCGTCGGATGTCAAATCCTGGGTTCCTGAGACTCTGACACCGGCTAGTCTGGGAACTGAATCGCCTAGGGCTCTGTTGCGACTGCACGCGCAAGGGATGAAAGAGAGGACGCAAAGAGCGATGAATAGAGATTGAATTAGCCCTGTACTGTCGGACATTGCCGAACACCCCAATAATGTAGACACCAAATACCGAATTCTAGCGCGAGAGAACTGCGACCGTGGGGCCAAAGCCGGTTCCGGTTGGATCGTGGGGCACCCGGATGCAATGAACAAACTTCGCGACCGTATGCCTACTGTTCCAGCACCGCCCGCTGCGCGGCGAATATCTCCTTCAATCCCACCGCAGCCAGGTCAATCAGCTCGTTGAGCTGGGCGCGGGTATAACTCCCCTTCTCCGCCGTGGCCTGGGTCTCGACGAGGCCGCCGTCGGCGGTCATCACCACGTTCATGTCCACCTCGGCCTGCGAGTCCTCCTCGTAACAGAGGTCGAGCAGCGCCGTGCCGCCGACGATGCCTACCGAAGTCGCGGCCACCAGTTGCTTGAGGGGCGAAGCCTTGAGTGTGCCGGCCTTGACCAGGGCGTTGAGGGCCAGGGCCAGGGCGACCGCCGCGCCGGTGATGGCCGCGGTGCGCGTGCCACCGTCGGCCTGGATCACATCGCAATCGAGAATGACGGTGCGTTCGCCGAGGGCGTGCATGTCGACCACAGAGCGGAGGCTCCGGCCGATGAGGCGCTGAATCTCATGGGTGCGGCCGCCGATCTTGCCCCGTTCGCTTTCGCGGGGCGTGCGGGTGACGGTGGAGCGGGGCAGCATGGCGTACTCGGCCGTGACCCACCCGCGGCCGGAGTTGCGCAGCCAGCCGGGAACACCCGGTTCGATGGTGGCGTTGGTCAGGACCCGCGTGTTGCCGAGCGAGACCAGCACCGAGCCTTCGGCGGTCTGGACATATCCAGGGGTGAGGGAGAGAGGGCGAAGCTGGCCGGGCGTGCGGCCTCCGGGGCGGAAGAAGGGAGGAGGAACAATGTCGTGCATAGGGGGATTGTACGGGAAAAGCGACGGAGGACCGGGAATGAAGGCGGCTCGGTTTCAAGATAGGAATGCGGCGATTTGCGGAAGCCGAAACGGGAAACCCGGCATAAACTATTGATTATAAATTAGTTATTCTAATTTGAAACACCGGGTCTGTCCCAATTTGGGACCCGCGCCTTTTCTGCTGGTTCCCGTCCTGTTGCGAAAATGCACAGGCATCCCTTTCTTAATCAGCCGCTTAGATTCCGTGTCCGAGTTTGGCACACCACGTGTAACAGAACAGGACAAAACCCGTTGTAGACGCAGAAATGGGAAATGCGAAAGCCGGAGCCGGATTGAACCGGGCAGGCTGCGGCAGGGGCACGATTTGCGGCAGAGGCAGGATTGCGGAACGGGGCAGCAGAGAACCAAACCAGGCCGGGGGATGGCCGAGAGGAACGGGGTGGGGCATGCAGCTGATGGAACACGCGGCGGAAATGAGCGGATTGGAAGAATTGCGGTTGGACGCAGTGGTGGAAGCGCCGGTCGAGCCGAGCATGAGGGTGGAGAGCCTGGCGGAAGTGGCGCACGATGCCCGGAATATGGTGACCGCGCTGGGGCTCTATTGTGAACTGCTGGAGGAACCGGGGGTGCTGACACCCTCGTTCCAGCACTACGGGAGCGAACTGCGGCTGGTGGCCGCGGCCAGTCGCCGGCTGGTGGAGAAGCTGGTGGCGCTGGAGGTCCGCACCAGGCCCGGGGCGCTTGTCCCGGGTGGCAGGGTGCGGGAGCAGGGCAGCCTGTCCTGGATGCAGTCGATACCGGTACCGCAGCAACCGCCGAAGCATTGGGATTTGCTGCCGGCCACGCCCATCGACAACCTGGCGGAAGAGCTGCTGGCTGCGCAGAACCTGTTGACCGCCCTGGCAGGACCGACGATCGCGCTGACCATCCACGCCAGCGGCGGTGAACTGCCGGTGCGACTTACCGGCGAGGACCTGACCCGCATCCTGGTAAACCTGATCAAGAACTCCGCCGAGGCCATGCCCGCGGGCGGGAGGATTCAGTTGGACCTGAGAGAGGGAGTGGCCGAAGCGGAAAGCGATCCCTGGCTGGTGCTGACGGTGGAGGACAACGGGCCAGGCCTGCCCCTCAACGCGCTGGAAAGGGTGTTTGACCCCGGCTTCACAACCCGGTCAAGGCCTAGCGCGGGCAATGGAAAGGACGGGCCTGCGGGTGCACATCGCGGGCTGGGACTCTCCATCGCACGCTCCTTGGTCGAGACCGCGGGAGGACGGATCAACGCCGCCAACAGAGACCCGTCGGGCGCCTGCTTCCAGATCGAACTGCCGGTTCGCAAGTGCTGAAGTGGCAAGCCGGGAAGACGCCGAAATAAACGGGCAAGCAGTCCGGAATACTTAAGTGTGCGCGAGGCGAATACAATGCTCGAAACAGTAGTTTGCACGAGGGCCATGGAGTTTATCCCTGAACCTGCGGAGGTGACGCCGAGACTCCATCTGCTGGTTGTGGATGCAGATGCAGCGATGCGCTCGGCCTGCGCCGAGATTGCCGCCACCCTGGGATACGCGGCGGAAGACACCGGCAACCTGGAACAGGCGCGAAGCCTGCTGCGCGGCCAGGCCGTGGATATTCTGCTGGTCAACCTGCCCTGGGGAAACAGCCAGGGCGTGGACCTGGTTTCCGAAGTCAAGCTGCTCTACCCGCAGATTTCGGTGATTGCCATGACCGCCTCGGGGTCAGTGAATGCAGCCGTGGAGGCGATGCGCTGCGGAGCCTCAGACTACCTGACCAAGCCCTTTGCCATCGATGAGCTCTCCGCAGTGCTGGACCGCGCGGCTGCCAGCCACACGGCCGACACCGTGACCCGCCAGTTGAGGGAACGGCTGCGCCTCTCCCAGGGATTGGGCTCCATGATCGGCCGCTCCGCAGAGATGGAGAAGCTCTACCGCATTCTCTCTAAAGTAGCGCAGAGCACACACCCGGTTCTGGTGCTGGGGGAGAGCGGAACGGGCAAGGAATTGGTGGCCCGGACCATTCATGCCTATGGGCCCAACGCGCACAAGCCGTTTCTGCCCGTGGACTGCGGCTCGCTGGTGCCGACGCTGATCGAGAGCGAGCTGTTCGGTTATGTAAAAGGCGCATTTACGGGTGCCAACCACTCCAAGGACGGGCTGTTGATCTCCGCCGAGGGGGGTACTGTCTTTCTGGACGAAATTGGAGAGCTTTCTCTGGACCTGCAGGCCAAGCTGCTGCGCGCATTGCAGGAAAAGGAAGTGAGGCCGGTGGGGGCATCGCATCGGGTGCCTATCAAGGCGCGCATCCTGGCGGCCACCAACCGCGACCTGGCGGCGATGGTGGAAAACGGCACTTTCCGCAAGGATCTGTTCTACAGGCTCAACGTGGTGAACCTGCGCCTTCCGCCATTGCGCGACCGCCGCGAGGACATACCGCTGCTGGCGGCGCACTTTCTGGACCGCATCAGCCGCGAACACGGCACCAAGTTCACGCTGAGCGACGAGGCGCTGCGCACCATGATGCGTCATGACTGGCCGGGCAACGTGCGAGAGCTGGAGAACGCCGTGGAGCGCGCCTGTGCGCTCTCTTCGGGGCCGATGCTGCACCTGGGCGACCTGCCGACGCAGCTGCAGCAGGAGGGCCTGGCAGCGCACCGCGCCGCGACCACCGCAGAGCAGTCAGACACGGCAAAGGACGGCCAGAGGGTGACGCCGCTGGCGGAGCTGGAGCGCCAGGCCATCGTGGGAGCCATTCACGCCCTGAACGGCGACAAGCTCAAGGCCGCCAAGCTGCTGGGAATCGGCAAGACCACACTCTACCGCAAGCTGAAGGAGTACGGCATCAGCGGCTCCTTCGAGGGCGAGTAGACACCCGAGAAGGCCGCCGGAGAAGACCACTCCGGCGGGACGCGGTGCGGCGTGGGGGGAGTTTTGCGCTCCGATTGCACAAAGGAAACCAACCAGACCTGGAACTTAACGATCCAGACGAGGAACAACAGACACGCAGCAAGGAGCTGGGGATGAGCATTTTGATGGTGACTGGAATCGAAGGCGCCCGTAATTGCGCCGCGGTGGTGGGAACGCAGCTTGGCATGGAGGTTGAAGTTGCGGAGGGACGCAAGACGGCACTGGCTGCGCTGCGCCGGGAGGAATTCGACGCCGTGGTCGTGGACGAAACTATGGCCGAGTGCGATCCTGCCGCGGCTGAGGCCATTTGGGAGCGTGCCGGACTGGCGATTCCACTCCAAATCAACTTCGCCCTCTCCGGGGCTCCCCGGCTCATCCGCGAGATTCGCGCTGCACTGCACCGCCGCGAGCGGGAGCAGAACCTGGCTCGGCGGGCTGCGACGGTGGCCATCGAAACGGAACTGAAGACCACGGTCGCGGGCCTTCTGCTGCACTCCCAACTGGCGCTTTCAGGGCCGGGGGTACCGGCGCCGGTGGCTGACAAGTTGCGCATGGTGGCAGACCTGGCCGACAGCTTGCGCGAACAATTGAGCGCGCCCCTGGGCGCTCATGGCGAGACGGCCGTTTGAGCATCGCGGTCGGGCTCCACTTCATTGCGTTGCACGCGCATCGCCGGGGTACAGGTTGCCCCGGCGTTCTTTTTTGGCGCAACTAGCAAGATTGATCCGATGCCGTAATCTGAAAAGGACATGAAAGACACTGCTGTTCTGCTGATTGATTGTCCGGACCGCAAGGGTCTGGTAGCCCGGGTGGCTGGATTGCTCTATGAACACGGCGCCAATATTCTGCATGCCGACCAGCACCAGGACCACGAACAAGGTCTCTTCTTCATGCGTGTCGAGTGGTCGCTGAACGGAGAAAAGAACGGCTCAGGCGAGACGCCTGGCTTCGACCTGGCGGCATTCAGAAAGGCCTTCGCGCCGCTGGCTGTGGAATTGGCGATGCACTGGAAGCTGAGCGTGAGCGCGGAGCGTCCGCGTGTGGCCTTGTTCTGCTCGCAGTACTTGCACTGCATGGCCGACCTGCTGCACCGCTGGCGCACAGGCGAGCTGGAGTGCGAGATCCCGGTCATCGTCTCAAACCATCGCGCGGTGGAGAACCTGGCCGCGTTCTACGGAGTTCCTTTCGAATACATCGAGAACACGGCGGCAACGCGCGCACAAGCCGAGGCGAGACAACTGGAGGTACTGGAGGCAAAGAGAATCGACCTGGTGGTCCTGGCGCGCTACATGCAGGTACTGTCACCGGCATTTGTGGAGCGCTATCCGGCGGCGATCATCAACGTGCACCATTCATTCCTGCCCGCCTTTACGGGGGCCAAGCCCTACCACGCCGCCCATGCGCGCGGGGTAAAGCTAATCGGGGCCACGAGCCACTATGTCACCGAGGTGCTTGATGACGGGCCCATCATTGAGCAGGACGTGGCGCGCATTTCGCACCGCGACCAGGTAGAGGACCTGGTGGCGCGGGGCCGCGATCTGGAGCGGCTGGTTCTTTCCCGCGCCGTGCGCTGGCACCTGAGCCAGAGGATTCTGTGTTACAGCAACAAGACGGTGGTCTTCGATTGAAACTGGGATCAGGGTAGAGGACGCTGCTCGAAAGGACAGTGCGCATCTTGACAGCAGGCAGCCGGGGGAATATCTATGGATGGCGACCGATCTTCCAGATTATTTCGATACGCTCTCGATGAAGGGCAGGAGATCACGGGCCGGTTGCATTCACCAGCTTTTCAGGATAAATCGAATGAAATTGACAAAGACGTTCCGACTGCTTTTTCCGATGGCACTTGTAGGTTTGTTCGTATCCACGATGAACGTGACGGATGCCGCCGCGGGATCAAAGCCCGAGGGAAAACCCACCGCCGGAGTTTTGAATTCGACGCCTCTCAAGGTTGACCGGCTGGATGCTTCTATCGACCAGATCATCTCCGCGGGCGCGACCCTGGAGCGGATCGCCACCGGATTCACCTGGGTAGAGGGTCCGGTTTGGGTGAATGACAGTCTCTTCTTCGCCGACATTCCGGCCAACTGCATCCACAAGTGGACACCGACCGGGGGCACGACTACCTTTTTGAAGCCGAGCGGGTGGAAGGAAGCGACTCCCTACATCGGCAAGGAGCCAGGATCGAATGGGATGACGCTCGACATTCGCGGCCGGTTGACTGTTGCCGGGCATGCACAGCGGGATGTCTACAGGCTGGAGTCGTTGAACCCGCAGGGGCCGTTTACGATCCTTGCGGACAGGTATAAGGGCAAGCGGCTGAACAGCCCCAACGACCTGGTGTACAAGTCGGATGGGTCTCTCTACTTTACCGATCCTACCTATGGATTGCAGACCCAGAATGACAGCGATCCCGCCAAGGAACTCAAGGTGAACGGTGTGTATCGCGTTCCGGGGGCGCTTGAACACAAGGCCGGCGCTGCGCCCGATCGCACCGCATTGCAATTGCTGGTCAGCGATCTTCCCCGGCCGAACGGCATTGCTTTCTCTCCCGATGAAAAGTATCTCTACGTCAACAACTCCGAACCGAAGAAGATATGGATGCGCTACCGGGTGCAACCGGACGGCACATTGACAGAGGGAAAGCTGCTCTACGACGCAACCGCCGATCCGCGCCCCGGCAACCCGGATGGCATGAAGATCGATCAGCAGGGAAATATTTATAGCGCGGGGCCTGGCGGGGTGTGGATATTCTCACCCGAGGGCAAGCCCCTGGGAACCATCCTCTTCTCAGAACGCGTGGCCAATATGACGTGGGCCGGACCGGATCGGAAGACGCTCTATATCGCGGCCAGCAGCAGCATGTATCGCGTGCGCCTGAAGATTGCTGGAGCGCCGCTGGTTCGGGGGCATTGAACGTCTGTGAATTGAAACCAAGGTTGAGGAGCTATCTCAGAGCCCGGATGCCGGGAATGCGCAGCGTCGCGCTGATGACCGCCGCGACGACGTACATGAACGCAAAAATCCAGATGACTCCCGAGACGCCCAGCAAAGGCAGGAACAGGCCCGCGATGGCGGGGCCGATCCAGGTGCTCATGCCGGAGCCGAGATTCATGATAGACATGGCGGCTCCGCGAGACTCGGGCGCAAGGACAGCCATGATGGCGGCGATGGGGACAAACCCGGCCAGCGCGACGCCATAGGCCATGCCCGCAGCCATCACCAGTAGATAATTCGCGCCGAAGATGTGGGGAACATAGAAAAGCCCAAGCGTAGTGAGGGCGCAGCCGCAGGCTCCGGCGTAGGTGATGGTCCGGCGCCATCCGATTCTGTCGCCGACGTAACCCCAAAAGAGATTGGCGACGACATTGGTGGCAAACATGATGCTGAGGATTTGCAGCCACTGCTGCAGCGTGAATCCGATTACATGAATGAAGAAGATGGGCAGAAAGACAAGGAATCCGAACTCCGATGTGGTGGTGACGGTAGCCACGATGCCACCCAGGCCAACTTTAGGGTGTTTCCACACGATCGAGACGCCGGTAAAGAGGACCCGCAGCGGATTCTCGCCAGTGGTGGATAGCGGAGTTGTCCCATGGCTTTCGTTCACGCCTAACAGCACAATCAGTCCGCCCACTGCGACCAATACCACAGAGAACCAGAGGGTCTTGTAAGTGCCGAGAAGAGGCACCGAAAAGCTGGCGAGCAATGCGCCGAGCGTGGGCAAGCCACCGGTGCGAGCCGACCAGAACCAGCCGATGGCGGTGCCGAGATACCGCTCCGGCGTGACGGCAGCTATCCAAACCAGGAAGCCATAGGCGAAGAGCGGATATCCGAAACCCCTCAAACCGTAACTCAGGAGGATGATGGAGTAATTTGCATGCGCTATGCCGAGGGAGAGGAACGGCATCTCGAAGCCGATCCAAATGAGCAGGCCGGCCCACATCACCTTCTTGGGGCCGAAGATGTCAGAGAGCGCTCCGCTAAGCCACGAAGCCACGGCCGCCGTGACTCCATAGGCAGTGAAGACCAGGGCGACCCGCGCCGGACTGAAGTGAAGGTCAATCAAGAGCGGCGAAAGGAAGCCTGCTTCCACTCCGTCGCCCACCATGAAAAGGAGCAGACCCAAGTAGCCGAGGGCCAACTGAGGATGCATGCCCAGGCGCTCTGCAAAAGAGCGTTTCGATTGGGTGGTTTGGTTTGTCACTGCACCACGACCGGATTCAGGATCTGCGTGATAGCAGCGCGCACCCCATGACTGCGAAGATGGTCCAAATCCATCTGCACCTGGGTTACTAGATGCGGATGAGTGGATGCCAGGTCTCCGAAAAGAGACCGGACGGAGAGCGCAAGACCGGCGTTGCCGCCACAGGCATCGAGAAAGGGCTTCAGACAATCGAGAGAGGAGTCCGAGATGGTCATGGTGCGTCCGCTCTCGTCACGGCCGCGAAGGTAATGGAGCCAGCTGGCAATGACGAAGGGAAGGACGCGTGGGTTTTCCGACTTGTTGAGAAGGTCGACAAGCGACGGGACAAGAAATTTTGCAATCTTGGCGCATCCGTCGGAGCAGATGCGCGCGACCTGATCGCGGATGGCAACATTAGAGAAACGCTTGACGATGGTTGCAGTGTAATCGTCGAGATCGATGCCGGGAAGGCGCTTCAGCGTGGGGTGCACCTCTGCCATGAATTGAATCAATAGTTGATGCAGAAGAGGGTCGCCGGCTGCCTCCGCAATGGTGCTGTAACCGAGCAAGTCCGCAACATATCCGATGGTGGAGTGTCCACCGTTGAGGAGACGCATCTTCGTCATCTCGTAGGGCGCAACGTCGGTTGTCATCTGCGCACCCACCTGTTCCCAGGCAGGACGGCCGGCGATAAAAGCATCCTCGAGAACCCATTGCCGGAAGGGCTCTGAGACCACTGGAGCGAGATCGAGGACGCCGAACTTCTGCGCAATCGTGGCGCGATTTTCCTCTGTCGTCCTGGGCGTGATGCGATCGACCATGCTGTTGGGGAAGGAAATATTGGCCTCCATCCACTTGCGCAGCGCTGCATCGCGCGCCTCTCCAAAGGACAACAGGGCCTTGCGCGCGGTGGCGCCATTGGCCTGAACGTTGTCGCAGGAGAGAAGGGTGAACGGCCCGCGACCAAGCTGCATGCGCCGACTGCAAGCCTCGGCCACATATCCAAGCCAGGTTCGCGGGGAAGCGTGGTGCTCCAGATCGTGGCGGATATCGCTATGGTCCGCAAGAAAGCGTCCGGATGCGTCTTCAATAAAGTAGCCGCCCTCCGTTACGGTAAGCGAGACGATGGCGCAATCAGGGGAACTCAGCTTTTCCAGGACCGCCTCAGTCGATTCAGGAGCGTAAAGGTGGCCGGCGAGCGATCCTATGATGCGATAACTTTGCTGGTCCGAATCCACCAGCAGAAGTCCGTAGAGAAAGTCTTGCTCAACTAGCGCTGAGTGAATCCGCTTGTCCGGCGGGAGCAGTCCGATTCCGAATTCGCTCCATGGTTTTGATTCACCACGCGAAAGCAGGTCGTCGAGGTATACGGCGAGATGAGAACGATTGAATCCTCCAACACCGATGTGGACGAGGCCAGGAAACATGCGGCGACGATCATAGCCGGGACGCGCGATGGAGGCGGGGAGATGCGCAAGCGTGGAATTGCGAAGCAGAGCTGGGCTCTGCGCGGAATCTATGATCATGAGGCCTTCTGGATAAATGCGCGAAGTCTGAGCAACGTCTCTTGGAACAGGCAAGTCTCAATCACGCGGTCGGCGCCTGTCAAACAAGGATTGATTGCTGGGAAGTCCACCCTCACGACTGGCGCGGCGAAGACAATCCTCACGCGAGCGCCGCAAGGAGTTGTCGACGTGAGTCTTAGTTCCCTGCTTCTACGCTTCCACCAGGGCATCGGCGATGCCAAGGTGCTGGTCAAGCGCGGCAATTCCCAGGTCCAATTCATCCTTGGTGACGATGAGTGGCGGAGCGATGACGAAGTGGCTGACCCAAGCCTGCTGGGCGACGCCGTCGGCCATCATTTTGGCGGCGATCTGATCGACGACAAGGGGCTTGCCTTCCACCTTGTCGAGCATGGTATTGAAGGGCTGCTTTGTCTTACGGTTCTTCACGATTTCCACGGCGAAGAACAGGCCGAGACCGCGCACATCTCCGACTGACGGATGTTTGGTCTTGAGGACTTCGAGCTTTTCGCGCACATAGGGCTCGAGCTCGGCGGCTCGTTCGACCAACTTGAGCCGCTGCATTTCTTCGATCGTCGCAACCGCGGGACCGAGCGTGATGGGATGCGCTTCATAGGTATGGCCGTGGGAGAAGTAGTGGTCCTCGAAATAATCGGCGATCTTCTTGGTAGTGGCGCAGAGGCCGAGCGGGACATAGGCCGAGGTGATGCCCTTCGCGGTGACGAGAATGTCCGGCTTCACATTCCAGTGATCGACGGCAAACCACTTGCCGGTGCGGCCCCATCCAGCCATCACTTCGTCGGCGATCAACAGCACGCCGTAGTGGTCGCAGATTTCACGCAGGCGCGGAAGGTACTCCGGCGGAGGCACAAGGACCCCGTTGGTGCCTACGACGGGTTCGAGGATGATGGCGGCTACATCACTCTCGTTGCGGATCATGTGCTCGATATAGTCGGCGCAAGCGATGTTACAGCCGGGATAAGTGTGCTTGATGGGGCAGTCGTAGCAGTTTGTTTCTGGAGCGAAAATGAAGCCTGCGCCCTTGCCTCCGGGCTCCATGGCCCAGCGGCGCGGATCGCCCGTGGCCGCAATGGAAGCCATAGTGGAACCGTGATAGGAGCGATAGCGAGAGATGATTTTGGTCTTGCCGGTAACCATGCGGGCGATCTTGAAGGCCGCCTCGTTGGCCTCTGTGCCGCTGGTGGCAAAGAAGAATTTCTCCAGCCCGGCGGGCAGCACCTCAAGCAGCTTTTCGCTGAGGCGGGCACGAGCGGAAGTGGCGTAGCCGGGCGCAACGTAACACAGTTCGCGAGCTTGTTCGGCGATGGCCTCGACCACACGCGGGTTCTTGTGGCCCAGGTTGACGCACATCAACTGCGAGGAGAAGTCAAGGTAGCGCTTGCCCGCGCCATCAGTGAACCAGCAGTCCTCGGCATCCACAATGTGCAGTGGCTTCCAGGTTTTTTGGAAGCGCCAAGTGCCGTAGTTGGTCTGGCGCGTGATGGCGGTGATTTCTTCAGATGTGAGGACATTGGGCTGGGGAATTTTGCTCATGGCTTCGCTCTCTGTTCAAGATGTTTAGCCATCCTATCATTGGGAGCGGAGACACGAAACTGGAGAAACAAAAGCCCCGGACAGGGATGCCGGGGCCTTTGAATTTTGGGGATTTCCCAGGTCTCAGAATCGAGACCTGGGAAATCCCATTTTCGTGCTGATCGTGCTTCCATTCTCTGTTAATTGCTGAACAAGAGAACGCCAGCCGCCTTCTCTTCGCTTGCAGTTTCGTCGGCGCTTACAGGGCGATAGAAGAGCTGATTGGCGTCAAGGTAGACCTCGAGAAATGCCGGACGGGTCAGGATATGCCCGGCAATCAAGGCCTCGGATAACGGATCCTCTACATAGCGCTGCAGGGCGCGGCGCAGGGGACGCGCACCGTAGCTGCGATCAACGAGAGTCTTGTCGAGAATCCACTTCTTGGCTTCCTCGGTGACGGAGATGGTGATGGCTTTCTGCGCCAGATTGGCGTTTAACTGCTGCACGAGCAGCTCGACAATCTGAATCAAGTCGGCATCCGACAACGACTGGAAGAGAATGACCTCGTCGAGACGGTTGAGGAACTCAGGGTTGAAGGTCTTCTTCACTTCCTGCTTGACCAGTTCCTCGACCTTATCATTGACCAGGTCTTCGCGGTCGCTCTGGAAACCCAGGCCCTGCTTTTTCTGCAGGTGTCGCGCGCCGATGTTCGAGGTCATGATGAGGATGGTGTTCTTGAAGTCGACGGTATTGCCGAGGCCGTCGGTCAACTGGCCATCTTCAAAGACCTGCAGCAGGATGTTGAAGACATCGGGATGCGCCTTCTCAATTTCGTCCAGCAGGACCACGGAGTAAGGCGAGCGCTTGACGCGTTCGGTCAACTGGCCGCCCTCCTCGTAGCCCACATATCCTGGAGGCGAGCCGATGAGCTTGGAGACAGAGTGCTTCTCCATGAACTCCGACATATCAAAGCGGATGAGCGCCTTGTCGGAGCCGAAGAGGAAGTTGGCCAAGGTGCGGGCCATCTCTGTTTTGCCCACGCCGGTGGGACCGAGAAACAGGAAGCTGCCGATGGGCCGGGCGGGAGACTTGAGCCCGGCGCGTGAACGGCGGATGGCGCGGGCCAGCGCGCTGATCGCCTTCTCCTGCGAGATGACGCGCTTGTGCAGTTCCTCTTCCACACGCAACAGCTTCTGCGTTTCCTCTTCCTTGATGCTGGTAACTGGAACACCTGTCCAGCGGCTGACTACGTCCTCGATATCTTCGCGGCCCACGATGCCTGAAGCCGAATCATCGAGGTGGTATTTATCGCGCAGGGCGCGGAGGTTTTCGCGCTCTTTGCGCTCCTCGTCGGAGTAGAAGCGAGCCTTCTCAAACTCGTGATTGGCAATCGCCGAGTCCATGCGGTGGACGATGAACTTGATTCGCTTCTGCACCTCGGTGATCTCTTCGGGCAAGGTGGTCTGGCGCAGCTTGACGCGCGCGCCCGCCTCGTCGATGAGATCGATGGCCTTGTCGGGCAGGAACCGGTCGGGGATGTAGCGGTTGGAATGGGATACGGCGAACTCCACCGCGGCGTCGGTATAGCTGACGGCATGGAATTTCTCGTAGCGGTCCTTGATGCCCATGATGATCTTGATGGCGTCGGCCTCGTTGGGCGGAGGAACCTTGACGGCCTGGAAGCGCCGCTCCAGCGAGCGGTCTTTCTCAATGGACTTGCGGTACTCGGCCGGGGTGGTGGCGCCGATGCACTGGATTTCGCCGCGGCTTAGCGCGGGCTTGAGAATGTTGGCCGCGTCCAGCGAGCCTTCAGCAGAGCCAGCACCCACCAGGGTGTGCAACTCGTCAATGAAGATGATGGAATTCTGATTCTCCATCAGTTCCTTCATGATGGTCTTGAGCCGCTCTTCGAACTGGCCGCGGTACTTGGTACCGGCCACGATAAGCGACAGGTCAAGTCCGAGAACACGCTTATCCGACAGGAAACTGGGCACCTCGCCGTCCGCGATGCGCTGCGCCAGGCCTTCGACGATTGCGGTTTTGCCCACGCCGGGCTCGCCGATCAGCACAGGGTTGTTCTTGGTGCGGCGGCACAGAATCTGCACCACGCGCTCCAGTTCGCCGTCGCGTCCGACCAGGGGATCGAGTTGGCCATCCATGGCGGCCTGGGTCAGGTCGCGGCTGAACTCGGCCAGCAGGCTGGACTCACGCTGACGCTGTTGCTGCGGGGCTTTCTCCTGGGTGACGCGGGCCAGTTCTTCACGAATCTGCGCCAGCTTCAGGCCGCGCTCCTGCAATATCTCAGAGGCGAAGCACTTCTCTTCGCGCAACAACCCCAGCAGCAGGTGCTCAGTGCCGATGTGCTTATGGCCCAGTCGTTCGGCTTCTTCCGCTGCATAAGCCAACACCCGCTTGCACTCATTTGAAAGCGGGAGATCCACGCTGGTGGAGACCTTTTCGCGGATGGTGGTGTGCGCCTCAATCTGCTTGCGGATCGACTCCACCGAGGCGTGGGAGCGCAGGAAGCGGTTGGTGAGCGCCTTGTCCTCGCGCAACAGACCCAGCAGCAGGTGCTCAGTCTCGATATAAGGCGAGCCGAACTGGCTGGCCTCATACCGCGCAAAAAAGATTACGCGCCGTGCCTTCTCCGTATAGCGTTCGAACATGATGGTCCCCCTTGCAACAGGCTTTCGGAAGGAGTGGCAGTCCGGTGAATCTGCCGGCTTCAGCCCTACCCGCACGCGCCTTTCTCTGACTTCGCCGCCGGAGGCCCCCTTTGGAAAATCCCGTTTGTGCCCCCGAACAGCCCTTTGAGATGGGCTGGTTGGTCATCTTACCAGTTGTTCCCGGAGTTCGTGCTGTCCGAGGAAACCCCATCCTACGCCTTCCAACCCGGATGAGAGCGTAGTCCCCGTTCCCAGGCTGCCTTATTTAATCAGACTCCGAACCTAACCGAAATGGTGCTTTTTCGTCAGGGGGTTCCGGTGGTAATCCCGGACTGGGAAGATTGCCCCCAGGGTACAAGGCGCCCGCGCTCCAGGCGCAGAGTCCGCGTACAGCGCGCGGCCAGATCGGGGTTGTGGGTCACCACAATCGAGGTGAGCCCGTGCGACAAGTGCAACCGTTCCAGCAGGTCGAAGACCCGGCCGGCAGTGGTTTCGTCCAGATCGCCCGTCGGTTCGTCGGCCAGCAGCAACCGGGGACTGGCGACCAAAGCCCGTGCCAGCGCAACGCGCTGTTGCTCGCCGCCCGAGAGCTCGCCAGGCCGATGCTCACCGCGATCCTCCAAGTCAACCTCTCTTAGCCAGTTGGATGCGGTTACAAGCGCCTCGCGGCGGGTTTGGCCGCGGGCCAGCAACGGCATGGCCACATTCTCGAGCGCCGAAAATTCCGGCAGAAGATAGTGAAACTGCCATACGTAGCCGATTTCGCGATTGCGGAAGGCTGCCGCGTCTCGCTGGGAAAGTGTGGCTACATTGATTGACGCGCAGTGTACCGTTCCCTGTGTAGGAGCATCAAGAGCACCCAGAATGTGCAAGAGCGTGCTCTTACCCGCTCCTGACTGGCCCATGATGGCTACGAGCTCACCCGAACGGACATCTAAGTCCAATCCGTGGAAGAGGGTAAGGGTTCCATGAACAGTGTGGTAGGTCTTTTCCAGGTTGTGAACCTGGATGATCGGAGCCCGCAAGTCGGAGTCCCGTGCTGGGCGGGAATCCTGAGGGACAGCCGCTGAAGTTGTCTGGATCATCCGGTACCACCATTTTAACATCGAGCTGGTTTCTTGGGCGCGGGCACCAGCCCACTTGAAGGCCTAGCGCATATTTGCGTTTAGTCGGGCAATACGGCCATTTGGTCCCACCACAAAAGGCAACGACAGCGCATTCCAGTTGCCGTTGTCGAGCGGCTGCCAGGTCTTGCCGTCGTCACGGCTGATGTCGGAGCCGTTTGTGCCGACGGTGATCCAGAGTTTGAGGAGGTCGGACCATTGGACGGCGGAGCGGTAGCCGTGGGGAGGGGTCGTGGAAGCGCTCCAGGTCCAGCCGCTGTCGCTCGACCACGCCGCCGATCTCATGCGCTCATTGGGTTTTGTGTAATCCCCGCCTACTGCCACACCCATCAAATAGCCGTGGTCATCCGAAATTGGAGATTTATGTCTTGCTCTGTCGGTGTTGGCCTGGTTGGGTTCTTGACGAAAGGCCATTGAGAAGACACCGGAGGACTCGGTCCGGCCTGCAACATGGGCCAGTCTCGGTACGGACCACCCGAACCGAATTGCCTGTCCATCCACGGGATCTTGTGGGCAGACATCAACTGGGTCGCGTATCCCCAACAGCACTCTTGCTCCGCCTTTGCCGCCAATTCCAATCCACAAGCGATTGGTTCCGGCCAACGGCCTTGGAGCACAGGGATCGTTGATTTGAGTCGGAACGAACGCCGCGGTGTTGCTGGCCGCAAAGACAGTACCGTTGTTGGCTGCATTCTCGGTGAAGTATCCCCGATCGAGTCCCCAATATCCCCAGGTCGCGCCACCGTCGCTGGTCGTGATCGTGAGGAAACGCTTGTGGTGAAGTCTACGTTGCACCAAGTGCGGCTCTAACAGCCTTTGCTGATATTCGTCGGTTTCTTGCCAATAAGGTATTTGTATTACTGGGTCTCCAAGCAAGAACCCATGTCTAAGATCCCAGAATCTGAAGGCGTCATAGAACCCATCCGGGTCTGTGTTCTTCAGCATCAGGGTCCATGTATCGCACCCGTCTGTGGTTTTGTAGAGCCGGCTCTTTTCGCCGGGGCCTGATGCCATGACGATGGCCGTCTGCGCGTCCCAGGCTTGCACGCCACGAAAGTCCAGCGTTGCGCCATCCGTAGCCGCATCGGGCACCGCGCACTTCTGCCAATGAACACCGCCGTCGATGGTCTTGAGCACAGTCCCGCCCGTTCCGCTGGCCCAGGCCACGGCGCCATCAACCGAATCAATGCCGCGCAGGCCGGCGGTGGTGCCCGACTCCTGCATCTGCCAGGGCGGGTTGTCCTGAGCCGGAACGGGAACCACGCCCAACGTGGGAACTGCCAGAAGCGCAACGAGCCAAATCGATTGCATGGCACGCAGTATAGCGGCGCGGGCTGCCGATGAGCACGGAGTTGGCGCATTCACAACAAGGGATACTCGGGCGCATACAGGCTACGAACCGTCGAGAGCGCCATTCGTCACTACGCCGCATGACTGGAGCTAGTAAAGAAATGTTCCTACACTTGCAACCATTTCAGCCTATTTCGACGCTCGCGACCTTGGCATTGCTGGCCTGCGCATCCGTACTGCCTGCGCAGCAATCGTCCACTGAAAAGTTTTTCGCTCACAATTATGGGATGACCACGCTGCAGCCGGCGTTCATTTCGCCACTGGTGGGCGCCGATCCACGGCTTATCCAGTATGTGCGGTTCTCATTTTCAAACGAATACGCATCCGCGGGCACCCAAACGGTGAACTACGGCAATGGCCGCGGATTCGGTCTGATTGCCGGCAATCGCTACGAGTTTGACTACGTGCCGCCTGCCTATATTCAGCACAACAGCAGCGCCTACGACGGTTTCGGCGACGTATCCACGTTGGTGAAATACCGCATTGCATCGGGCAACGCCCAGCATGGCAATTTCGATGTAGCCGCGCTACTGAGCCACTGCTTCGCCACCGGTAGCCACAAGAACGGCGCGATTACCGACTCGTTCGGCCCGACATTGGCGGCTGGTTATACATTGCGGCGATTTGACGTCATCTCCTCTTTGGGCGGCACTATGCCCACGGGCAAGATCGCAACCCAGGGAAGGTCAATCGCCTGGAACGCCTTGATGCAGGCGCATGCAATCAAACCTGTGTGGTTCGAGGTGGAGAACAATTCCACCTTCTACTTTGCGGGAAGTCACGACGGTAAAACGCAGAACTTCATCACTCCCGCGGCCTTCTACGTTTTGAAGCGCGCGGAATGGAAGCCCACACATCCCTTCATGATCTTTGATTGCGGGATGCAAATCGCCACCTCCGGCTTCCACACCTATAACCACAACCTGATCTCAGAAATGCGGGTGCTCTTTTAGTGTGTGCCCCGTTTTCCTGGTTTCTCGATCAATGTCGGCCAGGCAGCCTGCCATGATCCAGACAGGTGTCGATGGTCACAGGAGAACGGGGTAAAGATAGCTATAAGAAGATTTAACCCGTGAAGAGACTCTGGATCAGTTCAACCCTGGCGCTGGCAGCGGCCTTTGCAGGCAATGCCGGTGTGACGTCGGCGCAGCAATCGTTCGCAGAACGATTCAGGGCGCATAACGCCCAGATGGCGGACGTGCAGCCGGCGTGGATGGGACCGCTGATTCAGTCGGATTCGAGATTGTCGCAGGCTATGCGGTTCTCAGTTGCCAACGGCTACGCTCCAGGCGAGCAGATCATCAACTACGGCAACGGCCACGGCATTTCAGTCGTCGAGGCCCGGCGCTTTCAGATAGACTTCGATCCGCCATCGTTCTTCCGCAACCACTCCGCCGCATACAAGGACGGATTTGGCAATGCATTTACACAGGTAAAGTACCGCATTGCTTCAGGCAACGCGGAGCACGGCAATTTTGCTGTGACGGCGATCCTGACTCATGGCTTCGCACCCCGGGCTTACCAAAACGGCATGCTCACCGCCTTTGAGTGTCCCAAATTGGCCGCGGGAATTGCCCGCGGGCGCTTCAATGTGCAGACAGTGCTAGGCGGCGAGTTGCCAACGGGCAAGGTTGCGCTGCAGGGGCGAGCTATCGAATGGAACGTGACGGGGCAGATTCATTCCAGTGCACATGTCTGGTTCGACGTGGAAGACAACGCCACCTTCAACTACGGCGGACCCTACGACGGGAAGACGCAGAACTTCCTGACTCCCGCGGCCTTCTACATGGTGCGGCGCAAAGACTGGGCGCCAACCCATGCCATCGTTGTGTTCGATACGGGCATGCAGATCGCGACCTCCAGCTTCTATCTCTACAACCACAACCTGGTCTCGGAGATGCGGGTTCTGTTCTAGCGCGAGCCGCCTGTAGAGCCGGCAGTAAGCAATTCGGCAGATACACCGTCCGCGGGCGGAGCTAGCTTCATCAGGCCCACATACAAAATTCCCGCGGTAAAGAAACCCACGAACCACGCGTAGTCGTAGAGGAAATGGAGCGGCTTGACAGCCATGCCCACAAGCGCGATGGCCACGCCCAGGACCAGCGCCACGATGGCACGCGGATTAATGCCGCGGGCGTAGTAATAGATGCCTTCGCGATGGTAGAGCGAGTTCACATCCAGTTCGGTCTTGCGGATGAGGAAGTAGTCCGAAACCATGATGCCGGCGACAGGACCAAGCAGGCCGGAGTAGCCAATGAGCCAGCCGAAGATGTAGGCATCCGGAGTGGCCAGCAGCTTCCAGGGGCACATGGCCAGGCCCAGAAAACCCGTGATGAGGCCGCCGGTGCGGAAACTGATGAGGCGCGGATAGAGGTTGGAGAAGTCGTTAGAAGGCGAGACCACATTCGCGCCGATGTTGACGTTGAGGGTGGCGATAAGGATGGCGATGAGCGCTACGAAGGCTACTACAGGCTGATGAAACGCACCGATCAGCACAATGGGATTCCAGATGGGCCTGCCGAATAGCACCGCCGAGGCCGAGGTGACCGAGATGCCTACAAACGTATAGAGCGTCATGGCGACGGGCAGGCCAAACGCTTGTCCCCAGGCCTGCGCGGTTTGCGATTTGGAATAGCGCGTGAAGTCGGGGATGTTGAGCGCGAGTGTGGCCCAATAGCCCACCATCGCCGTGAGCGACGGGAAGAAGACGGCGAGAAACTCGCTGGTGGAGTGGAACTGGCTGGGCGTGGAGAGCATGGTTCCAAAGCTGCCGGCCTTGATGCGTACCCAAATGAGCAAAGCAGCGGCCATGACAAACATGAACGGCGCACCGAAAGCCTGCAAATGGCGAATGGACTCGACGCCGCGCCAGACAACGAACATATTGAGCAACCAGAAACCAAGGAAGCAAGCCCACAAGACTCCGGCTGAAGTGGCAACGGAAGGCCATATAACGGCAAGCATGGAGTGAATCGCAGTTCCCCCGATCCACGACTGGATGCCAAACCAGCCGCAGGCCACAACGGCACGAAGGATCGCAGGCAGATTGGCGCCGCGCACGCCAAAAGGCGCGCGAATGAAGACAGGAAACGGAATGCCGTACTTTGCGCCCGCGTGGGCGTTGAGCAGCATGGGGACCAGCACGATGAGATTGCCCAGCAGCACCGTGAGGACCGCCTGCTTCCAATCCATGCCCTTGGCAATGAGCGACGAAGCAAGCTGATAGGTGGTGATTTCCATGGACATGGAGAACCAAAGGGCGACGTAGTTGTACGTGCCCCATGTGCGCTGCGCGGGCAAGGTCGGGGCCAGGTCGCGGTTGGAAAGCGATGGATCGACGGTGGTCACAGGGCGTCCTCGGCGGAGAATTTGAACTGCGAAAAGAATCGGCTCTGCGATCAGATTACTTCCATGCGCCGCCGCGCGCTTCGCGGCGAAGATACTGGCCGCGGCCTGGCCTGCCGATGAAGTTGCCTTTCGACACAATCAGCTCGCCGCGCGAATAGACATCACGCGCATTGCCACGCACATGAAAGCCCTCAAACATGGAGTAATCCACCCGCATGTGGTGTGTGGCAGCGCTGATGGTGTGCGCGGCGGCGGTGTCCCAGAGGACGATGTCGGCGTCGCTGCCGGGGGCGAGCACACCCTTTTGGGGATGCATGCCGAAGATACGCGCCGGTGCGGTGGAAACCAACTCCACAAAGCGGTTGAGCGAAATGTTGCCCAGGCCGACGCCGTGGTGATGAAGCAATTGCAGACGGTTCTCGATGCCGGGACCGCCATTGGGAATCTTGGTGAAATCGTCCTTGCCCAGCGCTTTTTGATCTTTAAAACAGAAAGGGCAATGGTCCGTTGACACCACTTGCAGGTTGTCCCGGCGAAGGCCCTCCCAAAGCTTCGGCTGATTGCGCCGTTCGCGCAATGGAGGCGTGAAGACATACTTCGCGCCCTCCCAGCCTGCATCGGCTACATCCTCGAGTGAGAGTAGAAGATATTGTGGGCAGGTCTCTGCGAAGGCGGGCAAGCCGCGGTCACGCGCCTCGCGCACCTGGTTTAGCGCGTCTTCGCTGGAAAGATGCACGATGTAGACGGGCACACCCGCCATCTCGGCCATCGCGATGGCGCGATGCACCGCTTCAGCCTCGGCGCGCGTGGGCCGCGTGAGGGCGTGATAGATGGGCGCGCTCTTGCCCTCGGCCAACGCCTGCCGCACCAGCACGTCAATCACCGAGCCGTTCTCAGCGTGCATGCAGATCAATGCGCCGTTCTTCGCCGTCTGGCGCATCGCTTTAAAGATTGTGGCGTCGTCCACCATCAATACGCCGGGATAAGCCATAAAGAGCTTGAAGCTGGCTACGCCCTCGCGCACCATGTCGTCCATGTCTTCAAGACCCGCGTCGGGCAGGTCGGTGACGATCATATGAAGGCCATAGTCAATGCAGGCTTTGCCCTCGGCCTTCTTCCACCACGTATCGAGCGCGGTGCGCATCTTGGTTCCGCGGGCCTGGATGGCGAAGTCAACGATTGTCGTGGTTCCGCCAATGGCCGCAGCCCTGGTGCCGGTCTCAAAATCGTCGGCGGAGTTGGTGCCGCCGAAGGGCATGTCCAGATGGGTGTGTGCGTCGATGCCACCGGGCAACAGCAGGAGGCCGGTTGCATCGACGATTGTGTCTGCGGCGGCGGTTGGAATTCCCCCGCGAATCTCCTTGATGATCGCACCGTCGATCAGCAGATCGGCCTGAGTGGTCGAGTCGGCGTTGACGATGGTCCCGTTCTGAATGAGCACTTTCGCCATGGCTTGGATCTCTAATTCGATTGCGGATTGATCCGGCGAGAATACAGTCGGTCCTGCAGCTACACTCTTGTCCCGATGGCCCATGCATGCCAGAGATGGGGTGCCCAGACATTCATGATCGCTGCGGCTCCGGGGCGCAATCCATCCCACGAGTGCGTTCGTCCCAGGTCTCTGGCGCAACGCCGGTATCCACACGGACCATGGTGATGCACTCATCGACCGGGCAGACCAGAGAACATAGATTGCAGCCCACGCACTCCGTTTCGTCCACGCGCGGAATGCGCGCCAGAGGCGTAGATTGCAGGCTTAGTGCAGCTTCACGCTCCTTGCGAGTAACCGGCGTGAAAGCAATTGCGGCCCGGCTGCGGGCCTCGATTGCAGCGGGAGTGGAATGCAGTTCTACGTGGCCGTTGACGGGGCCGGAAACGCGATCGAGATGAATGCACTGGTGTGCGCCGTCCCAGCAGGCGATGTGGCATAGATCACAGCCGATGCACTTCTTCTCGTCGATACGCGCTACGATTTTGTAATTCAGGTTCAGGTCCTTCCATTCGGTGACGTTCGGCAGCGAGCGGCCGCGGAAGTCTTCGATGGTCCTGAAGCCCTTGGAGCGCATCCAGTTATCCAACCCCTCGGACATGTCTTCGACAATGCGGTAACCGTGGTGCATGACGGCGGTGCAAACCTGCACGGTGCCGCAACCCAGGAGGATGAATTCCGCCGCATCCCGCCACGTGGCAATGCCGCCGATGCCGGAAAGGGGCAACGCAGCTTCAGAATCGGACATGACCTGCTGAATCATGTTGAGTGCGATGGGCTTGACCGCGGGGCCGCAATAGCCGCCGTGCGAGGTTTTGCCGTCCACGTTGGGCCGCGGAACCAATGTATCGAGATCGATGCCGGTGATGGAGTTGATGGTATTGATGGCAGCAAGACCATCCGCGCCACCTCGCTTGGCCGCACGCGCAACGGTGCGTATGTCGGCGATGTTGGGTGTGAGCTTCACCAGTACGGGCGTACGTGCCTTCTCCTTGACCCACGCCGTGATCATCTCGGTGTATTCCGGGACCTGGCCCACCGCCGAACCCATTCCGCGCTCGCTCATGCCGTGCGGACAGCCGAAATTGAGCTCCAGCCCGTCAGCGCCTGCGTCCTCGGCGCGCGCAACAATCTCATGCCACGCCTCGCGGTTCGACGCCACCATGAGCGAGGCGATCACCGCATGATATGGATATCGTTTCTTTACCTGGGCCAACTCGCGCAGGTTGGCCTCCACGCTGCGGTCGCTGATGAGCTCGATATTGTTGAAGCCCATGATGCGCTGGCCATTCCAATCGGCGGCGGAGTAGCGCGACGCGACGTTGACGACCGGCTCGCCGATCGTCTTCCACACTGCTCCCCCCCATCCTGCGTCGAACGCGCGCATGACCTGTTCAGCACAGTTGGTGGGCGGCGCAGAGGCCAGCCAGAACGGGTTTGGCGCGTTGATGCGGCCCGCAAATCCGTGCACGCGAATGTCAGGCATAAGCAGCCTCCGCAATCTTGAGCATGGCCAATGCCGCGCGCTTGCCGTCGGCTACGGCATCTACCACTTCGCGGCCGCCGTTGGCACAATCGCCGCCGGTAAAGTAGCGTGGATTACGAGTTTGACCGGTGGCGCGGTCGGCCACAATTCTGCCATCGTTCACTTCAATCTGGCGGAGTTCGCGCATTAACTGCATAAATGGTGACTGGCCGATGGCAGGCACGACCAGGTGGCAGGCGATGGTAAATTGCGAATCGGGAATCGGCAGAATCGTCGAGTCCACTTCCCGCACCTGGATGGTATCCAGCAGCAAGCCTCCGTGGGCATCCGAACGGATGGCGGTTGGCTGACGCCGCCATAGGAACTGCACGCCCTCCTGCTTGGCGTGCTCATACTCAAAATCAAAGGCAGGTATATCGCTCTCGCCCCTGCGATAGAGAAGATAAACAGTCTCCGCACCCAGGCGGCGAGCCGCGTTGGCGGCGTCGATCGCGGTATTTCCGGCGCCTACCACAACTACCGTACCCGTGAGCTGGCGTATATGCCTCGTTTTATACGCGGCAATGAGTTCAAGAGCATTCATCACTCCGTCCATCTCTTCGCCGGGAATATTCAGCCTCTCCATTGCTCCCAGGCCAATACCAAGGAAGATATAGTCGAATTCCGACTCGAGGGCTTCAAGGTCTGCCGCAGTCTCGATGCCTGCGCCGAAGCGGAATTCCACCCCCATGCGGCGGATCATCTCCACCTCCCGCAAGCTGTCGGCAGCGCTAAGCTTGTACTCGGCCACCCCGTAGGTGTTTAGTCCGCCGGGCAGCGCACGACGCTCAACGACGGTGGCTTTTGCGCCATTGCGGCAAAGTTCCGCGGCACAAGCCAACGACGCGGGGCCGCCGCCGATGCAGGCCACACGTACGCTGTGCGAGGCGCGCGGAGCGGTAAGCAGCTCTTCTCCGGCAGCCAGAAAGGCATCCATGGCGTGCCGTTGCAAAAGCGCAATCTGAATCGGCTCGCGGTTGAGGCGGTGCATCACGCAGGCGCCTTCGCAGAGCACTTCAACCGGGCAGGACCGCGAACAACTGCCGCCCAGAATGTTGGCATCGAGAATGCGCAGCGCCGACCCGCGCAGGTTGCCGGAGGCGATGCGCTTGATGAAGCCGGGAACATCGATGTGAGTGGGACAAGCGCCCGTGCACGGTGCATCGAAGCAGTAGAGGCAGCGGTCTGCCTCAATGACCGCAGCCTGGGGCGCGAGCGGCGGCTTGAGTTCGCTGAATCGCTCGCGAAGAAGAGGATCATCGGGTAAAGTTGCGGTGCTCATGCAGACCTCAGGGAAGTTGCGGTGCCGGGCGCGCTCAACTTCAAAATACAGGAGCCTCGCGCCACAACCCGTTTGAAAATCACTTTAAGAAGCAACCAGAGGCCCATATAATTCGGGCCGGCGGTCGCGGAAAAACTGCCAGGTACGCCGCACTTCGGCAATCTCGTCCAAATCCAGATCGGCGGTCAGCACTTCATCTTTGTCGCGCGACGCTTGGGCAACAATCTGGCCGCGCGGATTGGCGAAGTAGCTTGACCCGTAAAACTCGCCAATGTTCCAAGGAGGCTCGGTGCCTACGCGGTTGATGGCAGCGATAAAGTATCCATTGGCCGCGGCGTGCGCCGGCTGCTCCAGCTTCCACAGGTATTCGCTTAGACCGGCCACGGTGGCGGATGGGTTAAACACGATCTCCGCACCGTTGAGGCCGAGGCAGCGCGCGCCTTCGGGAAAGTGACGGTCATAACAGATATAAACGCCGATCTTTGCAAAGCCCAGATCAAAGACCGGATAGCCCAGGTTGCCGGGCCGGAAGTAAAACTTCTCCCAAAACCCCGGTGCCACGTGAGGGATGTGCGTTTTGCGATATTTGCCGAGGTAAGTGCCATCGTTATGGATGACTGCGGCGGTGTTGTAGAAGATGCCTTCCAGCTCAATCTCGTAGACCGGAACTATCATCGCAACTTTCAATTCCCGGGCGAGCGATCGCATCAGGCTGACCGTGGGGCCATCGGGGACACGCTCGGTGCTTTCATACCATTTGACAGATTGCTCGGCGCAAAAATAGGGGCCGTTGAAGATCTCCTGCAGGCACACGATTTGGGCGCCGTCTGCAGCCGCCTGGCGGATGAGACCCAGGTGTTTCTCGATCATGGCCTTCTTTTGAACTGCCAACGGCTCGGTGGCCGGCACGGCGTTGGAGGCCTGGATAATAGAACATCGAACGACTCGGGGCATGGTGCGCCGACTCCACGGGGTAACATCTGTGAGTATTAGACGGTAATTGAATTGAGCCGGTTGAGCAATGGATTTGTTCCCTGGCCTTGGCGCAGGCAAGTATTGGACTTGTCAGTATTTGACTTTGTTCTCCGACTCGATCCAGGCGGCGAAGCTGGCCCAGGCCTCACCGCCGAGGAATTGCGAGGCGGGCAACGAACGCGCCTCCTTGTCCCTGCAGAATTCCTGGTAGAGAAAAGCGTCGTCAAATCCGGCGCGGGCAGCATCCGCGGCAGTGCAACTGAAGTAGACGGCACGGAGCCGCGCCCAGTACGCTGCGGCCAGGCACATGGGGCAGGGCTCGCAACTGGTGTAGAGTTCGCAGCCCGCCAGGGTGAATGTGCCCAGGGCCCTGCAGGCCGCGCGGATGGCGTTCACCTCGCCGTGCGCGGTGGGATCCTGGGTCGCGGTGACAGTGTTCACACCCTCGCCTACGATCTTGCCGTCGCGCACGATGACGGCTGCAAAAGGCCCGCCTTTGCCGCCGACAACATTGTCTGTGGCCAGCCAAATCGCGCGGCGCATAAACTCCGGATTCGGTGCGGTCGAATTCAAGGACTTGCCCTCAACCTCCCTCAGCGGTGAAAGTAAACACAGTATGGCACAGGCATTCCGCTCCACCCGAGTCTTGACGCCAGAGGGGCTTAGGCCCGCGACTCTGCTGGTTGAGGATGAGCGCATCGCCGAAGTGTGCGCCTGGGATAAAGCGCCGCCGGGGGTCAGTCTGCACGATTATGGGGACTCTGTTCTGTTGCCGGGCTTGGTGGATTCGCACGTACACATCAACGAGCCCGGTCGTACCGAGTGGGAGGGATTCTGGACCGCGACGCGGGCAGCCGCCTCAGGCGGAATCACCACCCTGGTGGACATGCCCCTGAATTGTGTGCCCGAGACCATCGATGAACATGCGCTAAACGCCAAGCGCGCTGCGGCTCAGGGGCGGGCGTGGGTGGATTGGGCTGCGTGGGGCGGCGTGGTGCGCGGCAACGCCGAGGCACTGCAACCATTGGCCGCAGCGGGCGTTCCCGGCTTTAAGTGCTTTCTGGTTCACTCCGGCATTGACGGCTTCGCCTGGGTGGGCGAGGCCGATCTGCGCCTCGCCCTGGAACGCCTGCGCGGATCCGGCCTGCCGCTGCTCGCGCACGCTGAGGTGGCCGGGCCGGTCAACTCGGCAACTGATGCTTTGAACGCCGCGAACGCAGACTGGCGCAAGTATTCGACTTACCTGGCCTCGCGGCCGGATGCCGCGGAGGTGGAAGCAATTGCTTTGCTAATCCGCCTGACCGAGGAGTTCGATACGCATGTCCACATCGTGCATCTAGCCAGCGCACAGGCGCTTCCTCAGCTTGCCGAAGCGCGCAGACGCGGCGTGCGCATCACCGTTGAAACCTGTGTGCACTACTTATGGTTCGTGGCCGAAGAGATTCCCGATGGCGCCACGGAGTTCAAATGTGCCCCACCCATTCGGAGCGTGCGGAATCGCGAGGCGTTGTGGAACGCGCTGGAGAGCGGACTAATCGACATGGTGATCACCGATCACTCGCCCTGCCCGCTGGCAATGAAGCACCATGAAGAAGGCCGCTGGGACTTGGCCTGGGGCGGCATCGCCAGCCTGGGTCTTGCTCTGCCGGTCCTCTGGACCGCAATGACCCGGCACGGATTAGGCATTGAACGGATAGGAACCTGGATGGCGACGGCGCCCGCCAAGCTGGCCGGCCTGACCGGCCGCAAGGGAGCGCTCGCGGCCGGCGCCGACGCGGATATTGTGGTCTTCGATCCGGATGCGGTGTGGACCGTAACGCAAGATCATTTGCACTTTCGCCACAAAGTCTCGCCGTACATCGGCGCGGAGCTGCGCGGGCGCGTGCAACAGACCTGGCTGCGCGGCCGGCAGGTCTTCGGCCAGGATGGCTTTGCCGACGAGGCGCGCGGCAGAGAGTTGGTGCGCACATGAGAGACCACGCCCGTCGCGCAATTGCGGAATGCAAACACATCGCCACAATGAGCGAGGAGCCTGACCGCATCACGCGCCGTTTTCTTACGCCGCCCGTGCACCAGGTTCACGCCCATCTGCGCGCTCGCATGGAGGCACTCAGCATGACGGTGCATGTGGATGCGGCGGGCAATCTTTGCGGACTGTGGCAACCTGCAGGCGCAGGCGGTGCACGGCTCATCATGGGTTCGCACATCGACACGGTGCCTAACGCGGGGGCCTATGACGGCATACTCGGCGTGGCGCTGGCGCTCGAATGGGTTGCATTGGCGCAGGAACTGGCGCTGCCCCTCGCACTTGAAGTGATTGCTTTCTCTGAGGAAGAGGGCGTGCGCTTTGGGGTTCCTTTTATTGGCAGCCGCGTGGTGGCGGGCCGATTCGACCCCGCATTGCTTGAATTCAAAGACTCGGATGGGGTCACGATGGAGCAGGCGATTCTGGACTATGGGCTCGATCCGGGCCACATTGCCGAAGCAGCTGTGGACGGTGACGTGCTGGGCTTTGTGGAGCTTCATGTCGAACAGGGCCCGGTGCTTGACTCCGCAGGATTAAGCGTCGCGGCAGTCTCTGAAATTATGGGCCAGACGCGGCTCAGCCTGAAGTTTACCGGCCAAGCCAACCATGCGGGCACGACGCCCATGCGCCTGCGCCGCGATGCGCTCTTCGCAGCCGCGGAGTGGATTACCGCCGTGGAAACGTACGCGCTTGCCACCGAAGGCCTGGTGGCTACGATCGGCAAACTCTCAGTGGATCCAAATGCCAGCAACGTGATTCCGGGAGTGGCACAGCTCAGCCTGGATGTTCGCCACCCCGACGATACCTCCCGCAACGATGCCGTGGATTCGTTGCTGGCAAAGGCCAACGTCATTGCCGCGCGGCGCGGATTGACTGCCACATGCGTTCGCGAGATGGATCAGCCGGCGGTGCCCATGGACGAACGCCTGACTGCCTTCGTTACTGAAGCGATTGATGCCTGCGGCTTGCGTGTGAAGACGATGCCCAGTGGTGCGGGCCACGATGCCATGGTGATGGCGGCGCGCATGCCCGCGGCAATGCTCTTCCTGCGCAGTCCCGGCGGCATCAGCCACCATCCGGCGGAAACTGTGCTTGAAGAAGATGTGGAGGCCGCTCTGCACGTCGGACGCAAATTTCTTCTGCGCCTGGCGGCAGAAAGTCGTTAGAATCGAACGACATCATCCCCCGCGAGGTCACGTGTGCATCATCTGGGAGCAACGCGAAGCAGCCTGAAAGCGGACCACCTGCTGCATACGCCGGACACGTTTGTGCGTACCCCGTTGCCCGGTGCAGCAGGCGTGGAGTTTATCGTCCATGCAGCGCCGCAGATGGGCGCGCGCTTTACGCAGATGACCGCGGAGTTCGCCGCTGGAGGCTCGCTGGGCGTTACTCCGGCACAGCGCTTCGTCTATGTCATCGAGGGCGAGTTGGAGTTGAAAGCGGGCGGCAAAAAGCACGTTCTCGATCCAGGCGGATTTGCCTACCTACCCGAAGCCGCAGCGCACACTGTACACGCACTTTCAGCTTCGCGCGCCGCGGTGATAGAGAAGTCCTATGAACCGCAACCGGGTGTTGCGGCTCCGGAGGTTGTTGTCGGCGACGAGGCCGCCGTCAGTGCCGTTCCGTTGATGGACGACGAAGCCCTGAAGGTGCGCGCGCTGATGCCCGATGGACCGCCGTATGACTTTGCCGTCAACACTATGACCTACGATCCCGGCGCGTCGCTGAGCATGGTAGAGATTCATGTGATGGAGCACGGACTGTTGATGCTTGAGGGCGGAGGCATCTACAGACTGGGCGACTCGTGGTACCCGGTGAACGCCGGCGACTTTATCTGGATGGCGCCCTATTGCCCGCAGTGGTTTGGCGCGCTTGGCAAGCGGCCGGCCAAGTACCTCATCTACAAAGACTGGCGCAGACATCCGCTGGGAGCGTAGACCATGAGCACTCATCCTAGACTCGAGATCGATGGGCTGATTGCAGAGTTGATGGCCCTGGCCCAAATCTCTGAAGCTGCTCCGCCGATCGTGACGCGGGTGGTCTTTGGCGAAGCGGACCGGCGGGCGCGCGCTTACGTGAAAGGGCTGTGCACGGCCGCAGGGCTCACCGTGCGGGAAGATGCGGTGGGCAACACTTTTGCCCGCTGGCAGGGCAGCGATGCGGAACTCGCGCCGGTGGGGACAGGCTCCCACATCGATGCGATTCCTAACGCAGGCTTGTACGACGGATGTGTCGGAGTGCTCGGCGGACTGGAAGCGATTCGTGTCCTGCAACATCTCGGGTTCAAGCCGCAACGGTCGATTGAATTGGTGATCTTTACCGCCGAGGAGCCCACGCGATTCGGCATCGGCTGCCTGGGTAGCCGAATGATGGCCGGTGTGTTGACGCCCTCGCAGGCGCATGCGCTCCGCGACAAAGAAGGCCGTGGACTGGAGGAGTTGCGCACGCAGGCCGGATTCGCTGGTGCGCTGGAATCCGTTGTTTTGCCGATAGGAAAATTCCATCAATTCATCGAACTGCATATCGAACAGGGCCCGCTGCTCGAACAGGACGGAATCGACGTTGGACTCGTGACTCACATCGCCGCACCGGCCAGCGTGCGTGTTGTGATTGAAGGCGAAGGCGGACACGCAGGGGCTCGGCTGATGCCCGGACGCAAAGATGCGCTTGCCGCTGCTGCGGAGTTGATTCTGGCCTTGGAGACGGCGGCCAAGTCTACTGGAGCAATCGATACCGTGGCTACGGTAGGCGTTTGCGAGGTCTTTCCCGGAGCGGTGAACAGCATTCCTTCGCGCGTGCGCCTCGAAACTGACATTCGCGATATAGACGGTGCGCGCCGCGACCGCGTGATTGATGCACTGCATGCTACCTGCCGCCAAGTCTCAGAACAGCGCGGCGTAGCAATCGCTGAAGAACTGGTGAATGCCGACCCGCCCGCCACTTGCGATACAGAGATTTTGGCGGCGCTCGAAGCATCGGCAGTCGAGGCGGGCAAGAGCTACAAGAAGATGGTGAGCCGCGCCTATCATGACTCCCTTTTTATGGCCCGCATCGCACCGGTAGCTATGCTGTTCATTCCCTGCCGCGGTGGAGTGAGCCATCGGCCCGATGAGTACGCCTCACCAAAATGGATTGGCAGCGGAGTGCACGTGCTGGCGCGTACGCTGGCGGTGCTGACTGCGTAAATCATTCGCTTTGCAACCAGCCCGCGCCGATGTATGCTATGCCTCAACCCGTACGGTCGTTCGGACTTCCCCAATCCATGAGCACGAGCGAGACAACCCGCATCGTAGGCGCCTCCGTCACCCGCAAGGAGGGAGTAGATAAGCTGCTCGGCCGGGCGCGGTATGTGGACGACATCGAGCGCGAAGGCATGTGGCATGGAGCGACCGTGCGCAGTTCCATCCCGCGCGGCTTCATCCGGTCCATCGGCTTTGATCGCCGCATCGATTGGAGCCAGTTCGCGGTCGTCTCCGCCGCCGACATTCCGGGAGATAACCACATTCAGCTCATCGTCTCCGACCAGCCATGCCTGGCCGACGGCATGGTGAATCATCGTGAAGAAGCCATCCTGCTGCTCGCGCACCCAGACAAGCACAAATTGCGTGATGCAGTAGAGTCCGTGCATATCGAGTACGAACCACTGCCGGCGGTCTTCTCGATCGAGGAGAGCGAACGTCAGAATCCGATCGTGTGGGGCGCCGATAACGTGTTCAAGACCTTCCTGCTGGAGAAAGGTGATGTGGACTCCGCGTGGGCGAGCGCCGCGCACATTGTCGAAGGCGAGTATCGCACCGGCGCACAGGAACATCTCTATATTGAGAACAATGGCGTCATTGCAGAGTACAGCGCAGAGCGCGGGGTGACAGTTTGGGGCTCACTGCAATGTCCTTTCTATGTGCACAAATCGCTGCTCGCGATCTTCGATCTACCTGCAGAAAAAGTCCGGGTCATCCAGACCGAGACGGGCGGCGCCTTTGGAGGCAAAGAGGACTATCCTTCGCTGCTGGCTGCGCATGCCACATTGCTGGCAATGAAGAGCGGGCATCCGGTCAAAATGATCTACGACCGCATGGAGGATCTGGCCGCGACCACCAAGCGCCATCCTTCGCGCGTGCGCCACCGTACTGCGCTCGACAGCGAAGGCAAACTGCTGGCCATGGATATCGAGATTGCCACCGACGGAGGCGCGTACTCCACACTGTCATCCACTGTGCTTTCGCGGGCCACGCTGCATTCTCCGGGGCCGTATGTGTGCCCCAACGTACGCATTCGGTCACGCTCCTGGGCTACAAATGCCGTACCCTACGGCGCGTTTCGCGGTTTTGGCGCGCCGCAAACCATCTTCGCCGTCGAGCGCCACATGGATGAGATCGCTGCAAGCCTCGGCATTGATCCGACCGAGTTGCGGCGCAGGAATTTCCTTCATGACGGTGACACCACCGCGACCGAACAAGTGATGCGTGAGCCTGTCATCCTGGATCAACTGCTCGATCGCGCGCTGGCGGAAAGCAACTACCATGCGAAGCGAGCCCAGTTTGCCGGCGAGAATCCTGCCGGTGCGGTCAAGCGCGGCATGGGCGTTGCTGCCTTCTATCACGGGTCAGGCTTCACCGGCTCTGGCGAACGATATCTGAATTCACTGGCCGGTGTGGATGTGACACCGAAAGGTGAGGTGCGTGTGCTGGTCTCAAGCACCGAGTTCGGCCAGGGAACCAACACCGTGCTCACGCAGATTGCCGCCGAAGCTATCGGGCTGGACTACAGCGACGTGATCATGGCCCCCGCCGACACCGGCATCGTTCCCAACAGCGGACCCACCGTGGCATCGCGCACGGCCATGGTTGTGGGCCAATTGATTGAGCGTGCGGGCCGGCAACTTGTGGGCCTGCTCCGTGAGCACGCGGGCCTCGATGAGCATTTCACGCGTGCGGAGTTCTTTGCGGCATCGGAGCGCTATCGAGCCGCAAAAGGAGAAGTCGTATCCCTCTGCCGATACGAGCCGCCGCCGGGCATCTTCTGGGACGACCAGAAGTATCGCGGCGAAGCGTACCCGGCATTCGCATGGTCTGTTCAGGTTGCACAGGTAGCTGTCGACACCGTCACTTGCTCCGCGGAGGTGGAGGAGTTCTGGTCAGTGCAGGAAGCAGGCCGGGTAATCAATCCCGTGTTGGCTGCGGGGCAGATTGAAGGCGGCATTGCGCAGGGCATCGGCTACGCACTCTATGAAAAGGTGCTGTTGCAGAATGGGCAGATGATTAACAACCAGATGACAAACTACATCATGCCCACCGCAGAAGATGTACCGCCGATTCATGTCCACTTCGTTGAGATTCCTTTCCAACACGGCGGCTACGGCGCCAAGGGTGTTGGCGAGTTGCCGCACGATGGCCCGGCACCGGCAATTCTGAATGCCATCCGAGATGCAACGGGCGTGAGCTTCCATTCGATTCCATTGCTGCCCGAGGATCTGTTTGCCGCGCTTGCCGCTCGCCAGGCAATCGAGGAGCCGGCGACCGTATGAGCGAGTGCTGGCCCACTATCCGCATCACCGTCAATGGCCAATGCCATGTTGTGCACGCGCCTCCCATGAAGCGGTTGCTCGACGTGCTGCGCGAGGATCTGCATCTGACGGGAACGAAAGAGGGCTGCGGCGAGGGTGAGTGCGGCTCGTGTTCTGTGCGCATGAACGGCGAATTGGTGAATAGCTGCCTGGTGCCGGTGCTGCAAGCCGAGGGCGCAAGCATCGAGACCGTCGAAGGGCTCGCGCAGAACGGCGAGCTACATCTCTTGCAACAGGCATTTCTCAAATGCGGAGGCGCTCAGTGTGGCATCTGCACGCCCGGCATGTTGATGGCTGCAACGCACCTGCTGGCGCACAATCCTCACCCCGATATTGCCGAAATTCGCGAGGGACTCGCCGGCAACCTATGCCGCTGTACCGGCTTCATGCGCATCTTCGAGTCGGTTATTGCCGCGGCCGCCGAATCCGGCACGGCCGAGGAGGAAAGGGCGGCAGATGCGAGGTGATGCGGAAGCGCATGAATTCATCGCACCCGGCAGCCTGAGTGCGGTACTGAAGTTGATGGCGGACGCGCCCGGCGAATGGACGCCGATTGCAGGCGGTACAGAATTAATGGTGGCGCATGCGGCTGGCCGGCTTAATGCAAAAAAACTTGTGAGTCTCTGGGACATCTCCGATCTGCGCTTTATCAACGCAACAACTGAAAGCATCGCGATTGGCGCAGGCGTTACGTTCAGCGATTTGCGCGAGCACGCAGTAGTCGCCTCCGACCTGCCGCTCCTGGCCAAGGCATCTAGTTGGATTGGATCCATCGCCAACCAAAGCCGCGCAACTGTGGGCGGCAACCTTGTGAATGGGTCGCCTGCCGCCGACTCGTCCCCAGCGCTGCTGACCTACGATGCGGAGATCGAAGTAGTGTCGGTGCGCGGCCGACGTCGCATTGCCTACAGCGAATTTCATACTGGTTATAAGCGCAATATTCTGGCCGCAGATGAACTGCTCTATGCAATTCATCTTCCGCGCCGCTTTGTGCGTCACCGCCAATACCTGCGAAAAGTAGGAACGCGGCGCGCCATGGCCATCGCCAAGGTTGCGCTCGCCGGGACAGTTCTTCTGGAAGGGAAGACAATCAGTGAAATTCGCATGGCTGCGGCGAGCCTGGCGCCGTTCCCCACGCGGCTCTATCGAACTGAAGCCGCTCTTCTGGGCGAGGCTGTGACGGCCGAGACGATTCACGCCGCACGCAAGGCGCTCCTGGCCGAGTCGCAACCCATTGACGACATCCGCTCCACGGCCGAATACAGGAAAGGCGTAGCTGCAAATCTTCTTGAGGAATTTCTGCAATCATTGCAGCAGGAGAGTGGGACACGATGAATCCGGTGCTCGCAGCATGGAACCAGGCGGATGAGGAGACTGCACTCACTACAATGATCGCCTGTTGCGGAGCTCGACGTTGGGCAGCGGCAATGGTTGCTTTGCGTCCCATTGATGGGATCTTCGAATTAAGCATGGCGGCGGATCGAGTGTGGAGCACGATGGGAGAAGATGACTGGATGGAGGCATTTGCCTGCCATCCAGTCATCGGCGGGCGCGACGCCACACAGGCCACGGCGCAATCACTCGAGTGGTCGAGGAATGAGCAATCATCCATTGCCGTCGCGACGGATCTCGTGCTGGCCGAACTTGCCGAATGCAACAGGATGTACGAGCAGCGCTACGGATTCACCTACATTGTTTGCGCCACGGGCAAAAGCTCCGAAGAGATGCTCAGCATCCTCAAACGGCGCCTGGCCAGCGACCGCGCAACTGAAGTGCGCGAGGCCGCTGAGCAGCAACGCCAGATTACTCAAATTCGACTGGGAAAGTGGTTGATCTCATGAGCAGGATCACGACGCATGTCCTGGATACAGTGCTGGGAAAGCCGGCTGTGGGTATTGCTCTCCGGCTGGAGCGGAGAGAAGGCGATACGTGGGTCACTGCTGCTACCGGTGTCACGGACAAAGATGGACGAAGCGGCGACTTGGTCGCGGATGCGGCCTCCGGCACCTACCGACTCATCTTCAACACCGGTCCTTATTTCGCCGTCGGCGGGCGGCACAGCCTCTACCCAGAGATTTGCATCACCTTTAATTGCGGCACTGAAGCGCATTACCACTTGCCGCTTCTATTGAGCGATAACAGCTACACAACCTATCGAGGAAGTTGAGAGATGGCGAAACTGGGTGAGAATAGCTACGGAAAATCGCGTGTACGCCTTTCGCGCATTACGCGCCACGCGGATCGCCACGACTTTAACGAGTGGATCGTTGAAGTGTTGCTGCAAGGCGACTTCGAATCCAGTTTCACGGCGGCGGACAACAGTAAGATTCTGCCCACTGACACCATGAAGAACACTGTCTACTCGATAGCCCGCGGCTCAAATGCCACCACCATCGAAGAGTTCGCCACTGAACTCGGCGACTATCTGCTCAACAACAATCCGCAGGTCTCAAAGGCCAGCATTGAGATCAAGGAGAATGCCTGGGAGCGCTTAAGCGTGGACGGCATACCTGACCCAACGACCTTCAAACTTGGCGGGCCAGAGTTGCAGACCGTATGTGCGGTGCGCGCGAAGGGCGGCGCCTGGTCGATAACCTCCGGCGTTGAGGGGCTGACTATCCTGAAGACCACCAAGTCAGCCTTTACCGGCTACATCAAGGACAAACTGACTACGCTCAAGCCGGCAACCGATCGCATCTTCGGCACCCGCGCCACAGTGCGGTGGGAATTTGCAGCGGCCAAACCGGACTACGCCGCGGTTCGCCGAAAGATTACCGCGGCGCTGCTCAAGGAGTTTGCCGCGCACCACAGTATGAGCGTGCAGCACACACTATTCGACATGGGCAAAGCCGCGCTGGATGCGGCGCCGGAGATTGCGCGTGTCACGCTTACTATGCCCAATCTGCACCATCTGCTTGCGGATCTAAGTCCCTTCGGACAGGACAACCCAAATCACATCTTTGTGCCCATCGATGAGCCGCACGGCACCATCGAGGCCACTATCGAGAGGTAGCCTCTACTCCAGTTGCTCAAGATCGGCGGGCAGGTCGATGTCCACCTCGCCGCCTTCGAGAGATAGCGCAATCAATGTGCACGGCGGCTGGGCAAGCAAGGAGCGCGCGCCTTTGTCGCCACGCAGTGCATTCAACTGTGGAAACACGCTGCGTGGAAAGACCGCGGGGACACCAAGAATACCGGCATACGCTGATGCAACGATTCCCGCTACAGCCTGAGCATCAAAAGCTTCGATCAGCGCGCGCAAATGATCACTCGTCAGGCGCGGTTGATCGCAGTTCATCAGCAGCACACCAGGGATATGAGGCGCACAAACATCCAAAGCGCGCAACCCCGCATGAATGGAGGTTGCAAGGCCCTGCTCCCACTTGTCGTTGTGAATTGCGATGGCCTCATTGAGCGGGAATGCCGCTGAGATGACCTCAAAATGCGCGCCAAGCACCACCAGTACTGGCGCTGCGCCTGCGGCATTGGCGAGATGTATCGCGCGTTCCAGCAGTGTTTCGCCGCGATGGTCGAGCAACTGCTTGGGCTGACCCAGGCGGCGGCTCGCTCCTGCGGCAAGAATGATAGCAGCAACAGACATCGGCATCAGTGTATCCCGGCATTCTTGACTGCAGGACGGGCGGCGGGCAAGATTAGAACAACTTGCAAACAATCAGGACATGAAGGGCGGATTCGTGAGCGACGGGACGAGCACGGCAGGCGAAGTGTACGAGGGCAATCGCGCAACAGAGCAGTACGGACTTCACAAGGGCGTCCTCGGACCCATTGAGACTCTCGCGCAGTCGGTCTCGGCCATGGCGCCTTCCACCTCGTCGTCGCTTACCATCCCGCTGGTCTTTGCTTTGGCCGGCAACGGCACTTGGTTTGTGTATCTTCTAGCTCTTGGGGCCACCCTGCTGGTGGGTTTTTGCGTCAGTCGCTTCGCGCGGCTCTCTGCCTCACCGGGGTCGCTCTACAGCTACACGGCAAACACTCTGCCATCTTTCTTTGGCGTCACTGCTGCGTGGGGATTGCTGCTCGCCTACCTTGCCACGGGCGCTTCAGTGGCAGGCGGAACACTTTACTACGCCGTGTTGCTCTGCCAGCAGTTTCTGCATTGGTCACCGCCCGCATTACCGGTACTGGCGGCCGTCTGCGCGATTGCCGCGTGGATCGCTTATCGCGACGTGAAACTCTCTGCCGAATTGATGCTGTGGCTTGAAGCCGTTTCCATCGGCCTCGTCCTGATTGTGCTGGCAGTGCTGGTTTTCCGCTTCGGCTTGCAAATCGACGCGGATCAATTCCGGCTGAAGGGTGTGTCTTTCTCCGCCTTAGGACCCGCGCTGGTCCTTTCGATGTTCAGCTTTGTGGGCTTTGAGAGTGCAACCACGCTGGGCGGTGAAGCGCGTGATCCTCTGCGCACCATTCCTCGCGCCGTGGTGCAATGCGCCGTTCTTGCGGGCGTCTTCTTCATGCTGTGTTCGTATTCTGAGGTACTTGGCTTTCGTGGCGAGTCGGGTAGACTCAGCGAATCCACAAGCCCGCTGCACCTGTTGGCCACCAAGGCCGGCATCTCTCCACTCGGCGTGGCCATCGACTTTGGCGCGGGCATCAGCATGTTCGCGTGTGTGCTGGCCTGCATCACCGCAGCCGCACGCGTGCTGATGCGGATGGCGCACGGGGCCCTCCTTCCAGCATCCCTGCAACAAACCAGCCGCCGTCATGGAACACCGGGAGCGGCGATTGTCATCTCAGCCACGCTGATGTTCGCTGCGACAGCGGGCCTGGCTATGCGCGACGTTACCGGTTCTGACATGTACGACTGGCTGGGGTCTCTCGCCGTATTCGGGTTCCTGACGGCCTACGCGCTGGTGGCTATTGCACTTCCATTTGCGCGGCGCGCATTAGGCCAGCACTCTCACTGGGTGGCTATCCTCAGCGTGCTCACCGTGCTGGTGATGATCTTGATTGTTATCTTCGATCTGAGGTCAGCCAGCGACGAAAATCACGCCCGAATTCCGTGGATATATCTGGCCTATATTGCCTCCGGACTCGGATGGTATGCACTGCGGCGGAAGAAGTCTGACGGTATTGCTATGTGATGTATCTCACCTGACCTTCTCCTGTTCTGGTGCCGGCACTAACTGTCGAGATCGCATTCGCTTGAATGTCGCACAGCCTCCCCAGGCCGAGATCGTATTTCCGTCCCTTTTTTGCACAGTTCGCCGCGATTTAAATAGCATGTTGGCGTAAGGATGGCGTAAAGATCGGCTTAATTTCTGGTTGAATTGTTACGCGAGCAGGTATCCTATAACCAACCTGCAGTGAGTGTCCAGTAAGTCCAACAAACAAGAGCCACTCGCAACTGAATTGTCTTGTCCTCTTTTTGGGATTGACCAAAGAGCATCACGATTTTCATTTGATCCAGAGTTGCACGATCTCCCCCACGAGACCGCTGGGGAAATCTCCATTTTCGAGGCCTGCTACGTGAGCTATTCCATGCGAATTCTTCCCAATCTGTATTTCCGGCTGCTGGCAATCGTGGCAGCTATCGCGCTGTGTAGTTCGTTCCTTTCGGCACAGCAGACGCTCGGCGGCATTACGGGTTCGGTCACCGACGCATCGGGCGGTGTTATTCCCAACGTGACAGTCAACCTGGTGGGCGAACAAACCTCATTGTCACGCACCACTACGACCAATGGGTCCGGCGTCTATTTGCTCGTGAACCTGCCGATCGGCACGTACACGCTGACCTATTCGGCCACGGGCTTCGATGTGCAAAGAACGCAGCACATCAGCGTGCAGGCAGATCGAACGGCCACGGTGAACGCTGCGCTCAAAGTGGGCGAGACCACCACCACCGTCGAAGTGGAAGCTTCTCCGTTGATGAACGCCGTGGATACGACCACGGGCTACGTGATGGATGAATCGCAAGTGGAGACGGTGCCGCTGGCGACTGGGAGTTTCACGGGTGTGGCAATTCTCTCCCCGGGCGTCAACGCAGAACTGTCCGGTGGAACCGGCTCCAACAGCGGGCTTGGGAATGCGCCCATCTGGGCCAATGGACAGCGCGACACGAGCAACAGTTTTTCACTGAACGGTGTAGACGCCAGCAATCTATTCAACGGCAAGAGCACCAGCCAGGTTCCTTCTGCCCGAGTCATTAATTCGACAGGCGTATCCAGCAGCGCCGGCGGCGGCGGCGTCATCCCTTCCACGGCCTCCATTTACCTCTCTATCGGCAACGCCATCCCCACTCCGGCGCCTGAGAGTCTGCAGGAAGTCCGCGTCAATGCTTCAATGTACGACGCTCAGCAGGGTTCAACCTCTGGTGCGCATATTGATCTAAATACCGCCTCCGGCACAAACAATCTGCACGGAACTGCGTACGTTCATCGCGGCACCAGTTGGCTGAATGCAGCGCCGTTCTTCTTCAACCAGGATCCGACCATTCCGAAAGGTCTGAAGGTGCCGGAATTGCATCGCTACACAGCCGGCGGCCTGGCCGGAGGCCCGCTCATCAAGGACAAGCTCTTTGGTTTCCTCTCTTACCAACACGAACATGTTTCAGACCAGGAGGTTGGCTACTCCTTGCTTGACGTTCCTATTGGTCTGAATGATCTCAATCGCGATGCCGGCGGTCTTGCCGACATTGCAAACGCTTCCTTCGGCAGCAGCATCACGTCCTCCCAAATCGACCCTCTTGCATTGGTTCTGTTCAACTCACCCGCGATGCCAGGTGAGCCCGGCAAATGGCTCGTCCCCAATGATGACGGAATAGCGCCCTCTGTGTCGCACATTGAGAATGCCTTCCTGCCTGGCACAGGTATATTTACCGCTGACCTGGCAGTGGCAGATCTCGACTACAACGCAACCAAGAGAGATACCGTCAGCTTCAAGTATTTTTATCAACACGATCCAACTATCGCGCCCTATTCGTATTCAAGCGTCCCCGGGTTTACCGAACACCTTGACTCGGGAGCCCAGGTGGCTTCCATCACCAACACCTTCATTGTGAAGTCCAACCTCAGCACGACCCAGACTCTTGGAGTGCTGCGCGAGAAGAACTGGGGCGACAATGTGCAAGCCTTCGGCCCAGGGTCGATTCCCGGTGGTGGTTATGGAACAGGATCGATCAACGTATTCGGATCAAGCTACTTCCCCGGCGTCTCCATCTACAACGTACTGGGCAGCAGCCAGCCGACCGGACTTTCATCTCAGGCAATTCTGAATATCGGTCCCAACGCGGAGGGACAGTCTGCCAATACCGGTGCCTTCCAGAACCGCCTTGCTCCCTCGGGCAGCGCCATCTGGACTCTCGGCAAGCACACGGTCAACTTCGGGACCAGCTACACCTACACCCAGCTCAATACCATCGATAAGCGCACTGGAACGGGCACGATTGCGACCGACGATTTCAGCCAGATGGTGCAGGGATTTGTTTCGCCCGGCAGTTCGGCAAGTGGTTTTTATGTCACTTCGTTCCTGCAGGGCAACGCCAATCGCTACTACCGCGCCAATCAACTGGGCATGTATGCGCAGGATAAATACCAGATCACCCCATCTCTTTCGCTGAGCGCGGGCGTCCGCTATGACTGGGACGGCGGCCTGACCGAGAAGTACGGCCGTATCTTCAACTTCGATCCGCGCCTCTATAACTACAGTGTCCTGACTGATACGATCACGAATCCGGGTCTGATCATTGCAGGCAACAACACCAACGGTACCAAGGGTGTGAGTGCGACCACACTCACCGGCCGCCAGTGGGGCATAGGTCCGCGGGTCGGCGCCGCATGGCAGCCTGGATTTTTCCACAACAAGATGGTCGTCCGCACAGGCGGTGGCATCTACTACGACCGCGGCGAACTGTTCAGCTACTTTTCGCCCGGCTACGCCATTGGCACTGTTACCGGCGGTCCCTTCGGTGTGAACCAGCAACTCCCGTTCGTCAACACCTCAGTTTGCCCGGCCGCTTCCATGTCTCTTTATGAGGGCTACATTCCCACCTGCGGCGGAAACGGCGGCTTTGGTCCTCCTACGGGTCCGCCTACTGCAGAGAGCGGCAACCTGGAAAACCCCTATGGAACCTCGCTTCAACACGCGGCCCCTTCCAACCCCCAGGCCTCTGATCTGGCCAACTATCTGCCCAACGCCTGCAGCATCGTAAACACTGGATTGAGTGGCGTTTCTGGACTCTGCCCTACAGGGGTGATCCATAACGGCCAGCCAATTTCTCTCGGCGTCTACGACCGCGCCAACAAGCTGCCATACACCATCAACTACACGCTCGACCTTCAGTGGCAACCGCGCAACGACCTGGCAATCGAAGTTGGCTACGTTGGCAACCTTGGCCGCCATCAAGTCATTCCTGTGCCGTTCAACCAATCGAACATTGCGTCTCCCGCCAGCCCTGCCCTGGCAGGCAGCCCATACCAGCAAAACTACAGCTACGGCTACACCATCCTCGGTGCAAGCTTGCCGGATAACAGCTACTGGCAGGCCAACTATGAGGGCGGAAACGTCGACCTGCGGGTTCCCTACATCGGTTATGCGGCCGAATCCATCAGCTACAAAGCTGCTGGCATCGATGCCTATAATGCGCTCCAGGCGCACTTTGAAAAGCGCATGAGCCACGGTATCCAGGTGGGGGCCTCTTACACTTGGTCGCACGCAACCGACGAGCAGAGCGGACTCGGACTCTTCTACAACGGCAACAATCCGCTTAATCTTCGCAGCGGATATGGCTCAGCCGACTTCGACCGCACCCACGTCATCAACTTCACCTACGTCTTCCGTGTACCCGACCTGGCCAAAAAGAGCTCACTTGAAGGCGATATCATCGACGGGTGGTCGCTGGTTGGCCTCACCGTTTTGCAGAGCGGCCAACCCTACAGCGTCATCGACTTCTCCGGCGCCATCGGCAGCATTTACTATTCCACCTTCGATGGCATCACCAACCCCATCGTGCCGTTGGCCAAGGGCTGCACGGCCAAGAGTGCCAAGACGGGCGCTTCCGGAGCTTGGGCGCCGGCGGGAGGACAACCAGCTTTGAATGCTGCGTGCTTCACCATTCCGATACTCCCTGCGGGTGGTCTTGGCGGCGCCATCCCCACACAGGACCCATACGAAACCGGCTTCACCACCGGACAACGCAATATTTTCCGTCAGACCTTTCAGAAACGCGCCGATGCATCACTGGTCAAGGTTGCGAATTTCAACGAGCGGTATAGCCTCAAGTACACCTTCGACGTCTACAATCTCACCAACACTTCGAGCTTTGATGTTCCCGGCAACGAGGTCGCTCAGAACTTTGGCTACAATCCGTTCCCGGCACTCGGGACACCGGTGCTGCCCACCGATTGCGGCACCAACAAAGCTGTCAATAACTTCTATAGCTGCCCATCCGGCCTGGGAATCGTCACCCACACCATTGGCAGCCCGCGCCAGATCCAGATGTCGCTCCGCCTGGATTTCTGAGCGGGCTTGGCTCTACGCATGCAAAGGGCGTCAACGCAATCCGTTGACGCCCTTTCCACGTGGTCAGGTTGTTTGGAACCTGAACAGGGCCAGCCATGTCCGGGTTCGCCACATTCGCTTTTGCCGAGAATTAG
>CAYNGB010000029.1:0-56048 GCA_964396795.1 uncultured Occallatibacter sp. | reverse complement strand
CGAAGCCCACCTGGTTGGCGTCCATGAAGCAGGGATCGCACATCATGTTGCAGCGATTGGTGAGGTCGATGGTCAGCACCGAGCCGCGCCCGTGGGTTACGGTCGAGGTGCCGTGGTGGTGCAGCTTCTCGTCGTTATGGGCCTTCATGTCGCGGCCGGGGAAGCTTTCTTCAAGATGCTTGAAGAAGGCCGGATCCATGGACATCACGTCTTCGAAGTGGCCGTGCTTGGGACAGTCCTTCACCATCAGGATCTTTCCGTCGCGCTCAATGATCTGGGCCTTGATCTCGCCCACCTTCTCGTTGAGCAACACTTCATGGGGCAGCTTACCGTCCAGGATCTGCTTGCGGATCTCAGGCACGCACTTGGGGCACAGCGAATCTGTGGTGCGTGGCCAGCCGAGGGGTGGTTTTTCCTTCTGCCAGCTCTTCAGCAGGGGCTTGTCGCTCCACTTGGGGGTAAACGACGGGTTGGGGCTGATGCGGTTCAACTGCTCAAACACCACCCACGCGCCCTTGGCGGCGTAGACAACGGCCTTCTCGGCATACTTGATCGTCTTGGACATTGATTGCGATCTCCTTAAGAATGTGTCGCCGGCGACGTCGAAGCCCGGCCCAGTACCGGCCTTCTAATAGAGAGGCGGCCAGAACCTGGAAATTCAGTACAAGAGTAACCGCCGGGGCTGGTCAATCCAACGCGAGTGCAGCGAATGGCGGAATCCAAACCTGAATGGCAATTGGCAGGCAGTGAACGGGTGAAGGAAGAGCCGAGCCGGGCGCGAGAACACCAGCAAATGCCTTGCCCTGCAATGCCTTAGGTGTTGCGTTCACCTACTGGGAACCGGCACCGTCGGTCTTGGCGACCTGGTTGATGATGCGCTGTACCAAGACTACGCGGACGTGAATGCGGCGGGCGACGTCAGGCAGAAACTCGGTGATGAAGTTGTCAGTGGGCGCGGTGGCCAGGCCGATGCCGTAACGCGCGGCGCTGGCGGGTAGATTCGTCTCTCGGCCCGGGACATAGAGATTGTTGATCTCGTCTTCGATTGCGAAGCCTACCAGATTGGAATAGTTCAGCATGCCCTTGCCGTTGTCGCCCTGGGTCCACACGACCTGAAAGATGGCATGGCCTATCCGGCGGGGGATGGAGCCTTTGGCCATGCGGTGATAATGCGGGTCCTGGTGGACGATGGAGGGAATCAGAAAGGTGCCGAAGAACTCGCCGGTCATGTCCTGGGTAAAGCTCACGCCTACATAGCGCCCGAAACCCGGCATCCCGGGGCCGTAGGGGGAGTGGGCGTCCGATCCCACTGAAACTGCAGCAGTGCCCAAGATGGTTATGGCGTTGAAGGGGTCAAGCAGGTTGCGCACCGCAAGGCGAGCCTTTTCCCTCGGAGTGAGAGGCTTTACTTGTGGGCCGGTGAGGAAGCGGGCAAACCAATCGATAAGAGGCGTCGGACACGGCGGTAGTTGTTCGATCGCGTCCGGCTCATCGGTCTCCGCTACGTCCTGCACGGGCGGAACGCCTGCGATCGTGCTACTTTCGGCGCTCGCCATGCCGGCCAGCGCTTCTCCGGCCGGCTCGCCCTTGGGCACAACCCTGCATGGGCCCGTTTTGGACTTATCTTTTATGACGACATGCGGCAAGGGCGCGTCAGGAAGTTGCGACTCGGGATTCGGCGGCGGGGCCTGGCTCGCCCAGGAGGCCGTGGACGTTATCAGGAGGAGGGCCAGAATCGCGGGCAAAGCCAAATGGGCGCGCCGAGGGCCCACGATGCGTCCGGCCGGAGTGGACCTTCTGTCATCTTTCGATCGATCTCCCAAGAGTCAGGTCCTCGCTGCATGTTTGTCAGTTCGTACCAAAGAACAAGCGCCAGCGGGGCACGTTTTGGCGTCCCGGTTGCCCTGAATGCGCCCTTTCTCCGTTCTTAAAGTGAGACGTGGATTTCAGGTGAAAGTTAACCCCGGCAAGGGCAAAGGGTTGCCGGCTGAAAATCATAGAGAGACCGTGTCCAGATGACCTGGCTTGTGTTGACCACCGCGGCACACCCAGGTGGTTTCGGCAGGCCAGTGCCATTGACGTGCTGTGACCCGCGCCGCAGACTTGAAGACGAGGTAGCTTACCGTGAGCACTTATCCCCCGCCCGGGCCCGGCGCAGGCGGCGTAGGCCAGCGCATTGAGGAAGCGATCGAACTGATTGAAATGGAACTGCGCCATGCCGTTGCTTACGTGAACGACGCTGTGGTCCCACAAGTGCGCAGAGAGTCCATTACAGCCATGCGTAAGGTGGCCGATACCCTGCGCAACCTTGCCGATCGCATGGACCAGCCGAGGGGTCCAAACTCTTGAGGATGGATTCCCTCCTGCAACGGAGTTCGCGACACCTGGTCCTGTGGACGGGATTGGCAATGGTGCTGGCGGCCGTTTCCGGCTGCGGCCATAAGCGAAATGCGGCACAACTGCCTGCGCCGCAAGCCGCACCTCCGGTGGTCCAGCCGACCTATCCGACTTATCCGACCCAACCAACTTACCCGACGCAGCCTTCTGCTTCAGGCGGGCGGATCCCCATCACGCCTCTTCCGCCGGGTGGTGTGAGCCCGGACGACCTCGAGTACATTGCTACCCATAGCCCCATCCTTTCAGAGCTAGGCGACGCCACCTGGTACACCGCGCCCTATAAAGGACGCAAGGCCGCCAATGGCGAGGTCTTCAGCGACGCCGCGCTGACCGCCGCGCATCGCACCCTGCCCATGGGTTCGCTAATCGTGGTGACGAACCTGGCAACCAATTTGTCCTCGGCCATGCGCATCAGCGACCGCGGCCCGTTTGTTCCGGACAAGATTATTGATCTGACGCTGGCGTCGGCCCGGGCCACGGGCGTTTACCGCACCGGCACCGCACGCGTGCGCATCGACGTCTACCGAACCCCCAAACCCATCGACAGCGGCGGACGGTGGTGTGTGCAGATTGGCGCATTCACCAGCGAGCGCCGAGCGGAAAAACTGAAGGAGCAGCTTCTGCGCAGATATCCCGACGCCCGCGTGATCGAGTTTCCCGGGGAGGACAGCTACTGGGTCCGCATCCGCCCAGAGGGTGACAATCGCGAGCAGGCTGAGTGGATCGCCCGGCAGCTACATCCTTCAGAGGGCGATGCCTACCTGACGCGGCTCGACTAAATTGTGTGATTGGCGCCCGCAGGAATATGGCCATGGTGTGGCCAATCCATGGGCCGCACGTGAAATACGCCTGCTTGAAATCCTTTCATCGGCCAAAATTCCGATTGCAACTCCCCGCCGGTTCGAGTTAGTTTATGAGGCCTGAATCCTGCAGCGGGGAGGCGAAATGGCAACTGGTTTTTCTGTGGCGCAAGCGGCGCGCGTTCGACAGAACTACTTGGCGATCCTGGTGGCAGCAATTGCCTGTTTTCTGCTGGAAGCGGGTTGGTACTCGGCTTTCTATCAGGCGTGGCTCAGTGGCATCGGGCGGACGAATGACTGGCTGATGCAAAACAGTCCGAACCGTGCCTTGCAGTTTGGCGCGGCGCTGGTTTCGGGAGCGGTAATGGCTACCGCTATCTCCTGCGTAACCCAGCTTACCGGGTCGCAGACGATGTGGCGCGGCATCAAGGTTGGAGCGCTGCTCTGGCTGGGATTCGAACTTACCGCATGGTCTACGGAATATGTGTTCGAGGTCCGTCCATTCAGCCTGCTGGCGGTCAACGCCGGCTTCTGGCTTTTCGGAATGATGCTCATGGGCGCAATAGTCGGGGGTTGGAAGAAGAAGTAGGAGCGGTTGCGGCGCTCCCACTTCTACTCCGGCGGCGGATAGAAGGGCAACTTGTCGTTGGTCTCATTGGCGCGGCGGATGGTGACATCGTCGAGCAGCAGTGCGGGGGCGAGCACCGTCTGCGGCACGTCGCCAAAATAGTTGGCTACCCAAAGCTGATTGCCTGCGGCCTCCACGCTGGAGCGCAGCGCGCGCTGATCGAGATCGCCCAAGACCGCTCCGCGCACCAGTTCGCGCTTGCCATCCGGGCTTACGCGATACAGCACGCGCGGGGTCATCTCTCCGCCCAGCGTTTCCACTAGGTACACACTCTTCAGATCGCGATCCTTGGTCGTGTCAACGAGTTTGCGATTCAACTCTTCATCCGTCAGGCCCTGGCGCGCGGTCACTTTCAAGACGCCGACGGCTGGCCGGGCCGCTCCGGAAACCGGGGCGCGTCCGTGGCCGTTCGACAAGGGAAAGTCGCGCACCGGTTCGCGGCCGACGAGATAGTTTTCAAGGCGTCCCGCGGTGACCAGATCCACCGCTTGCGCGGGTACGCCCTCGTCGTCCACGTCGTACGCGCCAATCAGTGTCTTGCCGTCGTAGCTCTTCAACCCGGGGTCGTCCACCACATCCATAAACTCGGGCAGCACCCGGGCGTGATAGCTCGAGGCGAACGGTCCGTTGGTGCGGGCCTCGGTGCCCAGGCGTGGCCGCGTGGCCGTCACTCCAGATCCCACCAAGCTGCGCAGCGTATCGGCGCTGGCGTCGGCGCTCAGCAGCACCGGTCCGTGATACTCCTCTTCGACCAATGGCGCCTTGCGTAGATCAGTGAGGGAGGCGATCAGATCCACCGCGTGCTTTTCAAAAATTGCCTGGGCATCCAGGTCCTTCAGCGACGCACCGGTGGAGGCATACGAACGGTCGAGCCTCATGCCGTCGGCGGCCTGCGTACCCACGGCAAACGCCTCCTGGGCCTGGGTCACGGACTTGCGCACGATGGTGCCTTCGCTGGTGACCAGCCAAGTGGTGGTCACGCGGGTGTGAAAGGACGCCGAGCAGTACTGCACATCGCGTTCGCCTGCGCGCACCGATGCATCAGTCCGGTAGAGACCGCTCGCCCTGGCCACGCGGTCTACCCACACGGCCTGATCCAATGCCAGCTTCAATGGAGTTTCCAGAATGATTACTGGTTTCTCCTTGCTGAAGTCATCGGCCTGCGGCGGAGTCTGGACCTGCTTCAATTCGGCCTGCTTCTGCGCATAGGCCGCCAGAGCGCTCTTGTATGCCTGGTCGGTGCCTGCCCACAAGGTCGAGCGCAACGCCACCGGATCGTCGTCCAGGGCAGCCAGTTGAATGGCGCCGTCGCCGCGCCCGCCGGAGCTGTCGGTCTTGTAGTCGCCCACTCGCACGGTGATCCGCGCAACGCGCGCGTGATTGTGCTGTCCGCCCTCGCTGGAGCCAAACGCGGCCTTGGTTTCGTAGTCGTCCACTTCTTGAACGCGGTACTGAATGAAGAACGGCTTCGCAAAGCTCTTCAACTGCAAGTCGCTCATGCTGCGGTCCAGCTCAGTAAGCATGGCCTTCAGCACCGGGTCCTTTTCGGCTTCGGCGCGGGTTTGCTGCGCGACGCAAATATGGGTAGCGTTCAGGCAGGCGAGCAGGAAGCAGGAACAGGCGAGCAGCGACATGGTGCGCGAGAGCTTCATTGCGCCTCCTTGGTTACGGATGTCTGCGTCGGGGCGCCGGGAATGGGCAGGATAGGCGGCCTTGCTGTGCCTTGCGGCTGGCGCTGCGTCTCGATTTCACTCAGCAGCATTGCCGGTGCCACGGCGCTGACTGGTATGGTGCCCGACTCCGCGCCACACTCGCCATTGAACACTTCGCTTTTGTCGCCGGTGGCGAGAATGCGTTTCATTGCCGCCAGCGGCGTGCCTACAATACTGACCCCGCGCACCAACTCATCGGGACGGCCGTCCACATACACCCTCAACACCACCAGGGGAATGACCTGAAACGCCTGCGGCGAACTGCGCGTTGTGACCGCAAAACCGGAGGAGATGTCTTCGAAGTAGAGCCCGTAGGGCTTGCCCTGCTTCTTTGCCTCCTCAATCAACTGCTTGCGCAGGTCGGCTTCGGGCTCGCTCTTGGTGGAGGTCACGATCAAATTGCCCTGGCGTCCTGTGGGCATGCGCCCTGTCTGCGCCCGCCCGTGGCCATTGGAGGCGCTGAAGCTGGCAATGGGCAGCCGCGACATAAGGAAAGTCTTGAGCACGCCATCCTGGATCAGTTCTACGCGCTGCGCTTTCTGGCCTTCGTCGTCGTACTGATAGCTTCCGCTGAGCCAGGTGGCGCCAAACTTTGCCACAGTGGGGTCATCGGCTACGGAAAGGAAACTTGGCAGCACATCCTTGCCCAACTCCTTGGTGAAGGTCTGGCCCTCCTCATCGCCGCGCTGACGCTGACCCTCGAGCCGGTGGCCGAGCACTTCATGAAAGAAAACGGCCGCCGCTCGTCCGGAAAGAATGGCGGGCCCATCGAATGGCTCGGCCATGGGCGCCGTGCGCAGCGCTTCAAGGCTTTTGCCCAGCTCGCGAATGGCGGCTTCCATCTCTGCCTGTGAAGGCAGTCCTTGCGCTGTTTCGGCCTCAAAGGTCTGCTCGCGGAACAGATCCATGCCGTCGTCGGCGCGGGTCACGGCAAACACGACCACCCGCGCCTGCTGGTGCGGTTCCACCACGCGCGAACCCTCAGAGGAGGCAAAGTAATCGGTCTCATTCTGCACTGTCAGCATCACCACGTTCTGGTACACATCCGGATAGTCGCGAAAGATGCGGGAGAGGGCGCGCACCCGCTCCTCCCACGCCGCGCGGTCAACCACAACGGATGGCGCCGGCCCGGCGATGGAGACTTGCGGCGCTTCCTTGCTGAAATCCGGGGAGGAGTCCTCTTCTTTGGCCCGGACCTGGGCCTCGGTCTTGACCCTCAAGTAGTTGTCGATTGCGTTGCCGTAACCGGCATTGGTGGCCAGCCATAATGAGCGGGCCAGAGCCACGCGGTCGTCGGTAAGAGGCAGTTGCGTACTGTTCACTGCCGAGCCGCGATGGTTTCCGTGGGTGTTGTCGAGGCTGGGATCGCCCAGCCGCACTTGCACGTCGGCCACGCGGATGTGATTTGCCGAGCTTTCAACCAATGCGCCGAACTGGGCGCGGACAGACACCATATCGGCATCGCTGACCGAGTAGCTGAGGAAATAAGGCGGCAACTGCTTTTCGTCGCCCTGTTTGCCCAGCGAAGTAAAGGCTCGGTGCAATTCGGTGGTCATGGTGTCAAGGAGCACAGGCATGGACTGCTGAGCCGTGGCCGCTGCGGGCAGCGCCAGGATGAGAACGGGAATGAACTTGCAAACGGAGGGCTTGAAACCTGACCACCTGTAGGCGGCGGAAGTAATATCACGCATAGGCAGGGATGACTCAGAGATACGCATCTGTACCATCGATTGTCGCAGAGTCGGCGACTGCCGAGGGCAAAACCCCATGACATTTGCACGCCGGTTGGTGCTTGCGTCAATCTCCATTTTTCTACTGGCTGCCGTTGCTCCTCGTCTCTCTGTGCCACACGCAGCCACACGGTATGTCCCGATTCACCAAAGCGCGCTGAGCTCAACTAAAACGCAGCAGGGTCCAGAACAGGCCTATTCTCTGCCGCCCGACAAGCTGGATAAAGCTATCGCTCTCAGCCGTATTCGCAACATATTGGATATTGCCTACTCGCTCTGGGGCATCGCCGTTTTGTGGCTATTGCTGGCGTCGCGCTGGGCGGCTGGTCTGGCTGCATGGGCAGAGCGCAAAGCAAATCGGCACTGGATACGGGGACTGCTGTTCTTCGCCGTCCTGCTTGTCTTGCTCACCGTGGCCAATCTGCCCCTGGACTGGTATGGCCACTACGCCAGCCGCAGTTATGGGATCAGCGTGCAGGGCTGGGGCAACTGGTGCGTGGACCTGGCCAAGTCGCTGGGGCTATCGGTGTTGATCGGCGCACCGGTTTTGTTGTTCTTCAATTGGATCGTGCGCCGTTGGCCGCGTCGCTACTGGCTGGGAGCCTGGGTGGCCGCAATGCCGCTAATGGTGCTCGCGACCTTCGTTTCGCCGCTCGTTGAGCCGGTCTTCAACAAGTATGAACCGCTGGCCAAGAGCAATCCCGCCCTGGTGGGCGAACTGGAAAAGATCGTCGCCCGCACAGGAATCGACATTCCGCCAGACCGCATGTTCCTGATGAAGGCCAGCCTCAAGACCAACGGCCTCAATGCATACGTCAGCGGCATCGGCGCTACCAAGCGCATTGTGGTGTGGGACACCACAGCCGGCCGCATTCCAAACGATGAAATCCTCTTCATCTTCGCCCACGAGAGCGGCCACTACGTTCTTCACCACATCGTGAAAGGGCTGGCTGTTGCGGCGGCCGTGCTTTTCTTTGTCTTCTGGGGCTGCGCGGGGTTTGCCAACTGGCTGGTGCGCCGCTTTGGAGCGCGGTGGCGCCTGGGCAGGCCGGAAGAGGGCATTGCCGCCCTGCCCACCCGCGCCGGTTTTGTGGTGCTGCTGTTGACCGTCTCGGTGGCCAGCTTAGTGCTGGAGCCGGTAGGCAACGCCGTCAGCCGTTTCATCGAGCACCAGGCAGACGTGTATGGCCAGGAGGCCATTCATGGCCTTGTCCCCGATCCGCAGAAAACCGCCGTGGCCGCATTCAACGCACTCGGCGAGGCGTGGCTCGAAGACCCCAATCCAAGCCCCTTCATTGAGTTCTGGACCTACAGCCACCCCTCCACCCAAACCCGCGCCAACTTCGCCGCGCACTACGATCCATGGGCCAACGGCGGGCACGGCGAGTTCTTCAAGCAATAGGGAAGTCGGATCCGGGACGGATTTTCGTGCTGCAAGCGTGGCTGGTGCCCACGGCTAAATCTGCCGGTTTCATGGAGCTTTTCCTCAGCCTTTCAGCCGTCTGCGAGTCGTACACTAAGGTTTCGTTATCTTATTGAAAGAGAGGACACGGCCATGGCCTATCCCGCGCACTATCGCTACACCCGCGAGCATGAGTGGATTGTCGTCGAGGGAAAGATTGGCACCATCGGCATCACCGACTACGCGCAGAGCTCCCTGGGCGATATCGTCTACGTGGACGCACCCAAGGTAGGAGACCCGGTCACCGCCAACGCGACCTTTGGTTCCGTGGAGAGTGTGAAGGCTGTCAGCGACCTCTACTCGCCCGTGACCGGCACCGTGACTGCTGTCAACGAAGAACTGAAAACTGCGCCAGACAAGATCAACGAAGCGCCCCATGACGCCTGGATCATCAAGGTCGAGCTCGCGGACCCGGCACAACTTGACGTCCTGCTCGATGCAGAGGCCTATGAGAAGTTTGTCTCGGAGGAAACACAGAGTTAGCGGCTAGCTTCTCGCTACTAGCTTGTTTCTCTGCACCGGAAGCCGTATCAATTTGCCATGGATTCTCCCTCGGCAGGCCGCGATCCAGCCTGTCTAATTTGCTTTTAGCGAGAAGCTAGAAGCGAGGAGCTAGAAGCTGAAATGCGCTATCTTCCCAAATCGCCAGCGGAACGTAAACAGATGCTCGCCGCGATTGGCGCCCGGTCCATCGACGACCTTTTCGCTGTGATTCCGGCCGAGTGCCGACTTGACCGCGACCTCGATGTTCCCCGCCAGCAAGCCGAGAGCGAGATTATCGACTACTTTCGTGCCGCCGCGGACAAGAACGCCACGGGCTACGCCAGTTTTCTTGGAGCCGGTGCTTATCGTCATTACCGCCCCGTAATTATCGATTCTCTTGTGCAGCGTGGCGAGTTCCTCACCAGCTACACGCCCTACCAGGCAGAAATTACGCAGGGTACGCTGCAGGCTATCTTCGAATTTCAAACCATGATTGCCGAACTGACCGGCATGGACGTGGCCAACGCCAGCATGTACGACGGCTCTACGGGCGCGGCCGAGGCGGTGATGATGGCCGTTCGCGTCACCGGTCGCCATAAGGCTGTGGTGGCCGCGACGGTCCATCCCGAGTATCGCGAAGTGCTGGCCACTTACGCCACGCATCAGGGCCTGCCCACAACGCTGGCCGGCTATGATGCCAAGAACGGCCGCGTCGATCTTGCCGCACTTGAGGCCAGCGTCACCAAGGAAACCGCCGCCGTCCTCGTCCAGAGTCCCAACTTCTTCGGCGTCATTGAAGACATCCCCGCCATCGCCGCAATCGCCCACGCCCAAGGCGCACTTCTCATCGTCTCCATTGCAGAGGCGGTCTCTCTGGGTGTCGTCCGACCCCCCATGGAGGCCGATATTGTGAGTATGGAGGCGCAGTCCTTCGGTGTTGCCCTCAGCTACGGCGGGCCTTTCTGCGGCGTCATGGCCTGCAAGGAGCAGTACATTCGGCAGATGCCGGGCCGCTTGGCTGGCCAAACCACCGACAGCAGCGGCTACCGCGGTTTTGTCCTCACCCTGGCCACGCGCGAGCAGCACATCCGCCGCGAAAAGGCTACCTCGAATATCTGCACCAACCAGGCGCTGGTGGCGTTGATGGCAACCATCTTTCTTGCGGTCTACGGGAAAGAGGGGATTCGCGAACTGGCCGAGCACAACCTGGCCAAAGCGGATTACGCGGCCAAAACGCTCAGCACACAACCCGGGGCGAAGCTTCTCTTTACCGGTGCGCCGCGCTTTCACGAGTTTGTCCTGCAGACTGCAGAGCCGCCGGTGTTGTGGAGCCAGCGTTTGCTGGATGAAAAGATCGTGGGCGGCATCGAGCTAAGCCGCTGGTATCCCGAACTGGGCCATGCCACGTTGTGGTGCGCCACAGAAGTGATCACCCGGGAGCAGATTGACACCGCGGCCATGGTATTGGCGGCGGGGCTGGTGGAGGCATAAGCAGATCCAATGGCAACTGATTTGACCAATCCGCAAACTCCCACGGGCCCCCGCACAACGGGCAAGGTTCGACCGCACCAAACACAAAATGAGGCTCTGCTGTTCGAGAAGTCCTCGCCCGGCAAGAGAGCATACAAGCTGCCTCCGCTGGATGTGCCCGCGGTTGATCTCTCGTCATTGCTCGGCGCCGCAAGGCGCGTTCAAGCACCTGAGCTTCCGGAGTTGAGCGAGATTGAGATCATCCGCCACTTCACCCGGCTGTCTACCTGGAACTATGCAATTGATCTGGGCATGTACCCGCTGGGTTCCTGCACCATGAAGTACAACCCACGCGTCAACGAACTGGTGGCGCGCATTGAAGGACTGGCCGAAGCGCACCCCTACCGGCCTGACTCGCTCGCACAGGGGATTCTTGAGGTGATCGACCTGCTGCAGCGCTGCCTGCTCGACATCACCGGCATGGACGCTATTACCCTGCAACCTGCCGCCGGCGCGCATGGCGAACTCACCGGAATCCTCTTGGTCCGAGCCTGGCACCAGTCGCAGGGAAATGCGCGGCGGAAGGTACTCATTCCCGATTCCGCTCATGGCACCAATCCGGCCACCGCAGCCATTTGCGGCTATGCAGTGGAGAACCTGAAGTCGAATGCCGACGGGGGCATCGATCTGGAAGCATTGGCCCGGCAGGTGGATGGTGAGACCGCAGCCCTGATGCTGACCAACCCTTCGACCATTGGTGTCTTTGAGAGTCAGATTCACAAGATTGCCGAGATTCTGCACGCCAAGGGCGCGCTGCTATATATGGATGGGGCCAACATGAATGCCCTGGTGGGTAAGGCACGGCCCGGCGATTTCGGCGTGGACGTAATGCACCTTAACCTGCACAAGACCTTCTCCACACCGCATGGCGGCGGTGGTCCCGGCTCCGGGCCCGTAGCTTGCAAGGCATTCCTTGAGCCGTTTTTACCCACCCCGGTTCTGGTCGAAGACGAGAACGGTGCAAAGCACTGGAACTATGACCGGCCGCAGTCGATTGGCCGTGTCCGCGCCTTCTATGGCAACACGGGCATGTTCATTCGCGCCCTGGCGTACATCCTGGCGAACGGCCCCGACGGCTTGCGTCAGACCACTGAAGATGCAGTGCTTAATGCCAATTACATTCGCCACAAATTAGAGGATCTCTACGATCTTCCCTACAAAACGGCGTCAATGCACGAAGTGGTCTTCAGCGACAAGCACCAGGCGGCCAAAGGAGTGAAGACCGGTGACATCGCCAAGCGGCTGATCGACTATGGGTTTCACCCGTACACGGTAAGCTTCCCGCTGATTGTCCACGGCGCGTTGATGATCGAACCGACGGAGAGCGAATCGCTGGAAGAGCTGGACCTTTTCATTGAAGCGATGCGGTCGATTGCGCGGGAAGTGGAAGAAACGCCGGAGGTTGTGAGATCGTCCCCGCACTCGACGCGGGTCTCACGGCTTGACGAGGTGCAGGCTGCCAGGAAACCCATACTCCGCTGGCGGCCTGGCCAATAGTCGCGACTGAATCGGCTGTCTCCATCGCTGGTGGGCCACTGCAGGTTTCCAGCGTGTGAACTCGCCTCCCCGCGCGTCACACCAAAGCGGGCACCAACGACAATAAAATGACGCATCCAAGGCGCATTTTTTGTCGCGTTTGCTCGTTTCTTCACGGTATATTGCCCTGAGCGACCCAGACTCCGACGGTAGTTCGGATTCCCCTGGGAGCCAATTCCCAACGGCGAGACGGCGTTATCCGGCGGCTCGGGTCCGCCCCTCATAGCGCAATCGTATTGGCACAGGGTTCCATCGAGAATGGGTCGGTGACCTTTGTGCCCGAGGATGGTAACTTCAGCGCTCTTAGCGGGGAAACTCGTAACTAAGGTTTTGTTGCATTCTCATGAGCGAAAAACGCATAATGAGTGACCCAAGGGAGGCTTTGCCGGGGGTAGGGCAAGGTTGGCAGCCGAGGGTGGATAGTACGCGGTGAACGAAGTGCAGGCCGGCGGTCGGCCGCGAAAATCTGAAAGCCGAAGCGGGATGGGAAAATCTGCCGTATTGGCGATTCGACCCTCAGGGCGCGAGGTGAGTGGGCATGAAGAATAGAAGCGGCGAAAATGGACAAGTGATCGTGCTGGTGCTGATGAGCATGGGACTGCTGTTAGGTGTCCTGGCTCTGGCAATCGACGTGGGCGTGCTTTTCAGAGCCAAGCGGAACCTGCAAATTGCGGCCGACGCGGCTGCGTTTGCCGGGGCGCTGGATTACTACTACAACGCTTCAAATGCGACTGCCAAATCGAGGGGCGCAGCAGCTGGGGTAGCTAACGGGGTCACAACGTCCCAGATCACTGTCAACTCGCCGCCTACCTATGGGCCAAATGCTGGAAAGACAGGCTTCGTTGAGGCCATCGTCATCCAGCCGAATAACACTCTTTTCATGGGGTTTTTGTCTGGTGTTTCTTCCATCAACGTGGCTGCCAGAGCCGTGGCTGGCGCTCCAGGCCCCAGTCAGGCCTGCATCTACATTACGAATCCTACGGCCAGCGACGCGCTCGACCTGCAAGGGGCCTACGATATTGAAGCGCCCGGTTGTGGCGTTTATGTGAACTCCAATTCCGGCAGTGCGGTCCATGTCACGGGCAATGGCGGCACGCTGAATGCTGGTAGTTTCGACATCGTTGGCGGCCTCACAGGCCATCAAACAAACCCGACGGCTCCCAGCACTAACTCCGCGCCGCAAAGCGATCCTTTTGGAGGTCTCAGTGGACCGAGCCCGGCCACGGACTGCACCGGAGCCAATACGGTTTCGGTAGCCACGGTCAAGACCACGACCACTATACCGGTGTCCAACGGGATCACTTGCTTCAGCAGCGCCAACGTCACTCTTTCAGCCGGATTAGCCCTGCCTGGGGGAGCGATCTATGTATTTGAAAACGGCGTAACGATCGGCGGCACCATGTCGATCGGAAGTTCCTCAAGCGGCGCAACTATGGATGTATACAGCGGTACTTTTAACCAGGGAAACTCGGTTTTGAGTATTTACGCGCCCACTTCAGGTACCTATAACGGAATTGCCCTCATGCAACCGGTGACGAATACCAATGAATTGCAGGTCCAGTTTGGCAGTGGCAACCAGACACTCGACGGGTTCATCTATGCGCCGGGTGCGGAGGTTTATCTGCAGGACCACGGCGGAGGCATTACAGCCACTGGGATCGTTGCCAATACCATGTTCGATAAGGCATCAACCATTACGATTCCCAGTTACAGCGTTGCGCATCCGATCACGACGCCACTCAAGAAGGTAACTCTGGTTGAGTAATGAGGAGACCGTGATGGCTAAACAAACTAAACAGCATTGCGGCGGCGAGGCCGGATCAGCCCTGGTGGAGCTTGCGCTGATGATGCCGATCATGATGTTTCTGCTGGTGGCAGCGCTTGAATTTGCCCGGGTGGCGTATGCGGCCATTGAGGTTTCAAACGCAGCCAAGGCCGCGGTTCAATATGGCGCTTCGAGCATAGGCGCGTCCGCGGATGCAACTGGAATGCTGAATGCAGCAATGTCTGATGCGGAAGACCTGCAGACTACCGCAGCCGGGGGAACCAGCCTGATCAGTTTCCCCTCCGCGCCGGTGGTCACTGGCATCTGTTCTGACGGCTCTGCGTGCACGGGGACAGGCAATACCTGCGTCAATACGGATTGCTCCGCATCCCAAATTGAGACGATTCTGACGGTGACAACGCAGGCAACCATCAGTTCGCCGTTCAATCTGCCAGGGCTACCCACGACATACCGATTGAATGGCCGAGCACAGCAGAAGGTGGCGAACCAATGAACAGGAAAGCTGGAACACCGCCGGAAACGAAGCGAATTACCCGGATATGCGGATTCTTCCGCCGCATTGGGACTCTGCGTGTGGATGGCCTGGATGCGCATAACGAGGAAGGCGCGTCTCTTGTTGAAATGGCAATTGTCTCCGGCCTCCTGCTGTTCATGGTCTTCGGTATCGTTGAGGTGTCCATCGGCCTCTATACTTACCACTATCTTTCCGATGCCGCCCGCGATGGCAGCCGGTGGGCCATGGTCCGCGGCTTCAACTCCTGCACAAATACACCGAGCCTGGCGACGAGCACCGCCGAGGGGACTTACACCTGTCCGGGCGGGGCACTACAAGCAGATATCTCCGCGTATGTGAAGAGTCTCGGATATTGGGCAAATGATCCGAGGATGACCGTGACCGCTGCTTGGTACACACCATCTTCGGGCACACCGGTTAGCTGGACGGCGTGCGTTACAGCCCCTTGCAACTTGCCTGGCTACCTGGTGAAAGTGAATGTGCAGTACAACCTCCCGCTGATCGTCCCCTGGTGGCCCAATGGCGGTAAGGTGGTAATCCAAAGCAACTCGGAGATGGTGATTTCGCAGTAGGATATCTCCATAAAAGAAAGTACAACTCCTTCCAACCCCCGGGATTTGAAGCCCCGGGGGTTGCGTGCGTTTTGGCCGATATGGGAGAGAATCGCGTCCTCTCAAAAGTGGCGAAGGGCGCAGACAGGGCCTCTTTGGACTCGCTTGGACCGGGCTCTCAACTCCACTCTGATAGCGATGCCAAATCTTAAGCCTGATTAGAAAGCCTGTTCTTTCGATCAAAAAGGAGCCGATTCAGTTGTTTGTTTTATGCAATCTATAACTTTAGTAACACTTTAGTAATCACATTCTCGTGCCAATTCTGTCCGGGATTGAGTACATTCGGGTTACGTCCACGGGGTACCGCCGGAGATTGTCCCCCGAATTCCCTGTCTTACGCGGAGATTCCAGTGAGATGAGCGCTGTGGCACCGCGAGTGCGGGTGCGAGTTTGCTTGCTTGAGGATTCAGCGATGAAAAAACTACGTGGACCTCGGTGAAGCACAAATCTAGGCGTACAGGGCTGAATTCGTAGTCGAGACTGCTATAGCCCTGCGGTAAACAAGCTCCCCCGAAAAGCACACCAGGGGCACCCTCATTCTCTCCGGGGCGCCCCTTCGTTGCGTCTGGGCGAAATGCTGCACGATTCCCACATTTCGCTGCGGCAATTCACACCCCTTTGCCAGGGCAAGATCGGCCTACACTCGAAGGTATGGCCACCATTCCTGACCTGACCCTCGACGCTGGGCTGCCCGCGAACGTCGATGCCGAGAAGACCATTCTGGGCGCCATCCTGCTGGACAATGCAGCCCACTCAGAGGCGGCTGAAAAGCTGGATGCGGACGACTTTTCGCTGGACTCGCACCGGCGCATCTTCCTGCGCATGAGCGAGCTGATGAACTCGCAGCACGCGGTGGACATTGTGACGCTGGCCAACGAGCTGGCCCGGCAAAAGGAGATTGAGGCGGTGGGCGGCGTGGCTTACCTGGCCTCGCTCACTGAAGGTTTGCCGCTGCGGCCGGTCATCGAGGAATACATCCGCATCGTCAAGGACAAAAGCCTGCTGCGGAAACTGATGCTGATCTGTTCGGCGGCCATCGCTCGCGCTGCCGACCAGAGTGAGACGGCGCTTGAAGTGCTGGGTGCGGCCGAATCCCAGTTACTTGAAGTGAGCGAAAAAGGCATCACGCACGGACTTCAGCCGCTGGACCAGATCGTTCAGAACTCTTTTGGCACCATCGACAACCTCTACAAACAGAGCCGTGAGGTGACGGGGCTGGCCACAGGTTTCAAGGAGCTGGACCGCATGACCAGCGGCCTACAGAAGGGCGAGCTGATCATCATCGCGGCCCGGCCCTCCATGGGGAAGACTGCGCTGGCGATCAACATCGCCGAGAATGCAGCCATCGAAAGTAAGGCGACGGTGGCGGTCTTCAGCCTGGAGATGAGCAAGGAGGCGCTGCTGCGCCGCATGCTGGCCTCGCAGGCCTGGGTGGACCAGCGCAAGCTGCAAACCGGGTTTCTGGGACGCGAGGATCAGGAAAAGCTGCAGAACGCGTTGGGGCGGCTAGTGGAGGCACGGTTGTACATTGACGACTCCGCGGGCATCTCGCTGGCCGAGATGCGGGCCAAGGCACGACGGCTCAGGCAGAATGCCGCAGGACTGGACCTGGTGGTGGTGGATTATCTGCAGTTGATGTCGGCCACGCTGCCCTCGGCCGGCGGCAAGCGCTACGAGAACCGGACGCAGGAAGTCTCGGCCATCAGCCGTGGCCTGAAAGCCCTGGCGAAGGAACTGGATGTGCCGGTTGTGGCACTGTCGCAGCTCTCCCGTGCGAGCGAGCGCCGCAGTGAAGATAAGCGACCTATTTTGAGCGATTTGCGTGAATCTGGCTCAATTGAGCAGGACGCCGACGTGGTAGCCTTCATCCACCGCGAAGCCTATTACGACCGCAGCGAAGAGATGTCGGAAGCCGACAAGGCCAAGTCGGAGATCATCCTGGCCAAGCAGCGCAACGGCCCTACCGGCACCGTCCACCTGAACTTCGCTTCGCGGTTCACCAGCTTCAAGGATCCTGACGACGAGCACGAACTGTAGACGGTTGCGTGGCCTCGGAGAAGAGCGTTCCTCCGAGGCTGAAGAGCGGAGCCTTTAAGACGATGCCGCCTTCATTTCCTGCTGGAACAAGCCTGAAATCCGTCTTCCCAAGGTGTTTTGGGCCCGAAAATGGGGGGAAATCGGAGGGTTTTGTTTACCGATGAGTACATAGGGTTAATCTATATATTATTCATTACAAATATGTTATTGAAAAATTGGCCCCTCCAACGGCGGGTTTTGAAAGGGGAGGGGGGTGGGGTAGGGGTAGGGTATAAACCGGGGCACACGCCTGACAGATTGAATGGTGAAATCTCCAATACATTCTCCCTGGCCCCATTGTGCCCGAGCGAAGAGATATTTTCGGCAAGCGGGAATCTCCTAGCCTCAAGATTCGAGGTGAGGCAGCACTTCCAAGACCGCTCATTTCTGGTCCAGAGTAAGGGCGTAAACATCTGCGCTTGAAATGTCGCGCAGCAGCAATGGCGCGTCAGTGGGGTCCAGCCCCATGTACTTTCCGTCCCATCCCGCGTCATGCCAACTCTTTAGATCGACGACCTTTTCTGCCGCGCCCCCTTTGACTGGGATTCGAAACACACCGATATCGCCCCTCGGCCGCCGGAAGTAAATGAACTTGCCGTCCCTCGACCACTCGGGAGAGTCCACAACCCCCCTTTGCGCAAGCTCCGACCATTGATGCGTCTTGAAATCGAAAATCATCAGGCGCACTTCGTCTTTAGTCCCGGCAACGAGGTACTGTCCGTCCGGCGACCAGCGTGCCCCGAGTATTCCTACCGACCCGGGAACCGTTGTGACCTTGCGGCTGTCGAGGTCGAGAATACGGATGTCGAATTTTAGATTGACCCACGCGACGACCGGCCCGGCAATGGCATTGAAGATGATCTTGCGCCCGTCTGGCGACCAGTCTGGTTGCCACGTGGACAACTCACTAATTTCGCTGACGAGCTTCGGCGGGCTGCCGCCCTCTGAGGAGACGACATAGGTACTGGGCTTATTTGCAGCGGGGGAAGTGGACTGAAAAACAATCTGCATGTTGTCGGGCGACCAGCGGGGCAGGCCAGCCTGCATCGGAGGATCGATCAGTTGCACGGGATTGCTTCCATCCCGGTTTGCCTTCCAGAGAATTCCTTCCGGGTAAGAAACGTAGGCTACCGACTTGCCGTCTTTGGAGAAAATCACACCCTGGGCGGAGATGCCTCCCAGGAAGAGCTGGAACAGTTTGGTCTTCGAGTCGAAACGGGAAAGCTCGCCACGGGGGATCGTGCCTTCTGCAAAGATCCTACTTCCGTCCTTGCCTGGAATCGGTCTGCCCCAACTCATGGGGCCTGTGGTCAGTTGAATCGGACCGGCTGGCGGCCGCCGAAAGAGGCCGCGCCGCTCATCGAGAGCCCAGATCTGGTCTCCCGCCAGGTAGAGGAAGAAACTTCCATTCGAGGTCCAGCGGGCGCAACACGGATCAGATGATGCGGGCCAACCGGGAAGCACTTTATGGGGCGCCAACCCGCTCGACGATATCTCCCAAAGCTCGTTATCCCTGCTGAACCGGATGATGCCGCCATCAGGCGACCAGACGATTTCGGTTACGGAGCCTCCGACCGAGGCAAGTTTGTGAGCTCCCGTCCCATCGCTCTGAACGAGCCAAATGTCGCCTTCCGGTGTAGAGTAGGCCACGGAGTTCGCATCCGGCGAATAGGATGCAACTACAGCTTCTCCCAGGCGGCGAGTGGAGCCTCCCAGGATCCGAACATTCCACAGAGGATAGGTAACGCTGTCCTCTTTAGGCACCGGCATGACGAGTAGATTGGCCCCATCCGGCGAAACATCCGCCAGCATCGGCGACGGCAACGCAACCGGGATCTGACCAGTCAATCCGCCCGAGATTGCAATCTGAGCAATTGACCCGATCGACGCCTCGCCCGGCATTTCATTGAAGTAGAGCCTGCTCCCGTCCGTTCCGGCGAGAGATTTCTTGCGGCCGTCGTGGGTAATCTGGGTGTATCCCGTAACCCGCGGCGGTGGCAGCGGGCGGTGCAGGTACCAGATTGCAGAAGAGAGAAGACCCGCCGCGAAAATCAAACCAGTGACCGCGGAGATGAGCCCACGGTGGTGATGGCGAGTTGGAGTCTCAGCTGACGCTGGAACAGCCTGCTGCGCCCCATTTGTCCCATTGATCAGAGGTGAATCCGAATCACCATTCGGATGAGAAAGTCCGTTCCGTGTCTCTTCTTCTGCCCTGGTTACAGGAGCGATGAAGCGATAGCCCCGCCTGGGAACAGTCTCAATGTAGACAGGCTTTTCAATGGAGTCACCGAGAGCGTCACGTAGATTCATGATTGCCACATTCAGGCTGTGGTCGAAGTCGACGAACGTGTCCAATGGCCACAGAACCTGGCGCAATTCCTCGCGGGTGACGATCTCACCGGCATGTTGAAGCAGATAGACCAGGATGAGGAAAGACTGCTCCCGCATCTTGACGGGCGTGCCGCTGCGGCGCAACTCGACTCTCCGCGTGTCCACTTCGTAGACACCGAAACGCCAGGTTTGATCCATGCCCACCGGCGTTGCCACAATCGCACCCTTCTGGGGACTCTGGTGGGGAAGTTTAGCACGGATCGTTTAAACATGGCGACTGATGACTCAAACAGAATGCTAACTTTTAAGCCTCGGTATTTCAATTACATAGACGAGAACAGCCATTTGACTTCGAAATGACTTCCAAAGAATGGCCAAAACTGCAGCGAGTGTGCAAAGTACGGAGCATCGCACGCAGGTTCACTCCTTATGAGACCGCGATGCGAATCAAAAAGGGGGACACTATGCACACCAATCCGAAGCTATCTTCAAAAACCAGAACCTTGCCGCTGCTGGTTGCTTTGGCCGTGTTCGCCACGCTGGCGATGACGGTTCAGGCTTCTGCGCAGAAAATCATCACGTTCGATGTTCCGGGCGCAGGTACTGGCGCCTTTCAAGGTTCATACCCTGTCGCCATCAATAACCAGGGCTGGATCACTGGGAATTACACGACGAACAGCAATGCGACTTACGGCTTCCTGCGCACTCCCGACGGCAAAGTCATCCAGATTGACGCTCCGGGAGCGGCTACAAGCTCCTACTGGCAAGGCACCTATCCCTATGCCATCAATTCGGAGGGGGTGATCGCGGGGTACTTCGTTGACGCGAACAATGTGAATCACGGCTTTCTGCGAACTCCTGACGGCAAGTTCAAGACCGTGGACGTTCCGGGCGCGGGCATCGGCGCGGGACAGGGAACTTTCTTGGTCGATATCAACGATTTCGGGGTGACCGCCGGATGGTACAACGACGCGACTGGCACGGGGCATGCCTTCCTGCGCACTTCCGTCGGCAAAGTCATCCCGTTTGTCGCACCGGGTGCGGTAACAGGTAGCACCTATGTCAGCTGGGTCAATGGCCTCAACAATGCAGGAGAGTTGGAAGGAGGGTACGTTGACTCGAGCAACGTAGGCCACGGCTATGTGCGTCATTCCGACGGTAGCTTCGATACATATGAGGCTCCGAACGCGGGCTCGGGCGCGGGCCAAGGAACCTCTCCCTCGAGCATCAACGCCCTAGGGACAGTCTCTGGACAATACGCCGACGCGAGCAACGTGTGGCACGGCTACCTGCGCACACCTTACGGCAGGTTCATGATATTTGATGCTGAAGGAGCGGGGACGGGCGCGGGCCAAGGCACCTTTGGCATCGCTGTCAACAATCTCGGTGTCGTCGCGTCAACGTTCGATGATGCGAACGGCGCAATGCACGGATTTGTCCGCACTCCCGACGGCAAGATCACTGAGTTTGACGCTCCGGGCGCGGGCATAGCGTCCGGCCAGGGCACCGGTGTCTTTGAAAACAACCTGATGGGTGCGATCGTCGGATACTACCTCGACACAAACAACGTGTTTCACGGCTTCCTGCGGATGCCACAATAACTGGCGCGGAAACACGCCAATTGCGCAGTAGGTAGAACTAGCCAATTGCACACATGAATAACCAAGTCGCGCGTGCAGGATGCAGGGTCGTCTCAGATCCGAATTGGATCGGTCCCCCCGCATCGTGCCCCCCGGAAGGCGGGTCTGGCATACGCCAGGCCCGCTTTCTCGCTGCGGACATTCGCGTCACGGCGAGAGCAAACCGTTTCGGTAGGTTGGGAGTTCCACCGATCCTTTTATCGAGTTCCGGGAGGATGATGGCCAATTCGTCAGTAACGATGTGCTGGTTACATCCCTGACGGCTGAGATCAGATAAATCCGGTGAATTCCAGATCTTGTCTAAAAAGTCGAGCCACTGCCCAAAGACTCTTGGTATTGGCCAAAGAACCAGAGTTTCAAGGCAAAGCCCCTCAGCGGTTAAACAGGCTGCGGAAGAATTCGAGACTTCGGGTGAAATTGGCGAACAGCACCTCCTTCGGGGCGTGTTCACGGCTCGTTCAGAATCAACGCCACGCGGCCGGCAATGAACTTGCTGGGCGACTCTCCCAGCTCCACGTCGATCAGCTCGACGGGGAAGTCGATGTGGTGCGGACGCAGGACCAGGCGTGTGGACACCAATTCCAAGTAGCGAAGTGCGAGCTTGGCGCCGTTCTGCACCGCATATAAAGTAGGCCGGTCGAGGCGGTAGGGCGCGAGCGAGTTGTAATGGCGATCGATGACTGCCAAGGCGTCGGGAAGGACCAGGGGATCCATGGGCAGCGCATCGGCTGCGGTAATGCGCACCGCGACAAACCGCTGCCAGGCGCGCCTCGCGGACGAGGCGCGGGTCCGGACGGACTCAACCGATGCGGAAGGAAGGTGGAGCATCGACCGCACCGCAACGGGGCGGATATAGGGCTCGAAGAGCGCGGTGGCATGCGAGACCACAGGGATGGCGCTGCCGTCTTCTTCCAGGGGGAAGCCCGCATTTCTTTGATTGCCTGGCAGCAGGTCGTCGGCCGCCAGGTGTTGCGAAGCCAGGATGCGGTCGATGGCCTCAAGGGAGAGCTGACGGCGGTCGTGGAGGAAGTTGGACAGATGCGACTGGCCAAAGCCGGTCTGCCGGGCCAGAAGCGAAACGCTCAGACTGCCCCGCTGTATCCTGCGCAGCAGTTCGAGGCGGAGACGCTCGTGCATCTGGGTAAAATTCATCTGTGGAAAATCCGTCACCGGCAATGGATAGAAATGCTCTCAATTTTCTTGTAGCAAAGTTATTTGAGCTAACTAGCCATCATTTACACCGTTTACCTGGGGAATGAAACAGGGTGGGAAGGAATAAGTCAGGAATACATTGACGCAAGAGATACATCTTTCTAGATTGGCTTTACTTTAACTCGCACAGGTATGCGGGAAGCTATTGAGGAAATGCATCTTTGGTGCTACCCCGGAGAGGCAGAATTCTGCCCTTTGCGGAGACCAATGAACAGTTCCGGCCGGATTTGCGGCGCCTAAAGGAAAGCCAAGCTCTATCGAGTCCGTTCGAGGTTGCCGATTGCACAGGGTTGCGTCGACTACAACGCGGCGGCTCAAGGTAAGGCGATCGTGAAAGCGCAATGATTCGAGCCGGCTATCCTCTTCCCGACTGCAGGCGCTCCGCAGAAGCGTCCCAGAGCAGACGAGTGTGAGAATTCCAAGGTCTGCGCGCCACCATCATGACAAATAACAAGAGAAGACAGGCGGCATTGATCAATCAGGTCGAAAGAAACCTGAGACACCTTGCCTGGTTCTCTTTAACCCGCCATTTTGCGATGACCATGTTGAACGGGCGGGGAAATGAGCAAAAGGGGAAGATTCGTCATGGAATTGCGCGTGCAACTGAAAATTTGCGAGGGATGCGGTTGCCTCTGGTATCGGGCTCAGACCCAAGGGAGTGTGTATTGCAAAGAGTGCGAGACAAAGTTGAAAGACTTTCCAACACCGGAGAGCAGGAAGCGACGCGGACGTCCCGCGCGTAAGCCAATCGTGAGGATTTGGGCGGTGGCTGACGCCATGGGAGGTGTGGAATGAGCGCCGCGCTGCAGTTGCCAGTGATCTGGGGAGCAAGCAGTCCTCAGGAGGCGTGGCTCGGAAAGCGCGGACCGGCTGAAGAACGGCCGGCAACAAATCTGAGAGCGGCAGCGGCACAAAGGGTGCCGGCAAACCCGCCGGATATCAGCCTGGCATTCTACAGAAAGCATACGGAAAGCATGCTTCGGCGCTACCTGTATGCATCGATGCAAGTGGGACGGGCTCCGTCTATTCTGGGCGAGCCAATCGCGCGGGGGTGGGTTTCAAGCCGTCCGGTTCGCACCTTCGAGGACGCGGTGATCTTTGTCCTCGACGTGGAAAGCTGCCTGGACAAGCTTGGATCGCTGGATCGCCAAATGCTGAGCAGAATTGTTCTGCAGGAGTATACGCAGGCCGAGGCGGCCACCTTGCTGGGGATGAGCGTTCGCGCCATTTCCTACAAGTTTCCGCAGGCCCTCGATCGACTAACCGAGAAGCTGCTGCAGAGCGGCCTCCTGGTACTTCCGCACTCATAACATATGGCGTCAACCGGAAAAAAGGGAGTGCCCAAAGGCGCTCCCTTTTTGCATGTGTCACAGACTCCTCGTTCAGTTCAAAATCGACCGAAGTGACTACATCCAGTCATGGTGACGAGATTTCATCATCGTTACGTCGTCACTAGCTGTTACGCCAGCGTGACCTGGCTCCCCGCGCCGATCGCTAACTCCTCTCTCCTCAATCGGCAATGGCTTTTACCAGGCTCACATGTGCGTTTGGCACCGGACTTGCCTTAGCCATGTCAGCGCAGGACGGCATGAAATGGCGCAGGAAGTGTAACCAGGAGGTTGGGAAATGGAAATGATGCAGGTTAGAGAGAGCGGTTCCGGGGCGCAAATGCACGGTTCCTGCGAGTTCTATAAGAAGCTGTCACCCGAAGCTTTGAAACACTTTACGTCGCTCACAAATTCGTCCTCTTATCCGGCGAATATGATCCTGTTTCAAGAAAAAGCAATGCCGGGCAACGTGTATGTGGTTCTGGAAGGAGAGGTAAGGCTCTCAATCAACTCCAGTGAAGGGCGTCGCCTCAGCATTCGCATCGCGCGAAAGGGTGACATTTTAGGTCTGGCTTCGGCACTTTCGGGCAAGCCCCACGAAATGAGCGCCGAGACGCTTTATCCAGCCAAGCTAGCCCCTATCGAGCGGCGCGAATTTCTGGGCTTCCTGATGCGCTATCCCGCGGCCTACCAGGCCGTTTCAGAGGAGATCTCGCGGGAATATGCGATTACCTGCGACCAGTTACGCACGCTGGGTTTGTCGTCGTCGGTGCCGGAAAAGCTCGCTCGACTGCTGCTGGATTGGAGTGAGACTGGACAGACCACCGAATCTGGATCGCGACTCCGCTTTTCGCTGACCCATGAACAGATCGGCGAATTCATTGGCGCATCGCGCGAGACGGTCACGCGGACCCTCTCGATTTTCAAAGAGCGGCAATTAGTGGCGTGCCACGGTTCCATACTTACCATTCCCAGCCGGGCTGCGCTACAAAGCTTTGCCTGTGTCTGAAGGGCAGGAGTGACGGAAGCGAGCAACAAGGTGATCTTGAATTCGATACGCAGAGACCAGAGGCAGTTGAAGAGCGAGCACCCTCCTGGCAAGCCTGCAAACCAATCTCGCAACAACCTACCGAGGGAATCAAAAAAAATGGAAACGACGACCACGACTTCTACTTACGCTCTGCTCGCTTCGAAAGCCGAGAATCTCCAGCAGCAGTGGCGCGATGAGGAGGCTATCCAACTGATATGGGGTCTTGATTGGTTCGTAAGGACGATCGCGTGTCCCAACCATGGGTGGACTTGGCCAAGGTCGTTGGATGGCGAAAGCATCGAGGGCTTCGATGCCCATCAGACATGCTTCAAATGCACCGCGGAGCGCTTCTTCGATACGCGGCACTGGCAGGCGGGCCCGATGTATCGCAGAGAGGGCATACGGCGGTCTGAAAGTGCCCCCCGTAGCCACACGAGGCGAGAGCGCCACAGCAGCCGTCGTTTCCAGGTAACCCTGGAGTCTCAAAGGAACCCCAAATTCAATTTAGATATGTAGACGGCGGGACGCTCCGCAGCTCTACATGCGTGGTTCTGGTACACCGCCCAGCCAGGCGGATCATGGGCGGTGTCCTGCGCCCGCGAGAACTATCCACCGCCGGTTGGCCCTTTAGTATCATTGACTCAATCGAGACGCTGCCTTAAGTTACTGATTGCGGAGCCCGTTCGCCCCGTGCAATCGCTCACTGCGGTGTAAGGATAGTCATTGATTCTCTCTCTGCTCTCAGTCATTGCCTTCGTGGCGGTGGTCCTTTACTTTGGTCCATTGAGGGCCAGAAGACTCCGCATGAACCGGCAGTCATGGAGTGCACTGATCGCCGGACTAAGGCATGATTGGAGCGCGCGCGAGCTTAGCGATCAATTCCTGTGGAAGGAAGGGCTGAGCGCCACTCCCGAAGAAGCCTGGGAACGGATTAACGGTGCCCACGGCCTGTGGGCCATGTTTCAGAATGCGCAGATCATGGTGGAGATGGCTGAGTTTGCCTCACGCACCAGCGACTCGATCGAGCCCACGGTTCTTGAGACCCTGCGCGTCAATGCCGAGCAGATTCGGCTTTACGTCCTGAAAGCTGTCGACGAATATGCATGCTCACAAGCCACTGAGAGCGTGCAGGAGAACGCATTTTGCGCGGCATTCCTGTACACCAGAATGGCCGCACGGCTGACGCGGCTGCTGCAGGAACATGCGGCGACAGCACTCCCCGATTTTGTCGCTGCCATGTAGAGGAAAGAACTTCAGCGGACGGGCGATTTCGCCTGCAGACCGATCAGAATTTGCGGGACCACTCGCGCGGCCAACGCTCCACAATCACCTTCTTGTCGGTGAAAAACTCCACGGCATCGCGGCCCTGGGCATGCATTACGCCAAAGAAGCTGCCTTTCCAGCCGGAAAAAGGGAAGTAGGCCATGGGCGCGGGCACCCCGATGTTCACGCCCACGTTGCCGGTGGAGACGGCGTTGCGAAACTGGCGTGCTGCCGCGCCAGAAGAGGTAAAGATGGAACTGGCGTTGCCGTAGGCCGAGCGGTCGATCAGTTGCAGCGCCTCTTCCACTGAGCCCGCATGCACCACGGAGAGCACCGGGCCGAAGATTTCGGTCTCCATGAGAGAACTGGTGGCGGGCAGTCCGTCGAGCACCGTGGGGCCGACAAACGAGCCTCCTCCGCCATTCGCAGGAGCGCGGCCATCCGCGATGGGGGTTGCGCCTTCGCCTTCGCCCCTGGCTATGAGAGAAACCACGCGGTCACGGCTGGCTGCAGTGATTACGGGGCCCATCTGCGTAGCTGCATCCAGGCCGTTGCCCACCTTAAGCGCAGCGGCTGCAGAGGCAATCGACTCACTGAACCAGCTCCGTGCCTCGCCGACAGTGACGGTGACGCTAACCGCGAGGCAGCGCTGTCCGGCACAGCCAAAAGCTGAGTCCGCGATGATCTTTATCGTGGTTTCGGGGTCCGCATCGGGCAGGACCACCACATGATTTTTTGCACCGCCCTGGCACTGTACGCGCTTGCCGCCGGCAGATCCGCGGGCGTAGACGTATTTGGCCACCGGCGTGGAGCCGACAAAACTGACTGCGCGGACCAACGGGTGGTCCAGCAGGGCATCGACCGCCGGTTTGCCGCCATTGACCAGGTTCACCACGCCCGCAGGCAGGCCTGTCTGGTGGATGAGCTCGACCAGGCGCGCCGCTGAAAACGGCACACGATCGCTGGGCTTCAGCACCACGGTGTTGCCGGTGGCGATGGCATAGGGCAGGAACCACAGTGGGATCATCAGCGGAAAATTGAATGGAGTGATGATGGCAGCCACACCCAGGGGCTGGCGGACCATGATCTCGTCAATCCCCGGCGCTACGTCTTCAAGGGAATAGCCCTGCATCAGCACCGGAATGCCGCAAGCCACTTCAACGTTCTCAATGCCTCTTCGCAGCTCCCCTTTCGACTCGGCCAGGGTCTTTCCGTTTTCAATGGTGATGAGCGTCGCCAGCTCATCCAGGTGGTCTTCGAGCAGTGCCTTCAATTTGAAGAGGAACTGCACGCGGTCCGCGGCTGGAGTGGCGCGCCACGAGGGAAAGGCAGCGTGGGCGGCCTCGACAGCGGCGTCCACTTCTGCGCCCGAGCCAGCCGGGGAGTGGCCGAGCGGTTCGCCGGTGGCGGGGTTGGAGAGCGCGATGCCGGCCGGGCTGGTGGGGGTGAGCCAGTGTCCGCCGACGAAGTTGAGCACCTGAGGGGAAGTCGCGGTGGTCATAGGAATTTCAATTTATCGCAGCGAAGGCGCTGAAGGCACCAGGAAACTGCATGCATCGCGGCAGGGAAGGTTTGGTATTGTGAACGGGTTCGGTCTGTGCGCGCTAGAGCAGCGTTCAAATTGACTCCTCTCGAGGGGGACATCCATGCACCCGTTCTCTCGTTACGCGGCTTTTATCCTGTTGCCGGCATCGGCCGTGATGGCCGCACAGCAACCTGCCGGTCAGGCCACCAGCACTCCTCAACCCACGACCGCGGCCCAGGCGCCGACCCGCGACACCAGCTACATCGACGAGCAGGGTACGGCACACGTGACGAGGGTGGTGCCGCTGCCGCAGACCATCAGTCCACAGGCGCAACTGATCCTGGGCCGGGCTGAGCCGGACCAGGGACCGCCGCAGCCGCTGGCCGAGCGCCGCGCTCGGACGGACGCTTACACGGCGCGTGCCCGCTCTGCCTGGACCAGGCTTTGCCCGAACACGCTTGTCGAAGACACCATCGCCAGAGTCCCGGTGCGCGTTGTGACCCCCGAGGGAATGCCCGATGCCAATCGTGACAAGGTGCTGCTGAATCTGCACGGCGGCGGATTCAACTCCGACTCCGGTTCGTACACTGAGTCCATCCCCATCGCAAGCTATACCAAGATCAAAGTGGTGGCTGTGCTGTACCGGCTGGCGCCCGAGCATCCGTTTCCCGCTGCAGTGGACGACTCAGTGGCCGTCTACAAGGAGCTGCTGAAGACCTACAAACCGCAGCACATCGTCCTCTATGGGACCTCCGCGGGGGCTATACTGACTGCCGAGGTGGCCGCGAAACTGAAGCAACTGGGTCTGCCTTTGCCGGCCGCCATGGGCATCTTCAGCGGCATGGGCGACTTTGCGCGTGATGGCGACTCGATCGCCATCTATGCGCTGCGCGGCTTTTCAGGACATCTCGATCCACCCGAAGCCGGGGCGCATGATCCCTCTTACGTGGCCTCGACCGACCCCAAAGACCCGGTTCTTTCACCCATCTATGGCGACCTGCACGGGCTGCCGCCGACTCTGTTTGTGACCAGCGGCCGCGACCTGCTGCTGAGCGGCACGGTGAACCTGCATCGCGCCTACCTGAATGCCGGAGTGGACGCGCGGCTGGTGGTGTTCGACGCCCTGCCGCACGCGTTCTGGTACGATCCGCTGCTGCCGGAGGCGATAGAGGCCAACCACATGATGGCGGAATTCTTTGTGAAGGAACTGGGCCGGTAGCGGTCACTCCACCTTGGGAACCGGGGTGACCGGAATGCGCAGGCCGGAGTTAAACCGGGAAACGAGCTCGAAGGTGGCGGCAAGGGCGGTGAGTTCGACGATTTCCTTGGTATTGAAGTGCATGCTCACAGGAGCGAAAGCCGCTTCATTTACGGCATGGCCAGATTGATGGAGTAGTCCGGCAAAGCGAAGGCCCGCCTTCTCCCGGGCGGTAAAAGGGCCAGTTTCGAAGTTGTCGCAACTAGCCACCTGCGCCGGAGTGGCGCCGCGTTTCAGGGCCAGGTAGCGGTGCGTGACTACGCAGTCCTCGCATACGTTCAGAGAGGATACGCGGAGGGCGATCAGCTCCTTGTACCAGCGCGGCAGCGAGCCCTCTGCCATCAGCGGCCGCAGCAGCGCGGTCATTCCCTGGGCCAGCGTGGGCACGTTGGCCAGTGCTTTGAACATGTTGGGGACAATCCCCAGCTCTGCCCACACCTGGTCATAAAGGTTGGCGATTTCGGCGGGCGCATCTTCGCGATCGAGTAGCGGGACGCGGGGAGCAAGAATCGTAGACGCGGTCATGCGAACTCCTGAGAGGTTCAACGCAAGGCTAAATGCGGCGTGATTTCACTTGCTGACGCAGAATTGAATTGGCGCTCATAAATTTGCTCAACCCTGCACGTGAGTTCACACGCAATTGGAGAACTGTATTAGAAAGAACGCTATCCGGACGCGATTTCATTTGCCCCATCCGCTCACTAAGTAAGATGCGCGGTTTACAGGGACGGTTTTCATCATGGCAAGGTATCGGTTGAGTACCAAAGTGTCCTCACCTCAGCGGCGGCGGCGTTCCGCGCAAAGTAAGCGAGGCTTGAATTTCCCATGCCGGGGTGGCTCGCCGAGACGGCCCTGGGTACAGCATCTCGAAGCCCCAAGAGGTGCGCCACCGTCCGGATAATTCCGCAGCGTGAGCCTTGCGACCCCGGGGGAGTTGGTCAGCCCAATCGTCGCGGGCCTTAAACTATGCTCTTTGTTGCGCTTGTGCGCGGACCTACCACCGAGACTGTGGTTCCCGGTCTGACCAAGAACCCCCGAAAATTACTCTCCCCTGCCGTCGAGTCGCTCAGGTGGCTGCCGCATTCGTTCGCCCCTGCGCCTGCTGCATGAGAGCCCATCCGCCCCCAAACCCCCTAAAGTGGCGTACGGGACGGGGCACGGTATCGCATCCATGGGGAGTCAACTCGGATCCGAGATAGGCTCCAATACCACACCATGTCTTCGGAAAATAGTGAGAGCTTCGCCCTAGAACCTTATCGCAACAGTTCTGTAACGTTCTTCGATGCTACTCATCGTATGTAGACGAATAGTATGCATAGATTCAAGATTCAGCCAATGCCAAAAAGCAACAAGCTGATTCTAGGCGCGACCATTCGCGATTTGCGGATGAAGCTTGGTTATTCGCAAGAACTACTCGCGGAAAAGGCCAATCTGCACCGTACATACATCGGAGGCGTCGAACGGGGCGAAAGAAATCTGGGCCTTGAGAACATTGTCAGGCTTGCACACGCGCTCAAAGTCAAACCTAGTCAGCTACTCGAAAGGATTACGTAAGATGGCTGACTCCCAATATGTGGGAATTTTAGAAAGCGAATGGCTGAAGAAGACGGAAGAACTTGTGAAGGCTCACCCACTCAAGACTCAAGAAATCAAGGCTGTTGTTTTGCAGGCGTGGGCGGACATATTTGAATCAAGGCTCGGTCCGAAGAGATTCCAAATTGGGAAGGATATCTTCCCGAAACCCCAGATTATGGGCTTCTTTTTACACGAATTAATCCCTCTGGAATTCTCAGCGCGTTACCCCAAGCGATGGCGTGGCGAGCGGACGAAGCTTGACAAAGACATGGTTTACATTCCCGATGACAGGTTTTCGATCGAGATCAAGACGTCATCTCACCCCTCACAGGTATTCGGCAATCGCAGCTATGCACAGGAGGGCGAAACCCAAGGCAACAAGCGCAAATCGGGATACTACTTAACCGTAAACTTTGGCAAATTTGCCGGCAAAAGTGGCAATCCCAAGATCCTACTCATTCGATTTGGCTGGATTGATCACTGTGACTGGATAGGACAGGCCTCAGCGAAAGGACAGCAGGCGCATCTTACGGCGGCAGCCGATAAGTACAAGTTACTGACAATCTATCGCGGTGAATAGCTCAGCTTGAGATTCGATAATGCGATTTTCCTCAATTAGCGCTTCGAGCCTTCGGCTTGCGATCTCCAAATAACGAGCCGACAACTCAAACCCCAAAACTGGACGACCGAGTTGGACGGCAACCAGTGCCGTCGTCCCAGATCCCATAAATGGATCAAGGACGATGTCTCCGGGATTGCTGCAAGCCTTGACGATTCGCTCGATTACCGCCACCGGGAACTGGGCTGGATGCTCCGTTCGTTCTGGTGAAGCACGATCTGTGCCAGACGTAACCTTCGGAAAGAGCCAAACGTCTGAGGGGTTCTTCCCAAGAGGATTGCATTTCAACTTTCCGTTCTTCTTTTGGTTTGGATATTTTACGTCCGGGTCGCGAACGTCATCTAAGTTAAATGTGTAGCTTTTCTCATCCTTGACGTACCACAAGAACTTCTCGTTTCGCGGTGAAAAGCTGTTTCTGGCTGCGACACCTGCTCCATAATGCCAAATGATCTCCTGAATCAAGAAAAGTGGAACCTTATCCCACAGGAGGTATGGGAGCGGCAACGAACGGGCCACGCCCCCTTTGGGGACGTACCCCAAATTCAGCCAGAACGCACCGCTTGAGGTTGTTAGTCGGCTGATTTCCGCGATCCAATCGGAGCACCACTCGACATATGTGTCAAGTTGAAGGAGTTGCTCATATTCTTTCCCAATGTTGTACGGGGGAGAAGTAACTGTGAGGCCGACGAAGTTGCCTTGTAGTGAGCGCATCGCTTCAAGACAGTCTTGATTATAGAGATAAACGCCCGTAGATTTGTAATCGGGTGGTCCCAAAATTGCCTCTATCTGGTCGAACTTGCGCTCTTGATTCGTCTTGTTCATAGGCTTAAGACTTTTATAATCCGGCCTACCACAAAAAGCCAATGATGCAGCGCAAATCGCAGACCCTCTACCGCATGATGGAAGCAGGCCGCTAGGCGTTGACCGAATATGGCAGGCTTTGCGGCAACTGCTGGGCGGCGCGACCGGTGCATAAGCCTTGCAGGGCGCTTATTCCTCGGAGGCCAGGCTCATGCGCACGCGTTCCATGATGCCCAGATAATAGGCCAGGTTGTGGATGGTGTTCAAGGTTCCTGAAAGAGCCTCGCCGCATTGCATCAAATGGCGCAAGTAGGCGCGGGAGTAGCGACGGCAGACCATGCAGGCGCAGGCCGGGTCGGGCGGACCCTGATCTTCGGCGTAGCGTTTGTTCTTGATGTTCAGGCGGCCCTCGCTGGTGAAGAGCAGCCCGTGGCGCGCGGCGCGGGTGGGCAGCACGCAGTCCATCATGTCTATGCCCATGCGGGCATACTGTTCAATTTCGTCGGGATAGCCGACACCCATGACGTAGCGCGGTTTGCCGGGAGGCAGTAAGGGCAATACCTCGGCGATCATGTCAAGAGTCAGGTTGCGCGGCTCGCCCACGCTGAGGCCCCCGATGGCGTAGCCGTCAAAGTCCATCTCAACGAGGCGTTCCGCACTTTCGCGGCGCAGGTCGGCGTAGGTGCCGCCTTGGACGATGCCGAAGAGGCTCTGCGTGCGTCCCTCGAACTGGTCGCGCCAGACAACCTCCTCGCCATGTGCGCGCATGTGGTCCAGGGATCGCCGCGCCCAGGCCATGGTGAGGCGCAGGCTCTCTTGTGCGCGAGGACGGTCGGCGGGGTACTCAGTGCACTCGTCGAAGGCCATGCAAATGTCCGCGCCGAGAGCGATCTGCACGTCCATGGAGTGCTCGGGAGTAAAGAAGTGGCTGCTGCCGTCGAGATGGGAGCGAAACCGGACGCCCTCGTCGGTGACCTTGCGGAGTCCGCTCAAGCTAAAAACCTGAAAGCCGCCCGAGTCGGTGAGCAAGGCGCGCGGCCAACTGATGAAGCGGTGCAGACCGCCCATGCGGCGGATGGCCTCATGGCCAGGGCGCAGGTAGAGGTGGTAGGTGTTGCCGAGAATGATTTCAGCGCCGAGAGACTCGACGATATCCTGCGCCACGGCCTTGACTGTGCCGGCGGTGCCAACGGGCATGAAGACCGGGGTCTCGACTGTTTGATGGGGCAAGCCGAGGCGGGCGCGACGGCCGCCTGAGCCGGTTGCCTTGAGTACGTTGAAGTCGAGGGTCACCAGACGATTCTAACGGGACGGGTGCACGAGCAAATCCTGTGAACCGGGATTCTGTTAACGCGCATTGCCGAGCCGAACCAGAAATCCGACCCGTCCGACGCGCGGTGTGCCCAGGGTTGCGGTCGGCGTCTTGCCTACTTCAATCTGGCGGTCGAAGAGGTTTTCTCCGGCGGCGAAGACTTGAAAGCGCTTGCCCAGGTCGTGCGAGGCGTAGGCGTCGAGGCGGAAGAATCCATGCAACAGGTAGTGGTTCGCGTCGTCGTCGAATTGCCGCCCGCTGAGCCGGCTCTGCAAACTTAGAGTACCGACGGCAGGCTTGTAGGCGCGAATGTTGAGACTGGCCAGGTTGTGGGCTACCTCGGGAATCCAGTTGCCCATGTCCTGGCTGCCTTTGGTCACCGTCGCGTCGGCATATTGGTAGCCGCCATCGACGGCCAACCAGCGCCGGGGCGCAAGCTCGAAGTCGATGGCCAGGCCGCGGCTCTCGATCTGGCCCAGATTCTCGCGCATCAGCAGGATGGGCGAAGACGTTGGGTTAATAGTGACGGCGGTGATGGGGCGGTTGACCTGGGTGAGGAAGTAGCTGGCGCGGATGCTGCCCCAGAACCATTCCGTGGCCAATCCCGTCTCCCAGCCTGTGGCGCGCTCGCTGAGCAGGTTTCCGTTGGGCTTGGTGAGCATGTTCCCAACCTGCGTAGTGCGGTAAAGCTCGTTGGGAGATGGCGCGCGAAAGGCGCGGAATCCTGAGGCCGAGACCGCCCAGTGATTCCACAGCTTGCGCGAGAGGCCTAAGCGGGGATCGAAAACATGCTGGTCGAATTGCGGCGGCTGGGTGGCAGACGGCGTCCAGGCCGACCCGTTCCATGCCAGTTGCTGACCGTCGTAATTCTGGAACCAATCCAGGCGGGCGGAGCCGGTCAGTGTCCAGCCGGCACGGACCCACATGGCTTCGCCGTAGGCGGCGGAGTCGCGCTGGTGATCGTGCAGGTTGGTGAGCGCGGCGGTGGCGCCGTAGGTCTGCTCCTGATCCCACACGCGCACGTCGTGGGTATCGGCCCCGGCCACCACGATGAGGCCGGCGCCGATGGGCTGAGTCCAATGGGCCACAGCGCCCAACTCGTTCTCCGGCGTATGCGAGAAACGCGTAGGGGATTCTCCGCAGCGGTAGGAGCAGGTGGGGTCGGCAGCGGTGGGCAGGCTGCTGATGCTGGAAAACACCTGGCGGAAGTGCTCGGTCGAGCCGTAGACCCGGGTTCCCAGCGCGCCGCCGTGCGGTCCCTGCCAGTCGCTTCCGGTGGCGTAGCGCCACAGGCGCGTGGCGTTAGTCTGGTCGGGGGTTCCGTTGCTTCGAGCGTCGTTTAGGCTGCTGGCACGCAACAGCAGCCGCAGCGGGCCGCGATCGTGCTCGGCCAGCAACACGCCGTTCTGGCTATGCACGTTGCTGGCTATATCCACCGGCCCGCGCTGTGAAGGCGCCTCCTGAATGTACCCATCGGTGCCCAAAACGCCGCCAGCGGCAAGCAGGCCCCACGGTCCTCGTTTGCCTTGCAGCAGCAGGCTGTCGTCGAAGGTGCCTTCGGCGCCGTAGCTGCTTTTCAGCTCGGCCTGGTCGAACGTAGGCCGTGCCGGAATCAGGTTCAGTACGCCGCCGATGGCGCTGGAACCGTAGAGGTCGCTGGCGCCGCCGCGCACCACCTCGACGCTTTTCACCGCCAGTTCGGGCTGCTCCTGCCAGTGAATCCATCCCGCAAATGGGTCGTTCAACGGCACGTCGTCCTCGGTCAACAAGGTGCGGCTTGCCGCCGTGGAGCCCAGCCCGCGCAGGCTGACTCCCTGGGAGGAGGGATTGGCCACCAGCGAACTGGAACGGCGATACAACTCGACGCCGGGAAGCTGCCGCACTTTGCCGTCCATGGTGATCGCGGCTGCGGTGTTCAGAGCTGCCTCATTAAGCGTCCGCGTAGTCACCGGGCTCTCCAACTCGCCCAGGGGTGTGCGGTAGGCTGTCACCGTCACCTGTTCGCCGGCTGCGGCCGGTTGCAAACGGACGATTGCGCCGGAGCTCAGTTGCAGGCTTTGCCCCGAAAAGCCCGGCGCATCGACGCGCACCCGGCAGGGGGCAGCGCAGCTCAAGGTCACGCGGCCATCTGCGCCGGTCAGGCCCAGGACGCGGCCCGACGCATCCTTCACCGACGCGCCGGAAAGAACGGTCCCCCGGCTATCGTCGACGGTGACGGTTATCGTGGTCTGCGCGCAGAGGCTCAGCGGGATCAACAACATCCCGGCAAGCGCCTGCGCGCCAAATCTCGTTGTTGACCGGCACCACGGCATGGGCGTCACCTAGGCCATTCTTTAGCAGAGTGTAGAGCAATTGCGCCAGAGTTTTCCCTTGATTGGGTTCAACTACCTGCGGTGCTATCTCGTTGAGGGGGATGAGAACGAAAGCGCGCTGAGCCAGCCGGGGGTGTGGAATCTCCAGGCCCGGTTCGCTGACCTGGAGATCTCCGCACAGGAGAAGATCCAAATCCAGTGTACGTGGCCCGTTGGGGATGCCCGCGGCGCGGTCCCGGCCAAACTCTTTCTCGATTGCCAGCAGCCCATCGAGCAACTCGCGAGGCTGCAGTTCCGTCTCCAGCGCGACCGCGGCGTTGGTGAAGCGGGGCTGCGCGGCCAACCCGACCGGTGCAGTTGAATAAAGTGAGGACCGGCAGACCACCCGGCCCAGAGATTCGAGGCGCGAAGCTGCGGCGGCCAGAGTGGCTTCTGGAGGTCCAGCCCAACTGGCCAGATTCGCGCCCAGTCCGATGTATGCCGTAGGCATCAGTCTCAGGGTATCGCGATGGGCCGGGGCCGGATCGCGAGTTCATGCTTGATTGAGCCTTCGAGTTACAACCCTCAGGCGAAGCAGCGTGCAAACCAATGCGGCGAGTCCCGTGAACCAGACTGCCGTCGCAACGCGCACCACCCATGCAGGCGCCTCGCCCACTCGTTTCAACAGGAAGGGCAGAAAGTTCCAGCAGGTGATGTGAACATAGTCCCACGGGTCCTCTGTCATGGCGTGCGTATTCAGGCCCCAGGCGTCCATCTGCCCCAGCGCGAAGGCGGCGATGTTTTTCATACGCAGGGCGATGACAAAGGTGGGGTGACCAAGCGTCTCCATCTGGTAGATCTCGAGCGGCAACCAGAAGGCCAACGACGCAACCTGGATAAGAGTGCTGATCGCTACGAGCGCGACACCGCCAGTCCAAAGCACTTTGCCCACTTGGTGGCGATTCCGCAGTAGCAGCGGAACGGCAAGAAGGGCCGCAAACTCCACCGCCGTGGAAACGTAGCGGTCGCCCCAGGCGAAGTCACCGGCCCACGCGAAATATCGCGCGTAAAAGCTGAGGTAGGCAAGCAGCATGAGGCAGGTGGAGACCGTGTAGGCGCGGACGGCGGGACTGAAGCGCTTCCAGCAGAAGACGGTGAGAAGAATGGCGAGGATCAGCAGGGGATCGAAGAGGAAGATTGATTTTTCCGGGGCAAACAGCGCACCGAAGAAGCCGCTGTGGAAGGGGGTCGTCCACGGGTAGTTGGCGGGTAACGAAGGATCGCGTTGCCGGGCTTCGACGGCAACCAGGCTTACGTAGGTGTTGAAGAACGACCCAAAGCGATAGAACTGGTAGACGCGGTCGAGCAGGCCGAAGCAGAGGTAAACGGGGACAGTGACGGCGGCATAGGCGCGGCACTTGTTCCAAAGATCGCGGCCGCGCACCTTTTCGAGCCATAAGACAAGCAGCACGAAACAGGCTCCGGCCAGCAGATCCATCCCTGCGGTGAGGCGCGTGAGCAGGTTGAGCCCGAAGGCCGCGGAGCCCCAGAAGAGTGCGCGACGGCTGGCGGTGCGCAGCCATTCGTATTGGAAGGAGAACCCAGTCAGCGTGAGGAGAAAGATGTAGTTGTTCTCCATCATGTTCTGGGTGTAATGCAGATGCGTGGTGGAGACGAGCAGGGCTAGAACGCCGGCGACAGAGTGGCTGAGTTCGAATCCAAGTTGGCGCAGAAAGCGGAAGCAGACCAGCGTGGTCAGCACGGTAACCAGAATGCCGGTGAGGTAGCTGACGATGATGTCGCGCACGTTGGGATCGGTATCTCCATAGTCGTCGAAGACAGAAAGATTCTCGACCCAGGTTCCGAGAATGTCCTGCGGCAACATAATCAGCGACTGGCCGATGCCATACCAGCTTTGCAGCTTGCCTCCGCGCCCATGCACGCCGAATTCGGGATACTCGTTGGGAAGCACCGGCGGTTGCGAAGTCCATAGCGCGTGGGTGGACTGGAGACGATGCTGTGTATCGGCGCTCCCCACCTCTCCCGACTGCGCAACGAATGCAATGAGACCCGCTGCAATTGCCAGGAGGACAAGAGGATCACGGAACCAGGAGTGAAGGCGATGGATCATAGGCATGTACAACTCAACGGGCCACGGCCAACCGCTCGGCTTCCATCCGCTCCGATGTGCAGATTCCACATGAATTCAAGAGTATCGCGGTGGGGTGCATCTGTGCGTGGGAGCCAATGGGGCGGATTCTGGTAGCATCCCTTTTGGAGAATATTCAGGATGGATGCCCTTAGCAGTGCGGGCCTTGGCGCCCGCCGCAACGAAGATATCGCTCTCGATCTGCTGAAATTTGTGGCAGGTACGGCTGGAGTCGGCCGGCCTGCCGCGCCTTCAACCGGCTTTAGCGGCGCGACAGTACCCAAGCCGGAAGAGCACGTGAACCAGTTGCTCGAACTCTACAGCCGCTGCCTGAAGGCCGTTGAAGGAAAAGGGCCAGGAACAGAGGCCACAAAATAACCGGCGAACCCATTCTGCGCGTTGCAGTCGCTGGCGCTGGCGCCTTTGGGCGCAATCATCTTCGTGTCTATCGCGAACTGGAAACGGCCGGGCTGGGCGTGGTGCTGGCAGCGGCCGTGGAGCCGGACACAGGCCGTGCCGCCGCCGTCGAGGCGAAGTACGCGATACCCGTCTTCTCCACAGTGGATGAGTTGCTGGCGTCGAATCTGCGCATCGACGCGGCCAGTGTAGCCGTCCCCACCGTGCATCATCACGAGGTGGCCGCGGCGCTGTTGGATGCAGGCCTGGATCTGCTGGTGGAAAAGCCGCTAGCGGCGAGCCTTGCCGAGGCGGATGAACTGCTGGCGCTGGCGGCGAAGGGCAAGCGCATTCTGCAGCCCGGCCACCTGGAACGCTTCAACCCCGCAGTGCTGGCGGTCGAGCCGCAGTTACGCCGGCCCATGTTCTTTGAGGCCCACAGGCTGAGTATCTTCACCCCCCGCGCCCTGGATGTGGACGTGGTGCTGGACCTGATGATTCACGACCTGGACATCGTGCTCACGTTTGCGCGCTCCCCGGTGCGCGAGGTGCGCGCCGTGGGACTGCCGATCCTTTCGCCCAGGGTGGATATCGCCAATGTGCGCGTGGAGTTTGAATCCGGCTGTGTGGCCAACTTCACCGCTTCGCGTGTCTCCACCGAGCGGGTGCGCAAGCTGCGTTTCTTTGAGCCGCGCCAGTACGTTTCCATCGACTATGCCCGGCGGGACTTGCTGGTGATTCGCCTGGATGGCAGTGTTCCCGCGGAGATTGCAGCGGCCATCGCCGCAGGCACCATGGATCCAGCCATGCTGGCTCAACTGGCGGCGTCGGGCCCCGGCCCTGGATTGTCCTTCGCCAAGCCGACGGTTACTCCAGGCGAGCCGCTGCGGCTGGAGATCGAGTCGTTCTTAAGTGCGGTGCGGACGCGGCGCGAACCGCGCGTGACTGCCCGCCAGGGACGCGATGCTCTGGCCCTGGCGCTGGAGATTCAGACCGCAATGGCGGCCCACGCCCATCGCGCCGGACTGCAGGACTTTTTTGAGCCCGGCGCCTAGAGCGCAATGCGGCTCAGGCAATGCCCAGAACGCGGTTTATGAAGCCCACAACGTACTTCCACACCAGGTAGTATGCGGCCAATGCAGCCAGGAAGCACGGCGCGATCCACGTATATGGGACGTCGCAGGTTTGGAACCATGTGACACCGTGCGAGCCAAGTACAAGGATGCCCAGGGAACTGGCAATTGTGGCGCCTGCGGGCAGCAGCAAAAGGGGCAGCACCGCTCCGTGCAAGCCGAGGGGCAGGTGGGTGCTTGCGTGCGAGCACAGCCAGAGCATGTTCCACAACCCCCACAATGCAGGCACCAGCGCCATGGGAAATACCAGACCGCGCTCAATAGGGAACGGGGCCTGAAGTACCAGCCGGATCACAACGAATCCGGTGAGCATGACCGGCAGAACCAGCGTGGGTATAAAGATGCCTGCCAGGAATGCGCGTAGATACGGATGGGTATTCATGGGAAACTTCCTTTCAGCAGGCATGGGCCCGCAGGTTCTAGAGGTAGTAAAGAAATACGGGAATCGACGCCGGAAAGAACGCGGCAAACACCACCAGCCCACCCAGCAAAGCCCAGTCGAACCAGGGCGGCGCGTCGGCTTTGGCGTCAAGCCGCCGCAGCATCGCAGGCCACAGGTCGCGGGCGGGTTCGGCTTCCCCCACCGGGGGCATTGCCTTTCGCAGCAACTGCTTCATACGTTCTTCGTCGTGTGCATTCATGGTGTGATCCCCTGTTGTTGCAAGTCTTTCCGGAGCAAGCGAAGCGCGCGGAAGACGCGCAGTTTGACCGCCGCGACTGAGATGCCGAGCGCCGCAGCTATTTCTTTGTGCGGCTGCTCTTCCACCACCGCCAGTAGAGCGGCGATGCGCAACCGGGGCGGGAGCCGTCCAAAGGCCAACGCAGTTTTGCGGCGGATTTCGTCCGATACGGCTGGATCGGCGTTGGCCGCGGCGGGCAGTTCGGCGGGAAGTTCATCCTCAGGCCGCTGACGGCGCAGCCAGTCCAGCGCCGCATGGGTGGCGATAGTGCGCGCCCAGGCTTCGAATCCGCGCGAAGGCTGGAAGCGGGCGTGGGCGCGGTAGATGCGCCAGAAAGTCTCTACCGTCAAGTCTTCGGCCGCAGCCGGGTTGCGCACGATGCGCAACAGCCACCCGTACACGACGCGTTGATGAAGGCGGAAGAGCGTTTCAAACGCGTCCTCGAAGGTTTCGGGGTTCCCCTGCCGGAACTGGTCCAGGACGTTGCTTCCTTCGTTCGGCATCCGTCCTTCCCCCTTCTATCTACCTTTACTCGCCCGGCACCAGAAAGGTTACATGCGAGAGGTCGATCCTGTGATGCTGCCGTTGATGCAATTCCGTCCCGGTGGCCCCGGGCAAAGATTGGCCCAAAACTAATAAAGCGATTTTCTCCTATGAGAATGCCTGTCGACCTCAGGCTTGACGCCGGACGCGCGGCGCATTAGCGTAAGCTACCGGGGGGCAGGTCATCAATTTGCGGCTTGTATGGATGTTGAAGGTTCTTGCCTGCCTGAAAGGGAAGCGATGAAGAGTGTTGCAGTGCGGTGGATTGCGGCAGGAATGGCCTGTTGCGGGTGGGCGTGGGCGGCAGGAGCACAGAACGCACAGAAGCCTGCGTACCTTGATCCCAGCTTGCCGGCGGAACAGCGTGCGGCGGACCTGGTGCACCGGATGACGCTGGAAGAGAAGGCGACGCAGCTTGTAAATCAGGCGCGCGCAATTCCCCGGCTCAATGTGCCCGCCTATGACTGGTGGAGCGAGTCGCTGCACGGTGTGGCTGTGGACGGAACCACGGAATTTCCAGAGCCCATCGGCTTGGGCGCCACCTTTGACGCGCCGGCAATCCATCAGATGGCGGTGGTCATCGGCACCGAGGGACGCATCAAGCATGCGCAGGACGTGCGGGCCGGGCACAGCAATATCTTTGAAGGCCTGGATTTCTGGGCGCCCAACATCAACATCTTCCGCGATCCCCGCTGGGGACGTGGCCAGGAAACCTACGGCGAAGACCCATTTCTGACTGCGCGCATGGGCGTGGCGTTTGTCACCGGCATGCAGGGCGACGACCCACACTACTACCGCGTCATCTCCACTCCCAAGCACTATGCCGTGCACAGCGGCCCGGAGCCCACACGCCACACTGCCGATGTGAAGGTGAGCAAGCACGACGAACTGGACACGTATCTGCCCGCCTTCCGCGCCACGGTGACCGAGGCCAAGGCCGACTCTGTGATGTGTGCTTACAACAGCATCAACGGCCAGCCGGCCTGCGCCAACGAGTTTCTTCTAGAGGATCAGCTGCGCGGCAAATGGGGATTCAAAGGCTACGTGGTGTCTGACTGCGGAGCGGTAATCAACATCTTTGATGGCCACAAATACAAGCCGTCGCAGGCAGCGTCCTCGGCCATCAGCCTGCAGCGCGGCATGGACAACGAATGTGTCGACTTCACGGACAAGGTGACCGACGACCACGACTACAAGCCGTATCTGGATGCCGTGAAGCAGGGCTTCCTGAAGGAGAGCGATATCGACGTCGCCGTCACACGGTTGTTTACCGCGCGGATGAAGCTGGGCATGTTCGATCCGCCGGAAATGGTGCCCTATTCGAAGATCGATGAGAGTCTCCTGGACAGCGCTGCGCATCGCGCCATGGCCCGCAAGCTGGCCAACGAGTCCATGGTGCTGCTGAAGAATGACGGCGTTTTGCCGCTGAAAACATCGGGCATCAAAATTGCTGTGGTTGGTCCCCTCGCCGATCAGACCAAGGTGCTGCTGGGCAACTACAACGGAATTCCCACTCACACGGTCTCGATTCTTGAGGGCATCCGCAAGGAGTTCGCGGGTGCCACCATCAACTACGTTCCCGGCACCCAGTTTCTGAACAAGGCAGCCTCTCCCGTTCCGGCGGCGTTTTTGACTACCGACGGCAAGCCTGGCGTGAAGGCGAGCTACTCCAAGTTCGATATGAGCAAGTTCAACGACCCGAACGTGAAGCCGAAGATTCTGGCCACGCGTACCGAGCCAGCCATAGATATTGCGGCCGGTCCGCTGCCCGCCGAGGTCGCTAGTGTAAAGCCGCTGGCAGTGCGTTGGGAGGCAACGCTGACACCGCAGGAGACCAGCGACTACAACCTGGGAGCCGAAGGCGCCGGCGCTTTCCGCGTCTCTGTGGATGGCAAGGAGGTTACGCAAGGCTACTATGCAGGCGGTGTCAGCGCCACGCTGGGACGCGTTCACATGGAAAGCGGCAAGGCGTATCAGGTAGTGATGGATTATGCACAATTCGGCGATAACTCTGCGGTGGCGGCGCGGCTGGTGTGGTCCAAGGTTGATCTCAGACCCCAACCTGAAGCGGTGGCCGCGGCCAAGGATGCCGACGTGGTGGTGGCTGTTGTAGGCATTACCAGCGAACTTGAAGGCGAAGAAATGCCGGTGAACGAAGACGGCTTTAAAGGCGGCGACCGTACCAAGCTCGACCTGCCCAAGCCAGAGGAGGATCTGCTGAAGGCGGTGGCCGCAACGGGCAAGCCGCTGGTGGTGGTGCTCACCAATGGCAGCGCTTTGGGCGTCAACTGGGCCAAGGAACACGCCAATGCGATTCTTGAAGCCTGGTATCCCGGCGAGGAAGGCGGCTCGGCAGTGGCCGAGACGCTCTCTGGCCGCAACAACCCTGGAGGACGGCTGCCTGTGACTTTCTACAAGGACATAAGTCAGTTGCCGCCTTTCGAGGATTACTCAATGAAGGGCCGTACTTATCGCTACTTTGAAGGTGAGCCACTCTATCCCTTTGGCTATGGGCTGAGTTACACCACCTTCTCTTACAGCGGACTTACGGTGGGTAATGCTGCGGTAACCGCGGGCAGTCCGGTCACGGCGGAAGTTACCGTCACCAATACCGGAAAGATCGCGGGCGACGAAGTGGCACAGCTCTATGTGAGCTTCCCCGGCGTGGCCGGCGCGCCGTTGCGCGCGTTGCGAGCCTTCCAGCGCATCCATCTGGAGGCTGGCTCCTCGCAGAAGGTGCGCTTTGAATTGAAGCCGCGTGACCTGAGCATGGTGACCGAAGCAGGCGAACCGATCATTGCCGCAGGCGACTACATTGTTTCGGTGGGTGGCGGCCAGCCGCAGGCTTCTGCGCAGGTCTTGACGCAGAAGTTTCACGTGGAAGGAACAAAGACGCTGCCGGAATAACTTGCCAACGAACGAAACGATACGGGGCGCTTTCTTGTTATGAAAGCGCCCCATTTGTCTGCGTTGACTTACCGAGTTGCCGCGATTACAGGCTCTGCTATTACCTGCTTCATCTTGAGATATACCCCGTTGGTCCAGCCGAAGCCGATCACATTCTCAATATAGCCGGCGCTTACATGTACATTGGCATTGCCTGAGACCACGTTGTACTTCTCGCGAATGGTCCCATCGGCGGCAAAGCTCGTGTCGATGGTCGAATCGAATTTTGCCGCGATGCGTTGCGCATCCCCGCGAAAGCCGCTGGCATCGAGGCCGGCCACTGCGATCCAGTTGGTGGGCGCCCACCCGTAAGGCTCGTCCCACTGCATCCCGCTCTCGTAGGTGCTCATGGATATCCCTCCGGAGCGCTCAAACAGATTGAGTTTTGCGACAACCTGGCTGGCCTGTTCACGCGTGGCGACCCCGGCCCATAAAGGAAAGAGAGAAGTAACATAGGCATAACTCGACGATTTATGGCGGATAAAGTCGAAGTCCGCAAACACACCTTCCTTTGCCTGCCATAGATAGCGTTGGATGGCGGCGTTGCGCGCTGCAGCGCGGCGTTTCCAGCGCAGGGCGTCGTCCGGCTTGCCCAGCAACAGGGCCAGGTGCTGCATGTCGCGTTCGTAGCGATAGAGCAGGCTGTTCAAACACACCGGCGCGTAGTGATGCGTTGCTCCAGAGAAAGGGCCGAAGCGGAAGCTGGGATCGAAGCCAGACTCGCGCATAGCTCGGTCGCCGAGATAGAAATCCCGGCTAAGCCGGTAACCCGCGGCCCAGGCCCGCATGCACACTACGCTTGCGCGCACGTCGCAACTGATTTGCTTGAGGCGAGCTGCCTCGGCTGCGTCTGGATGTTCGGAACCTTTCACCAGGAAGCCTTCGCTGCCTGCCCTCGGATCCGTAGTAGGGGGATGCGCAACCAGCCAGCGGATCACGTCAGGATAGTAGGTGCTGTCGTCGGCCATCTCCGGCACGGGGCCGGTCCCATAGTCGAAGTACCGGGCTAGCCCGGTGCTGCCGGCCTTATGTTCCGGCCGCGTCCAGGTGGAGTAATCCTTCTCTCCCAGTGAGAAGGCGCGGGCCAGCCAGTCCCGTGCCTCTGCGCGGCCTGCGGGCGTTGCTTGAAAGCTGGCCGGGTCCTCAATCACTGCGCGAATCATTGAAGTTAGAAACGGCGGCTGCGAGCGGGTCAGATAGTAAGTACGGTTGGCATTCAACACCGCGCCATAGTACTCAATCTCGAAGAGAAAGTTATCCACGATGCCTTTGGCCAGGGCTTCGCGGTGGTCGGCTTCCAATCCAAGCAGAATGAAATAGCTGTCCCAGCCATACATCTCGTTGAAGCGTCCGCCGGGAACGACATAGGGATTGGGCAGGTAGAGCAGACCGACCGCGGGCAGTTCTTCAGGGCGAAGATCGCCGATTTTCTCAATGCGGCGCGGGAGCAATGCGACCTTTACGCCGCACTTTTGTTCGAGTGCGGCAATTTCGGGCGGTGTCGTCATCTCTGCAGGCAGATAGAGCACCGGGCTTGCGCTTACTTTAACGTCCACCAGTGAGTGGCAGTCGGTTGCCGAGCGGGTGAGCGTGTCCCAAGCCGAGTGAATGTATTGCAGCGTTGCGGCTGGATTGGGAGCGGCGCCAGCATCCTGTGCATGCGCGAATGGGATATGGATCGCGGCAAGCGCAAGGACCGACAAGCGAATCAGATTCATGCCAACTCCAATGTGAATGGTTGTAAGTCTTTTGGAGTTTAACTTACCGGCTACGAGGCTTGCCCGCGCAAGCTCATGTTGCTGGAACATTTTAAACGCGCCCGGTGTCTACCTAAGCACAGTGGTACCGATTGGGATCAACGGAGTGCCGAGATTTCCGGCGACAGAGCTAAGTCGCCGAGGTGGCAGAGGACCTTGACCCCGCTCCAGCATACGTGAGCGGGCACGGTTCCTTGCGCCCGCAGCGAGTCTCCGCCTCCCAGACGGCGCGGCTGAATCGATGTTGGGGAGGCAGGCCATGTTTGAAGACTCAACCTTCGAATCCACAGGCAGAATACACACGCGCAGCCGCCGCTGGATGATCGCTTCGCTCGCTCTCAACGGATCGATCCTGCTAGCGCTGATCCTGATTCCACTTATTTATCCCGAAGCGCTGCCGCGCCAGGTTTTGGCGATCCTGCTTGAAGTGCCCACGGCTCCGTCTCATCCTCAACCGCCTCCGCGGCAAGCTGTGACCCAGTTCCACGGTGTCTCCGAACTATCCGACGGACATATCTTCGCGCCGTCAAAGATCCCTGAACACATTTCAATGTACAAAGGCCCTGAAGGCGAGCCCGCCGGGAGTTTCACGAGCCTTGCCGACGATTCCGGCATTCCGGGCGGCAATAACGAGTTCTTTCGCGGCGGGAAAACACCGCCCGTTGTACGTCCCGAGAGCAAAGGGCCGGTGCACATCTCTTCCGGCGTGATGACGGGTCTGTTGATTCAGAAGACTGTGCCCGCGTATCCGCCCATTCCAAGGGAGGCGCGGATTCAGGGCACGGTGGTTCTGCAAGCCACCATTTCGAAGATCGGAACCATTGAGAATCTGCGTGCGGTGGGCGGCCCGTCCATGCTGCAGCAGGCCGCGCTCGACGCTGTAAAGACGTGGCGCTATCGGCCCTACTTGCTCAACGGCCAACCTGTAGAAGTGGAGACTACGGTAAACGTGGTATTCACGCTGGATCGCTGACGCCGGGAAGGATGGATTACGCAAACTGGCCTTAGGATGGGGCCGTAACATCAGGAGTTGACGGCTTGCAGTTTTTCGCGGGTCAGCTCGTTCCATGTGGCGAAGGCCTCGGGCATGGGCGGGCTGACCACGCCGGGCGCCACGCGCTCCAGCGCCTTCTGGGGCTCGACGCTGCCACCGGCGTTTCGCAGCGTTCCCTTAACCCAGCCCAGCGCAACCAGGCCTTCGCGCCCGGTAAAGGTCTGCTCAAGGTAGAACCACCGCTCGTCCCAGCAAACCAGCCGTGAAGCGACTGAGAAGGTTGAAAACAAGGGCAGAGAACGCCGGTAGGTCATCCACACTGCGCCCACCAGCGGCTGCCAGCGCGAGCGGATGATGTGTTCAAGCAGGCGGGTGCGTGCCAGCAGATGAGTGCGCGCGTAGTCCATTACGTTGAGATAGCGCGCGTTGTTCATGTGCATGTTAAGGTCGATGTCATTCGGCCAGACACGCATGCGTATAAGGTCCTCGTCCAGAACGGCCATCGGCGCCAGCGGTCGCAGATGCTGGCGAATGGCCAGCGCAGGGATCCGGACAAAGCTGATGAAGTGAGACAAGCGTTGCTCCCCCGCATACAGTTTAGTGGACTGCGCTGTGGCGCTCCTCTCGCCTCATCGGCGACAATCGCTGATGCCATGAATATTCTTTCTCGCAGGGATTTCCTTCTGACCGCATCTGCCGCCACGCTTGCCACTGCCGCTGCACCGGGCATTGCCGCCGCCCGCCAGCGCGTCTTTGTTGCCTCGTTTACGTCGGACGGTATTCTGGCTTACGACTGGGACTCCGCGAGTGGTCAACTGGCCGCCGCGGGAGTTGCCGCCAAAATTCCCAGCGTGGACTGGATCACTTTTTCTCCTGGCCGGGAGTATCTCTACGCCGCTTGCGAGTTGGACACCTTCAACAGCAAACCTACCGGTGAAGTGGCCAGCTTCAGCGTAAAGAACAACGAGCTCCTTCCGCTCTCTGCACAGAACTCGGCCAGCAAGGGCACATGTCATGTGGGCCTTGACCACACTGGCCATGTGCTGCTCTCGGCCGATTTTGGCGGCGGCAGCGCGGCCAGCTTTCGCGTCACCGACGGCCATCTAAGCCCGGCCGTGTGGATCGAGCAATACACTGTCAGCAGCTCCAGTACAGACCGGCAGAAAAGCGCGCACGCTCACTTTGCTTCCTTCTCGCCCGACAATCGCTTCGCGTATATCAACGACCTGGGCGGCGACGTGATCCATATCTATCGTCTCGATGCGGCCACCGCCAAGCTCACCAGGGCGGGCGCCTATCATGCGCGACCTGGGTCCGGCCCACGCACGCTTCACTTCCACCACAACGGCCACACCGCCTACTGCGTGAACGAGCTGGCCTCGACGGTGGATGTGCTGGAGTGGCATAAGACCGACGGCAGCCTGACTCTCGAAACGCGCATCGAACTGCTGCCCCAGGGCTATCAAGGCCCCACCCGCGCCTGCGACACGGTGATCACGCGCGATGGAAGGTTCGTCTACTTTGCCAATCGCGACAATAATTTTCTTTATGCTTTCAAGGCCGATCCGCAGACGGGCGCGCTCACGCCCATTGGTCGCTCAAGCTGCGGGGGCAAGACGCCGCGCAATTTTGTGCTCGATCCCACGGAGCGCTGGATGCTGGTGGCCAACCAGGACTCGAACGTGATCAGCGTCTTTGCGCGCCATCCGCAAACCGGCGAGCTGGCCGGCGAAGGGCACAGTTTTGCTGCGATCGCCCCCATGTGCATCCTGTTTGCGTGAGTCTTGAGACGGGAAGGCTTGCGCGACCCAGAGCGGGGCGCAGTCTTCTAATCCTATGCGCCGATCAGCGCCGGGTTGATCATGGCCGCCGCGGGCAGGCGTGTGGCCTCGGAATCTTCTGTAGACTTTTCTGCCACCGGCACGCGGGCCAGCTCCCACGCTGAACGGTCTTTCATCAGGCGCGACACCAGCGCGGTGTGCATGGCATGTCCAGCACGCTCGGCCACCACATGGCCCTCGATGCGCCGCCCTGCCAGGGCCAGATCGCCAATCAGGTCCAGCACCTTGTGGCGCACGCACTCGTCAGTGAAGCGCAAGGGCCCATTCTCCGGCCCGTTGGGCGTCAGGACGATTGCATTTTCCGAGCTTGCGCCGCGGATCAGGCCCATGTCGCGCAGCCGCTGCTCATCGGCCTTGTAGCCAAAGGTGCGGGCGGGGGCAATAAACGCTCCATAGGTCTCCGTGGCCAGATCGACGCTGGCGTGTTGCCAGCCGATAGGGGCAGGGAAGTCGATGGTGTAGTCGATGCGGTAGCCGGAGTCGGGGTAGACTCCAATGAATTTGTTGCCCTCGCGCACTTCCACCGGCCGCAGCACACGAATCGACTCGCGACGGCGGCGCTGGGTGCGGATGCCCACGCTCAGAAATGCCTCGACGTAGGGCAGAGAGCTGCCGTCAAGAATCGGTAGCTCCAGGTTGTCCAACTCCACAATCACGTTGTCCACGCCCATTCCAATGAGCGCTGAGAGCAGGTGTTCGGTGGTGGAGATGAGCACGCCCTGACGCATCAGGCTGGTGGCATAACTGACTTTGGCAATGTTGCGGCCTACGGCCGGAATCTCAAAGTTGTCAAGATCGGTGCGGCGGAAAACAATGCCGGAACCGGCGGGTGCGGGCAGCAAACGCATGGTGACCGGCGCGCCCGAATGAAGGCCTACCCCCGCGAATTCCAGAGGCTCGGCGATGGTCTGTTCCAGGTGCGCGGGTTGCGACAAAGTCAACTTCTCCCACTGTCGAAAACGAACACAAAGAATAGACTAGACGGCAATTAACAAACTTGCTATGTGGCATTTTTGCCACACTTTGCGTGCCACAAGCCACCTTGACCGGCCCGGTCCCAATGAGACGTTTCAAGTTAAGTTATGTAGAATCAAATAGTTGTTGCATAAACCTTACGTTAACATCTGTTTTCTTAGCAACCTGAAGTGCGGTTGCCGTGCATGGTTCATCTTCTCCGCAGGTGACATTTCCGGACACGGATACGAGGTGTGGATACGCTTCATCGACCATCCACAGCGTCTGCAAATTACCAACTAAACTGGAGTTGAGACACGAAGGCTACTCCAATGCCCGCTGCTCCCGATCTTCCCGTCCCCATGCGCGCCCTGCTTGCCGGGGCCCGGCGCAAACAATCGGCGCTCGTCGACCTGATTCGTACGCTGGTCCTCGCCGAGTCTCCCTCTGACGACAAGGCCGCTGTCGATGCTTGCATGGCGTTGGCCGCGGCGCACGCAAAGGGTCTGGGCGGGCGCGTGAAGCTGCATAAACAGAGCGCATTCGGCAATGTGCTGGAGGCGCATTTTGGACCCCGATCCAAAACCGGCGCGTCGGGGCGGGTGCTGCTGCTGGGCCATCTGGACACTGTCTGGCCGCCGGGCACCCTCAAGCGAATGCCCTGCCGGCTGGGTGAAGGGCGCCTGTGGGGTCCGGGCACGCTTGATATGAAAGCTGGCGTCGCTCTGGCGCTGACAGCCGTGGAAATGCTGACCGAGGCTGGGATGGTGGAGCAGGAGATTGTGCTTTTTTTGACCAGCGATGAGGAGGTGGGCAGTCCGGTTTCGCGGCCTGTCACCGAGCGGCTCGCGTCCGAGTGCTCCGCCGTGTATGTGCTGGAACCGGCGCAGGGGTTGGCCTGCAAGACCGCTCGCAAAGGCACCGGCAACTGGCGAATCGAGATTGCGGGCGTCGCGGCTCATGCGGGAGTGGACTTTGAGAAGGGTGCGAGTGCCGTTCGTGAATTGGCCCGGGTGGTGGATAAAGTGAGCGGCTGGACCGACCTGAAACGAGGACTGACAGTGAGCGTGGGTGCGGTGGGCGGCGGCGACAAGACCAATGTGATTCCTGCTGAAGCCTGGATGGAGGTCGATGTCCGCATTGCCCGAAAGGCCGATGGCCCGCGCATTGAGCGCAGGTTTGCGGCGCTCAAGCCGGCGGACCCGCGTTGCACGCTCAACGTAACCGGAGGCATCAATCGTCCGCCGATGGAGCGTACCAGGGGAACCGTGCAGCTCTACCGCCAGGCGCGGGCACTGGCCGCGGAACTGGGCTTTGTGCTGGACGAGGCTGCAACGGGCGGCGCCTCGGACGGCAACTTCACTTCCGCGCTGGGTATTCCCACACTGGACGGACTGGGCGCCGTAGGTGAAGGCGCGCACGCCAGCCACGAGTCCATCGTGGTGGAGCATCTGGCGCCACGCCTGGCGTTGCTGGCGGGTTTGCTGTCACGATGAGTGAAGCTTCAGGGATGCCGCAGGTGGTTTTCCAGGAAGAAATATCCCGCCGTCGCAAAGCCAATCAGCGCCACCGCCCAGCGCATCGCCCGCTGATTAATCGTGCGGCTGTAGTGAGCGCCGAGATAGCCGCCCAGCGCGGCCAGGATTGCCATCTCCAGGCAGAATCGCCATTCCACCCGGCGCGCGGCAATGAACGTGAGGGCGGGAATGCCGATAGAGACAACGGCGGTGACAACCTTCAGCGCGTTCATTTCGTGGATGTCGTGGATACCGCAAAAGCCGAATAGCGCCATGACTAGAAATCCGCCGCCCGCACCGAAGTAGCCTACATAGACGCTGACCACCACGGTGCCGATGAGCAGCCAGGTGTTGTAACGCTGCCCGCCGGAAAGGGTCTGCAGCCAGCGGCCCAGCGGAAAGCTCAGCACAAACATGATGGCGGCAAACAACAGCAGCCAGGGCAATATCTCGCGAAACATCCTGTTACCGGTTCTCAATAGCAGCCAGCCGCCGATCTCTCCGCCCACGCCCGAGGCCACGCCCAGCGGTAGCAGCCTCCAGCCGAACTCGCGAAGTTGCGTCCGAAACGCCACCAGTGCGCTCAACTGTCCCGGCCAAAGAGCCACGGTGTTGGTGGCCTGGGCAGTCACAGCTCCCACCCCCGCCGCGGAACTGCTGGCCAACAGCGCTGGAAGCGACAGAAACGACCCTCCGCCTGCGATGCTGTTGAGAATGCCGGCAAAAAATGAGGCCACGGGAAGCCAAAAAACACGAATGAGTTGGGAGGTGACGGCGGCCATACTCCAATGTAACTGCCAAAGACATAAAGGCTCATAAAGTTGCCAGTTTTTTGCGGGTGGTAGCGTGAGGGAGAGAGCCTATGCTCTGAAGAGGGAGCGCTGATACACTCCCCATGAGAACCAAACTGGAGCACCCGTACGCAATGAAGCCATTCGTCTTGATTCTGCTCGCGGCGGTCAGCGCCGTCGCAATCGCCCAGGCCCCCACAAAGCCCACAACCACTGCCAAGCCCGCCACCGCCGCTAAGCCGGCCACGGCTGTGTCTGGCGTCAAGCTGCCCCCCGGAGTGCCACCTGGACACGGCATGATCAAGAGCGCCTTTTCGCTGCGCTACCAGGACACCAAAATCGGCACCGGCGCACTGGCCGAGCCCAACAAGATGTACATCGTTCACTACACCGGCTGGCTGGCCGCCGACGGGCACAAGTTCGACTCCTCTTTTGACCATCCCGCTACCCCGGTTGTAGACAAGGACGGTAAGCCGGTGATGGGTGACGACGGGAAGCCCAAGCAGGCTCCGGGTCAACCCATCCGATTTCCTCAGGGCATGGGCCGTGTGATTCCCGGCTTCGACCAGGGATTTGACGGCATGAAGATCGGGGGTACGCGCCGCTTGTTTATTCCCTGGCAACTGGCGTATGGCGCGCGCGGCCGGCCGGGCCCGGACCCCGCGCATCCGGTGATTCCTCCCAATGCCGACCTGATCTTTGACATCGTACTGGTGGACATGGCAGAAATGCAGATGCCGCAGAACCATCCCGGCATGATGCCAGGCGGCGGTTCCATGCGCCCCGGAATGACCCTGCCACCGGGTCATGTACCTGTCACCCCGGGTGCTCCAGCCACGCCTGCCGCGCCCGGATCGACTGCGGCGCCAGCTACGCCAACAGCACCGGCAACCCCGGCAGCTCCTGCCACAGCGCCGGCAACGCCAGTTGCCCCACCGGCAAAGCCGCCGACGAACTAGAACATTTTCGACTTAAGCGTGAACAGAACTCTGGGAGAGCGCCAGTACCTTGGTGCGGCGGATGGTGCCGGGTGCCCCATGTCTGGAGTTTCAGACATGGGAGACCTCGAACCACACAAGACACCTTGAACTATACTTACGACGCGGCGGGGCATGTGGCGACCATGATCTCATCGGATCAGAACGTCTCGGTCAATTACGAGTACGACACGCTGAACCGGCTGCAGCACGTGGTAGACAGCCGGCTGGGCACCACGACGTATGCCTACGATCTGGCAAACAACGTCACCACGGCGACCTATCCCAACAGCTTCCAGTCCATTTACACCTATGATGAGCTGAATCGCATTACCGCCCAGGCATCGCAGGTCTCCGGCTATACCTACCAACTGGGACCGACGGGCAACCGCACCAGCGCGTCAGAGTACAGTGGCCGCCAGGTCACCTGGAGCTATGACGGCATCTACCGGCTGACGAACGAATCCATCACCAACGCGCCGAACAACAAGGATGGGACGGTGGCGTACGGGCTCGATCCGGTGGGTAACCGGCAATCGGAGAATTCGTCGTTGTCCGGCGTTCCCTCGGGCAGCTTCGGTTTCAATGCGGACGACGAGCTTTCCTCGGAGAGCTACGACCAGAACGGCAACACGCTTGCCACAGGCGGCAAGACCTTCACCTACGACTCGCAAAACCATCTGGTTTCGATGGGCAGCACCGTTGGCCTGGTGTATGACGGCGACGGCAACCGCGTGAAGAAGATCGCCAGCAGCGGCACGACGACTTATCTGGTGGACGACTTAAACCCAACGGGCTATCCGCAGGTGGTCGAGGAACTGACCAACGGGGCAGTGTCGCGAACCTATACCTACGGGTTGCAGCGCATCAGCCAGGACCAGGTCATCTCGAACACCTGGACACCGAGTTTCTACGGGTATGACGGCGGCGGAAATGTGCGGCAGTTGACGAATTCTGCAGGCGCAATCACCGACAGCTACGAATATGACGCCTTCGGAAACAAGATCAATTCAACTGGTTCCACGCCGAATTCGTACCTCTATCGTGGGGAGTATCTTGACAGCGACCTCGGCCTCTACTACCTGAGGGCGCGGTACTACAACCCAATCACGGGCCGGTTCATGTCCAGAGACCCGGAGGATGGCGATCCAACGGTTCCGGTATCACTGCACAAATATCTCTATGCGAATGGCGATCCGGTGGACGCGCTTGATCCAAGCGGGCGCGATACCTTAGTCGAACAGGTTGTCGTCTACGTCAAACGAGTTTTACCCGCGGTTATTGCGGCGAAGACGTGTGGTTTAGCCATCTACGGGCTTTACAGCTTGATTGGCGATGCCTTGGACAACATTTACCAGCTCCCGGGCCACAAGTATGTCTCGCAGTTTGCCTTGGCCAAAGGGGTATTTGGCACGGCGTTCGCTTGTGGGAGTGCCTATCTAGGTGCGGCCAAGTTTTATGGACTTCTCTAATATGCGCGAATCGAACGAACGTCTACTTCGAGGAGCTTTCGTTGTGTTGGTGTTCCTGCTGCCGCCGGCGCTCTTGGACGTCCCTCACAACACACATCCCGCCCTCCTCCTGCTCAATACCGCGCTCGATTCTTCCGTCATCGCAGCGATGCTATTACGCTCTTGGAGCCGGCTGAGGTGGTTGCTGCCAGGCCTCGCCACTCTAGCTAGTGCGTTGCACGCCATCAGGGAGTATTTAAAACCGGGTGGAGGATCGCATTTGGTGCTTTGGATCGAAGTCCCCTTTTGCATGATATGCGGACTGGTCGCGATCGAGGAAGCTATCCGTACTCCGAAATCAGCGGAAGGCCCAGCCCCGACGGAGGAATGAGCTGGGCGGATGGCCCTGGTCCCAATGCCCCGTCCAAAGCACAATGAGGGTGCCCCCGGTCCCTCGCTTTTGGGGACCGGGGATACCACTACGATTCGAGGTCTACGCCTATGACGACCGCCGCTACATGTGCATTCGGCCAAGTGTCGCGCAGCCCATCGTACTACCGCGGCGAACAATACGACCCCGACCTCGGCCTCTATTACCTCCGCGCGCGGTACTACAACCCGCTCAGTGGCCGATTCATGAGCAGGGATCCCGACGATCAAAGTCTGCGATCTCCCAATGAACTGCACAAGTACCTCTACTCTGCCGGCGATCCTGTGAACGCAAGCGACCCGACAGGACGCGGTGCTGTCATCGGTTATGTCAGAGGACTGATAAACTCTGTCGTTCAATACGAAGTCACAAAAAAGGAAGAATGCTTGTTTTTCACTGCGCTCTCTGGATTTCTCTGGTACGACTCGACATACGTGCATGGCACCGCAGCAGACTTGGTGAATTCATTTGCTGGACTATCAGCCGTACTCGCCGGAGTTGCCTGCACGTACTGAATGAATGGAGCATTCATGCTTATAGATTGCATCGGTTCGGATCATCGCGTAATTCTGCAGTACGTCGGGTATTCCGCTGCGGCTGGCGTCATGATACTGGCATTCGGAATGCTCGTTTTTTCTAAGAAGCCTATCGATCGGCGGATGGGCCTCGCCATTGTCTGGCTCTTGGCGATCATGCTGGCATCCCGCACAGTGCCGAACCTACTTTGTAGGGGTCAGGCTCCGTGGACAATTGACCTCGTCATCCAATCGATTTCGTTTGTTACGGTTCTCGTCCTAGCTTGCTCCGCAACCTATAGGCAAGTTGGGCTTTTGAAAGGAGCTAAAAACCAAAACAAGTGAAAGAGCGCGCTATGCTTACGACGGGAAGAGCCCACACGTACGACGACCGCCTGCACATATCACGCCAGCGCGTCGTCCCGTCGTACCGGCAGCTATCGCGCCGAACAATACGACTCAGACTTGGGCCTGTATTATCTGCGCGCCAGATACTACAATCCGGCAACAGGTAGGTTCTTATCCCGCGATCCGGAAGACGGCAAGCAGATCGATCCAGTTTCGCTTCATAAGTATCTTTATGCAGGCGGTGATCCGGTGAATATGATCGATCCGCGCGGGCGGGAGGAAGAGGAAGAGGAGGTCACACTTTTACAGAGGGTTGTGCGAGCAGCACCGGCAATCGCCGCTTGCGGCTATGCAATCGGTCAACTCTACTTTTTGGTCGGTCACGCATTAGAACCGAACAGCAATATTTCCGAGAATGAGTTTATTTTCAACTACCTTGGAACACTCGCTGTGTGCACTACAGGTGTGATTTGGGCTGCTTGGTGATGACGGCCCGAATCGATTTAGGCTCATCATCTCTTGCTGGAGGTTCGTTAAATGACACGGTCAAATGTGGACGCTATTGTACTTGCGATCATAATGATACTGCCTTGCTTTTTGGGCGAACATCCAATAGTGCGTGCGCCTGTGTTCACATCTATCTATGTCTTACTCGGAATCTCCCTGGTTCCATTTGCATTTTATGAACGCCGACATCGCGTCTCTTGGATATTGCCCTTCGTACTGTCGGCAATGATTGCAGTATTAGCAATCAGGGAACACTATGCACTCAGAAGCGATGCTTATTGGATGATTTTGTTTCTGGCCCTTCTCTCTTTAATCTGCGCTTTGTTTGCGGTCGTGATGGGTATTCGTGCATCGAAGAGGGTACCATTGCCCCCTGCGCCGAAGTGAGAGGCACGTCACGAGCTCAGGCTGTACGAGCCGTAGTTGGGCGTAATCGGCGGGTGGCCCGGCCTAGCCCGACCACAAATCGGGGTGCCCCGTCCTAGCTCCGCTAGGGCGGGATGGATATCATCCCCATCACAGACACTCCTCTTCGGCGGGTGTCCATGGGTCCTACAGTTTCATCGAAGAAAGGGTGGGTTGACCCCGCCCGCTCACCCGCCATGCCAAGCCAGTTTGCAGAAAATAACCCGCCGAGGTCGCACAATCGAAATGAGGGAATGAGCGGTT
>CAYNGB010000028.1:0-56520 GCA_964396795.1 uncultured Occallatibacter sp. | reverse complement strand
CCGGCGACATTCAGCTTGGGAAGCTGACGTTCTGCCACTGAACTACTCCCGCTTCGCTCCCCATTATAGCCAGAGGAGGCCGTTATGTCAGCGAGACCTGTCCACACTTTATCCGGTGCGCCTGTTTTGCCCGCAGGAATGACGGCCCCTGTCTGGAGCGCCGCGTTTAACCGGACTGCAGGCATCTCCAGTGGACTCTAGCCTTCAGCAGAACTCCGCACCTGCGGCGCTTTGGGGCTCACCATATCTCCCGCTCTTATATAGATTGGAAAGGATGGAGCGACACGTTCGCCAGTCGGACCTTTTGCGGGCATAATGCAGAAAAGAAACGTCGATGCAACAATTTGTACGTCTGAGAATGGAGTCGCATTACACATGTAGCAGGCATCCAGCCGCGCCTTCAGCGGCTTGATCCGCTCTGCGTAGAACAGGTCAATGCTATCGGTATCGATACCCCGCAGGATTTCTCCCTCACAGCGAAATGCGATGGTGGCCACTCCAGTGATGCCGGGCCGATAGGGCATATTTCTTAGCTCAGCATATTGAGGAAGCTTGGGCCGAGGGCCAACCAAGCTCATATCTCCGCGCAGCACATTGTAGAATTGCGGGAGTTCGTCGAGTTTGAATTTCCGCAGGAATCGCCCAAAGGGTGTTATACGCAAGTCACCGTCCATCGTAAGACCTGGACCCGCATTCACTCCCCGATCTTCGGTCATGCTGCGAAACTTGTAGATCCGGAAGAGGCGACCGCCCAATCCCACCCGATCTTGGGAAAAAAGCGCCTTCCCTCTCGAGGTAATTCGAACGCCCAAAGCAATGAGCATCATCGGTAACCCAAACACGAGCAAAACTGAGAAGGCGACGACGATATCCAAAATGCGTCTGGTACGCGAGACGATCCAACGGCTCGCAGGAGGGGTGTTTAAGCACCCATCGAACGAAACGGGCATGGTGCGCTTGCAGTGAGAAGCATGAGAAGACAAATCACTGAGATGAGCAATATCAGAAAGACAGGATTCGTGTTCCAACAGAAACCTTCCCCCCCAGGGCCAATACCTGGACCACACCGGGACTCTCAGATTTTTGTATTGCAGACAGTATAGAGTCTATAGACTCCCTAGTCAAAGAAAAGTCCTTCCAATTCGGACGTCGATCATGGAGGACAAGTTAGGTCTACTTAGAAGCTCAACCTTCCATTTTGGAACTATTTCTAAGAAAATCGGCAAGCATTGAAACTTTTCCCTAACCCTTCCCTACAAGGTTCCGCCTTTGGAAGACTTAGAGATAGATCACGACGCTCCGCGCTCGATGAGCATAATATCGCCAACACCCGCTAGCCAGATAGTTACTGCACGTGAACGTTGTAGTGTGACTAAGGCATGGGTTGTGCCTATCTTCACTTTGGAATGCGACCAGCAAGGGCATTCAGCGATATAACTCTCTTCCGCAGCGCTAATCGTCAGCCGGTACCTTATATCTAAGTCTCGCGGTTAATTAGATCGACAGCATACCATCCATTAGTCCTGAAAAAATTCGCGATAGCTCCGCCGCCCTCCATACTAATGAGTCAGCACGACAGCTTCAACCGCAAGTGTGGAAATTGCGGAGAAAGCCTGGGCCCATGCTAAAGCTTGAGTAAGATTGGAGGGACGCATGGTCTTTTCCGGTACCACAATGCTGTCGCCAGGGTGAAGGCGCAAATCACTAAAACCGCGCCAAAGCAATGAGGAATTTGCATTTTGGCCCGAGACCGTCCCGTCCGCCCTCAAAATGTAGACGCGTCTGCGATCGGCTTCCCGGCTGGGGCCTCCCGCGAGACGAAGGTATTCACCTGCTCTAGCACCCTGATGGAACACAAACGCGTGCGGGTTGAACACTGCGCCAAGCACCTGAACCGTCTGCGGCATGAAGGGTACTACCAGCCGGTCTCCATCCTCCAGGTGCACATCCGGAAACTCGTAATCGCCATTGCCATGAGGAACCATGTTGAGCACGATTCGACCGCTGGCACGCACACTCCGAATACGTGCGATCAATTCACGGTTGACGGAAAGAGCCTGCTGAGTGGTTGTGCTGTTTGCCTCACCAGCGGACGGCATGGAATCGCGCACCAGTTGACGTTCGAGTTGATCGGCAGATTGGTTCAGGTGTTCCTGTTCAAGCACCTGAGTGCTCTTCCGCGTGAAGACGGAGGCATAAAGATAGGCATCTTTGGTCAGACCTCCCGCTCGGTCGATGACGGATCGCAGTGTTTCACCGGCGGAAACGCTGTAGACGCCAGGATGCACAAACTCACCTTCGAGAGTGATATATTTCGTCTGCTCATTGACCGGTATCTGGATGTCTGCTTGTGTGAATATAGTGACCACGTCGCCAGGCATCAACTCAAGATCCTGCGACATATCATGATCGAGCACCAATTTGCCCAGGCTGAAAGGGATCAGCGAGGTCTTCATAGTAGATGGATTGAGCCGCTCGATCACAGCGTAATTCCAATTTGTTTGAATCGCGGGACTTTCGACAGCCGCCAGTTTTTGTGCAGGAGTCGAGCTTAGATCGGAATTAGAATTTGGTTGGGAATTGGGATAGGAGTTCGGGTTCGAAGTTGAATTCGGGTTCTGGTTCGAAGACCAGGCTTGAGCCGGATTCGAAGTTGAGTCGAGAGGCGTCATTGAATTCGGAGATCGCATCGAGTTCGGAACCGACATTGAACTTGGCATTGGCGCAGAATTCGGCATCCAGCCAGGATTCGGAGCCGACGTTGAATTCCAGGGCGACGCGGGATTCCAGCTGGGATACAAACTTGATGGGGTGGGCGATGCAAACTGAGTAAATTCCGGGGCCGGAAGACCCAACTGCGTGCGACGCCACCAGTAATCGCGCTTCGCTAACGATTCCTTGTCGGGTAACAATTCACTCAGCCGCATGCCCTCATGCCACCGAAAGTGGCCCGGATTCGCGACCGCTCCACGCAGTGTGACCGTTTCGCTGTAACTGGAAATGATGGGATTGATGCGCACGATGTCGCCGCCAGCCAGCAGAGTTGCTAGCCCTTCTGGATCGGTAGCCAAATCAAAAGCGCGGCGCCGCGAGTGATCTTCTATCCGTTCCAATGACAAGCGCGCACCGGAAGCAATCGCCGTTTTGCCGCCAGCCGCGTCGAGCATCTTGTCGATGGATTCTTTACCACGTAACTCGTAGATGCCGACTTGACCCACGCTGCCGAGTATCGCAACTTGCGGCCCAGCTGGTGGAATGTAAAGAACGTCACCGGACTGCAATTGTGTATCGCCTGTCTTGTCACCGCTCACCAGCAGCGCATAAAGATCAAAATCTGTGACTACCTTGCCCGAGCGTTTCAAGAGGACGTGTCGCATCGAGCCAGCAGCGGAGGGTCCGCCGCTGGCGAAGACAGCATCGACAAGCGTACTAAGCGCGCTGACTGTGTATTCACCGGGCTGGCGCGCGAGACCTGTTACGTAGATCTGTACCGAGTGAATCTCGCCCACGTCGACGCTCATCTCGAAATTGCGATAGACTCGCGCCATCACGCTCCGCAAGTGGGCGGAAACCTCGGAGAACGGCAATCCAGCCACATGCACCGCGCCAACCTTGGGAATATAAATCTCGCCTTCGCGGCTAACACGCACATTAGCACTGAAATTAACTTGGCCCCAGACCCTGATCCGTAGTTCATCATCGACGCCGATGATCATTTCTCCCGGTGCGGGGCCATGATCGAGGGGTCCAAATGATGAGGGTATTGATTTGAAAAAATCCGCTCCGTAGATAGGAAGTGTCAGCCCAGTCGAGACAGCAACAAATTTCTGAAATTCCGTGAGCGGCTCAGGCGGCAATGGGAAAGGGCGGCGTTGAGCGCTTCGTTGATCTACTCCGGTATCAGTGTAATTCCCGACGGTAGAACGATTTTCGCGAGTCTGACCTTCAGTGGAGGTACCTGGGTTAGGCAGTTCCTGCTGTGGGTATTCCTCCATGTCTTGCGACTCTTGCGAAGCCTGCGACTGCGAAGAGGAGGGGGATAGGGTGCCACAGCCAGCCGAATCCGGAGCACTCCCGGCAGGACATTGTGCATGAAGAGTACATGTAAATGAAGCAATAACTATAGTTACGGCGACCAAGATTAATCCTGGACGACTCAGAGCGCGACAAGAATCACAATTTTTCTTCATTATCTAGACACAGAGTATGAGCCAAACACGACTGCTCAGCGTGACCCCTATCACAATGGTTTCCAATCATGAAACCTAGAGTAGAGGGGAAGTTCAGTTTCAAGTTGGCGGAACTGATACCTGAAATTCGTGAGGGCCGTTCTGGCCAGTTTGCGGGCTTGGCCTTCAAGGGATCGTTCTTTCGGAGAGCGGAGCTCGGGTTTAGCGAGAAAGCACAGCCGTCGCAGGAGAGAGAGCGCACGCGCAAGGGCCGAAGCCAGGCACGCTCACGCGACAAGGATCCTACCTACTCGGAGAAGGATAGCGTGTCAACAGAAGCACAAATACCCTCCGTTCATTCGACAGTTACTCCCAGGAGTTCCCTGTTGACGTGGGTGCGGGTGGCGATGAAATGGAAACGGCTGGTGCTGGGCACTACGGTCGCTATCATCCTGATTGCAATCGGACTGGCATTTTTATTGCCCAAGCGTTACACGGCCACCGTGGTCCTATTGCCGCCGCAACAACAGGCCAGTTCCACGGGAGCTGCGATGATGGCGCAGCTCAGCTCCATGGGTGCAGTAGCGTCGGCGGCAGGTGGCCTGGGGATGAAGAATCCCAATGACCAGCAGGTCGCTCTCCTCAAAAGCCGGATCGTGGAAGATGCAATTGTGGCGCACTTTCAACTGCAGAAGGTCTACCACCGCAAGTACCTGTCCAAAGCGCGCTTGCGCTGGGAGAAGCTCACAAAAGCCGAAAACGGATTGAAAGATGGGCTCATCCGACTTTCGGTAACCGATCGAGATCCGAACCGGGCCGCAGAGATGGCCAACGCCTGGGTGGAAGAATACCGACATCTTTCTGCGACGCTCGCCATCTCTGAAGCGTCGCAGCGACGGCTCTTCTATGAGCGCCAATTGAGCGACGCTCGCGACGATCTGACGCACGCCGAAGAAGAGTTAAAGCAGACTGAACAGCGAACCGGTGTGATTGATATTCAGGGGCAGGGTCGCAGCATGATCGCATCGGCGGCGGTGTTGCGCGGCCAGCTTGCGGCCAAGCAGATTGAGATCAGGGGCATGCGTGAGTTTGCCTCCGAAGGAAATCCAGATCTTCAGCGGGCCCAGCAAGAGGCCTCCGGGATGGAAGGCCAGTTGGCTGCGATGGACGCTGCCAGTGATCGCAAGACGGGTGACCTGATCGCGCCCAAAGGTACTGTAACGCAGGCTGTCCTGGACTATGAGCGGGCCTTGCGTGAGGTGAAATATCACGAGACAATTCAAGATCTCTTGATGCGTCAGTATGAGGGAGCGCGCGTGGACGAGGCGCGGGAGGGATCCTTAATACAAGTCGTGGAACCCGCTGTTCCGCCGGATCGCCCTGATCCTGCCTACAAGATTTGGATTCTGCTGGGAGCACTGGTGTTCTCTTTACCCTTGGCGCTGTTGACCGCAGTAATCGCTGAGGTCGCTACAATCTTGCACCGTCACTACAGGCACGCCGGCACATGGTCCGCAGCGATCGAAGAGGTCACTGGAACGTGGTAACGACGATGCGCAGGATGTTGGGAATCGATGGCGCAGTCGCTTACACATTTGTTGGGCGCCTCGTGAACATCGTAAGCAGCGTTGGCACTGTTCTGCTCATCGTTCGGTTCCTAAGTCCTGTCGAGCAGGGTTACTACTACACGTTGCTTAGCCTTGTAGCGCTTCAGGTCGTCTTTGAACTCGGGTTTTCCTTTGTAATCTTGCAACTGGCGGCACATGAGTCTGCACTGCTAAAGATATATCCCGACGGGCGGATTGAAGGTGACTCCAACGCTCGATCCCGTCTTGCATCTGTACTCCAACTGACGGTGCGATGGTATTTTCGGGCGGCATTGGCTCTCGCGTTTGTTCTTCTCCCTGTGGGGGTACTGTTCTTTTCACGAAAGGTGCACGCAGGGGATCAGGTGTCCTGGATGGGACCCTGGATCGCAGCGGTGATTGCGGTATCTGGAACCTTTTTGTTGACGCCGCTATGTTCTTTTCTTGAAGGATGTAATCAGGTTCGGCAAGTTGCAAGGCTCCGGATGTGCCAGGCTTTTGTAGTGCTGGCGATGTCCTGGGCAACGATCGCATCCGGTTATGGTCTTTATGCTTGTGCGTTGGTCAATTTGGGATGGATCGCTGCTTGTCTGATTTTTCTAGTCCGGCGTCGCCGCCTCTTAATTTCACTACTGCGGTTCCCGGTTTCGAGCATGGTAGTTTCCTGGCATGAGGAAATCTGGCCATTCCAGTGGAGGATTGCGATTAGTTGGATCTGCTCCTATTTCACGATGCAAGTCTTTACTCCAATACTATTCGCTTCCCGGGGTCCGCTAGAAGCTGGCAAAATGGGGCTCACCCTCAGCATAGTTGGATATATCCCAATTCTTGCTCTTTGCTGGGTGACGCCAAAAGCAGCTCCGTTTGGGAGACTCGTCAAATTTGGTCAATTTGACGAGCTCGATGCGTTGTTTTCGCGGACATTGAAACAGTCCCTGGTGTTGATCTTGCTACTGTCAGCAGCCTGCTTTGCTGCTGTCCTTGGAACTCGATCTCTATTACCGAAGATCGCCGCGCGAATGGAGAGCCCCACAATCTTTGCCCTGTTGCTCTTGGCCGCCGTTTGCAGTTTTTTAGTGCAGAGTATGGCGATCTATTTACGTTCTTTCAAACGCGAGCCCTATTTGGTCCAGTCCCTAGTTGTGTCTGGTCTCACATTGTCGTGCATCCTAGTAGCGGCGCCGCGCTGGGGCAGCATGGCTATCGCAATCATCTACTTAGGGCTCGGCGGTGTAGTCGCCCTGATTTGGGCGTCGACCATCTTTAGAAGATTTCGGGATGCACGACCTGTTACGGCGGGATCTTGAGACACCAAGTACACAATGTCTCCCGTAGGTCTGCAACCGACTTCAGGGTGATGTTTATGGAATGCAGAGTGGAGCGAGCGCGACGCAAAGGGTCCTATTCTTGCGGAGGACCAGATCATTGCCAAGTTCCGCTTCAGCGGCCGGATTCTGTTCAAGCGGAGACTAGGAAATGACGATCCCTAGTGAATTCGCCGGAACAGATCGTCCTGCACAAGCAAATTCTAGCGGGTCTCGCACTTTCCATTCTGATAATAATGCGCGAGGTGAGTGGTTCTTCCTAGTCGCATTTCTTTTCGCCTGCTTCTTGTTCTGGTGGCTCCCCAGTGTGATTTTTCGCGTAATTCTTCATGTTGAAGATCCGGTAGAAGACCAAACCCTTGTGCAAACCGTGCTTGCCGTGATCGCTTTCATCGCCGGCTATCTTACGCCTGTGCGGCACAACCCGAGTCGATTTTTTTCTGTACCCGTACTTGATGCCTGTGGAAACTTCGCCTATAAGGCCATACTTTTGCTAGGTATTCCCTCCCTGCTTCTAGCGGTACAATTCGCACACCAGCAAGCAGGCATGGTCTATGGAACGGGAGGAAATATACCGCGGGTGTATCAAGCGGTCTTATATACCCACCTGTTCTTCGGGTTTCTGTTTCTCGGGGCCATTGACCCGAACAAAGAAGGATGGCGGCGCGTTCTGACAGCAACGGTGGTGGTCACTTTGCCGCGGCTCATTGTCTCACTGCACTGGCAACGGTGGTTCTTGGCGCAGGCGTTGGTTCCTGCCGTGCTCATCGCAGTTGCGCGTGGTTGGACTCGCATGTCTGCCAAGCGTTTCTTGCAGCTCGCAGTCCTCGCGGTTCTAATTGTCATTGTCCCTGCGATGACACGCGGAGACGATCTCTTCGGACAGGACGAGTTCGTCACCTTCCTGACCAGCGGTGCCAGCGCTATACAGTTACTTCAGAAGAATGCCGACCTCGACTTGACCGGCCGTTGTCCACCACTCCTTGTCTCCATGACGGCGAAGATAATTCCCTATGGCCTGTTGGGCGTATGTGTGATAGATGTGGCCGGCATGAAAGATGCCGCGGCATTACTAGACCGCATCCTTACCGTCAATGACCCCGGTTCCTTGAATGGCCTCGTTTCTGGCACGGGTTCCAATTATCTTCTCGAACTTTACCTGACCGGCGGAATGTTCGCCGCATTGTTTGGATCGGCGCTGTTCGGTTACAGCTGTCGAACTTTCATGAAGTGGATTGGAGCGCGGTCACTTTTCGCTGGAATCTGGGCCGAGTGCCTGTCTCGCGCATTATTTGCACCGAGAATGAATCTGGGTTACGTCTATGAGAAGATTCCGGCCTTGGTCGTCGCTACCCTTCTTGTTGTATTCACTGTGTGGGCGTGGCGTCTGCTACAGCGCGAACATCGTTCGAATGCTGCATCAGAGACATTGGCTTAGAAGAACCGCATAAAGGAATCTTGCGAAAAGGAATTGAATGGCGATCAACGAGGGAGCAAACGGGATGCGCGATGGGAGAAAGGCTGCAGTGCTCTCTCTACATTTCTCACCTGCGTTCATATCGCACATGATCGCGTACGGGAAATCGCTACGCGAGCTTGGATATGAGGTCACCTTCCTGCTCGATGAAAGATATCTATCTTTCGGAAGCTTCTCTGCAGTCGGAATGGTGACTGGCGCAAAGGAATATATCGCTCGTGCCAGCCAGAAATTTGATGTCGCAATCTTCTGCAACTCCTCGCCGCGAAATCCCTTCTTTACGTCCCGCATGCGAGCGCAAGGAACGGCTGTGCTTTACGTATATCACGAACCTATTTCCGTATGGGACTGGCGCCAACTACGTCTAGAAGGATGGCGCCAAATCGCCAGGTTTCCGTTCTCCGCCTATTTCTCGATCAGAACTCTCCGACAGTCGTCGGGAGTGATCGTGCCTTCAGCATGTGCGCGAGTAGATTATGACCGAAACTATCAGAAATACAACAGCAATGTCCACACGTTGCCGCTTCTTTACGATGACGAAATCAACGCTGAGCAGTTCAATGAAGCAGTCGGTCATAAGCGCCTGTTTGGCTTTATCGGAAATGTAAGTAGAGGGCATGGCTTCGACAGATTCGTGGCCTTCGCCAAGTACGCGATCAAGAACGGAAGTGTGATTCCGTTTGTTATTGCCACAAGACAAAACCTCGGCAAATTGCTGAGCGATGACGAATTTTTTCGTTATGTAAGGGACGGAAAAATCAGAATTGAACATGGCAGAGTGCTTTCAAACGATGAAATCAACCAATATTACCTGCAGTGTTTTTGCGTTTGGAACGTTTATAGACGTTCGACACAGAGCGGCGTCATGCCTCGCTCCTTCATGGCTGGTACACCGGTACTCGCCAGCCGCCTAGGCAGCTTTCCAGAGTACGTTCGGGAAGGCGTGACGGGAGAATTCGTCGATTCGGGCGACGACCTTCCGTCACTCCTCTCCATTGTCGAGAATATGCGGAGCCAGTATTCGAAATATGTCGAGGGATGCCGAAGAATGTTTCTCGAGAAATTCTATTACAAGGCCAACATCGATCGACTTGCATCAATCATCAATGAACTTCGCTAAGAGTCTCCTTGCCGAACCTATATGAGGTGGCTGCAGAAAGGTTGAGTCATGCCGCTGGTTTCGATCATCACGCCGGTTTATAACGCTGCCCGTTGGTTGACGGAGACGCTGGACTCGGTGCGTAGCCAGACGCTTACCGATTGGGAACATATCCTGGTCGACGATGGATCGACTGACAACTCGGGGTCGATTGTGGAGGCCGCCGTACGGGAAGACTCGCGGTTTCACCTGTTGCGTACTGCGCACAATGAAGGCCCCGCGAAGGCACGCAACATAGGACTTGAATCGGCCCGCGGAAGGTTCATCGCGTTCTTGGACGCCGACGATCTATGGCTCCCCGAGAAACTCTCCAGGTGTGTCGGGTACATGACTAAAAGAGGGTTCGCGTTCATTTACCACGATTATCGGCATATCTCGCATGACGGTTCCCGAACGGGGAAGTTGGTCACGGGACCGAATGAACTGAATATTCGTACCCTGCATACGCGCCGCGGCACAGGTTGCTTGACGGTGGTTATCGATCGCCAGATGACCCATGAGTTTCGGTTTCCGCCAATCGCTCCCTATCACGCTGAAGACTTCTGCCTCTGGGCTATGCTGATCCGAGAGGGCCACATTGGGCATCGATTTCCGGCCGATCTGGCTCGTTATCGACTGTCGTCATGCAGTCGGTCTGCCAACAAGTTGTGTTCGGCCGTGAATGTCTGGCATCTGTATCGCGATATTTCGCAGCTTTCATTGCCCGTCGCGGCTTCTTGGTGGGTCCAATACGCCTGGAGTGGTTTCTGGCTTCATCGTCGGGCAGTGCCGCGATAAGTCACCCTCGGGAGCCTTGCGGATGAGGGACGGCAAATGCACTGCGAAGCCTCAGCAGGAGTTAGATGTGGATTTCCGTACCAATGCCGGCCGCAGTCAAGACCAATGGGGACATCGCCCAACGATTTAGCAAAGATTTGACCTAACAGAATGATTCACAGAATTGACGTTCGAAGTCGCTCAGGGCGCATTCTCGGGGGAGTGAACTTGCCGGTGAAACATTTTCTTATCGTCTTCATCTTATCGATGTGCAGCGGATTTTGTTGCTCTCTTCATGCGCAGGGAAACCATCCGCAGAGCTCCCAGTTTGACATTGACCCCAATACTATTGAAGTCGGCGCCGACCCTCGTGGCTCAACCTACGTGCCCATGGATAGCTGGATCTATCCAGCGATGGACAGGCTGTACGCTTTGGGCTACGCCGACAGCGCGTTTTTCGGCATCCGTCCTTGGACCCGGCTTAGCCTCGCACATATTCTCGAGCGCACTTCAGACCAAATCGAGACCGACAGTAATAATGACGAGGCTCGCGCCATCTATTCTGCAGTACTTCGGGAATTGCAATTGGATCTCAATCAAACCAGCCCTCGATTTCAACCGAAGGTTCATCCGGAGAGTGTGTACGCCGATCTGCGAGGTATTGGTGGAGTGCCTTTGAGAGATAGCTTTCATCTGGGCCAATCCATCATTAATGACTACGGCCGCCCCTACGAAAATGGCTTCAACAGTTACACGGGGGCGAGTACCCGGGCCGAGGCGGGACGCTTTTCACTGTACTTCCGCGGCGAATATCAGAATGCGCCGACCGCTGCGGGTTACTCCCCTACACTGGCCGCGTTTCTGTCGAACAGTGTTGATGGCATTCCGTTTGCCACCAATCCGTTGCAGGACACAATTCCTGAGGGGCCGATTGATTCAGCAAGCTTATTCCGCGTTGTTGAGGCAAGCCTCTCGTATCACCTAATAGGACACGAGCTTTCTTTCGGAAAGAACGATCATTGGCTCGCCCCGGATCGAGGCGCTTCCATGCTTTGGAGCAACAACGCGGAGAACATCTACGCTTTTCAGATCGATAAAGTCGAGCCTTTCCGCGTTCCGCTGCTTTCGCGTCTTACAGGTCCCTTTCGCTATGACTTTTTTGTGGGCAGTCTTAAGGGGCATACCTACCCAAATGATCCGTGGGTTCATATGGAGAAGATCAGTTTCAAGCCGACAGAAAACCTGGAGTTTGGATTTGATCGCCTGACTATATGGGGTGGGGAGGGACACGAACCGATTACGATCCACACTTTTCTCAAAAGCTTCTTCAGTTTCCAAAACGTTTCGGCGGCTGAAAAGTTTTCGCGCAATGACCCCGGGGCTCGTTTCGGCACATTTGATTTCAGCTACCGGCTTCCTTTTCTGCGTCGCTGGATAACTCTTTATACGGATTCCCTGGTGCACGACGATGTGAGCCCTGTAAGCGCGATCCGCCGCTCAGGGATTCATCCCGGGATCTATCTCTCGCACTTGCCTGTCTTCGAGCACGTTGACCTGAGACTAGAGGGAGCAAGCACTGACACTGTCAGTTCGTCGGTTGAAGCAGGTCAATTTCTCTATTACGAGACCATTCAGCGGCAAGGTCCGACAAATAAGGGGTTCTTAGTAGGTGACTGGGTGGGACGGCAGGGCAAGGGAGGGCAGGCTTGGTTAACATACCACTTATCCCCGCTGGACGAGGTTAGTCTGACGTATCGGAATGCAAAGGCATCTAATGAATTTATCCCGGGAGGAACGACTCAGAACGCGTACGAACTCTTCTTGCGGAAACGGATCATGAAGGACTTCGAGGTACAAGGCTCGGTTCAGTACGAAGACTGGAAGGCTCCGCTGTACAAGCCCGGAGCGCAAAGCGATTTCACAACGAGTGCTCGTATCACCTGGTTTACGCCCTAAATGCCTCCCGAAGCTATTCTTCGCTCCCCCCGTCCTTTCCCCAGAACCAATCAGAGGCCATCACTTTCCTCCGCATCAGCGAGCCACATAGACGGTTGCATTCTTCACTGTTTGTCTTTCAAACCAGTCCTCCACGCCGAAGGCGGTCTCAACGCCTCCAAGCAGGAGCCAGGCGCCTCTAAACATGGTGCTGTGGAGTTCCTTGAGGATGCTCTTCTTTGTTCCGGCGTCGAAATAGATCATGACATTACGGCAGAAGACCAGGTCGAAAGGCCCCAGAGCACGCATGCTGTTGCGAAGATCAATGGTTTCAAAGCTCACCATCCGGCGCACCGATTCGCTTAACTGCCAGTCCGCTCCCGACTGGCGGAAATGCTTCACCAGCATAGTCGCCGGCAGACCCCTGTTCACTTCGATTTGCTGGTAACTGCCCGAACGGGCTCGCTCTAAGACCTGGGAGGAATAGTCAGTGCCCAGGATCCGAGCGTCCCAGTCGCTCAATCCTTGGGCAATGAGAAGCATAGCTAAGCTGTAGGCTTCTTGCCCGGTGGATGCCGCAGCTGACCAAAAACGTAGTTTCTTCGTTTGCTGGCGCTCTTCCATTAATCTGGGCAGCAGGACGGTCCGTATGGCTTCATACTGCGCTGGATCGCGGAAGAAGTACGTCTCGTTAGTCGTCATCGCCTCTACCACTTGGCGGCCAACTTCCGTCTGGCAATCGCCCTTTAGAAAAGCGCACAGGTCGTCAATTGTATTAAGACCAAGTTGCCGGACGATCGGTGCAAGGCGGCATTCGAAAAGATAGTGTTTGTCCTCTTCGAGCACGATGCCCACCTCGGAATAGATATGCTCCTGAAGAAACCTGTAGTTCTCCGGGCGGATCTCCGCGACTGGCGTTTGACTTTGCACTTAATTCACCCCAAAATTCAGTCCGCCCTGCGTACTATCTCCGGCACAATCAAGTCGAGTGGCAACACACAGTCCGCGAGACCCGCATTTACCACCGCGCCGGGCATACCCCAGACAACACTTGAAGCCTCATTCTGTGCCAGGATGCTCGCCCCCCTCGCCTTCAGGTGTTCCACCCCGCGTAACCCATCATGTCCCATACCAGTCAGAATGACGGCTATAGCTGCGCCGCCATACACATCGGCAATCGAGGAAAATAGCGCATCGACAGCGGGGCGGCAAAAGTTCTGAGGCGGCGACTGATCCAGATTCACGTGCACTTCGCCGCTCTTTGAAGCCACTTTCAGGTGAAAGTCTCCCGGGGCAATCAAAATCCTGCCGGCATCCACTCGGTCGCCCTGGCTCGCCTCCTTCACTGGCAATCGGCAGGAGGTGCAGAGGCGCTCAGCGAGCAGGCGGGTGAAGAGGGCTGGCATGTGCTGCACAACCAGGATAGGCAGGGGAAACCCTGCTGGAAGAAGCGGCAAAATCGTGGCCAGGGCAGTGGGGCCTCCCGTCGAAACTCCGATCACCACTACTTTGGGACGCGCCTTTGTGATGGGCACGGCGGGTATCGCTTGCCAGGGCGGCACTACAACTGAAGCCTGCGCTGCTTCCAGACAGGTTGCAGCGCGACTTTTTCCCGGCAGGTGGAAGAACTGTTTAATCTTGGGGATCAGCTCTTCCCGGAGGTGGTTCATCGACACATCGAGCGACCCTTGATTGGAAGCCTTGGTTACATAGTCATCGGCTCCCAGAGTCAACGCTTCCAGGGTTACTGCCGCGCCGCGCTCGGTGAGCGTGCTGAACATGATCACCCGGAGATGAGGATAGACACGCCGAACATGTCGCAGCGTCTCCAGGCCATCCATCTCCGGCATCTCGATATCCAAAGTGAGAACGTCGGGATTGAATTGAGGAATCCGTTGCAGTGCTATCGAGCCGTTTGCCGCCACCCCAACAACCTCAAGATCCCGATCATTCTCCAGAGCGTGCGTGACCAAGCGGCGGATAACGACGGAGTCATCCACAACTAACACACGAATTCGCTCTCCTGCTTGCAGCATGCGCCTGTTTGCCCCGGCGGCCATGTCGAACTCCTCAAAGCTGGATTCCTGTGAGCTCTAGCTTTCCCACAAGCACGTCCTTGGTGAACGGCTTCATCACGTACTCGTTGGCCCCTGCCTCCAAGGCCTCTCCGATATGGTCCAGATCGTTTTGAGCGGTGACCATCACAACCACCATCGAAGAGAATTCAGGAGTCTCGCGCAACCGCTTCAGCAGATCCAGTCCATTCATCTCGGGCATATCCCAATCCAGAAGAATCAGGGGCACGGTCGTCTTTTCGGCTTCGATCACCTCCAAAGCTTCTCTTCCGTTTGCCGCCTCGAGAACCTCGAACCCGATTTCCCTCAAGGTCCTGGCGAGAATCGTTCGAATGGTCTTCGAGTCATCCACTACCAGTGCTTTGGCCATCGATTCACCCGTAATCGTTAGTTGAACAATGGGACGCTGCCGGGGAAATTTCTACCAATCCCCCGGTAGCGTTCATGCCATTGGAGTCGATCAGAATGTGAACCTCGAAACGACCTTCTGAAGCTGGGCCGCCATGTGGCTTAATTCCAACGATGCCTTCTGCGTATCACTGGCGCCCTGTGTGGTGTTCTTTGCCGCCAGTGCCACACCGCCAATGTTCCTGGAGATGTCGCCCACTCCCTTGGCTGCTTCGGCCACGCTGTGGCCGATTTCATTGGTAGTCGCCGTTTGCTCTTCGACTGCCGAGGCGATGCTGTTGGAAATATCGTTGATCTGATTGATGATCGTACTGATCTCCTCAATTGCCTTGACCGCTCCCTTGGTGTCACCCTGGATCGCATCGATCTTCCGCCCGATATCTTCGGTAGCCTTGGCGGTCTGCTTGGCAAGCTCCTTCACTTCGTTGGCCACCACCGCGAAGCCCTTGCCCGCTTCGCCGGCGCGCGCGGCTTCAATGGTCGCATTCAGAGCCAGTAAATTCGTTTGCTGTGCGATCGAAGTAATCACCTTGATCACGTTGCCGATTTCCTGGCTGGATTCGCCGAGCTTTTTTACCGTCTCGTTTGTCGAATGCGCAACGCTGACTGCGTTCTTCGCCACACGCGCCGATTCATTAGCGTTCTTTGAGATTTCTCGGATCGAGGCTTGCATCTGCTCGGAAGCTGAAGCTACAGAGGCGACATTGGCTGAGACTTGTTCGCTGGCTGCCGCCACCACGTTGGCCTGCGTGGCCGTTTCCTCTGCGTTGCCTGCCATCTGCTGGCTGACCGCCGTCAGTTCTTCAGACGAGGAGGCCAGCGCGGTCGCGTTTTGCGCAGCTACCTTCAACGGATCGACAACCATTTCGAGGGTCTTATTGATGCCTTCGACGATCTTGCGATAATCTCCCACATGTTTGCTTGCGTCGGCGCGCGTGCCGAGCTTTCCTTCCGCGGCTGCCTTGACCAGGATGTCGGTGTCGCCAATCAGTCCATGAATGTTGGTCTTGAGCAGAACCAGCCATTCATGGATCTGGTCCTGATCGGAGGCCTTGGCCATCTGGGCCGACATATCGCCATTGGCGACCTTGGTGATGAAGGCGATCAAGTCGGTCAACCAGCCATGGACCGCGTTGACGGCATCCTTCATCTTGGCGTGGTCGCCCTTGCAGGCGATTTCGACTTTTTCGCGGAGGTTACAGCCGCGTATCAGAGTGAGCACACGGTTGCTTTCCTCGATGGGCAGCAAGATGGCGTCCAGCATCTCGTTGACGCCCTCGAGGATCTTGCGATAGTCGCCCTGGTGCTTGGTGACGTCGGCGCGAGCGGACAATTTACCATCCTCTGCCGATTCGATCAACGTTTCGGTCTCGGTCACCAACGCTTTGATGTTATCGATGCAAACATTGAGATTGTTCTTGATCTCGTTGAAGTCGCCGTTGTAGGTGTCAGTAATCTTCGGTGGAATGTCACCCTTGGAGATCCGGTCCACGTACTCCGCCGATACGTTCAACGGCCCGATTAGGGCGTCGAGCAACTGGTTGATTCCCGTAATGAGCTTTCCGTTCTGGCCGGTGTATTTGCCGGCGTCGCCACGCACAGCTAGCTTGCCGGCTACCGCGGAGCCAATCAACATCTCCAGATCCTTATTCCGCATATTCACGACGTCGATTAGTCCGTTCAAGTTGTTCTTGATCTCGTTGAAGTCGCCGTTGTAGCTGTCGGTAATCTTCGGCGGAATGTCGCCCTTTGAGATGCGGTCCACATACTCGGCCGACATGTTCAACGGCCCGATCACAGCGTCCAGCGTGGCATTAACGCCCTCTATAATTTTGCGGAATTCGCCTTGATGCTTGCTGATATCTGCGCGGGTAGAAAGCTTCCCTTCCACGGCAGCTTTCGAAAGCATGGCAGCGTCCTGTACCAGTGCATCGATGGACTCCATCGCCAGGATGGCTGCCGGGACGAGTCGATCGTTCTCCGAACGTTTGCCCACCCGCTGCAGTCCGTCCAACTCTTCCTTGTAGTCTGCCCTTGCGACACTCTCAAGCAATTGGACCGTGTGAGTGATGTGCTCCTCGACCCTGTTGGCCGCATTGGCGAGATCCGCAAAGACTCCCTGATAGGAACCTTGAACTTTGGTTGAGCAATCGTTCATTGCCAACCGCTGCAGAACGGCATTCGCTTCCAATAATCCGCTGAAACCATCAATGCAGGCATTCAGGCTGCTCTTGATCATGTCGAAGTCACCCTTGTAGTCAGCGGTGATCTTCTCCGGGATGGCGCCCCGCGAGAACTGATCCACATACTGGGCGGTGATACGGAGCGGATCAATGAGCGCGTCGAGGATGCTGTTTACACCCTCCAGCAGTTTGCGGTCATTTCCCTTGAACTCCTCCACATTGGCACGCTCAGTGAGTCGTCCCTCTTGCGAAGCTTGAACCAGTCTTAGCATTTCCTCCTGCAGCCGGTCATTCGCTTGGGTGGCTGACCTGTGGATCTCTGGACGGTCCAGAACGGCGACGCCGCTGGCCGCGTCTCGGTTGGAATGAATCCCATGGCCGTTACTGCTTAATCTTGTCATTGTCTTTCTCCTTGTTCTCAAGTTGCCTTTGCCGCGCCGCCACCGGCGCCTGATTTTTGGACCTGCTCCCGGCCTCGCGGCCTATTCGCCGCCTAAGCCCGTTCACTTCATGCTGCGCACTCGACACTCTCCACTTTGCGGAACAACTGCCCGTCGGGAATCACGCGCTCAAATAAGTGCGCGAGTTGCGGCGGCAACTCCTGCGTCTGTTCCGTGGCCAAGAACCCTCCCGGCGCCAGCGCTCTGTGAAACATCCTCGCCACTTCGATCCTCTCCCCCGGTTGAAAGTGGAGGAGTACGTTCTTGCATAGGATCAGCGAATAGCCTTTACCGATCTCCTTAAACGAGAGAAGATCGTGCCATTGAAAGGTGACCCGCCGCCGTATCTTGTCGATCACGCGAAGATATCCGGGTCTGCCATCCTCTTCGAAGTACTTTTCGAGAATGCCCCGGGGCAGCCGTGACAATTCCTCTCTTGGATACGCGGCCGCTTCGATCGCCATGCTGAACTGGCCTGTGTTCTCCACGTCAGTTGCCTCGATGCGGAGATTGTTGAATGCGAAATGTCCCATCCGCTCGGCAAACAGGATGGACACCGTAAAAGGTTCCTGGCCCATGGCCGCACCGGCATCCCAGATGCGGGGATGGTTGCGGCCCACCAAGGTTGGAAGGCTGTATTCCACGGCCTTCTCCAGCACGTGCTGGTCTCGGAAGAAAAATGTGAAAGCCAATCTCAATCCCTCACTGCATCCCGGCGAAAAGCCCGGTTGTTCGAATGCATGTGCTTGCACCTCAGCGTTTGGCAAGCACTACGCCGCTATTGCCACGGCGACATCCACCGTTTTCTCTGTATCAAGAACCAGAAGCAGCCTGTCCTTCAGCTTGTAGACACCGCAGATAATCTCCTGCGCCGCAGGATCGAGGTTCTCCGGCGGTCGTTCATAGGTCGCCGCATCCATATCCAGCACGTCCCCGATCTCGTCGACCAGCAGGCTCACCGCGCCGTCGTCGGTTCGGACCACCATGTTCATCGGCATCTGATCCACGGCGCGCGGCGGCAGGCCAAGGCGCCTTCGAAGATCAATTGCAGTCACGATCTGTCCGCGCAGATTGATTAGCCCCTCGATGACCTTCGGGGCCCGAGGTACGTAGGTCATCTGCTGAAAGCGCAGTACTTCCTGAACGCGAAGAACATCGACGCCGAAAAAAAGGTCCGACACAAAGAATGTTGAGAACTGTCCGCTGGTCTGCGGTTGTTCTAGTTTCAAGATTGCGATATCGGTAGTCATCGGTTATCTCTCCTCATCCGCGCCCACCAACGCCCTTCCGGCAAGAGCCGACGGAGTCGCGGCGGGAACCTGCCCTGCGACCAGCCGCCTCACCGAACTCAGCATGGCATCTGCGTCAAACTTCATCTGGCAATCCTGAAAGCCTGCCTTCCGGGCTGCGAACAGCTCTTCTTGCCCGGCCGAATCGGCCAGTGCCAGGATCGGAATTCGCTCCCACTCCGGTCTGCCTCGCAGAGCGGCTATTAGAGCGGCGCTGCTATTGTCCGGAAGACCCAGCGCCACCATCACTACCTCTGGCGGTTGCTGTTCCAACCTGCGTATCGCTTCATCCAGATTCGCGGCCTCCAGAACCCGATACCCCGCCATTTCGAGGCTGCTGCAGATCAAGCCTCGTGAAAACGCCGAAGTGTCCACGACAAGGATGCTCTTGCCACTCGCCGGCTCCCTTGCTCCCTGGAACCAGGCCTCCGTTGTCGCGTTGATCACTTGGTTCAGATCCAGGAAGTCAGTGACTCGTTTACCGACCACTCCCGAGCCGAGCAGTCCTTTGCGGGACGACTTCTGCCGAATCGTCACCACCTCTTCAGCGACATCCAGAATCTGGTCGACCACCATCCCCACGCTCCGTTCGCCGTCGTTGAACACAATCACCTGCACCGGGTCGACAATCAGATCCTGGTCCTCGATGCCCGGCTCCAACACCGCCCGCAGCGGCACGAGGGGAAGAATGCGGTTCCGGTACTGCACCACCTGGCATCCGCCAGCCTGCTCGATGATGTCGCGAGGAAATTCCTCTAGTCTGGCAACGAGGGCAAGCGGAACGGCCAAGCGATCAAATGAACCGGCCCTGAACAGCAACAACCGTTGCTGTTCGATCCCCGATTGCGCTTTCAGTTCCGGCTTGACGCGAGCCTGCTCCCGGGATTCAGCGAGCACTCCGGCACCCTGGCCAATCCCGAGCACGTCGAGGATAAGGGCTACCTTGCCGTCGCCCATGATCGTGGCTCCGGCATACACAGAGATACCCTTCAGTTGCTTGCCCAGGGGCTTGACTACGATTTCCTGGGTGTCGTTAATGCCGTCCACAACCAGGCCAAACTGCCGGTCTTCTGCCTGCAAAACGACCATACTGACTGCCTCGGTCTGCTTCGTCGATGTCAGCCCCAACACCTGATTGAGGTAGGCCACGGGCAACAAGCTCCCGCGCCTGCGGTAGACGGGCGTCCCGTGCACATGCTCGATGCGCCTTTCTGAATTGCCTCCCTCCAGGCGCACCAGTTCGAGAAGGCTGACCTGGGGAATGACAAATCTCTCGCCTCCGCTGGTAACCACCAAGCCGGGAATAATCGCCAGGGTGAGAGGGATTTTTAGTTTGACTGTCGTGCCTTCGCCGGGTCGGCTGAAAATGTCGACAATGCCGCCTATCTTCTCTATGTTGGACTTCACCACATCCATGCCCACCCCGCGGCCAGATACGTTTGTTACCGTGCGTGCGGTCGAAAACCCAGGCTGGAAGATGAGGTTTAGCACCTCACGATCGCTCAGCTTTTCCACCTGCTCTGAGCGCAGAATGCCCTTCTCCACCGCCTTCTGTCTCACCACTGCAACGTCAATTCCCGCCCCGTCATCGCCAATTTCAATGTTGACTTGCCCGCCTTCGTGATATGCGCGAAGGCTAAGTCTTCCTTGTGGTGATTTGCCGGCCTCTGACCGAGCTTCCGGTGCTTCGATACCGTGATCGCACGAATTGCGAACCAGGTGCACCAGCGGATCTTTGATGGCTTCGATAATGGTTCGGTCGAGTTCTGTATCCGCGCCGTCCATTTCCAACTGGATCTGCTTCCCGAGCGAGACTGCCATGTCGCGGACCACGCGCGGCAACTTGTTCCAGACCATGCCGATAGGCTGCATGCGCGTCTTCATCACGCCCTCCTGCAGCTCGCTGGTGATTAGATTCAGGCGCTGCGACGTGGCATTGAGGGCAGCATCTTCCCGTTCGGTGTTGAACTGCAGGATCTGGTTTCGGGTAAGCACCAGTTCCCCCACCAAGTCCATCAATTTGTCCAGCAGCCCGACGCCCACACGGATATTGGCATCGGCCGCAGCGGACGACTTGACTCCGTTCTCTTCGGGCTTCGGCCTTTCGCTGGCTTCAGGACAGCCGTTCACTCTCCGAGGCTCCATCAACGAAACGGACGCCACGCCGCAACAGCTTGAGTCTTCAGTGTCGGCCGGAAACTGCGCCGCGAGACGCAGCCGTTCGGTAATATCCTCAAAGCGGTCGGTGCCCTCTCCCCCGGTGGCCTCGATGCAGGCCAGGACCTTGCGGGTGGCATCAACGGTCTCCAGGATGAGCGATATAAGAGACGGCGTGAGTTCTCGCTTGCCGTCGCGTAACTGGCTCAGCAGGCTCTCGGCTTCATGTGTAATCCGCTCCAGCGTTGAAAACGCGAAGAAACCGCAGGTTCCCTTGATGGTATGGATGGTGCGAAAGATGCTGGCCAGCAGCGCGGCATCCTGCGGGCGCTTCTCTAGTTCCACGAGTTCCTGATCCAGGCGCGAAAGGTTCTCGTGACTTTCGACTAGGAATTCACGAATCACATCCTCATCTTGCATGCCAGTGTTCTCCACAGAACCAGGTGGTTCATTACTGACTCGTTGCTGCGTTGGCACGAATCTCTCTCAAACCCGGTTGCTCTTTGCAGGAATGAAATACCGGACAGCACCCAAGCTGAATGACTTATCGGCTGCCGCCAGGAAACTCTTACCCATCCGCAACCCACTCTTCTTTCTCATGGGAATGCAGCAGAGTGAAGGATCCAGATTGAGAATCCTGACCACAGGCAAGGCTCTCGTTTTCGCGACAAACCAGCAGCGTTGGTCTGCTCTGTATTCCTGTGATTCCGAACCTAATCTCGTGTACAGGCCAGGCCGGGGAGATCCGGCGATTCATTTCATCGCAGTTCGAGAACGGGCATTCAGTACCCTTTTGGAACCGCCATTCCGGCAGGCCGTTCGTGGCGCCATGCGCTGGCAGTGAGGACATGGTAGACGCGAAAAGCCCGGATGATTCAACCTCCGTGTTTCCTCCGTCGCCGAAGCATGAAAGGCCCGTGACTGGCCCGCAATCTCTGGAGTATGATCGCGTGTTCAAGAGCCAGGAGGTAAGACAATGAACACGGCACGCGGCATCTCGCTCTCACTGTTTCTATTTCTGGTCATCGCCCAAGTCTGCAGGCCGCAGACCGTCCTACCCGCAAAATGGGAAGAACTGACCGGACCCGACTTCATCCAGGCGATTCACCAATCGCAGGGTGTGTGCATACTGCCTTTCGGCATTCTGGAGAAACATGGGCCCCATCTACCCCTGGGCACGGATTTGCTGGATGTTCGCTTCGCGGTGATGAACGCGGTGGCGCAGGAATATGCAGTCGTGTTTCCCGAATACTACTTCGGCCAGATCTTTGAAGCCCAGCAACAGCCCGGTACGGTTGCCTACAGCCTGTCGACGCAGCTCACTCTGCTGCAGGAGACGGTAAAAGAGATGGCGCGCAATGGCTGCAAGAAAGTGGTCATTGTGAACGGCCACGGCGGAAACAACTCCCTCCTCCCGCTCTTTGCTCAGGCGCAACTGGCCACCCCTCGGGACTACGTGGTTTACGTTTTTGGACTGCCAAAATTGGATGTGCCGGGACGTCCGGCCATGAAGACTCCGATGGACCAACACGCGGGCGAAGCTGAGACGTCGCACATGCTGATTGCGCGGCCTGACCTGGTGCATCTGGACCGTGCCACCCAACAATCGGGTGCGGACCTGAACCGGCAGCCTCTGCCCGACTCGGTGTACACCGGCATTTGGTGGTATGCGCGTTTTCCCAATCACTATGCGGGCAACGGCGAGGCAGCCAACAAGGAGTTGGGCGCGTTCGACCAGAAGGAATGGTCACGCCAGATTGCCGACGCAATCAAGGCCATCAAAGCCGACCAGGTCAGTCTTAAGCTGCAAAACCAGTTTTTTGAGGATGCACAGCACCCGCTGGACACTAAGCAGTAGCGCTACCTTCTGTTGAGTTAGCCCGGAAAAATTGAGCCGAAAGGCTGTGATGAAAAGTGGAGGCCCTTCCGTTAGCCGCGGTTGCTGCGTTCAGCCGCGCACCACGCTTGAGTTCATCGTGAATGAACCGCCTACCCGGGCCGCCATCGACCCCTACAGCAAACTCATTGACCGCAATCCGGAAGATAACTGGGCGGATGTGGAGTAACTTAGTCGGAGCGCACCAATCCATTCGTGTCAGACTAACTAATGGATTGGTGCGTCATGTCCGGGGCCGTCTGGCGTAGAATGAGGCCGCTTCTGGAATACGCTTTCACGCGCCGCGAAAGCCGCTTCGCTTTAGAGCCAGGTCCGGAAAACCAAACTGCATCTTCAGGGATGGATTGAGATGAAGCTTCTTTTTCGCACTTTTGCCGTTCTTCCCGTTGTCCTACCCGTTGTGATGGCGGGATTGTCCGTCGCGGCTCTCCGCGCCCAGGCCATTACCGAGATTGGCGGACAGAAAATTGTGACCCTCACCCGCACTGCCGGCGGCGCCAAGCCTGAGTTCTCCTCCGTCACCCTGCTGCCCGGCCGCGGTATGGAGATTCTGCAGGTCACCGCTAACTTCCCGGGCAAGGGCAATGTCGACGTGCTGGCGTCGCCCGACCTGCCCGCCGCCGCGAAGATGCTCGACCAAGATGATGACTCCTTCGGCGACTTTGGCTACCGGCTCGGTGCGGCCTTTCTAGTTCCCTACCCCAACCGCATTCGCGGCAGGCTATCTGCTGACGGAAAGACGCTGGCGACCGAGTGGCAGGGTCACGCCCTGACTCTGCCGGCCAATAACATTGGCCATAATCCCGGTGCCGAGCGTCATGCCATGCACGGCCTCATCCTTAAATCCAAAACCGAAGGTGTCAGCGTCAAAGACGTTCCCGGCGGCCAACAGGTGACAGGCGTCATCCATGCCGGCAACTTTGGCGGCCATTGGTTCTCAAAAACCGATCTGGTGGTCACCATAACGCTCACGGCTGACGCGGTCGACGCAAGCATCGTGGCTAAGAACGTTGGCGGTGAGGCCGAACCCATCGCGATCGGTTGGCATCCTTACTTCAACCTGCCCTCGGGTGACCGCACCCAGGTCAGGCTGCACATACCCGGTTCCAGCCTGGCCGAGGTGGACAACTACGACAACGTCTTTCCCACTGGAAAGATTGTGCCCGTCAAGGGGCAATACGATCTCCGCTCCCCCGGTGGCGTGCCGTTGGCCAAGAACTTTTATGACGATAACTGGAGCGATCTAGCGTTGAAGGGCGGCGCAGCCACCGTCCAGATCATCGACCCCGCTGCAAAGTATGGGGTCAGGATTGAGGGGCTTTCGCCGGAGATAAAGACCATCCAGGCCTACGCGCCTCCCACCGCGAAGTTCGTGGCCGTCGAGCATCAGTTCAACTTCGCCGACCCCTTCGGCAAGGAGTGGGGTTCCAAGGACACCGGCATGGTAACCCTGAAGCCCGGCCAAAGCACCCGGTGGCACGTACGACTGCGAGTCTTCGTACCATAGTTTTCTGTACGGGACGGCCCTGCGTCGGCAGGGCCGCCACATACGCCTAATTCCCCAACTTCGTCAGCCGCACGCTTCGCCCAGAGCGCGCCGATTCGCGCGCCGCGTCCAGAATTTGCATCACCACCACGTTCGTATCCAGCGAACTCAAATCGCCACTAGGCACAAACTCGCCGTGCAACACTGCCGCCAAATAGCTCAATGAGTTGTTCTGCGGAGAGCTGAGCGGGGCGGCGTTGGTCAGTTGTTCTTCTCCGTCATGTTCATGGCGAAGGCGCAGCCGGTCTGCGCCCACGGTGATGGCGTAGCCGTTGGCGCCATAGACTTCCATATCTTTGCGGCTGAAAGGCCAGTCCCACGAGCCCATAATCACCGCCTGGGCATGGGGGTAGGCCAGCACGATGGTGGAATCGTCATCCACTTTGGGGTAGACCTGGGGCTTATCATGATTGGCCACCGCAGTCACGGTCAGCGGTGTCTCCCCATGCATCAGCCAGGTCATAAGGTCCACGCCGTAACAGCCAAAGTCGTATAGGGCGCCGGCGCCATTCTGCTCCGGATCGGTCAGCCAGCCCAGAAACTCGGGCGGAACTCCGATCTCCTTCGGGCCCTGGTGACCGTCGTGAACCACCACCCGGCGCACCGGTCCTAGCCGCTGGTTCTCCACCTCGTCGTAAGCGGCCTTGTTGCTCGCATACCATGTGGTTTCGTAGTTCACTAGTACCTGGATATGGTGTTCATGGGCCAAGCGCCGAATTGCCAGCGCATCATCCAGCGAAATGGTCAGCGGCTTCTCCACCATCACCGATACGCCGTACTGCGCCGCGATCTCGATAGCGTGGCGATGCTCGCCGACCGACGTGTACACCAGCACCGCCTGTGGATGGCGCACCTCGATCATGTTCGCCATACTCTTAAAGAACAGGGTGCCGGGCAGCGAATACTTCTTTCCGTATTTCTCCCACAGCTTGGTGTCGGCATCCGCAATCCCAACCAGCTCCACGTCGTGGTGCTGTGGCAACTGCCCCAGAAAGCCCTCCACGTGGCCATGCTCGAGTCCTACGATGGCCACCTTGAGCGGCGCACGCTGGGCCTGGGCCGGCAAGAATGCGGTCTGAATTACGAACAATCCCGCAAGAAACACATAGGCGAATCGGAGAGCAGGACAAGAACAGAAATTGCGCATCAGTTTTAGCTTCCCCCCTGGCGCCCGATTCTACTCTGACCGGGCTTCATGAACTTGGGTGTTACTCCTCACTGACGCCTTGGGCAACCGGTGTGGCCGCACCACCATCAGTACTCAAGAGGCCGTCAATAGCGGTCAGAGAGGAATTGTATCGATGTCGATCCCTCCGCGTCTCGCTTACACTTGCATCCTCCTCGTTTTCCCCTCGGTCCTGCTTTCTCTTCCGCCCGCAGCTCAAGCGCAGGTCCCCAAAGGCGATCTTTTTTTCGGATACAGCCGAACCGGCAACGATACTTTTTACCCCAATGCAGGTGGTCTGAGTGCATGGGAAGCCACCGGCCAAATCAAAATAAGAAAGCCATTCCTGGGCGTTGAAGGAGATGTGACGCATTACGGGCTCGGAGCGGACTCTTCCGTCCCCCGCACTACTACTGTCCTCTTTGGACCTCGTGTCACCTTGGGAGCGGCCGGCATCAAAATCTTCGGCCATGGTCTGCTGGGCGGCGAGCATTCTGCGAACAACGACAGCAACCTCCCCATTTCCGGGGGAACATTCGCCTACGCGCTTGGCCTTGGTGTGGACCTGCCCCTGGCGCCCTTTTTCGCTTGGAGGGTACAGGTCGATCGTCTGAGCGCGCCTTCACAGTCACCCTCTGAAGGCACTCATGCCCGGTTCAGCACTGGCATTGTGTTTCGTTTCTGACGTTTGGATTTGAGTGCATCGCTTTGCGAGATACTCTGTCCCGGACCGTAAACTCGCAAGCCCAGAATCCCGTCAATTTCCGTGTGGACACAGTTGCGATCCGCTTTCGCTGTCCGTGCTGCGGTTCCAAGACGCTGGAGGCACCAGGTGCCATGGCTTTATGCCCCGTCTGCTGGTGGGAGGACGACGGGCAGGAGGACGCTGACGCCGGCGATGTGCGCCACACGGTCAACGGAGCCCTTAGCCTGAGTGAAGCTCGCCTTTATTACGCCCGCTGCGGTGCCTCCCATCCCCGGTTCCTTCCTTATGTACGCCAGGCCAAGGACTCTGAGCAGTAACGTGACTTCCGCGGTGCGAAACAGGCCCTAAGCCGGCTAACCGGTTTGACCATCCCCCCATTCCCTCTTACCATGAGAACAGACCATTTCCCCGGCCAAACGGTGTTGCTTTGTCTTGGGCGGCAACCCGTTATGGTACTTCGCTCGTTTTGGCGCATGACGCGCCCGGAAGGCAAAACGTTGAGTTCTATCGATACCCTCGAAAACACCCCCTCACCTGAAACGGACGAAGCTGCGCACACACACGACGGCCACGATCAGGAGCATGAGCATGACCACGGCCACGAACACCAGCACGGTCCGGTTCTGAACCCGGAGTGTACCCGCGAGTTGATCCTGGATATCCCCGCCGGCGATGTCTCCAAAGCCTTCAGCCGGGTGGTCGATCTTTATCGGAAACGTGCTCGAATCCCAGGCTTTCGCCCCGGCAAAGTGCCGGAAACGGTCATTCGCCGCCGCTTTGCCACGGACATTCGCAAAGAAGTCATTGACAGCCTGCTGCCGGAGCGATTCAACCAGGGAGTGCGTGACATGGGCGTCAAGCCTGTCGGCCAGCCCCAGGTGACCGAACTCACCGTGGAAGACGGCCAGCCGCTCCATGTCAAGGCGGTCTTTGAATATGTTCCCGACTTCTCAATCGAGGGATATCAGAGTGTGACCATAGAGAAGCCTTCAGTGGAAGTGACGGACGAAGAGTTCCAGCACGAACTGGCGGAACTGCGCGAATCTCGCGCCACCATCGAGCCGGTCGAGGAAGACCGTGCCCTGGTGGACGGCGACTGGGCAGAGATCTCCTACCACGGCCTGGTGGCGGACGCGCCGGACGCTGCCCCGTTGACGGGCGAAGACGCTTTGGTTGAGATTGGGGGCAAGGAAACGGTGGAGGCTTTCACCGCGGTGTTGCGGGGAGCCAAGCCCGGCCAGGAACTCAAGGCCGAGGTCATCTATCCAGCCGAATATCCCGACGCCAAGCTGGCCGGCAAAACCGTGGCCTACGATGTAACCGTCAAGGCCATCAAGAAGCGCACGGTCCCGGAGCTAAACGACGAGTTCGCCAAAGAATTGGGCAGCTACGAGAATCTGGATGAGTTGCAAAACCGCGTCCGTGAGCACATGACCAACCGCAAGCGCCGCAGCGTAGAGGCGGAGACAAAGGACAAGCTTTTTGCCGCCTTAGCCGAACGATACACGTTCCCCGTTCCCGAGTCGCTGGTTCAAGACCAGATTGACGCGCGCCTGGAGCGTGGTTTGCGCGCCCTGGCAGCACAGGGCATGGACACGGAACAGATGCGTAAACTGGACTTTGCCCGTCTGCGTACTGCACAGAGGGAAAGCGCGATTGCAGAAGTGAAGACCTTTGTCCTGCTTGAGCGCATCGCCGACGCGGAAAACATCACCGTAGTCGACGAAGAAATGGACCACGAGCTGCAAATGGCTGCTCTGCAGTCCAGGGAACCGGTAGACACCCTGCGGGCGCGATTGACGCAGGACGGGGGACTCGGTAGAATCCGGGAACAATTGAGACGCGAAAAGACTGCCAGCCTGCTGTACGAGAGATTGCCCGCGTAAGATCGGATTGCGGCAGAAAACGCTGCGCGGCCAGTGAACCAAGCCGAGATCATTCGGCTACAAACATCGGGGCCACCGGCCCCAACGAAAGAACGGGAAGAACACTCAATGGCATTGGTTCCCATGGTGGTTGAGCAGACGAGCCGGGGCGAGCGCGCCTACGACATCTATTCCCGTCTGCTCCGCGATAACATCATCTTTCTTGGTACCCCTATCGACGATCAGGTGGCCAATCTTATCGTGGCTCAGATGCTGTTCCTCTCCGGCGAAGACCCGGAAAAGGATGTGCAGCTCTATATCAACTCGCCGGGCGGCTCCATCACCGCGGGGCTGGCCATTTACGACACCATGCAGTTCATCAAGAACAATGTGGTCACCTACTGCATCGGCCAGGCGGCCAGCATGGGAGCATTCCTCTTGCTGGCGGGCACCAAGGGCAAGCGCTTTGCCCTTCCCAACTCGCGTATTCTCATTCATCAACCTTCCATGGGCGGCCTCAGCGGGCAGGCCACGGACATCGACATTCATGCGCGCGAGATTCTCCGCATTCGTGAGATCACAAACAATTTGATGGCCAAACATACCGGCCAGCCGTTGGACCGCATCGAGCGCGACGTAGAGCGGGACTTTATCATGAACTCGCAGCAGGCCAAGGAATACGGTATCGTCGACGAAATCATCGACCGACCTCGCACGTAACTGTCCGGATAGCAACGGACGCAACTCAAAATCTCGTCCAAAAAGGGAGCGGAATAATGAAAACGCGCACGGGACCGGAAGAAGCACTGCGCTGCTCGTTCTGTCACAAGTCACAGGACGCCGTGGCCAAGCTGATCTCCTCGCCCAGCGACTACCCCCGCGCCTACATCTGCGACGAGTGCGTAGCGGTGTGCAATTCGATTCTCGAAGACGATCGAGGCGAGGCGCATCCCGCTGCCGCCGCCGGCCACCTGCCCAAGCCGCAGGAGGTGAAGAGCTTTCTTGACGACTTCGTCATCGGCCAGGACCAGACCAAGAAGAAACTCGCAGTCGCTGTCTACAACCATTACAAGCGCATCCAGATGAACCGCATGCGCAACAACGAAGTCGAGTTGGCCAAGTCGAACATCCTGCTTATCGGTCCCACCGGTTCCGGCAAGACCCTGCTGGCTCACACGCTGGCCAAGATGCTTGATGTGCCCTTCGCCATTGTGGATGCCACCACACTCACTGAGGCCGGATACGTGGGCGAGGATGTGGAGAACATCATCCTCAAGCTGCTCCAGGCTGCTGACGGTGACGTGACCCGCGCTCAGCAAGGCATCATCTATATTGATGAGATCGACAAGATCGGCCGCAAGGATGAAAACCCCTCCATCACCCGGGACGTCTCCGGCGAGGGCGTGCAGCAGGCGCTGCTCAAGATTCTCGAAGGCACCGTAGCCAACGTTCCCCCGCAGGGCGGACGCAAACACCCGCACCAGGAGTTCACCGCCGTCGACACCACCAATATTCTCTTCATCTGCGGCGGAGCTTTCGTCGGACTAGAGCGCGTGGTAGGTCGTCGCGTGGGCAAGAAAGCCCTGGGCTTCAAGGCTGTCGACGCCGAGGCCGATGCAGCGACCAGCCGCTCCCATCGCGACACCGAGTTGCTACGCAGGACTGAACCTCAAGACCTGATCAAGTACGGCCTGATTCCTGAGTTCGTCGGTCGCCTGCCGGTCATGGGCATCCTCGACGAGTTGGACGAACCAGCTCTGATCGAGATCCTGACCAAGCCGCGCAATGCCATCCTCAAGCAATATCAGCGCCTTCTGGAATACGAAAATGTCCGCTTGCACTTTACCCAGGAAGCCACCTGTGCCGTGGCCCGCGAAGCTCTTGCACGCAAGGTGGGTGCACGCGGCCTGCGCATGATTCTTGAGGAGCTGATGCTCGATCTGATGTATAACCTGCCCTCGAATAAGCGCGTTCGCGACCTTGAGATCACGCGCGAAATGGTCGAGCGCCGCGACTTGTCGCCCTGTCTGCTGGAAAAGGCGGGCTGAGTCCTTCAATCTCCGCGCAAGACGAAGCTTCAATCACCAAGAGAGCGATTTCCCAGCGTTTCGCGGCACGCTCTACATACTTGTGGATTTTTCGCGTTCCGTCGTAACATCGTCCGCCGCCCGTTTCCGCGGTACAATCCAACATGAGCCGCCGGCCAGCTCTGAAGCCGGAGCTGTCTTTGTGCGTCTAATGCTTATGGTGTCCCTATGACCGCATCTCGCGACAAGACCGAAGCGCGTAAGCTGCCCATGATGCCCATCCGGGACATGGTGATCTTTCCCTACATGATGACGCCCTTCGTGGTGGGCCGCCTCTCGAGCGTGCGCGCCCTTGAAGAAGCGCTCAATGGCGACCGCAAGATTTTTCTTGCCACCCAGCACGACGCTTCGATCGACGAGCCCAAGGCCAAGGAAATCTTCCAGGTCGGCTCCATCTGCAACATCGTGCAAAGTGTCAAAATGCCAGACGGCAACATCAAGGTGCTGGTGGAAGGCGTAGAGCGCGCCAAGTCGCTCGAGGTGAATGACCAGGACGGATTCTTTGTCGCCACAGTGCGCACCGGCAAGACCGAATTTGAAATGACCCCCGCTGTGGATCAGCTCATGCAGCGCGTGACCGGCCTCTTCGAGCAGTACGTCAAGCTGCAGCAGTCGCTCAATTACGAGACCATCATCGCCACGGTGCGCATGGACGAGCCTTCCAAGCTCTCTGACACCATTGCCGCCAACCTGCAGCTCGGTATTGAAGAAAAGCAGGAGCTGCTGGGCATCTTCGATCCAGCCGCGCGCCTGGCTCGTATCGCCGACGTGTTGGATATCGAAATCGAGAAGCTCGATCTCGACCGCAACATTCAGTCACGCGTGAAACGGCAGATGGAGCGCGCTCAGAAGGAGTACTACCTCAACGAAAAAATCAAGGCCATTCAAAAGGAATTGGGCCGCGGCGAAAAGAGCGAGTTCGATGAGTTGCGCAAGAAGATCGAGTCCGCCGGCATGCCCAAGGAAGTGCTCGACAAGGCTATTCAGGAGCTCAAGAAGCTTGAAGCCATGCCCCCCATGTCGGCCGAGTCCACCGTCAGCCGTAACTATATCGACTGGCTGCTGGCAGTGCCCTGGAAGAAGCGCTCCAAAGAGACCCGCTCCATCGACTACGCGGAAAAAGTGCTCAATACCGACCATTACGGTTTGGAAAAGATCAAGGAGCGCATCCTCGAATTCCTCGCGGTTCGCCAGTTGGTCAAGAATCCCAAGGGCTCCATCCTTTGCTTTGTCGGACCTCCGGGCGTGGGCAAAACCTCGCTTGGAATGTCCATAGCCAAGGCCACAGGGCGCAAGTTTGTGCGCCTCTCGTTAGGCGGCATACGCGACGAGGCGGAGATTCGCGGCCATCGCAGGACTTATATTGGGGCCTTGCCCGGGCAGATTATTCAGCATATGAAGCGCGCAGGAACCAAGAATCCCGTCTTCCTGCTCGACGAAGTGGACAAGATGGCCTCGGACTTCAGGGGCGATCCAGCCTCGGCGCTGCTTGAGGTTCTGGACCCGGAACAGAACACCACCTTCCAGGACCACTATCTGGACGTGGACTACGACCTGTCGCAGGTGCTCTTTGTGGCCACTGCCAATGTGCTGCATACCGTTCCCGCCGCGCTCCAGGACCGTATGGAGGTTCTCCGCCTGCAGGGCTACACGGAGCAGGAGAAGCTGGAGATTGCGCGCCAATACCTGGTCAAGAAGCAGCGTGAACAGACCGGTCTGAGCGAGAAGAACATCTCCTTCAGCGACGACGCAATCCTTGAGATCATCCGCTACTACACGCGCGAAGCTGGGGTTCGCAACCTGGAGCGCGAAATCGGCAACGTCTGCCGCAAAGTGGCCCGGCACGTGGTGAAGAAGGGCGCCAAGCACAAGGAAGAGATTACCGCGGCTAACATCAACGAGTTCCTTGGCGTGGCCAAGTTTCGCGATTCCGAGGTGCACGACAAGAGCGAGGTGGGACTGGTCACTGGCCTAGCTTGGACCGAGGTTGGAGGCAGTATCCTGACCACCGAAGTCCAGGTGCTTGACGGCAAGGGCAAGCTCACCATCACCGGCCAGCTCGGCGACGTAATGCAGGAATCGGCGCAGGCCGCGCTCAGCTACATTCGCGGCAAGGCGCAAGTACTCGGCCTTAGTCGCGAGTTTTACCGCAACGTAGACCTGCACCTCCACGTCCCCGAAGGCGCCATTCCTAAGGACGGACCTTCGGCCGGTATCACCATGGCCACGGCCCTGGCCAGCGCGCTGGCCAAGATTCCCGTCCGGCGCGACATCGCCATGACCGGCGAAATCACGCTGCGCGGCAAAGTATTGGCCATCGGTGGGCTAAAGGAGAAACTGCTCGCCGCCCTTCGCGCTGGCATCTTCGAGGTCATCCTGCCCCGCGCCAACGAAAAGGACGTAGCCGAACTGCCGGATAACATCAAGAACTCGATCAAGCTGCACTTCGTAGATCAGATGGACGAAGTGCTGACGATGGCCCTCGAGAGCCCTTTACCCAGCATTCCAACCCCTGAAACCGAAGTGCTAACCGCCGTGCCCCCAGCCGAGGCTCCTTCGAATATGCCCGCTCGGCAGTAAGACACCTCAACAAAAACCCGGGTCTCTGAGGCGAAACCCGAGCACCCAAATGACGTTCGGGTTCGCTATCCTCGACTTTCTATGCCCTATATCACCCAATTCCTGCTTTCGGCCCTGGCAGCGGCACAGTTCCCCGCCGCCAGCGTACCGGAGATTGCCTTCCTGGGCCGCTCCAACGTGGGTAAGTCGAGCCTGCTGAACGCACTGGTGGGCGACAAGGCTGCCAAAGTCTCGCAAACGCCTGGACGCACCCGAGCCATCAATTTCTTCGCCCTTGGGGACCAGCGCCAGAGGCCGCAACTGATCTTTGCCGACCTGCCTGGCTACGGTTTCGCCAAAATTTCCAAATCGATTTCCGCGGGCTGGCCGGATTTCATCGAGCCTTACCTTATCCTTCGAACTACATTGAAGCTCTGCGTGTGCCTGGTGGATTCGAATGTGCCCCCACAGCAAAGCGATCGCCAGTTGATTGACTGGCTGCGCCACGCCGGACGCGACTTTGCCGTAGTCGCCACCAAGATCGACCGGCTGAGCGGCAACGAACGCACGCGCAATCTGCTGGCGCTGAAGAAGGGACTGGAGTTGGAGGATGTTTTGCCGGTCTCCGCCAAGACGGGTTACGGGGTCAAAGAGCTCTGGACGCGGATTGAAACCGCAGGTGCCACGGTAGCTCCCGGCCGCCAGCTCAGTAATTGAAATCAATTGGGGCATATAATCCGACGCACCGTAGGATTTTGATTTCTAGACTAAGAGACGTAAAGAGCCCGCTTCGTTACGCGCCTATTCCGCGTTCTCCGCTGCGGTCCCTGAGGGCGATCTTCGACTGTGGAGCTAGCCGATCTCCGTCCCCGACCGGAATATCCTCACCCAGATTCGGCCCAGCGCCACCCCTCCCAGCACAAACAGCATGGGGAAACACTCCAGCGTATAACGCGCCTCCGGAGACTCCACGGTTAGCAGCAGAGCGCTGCGCAGCACTATATAGCCCAGCATCCACGGCCACAACCGCGGGCGCAGACAAAGTCCGGCGAGCCCCAGCAGCAGATACAGAGCATTAAGCCCGGCGTAGGCCCAGCTGAACCGAGTCTCGACGTGGTGGTGCTTATACACCCACCAGTCCAGGTCGATGGGGAGGTTTTCCACGCGCGGGCGCAGCCACATATCGGTCACCCGGCCCAGAGGCAGCCAAATCCAGGATCGCAGCGGATGCGCCGCCCTGCGTTCCTCTGCCAGCCGGGCAAAACGCGCATCCATCTCCGGGGTCAGGTTCCAGTCATTCTGGTTATAATCGGCCGCCAGTGCCGCGGTCTCGGCGTACTGCGCTGGTGAGTCGAAGGCCCGGCTCGGCAGTTGCGAAGTATCCAGTGGCCCCCCCGGCACATTCCAGTAAATGTTGTAGGTGGAAACAAAGTCCAGTGACCAGGTCTTGACCCAGGCCACCCAGCCCGCATGTGTGTCCTCGCCCGGGTCGGTGGCGTATCGCGGCGCCAGCGGCTCAAAGACATGGAAGACCTGCCAATTGCGCCAGGTCCAGGCAGCAAAGGGAGCCAGGGCCAGGAACAGACACACCAGAGCCATGCGGGCCACGCGCGGCCTCTGAAGCGCGGCCTCCTGCTTCCCCTTCCCCCGCCGGAGCACGACCAGGGCTGGAGCCAGGGCCAGGGCAGCAAGCGCTCCATCCGGCCGCAGCAGCGCGGCATAGGACACCGCAAAAGTGAACCACAGCGCCGATCCCCAACCCGGCCGGTCCTGGAATCGCGCGGCTGCCCACAGAGCCAGCGCCAGGACGAAAAGCGTAGGCGCTTCCGTCAACGGGCTGGCGGAGTAAATGGCGGTAAACGGGCACAGCACGGCCAGCCACAGGGCGCATTGCGCCGCGGCGGGTGTTGCAATGCGCCGCACCAGGGCAGCCAACAAGAGGCAGCCGCCCAGTTCCAGAGCCATCTGCACCCATGCCGCCGCAGCGTAGTTTTCCATTCCAAACAGTCGAAAGCAAAGGGCCAGAAAGAGCGGATAACCGGGCAGCCGGATCAGGGTGGGATAGATTTCTCCCGAACCCACCGTGAGCGCGTACCGGCCATGCCATAACAGGTTCTTCGCGATGCCGCCGTAGATCAGCGTGTCGCCGTTCACCTCAAAGAAGTGCCGGAACATCCAGATGCGCAGCAGCCCGCCAGCCACTAGCGCCAAGACTGTCGGCGCTGACGAACGCAGCCGGCCAGCCGTGGGGCGCATAGCCGTCGATTGACTCAAGAGGTCAGCTTCCATACGATTCGTACTGTATAGCGTAGACCGTTTCCGCGGTTTTCGCGCAGGTACCGAATTTCCCCGGTTGTCTCAGGCGTCGCTGCCATTTTTGTGCCGGGTGAATTCGGAAAGCGCTCTGAAACAAGACAGACGATGCCCAACAAGCAGATTTTTTTCGATCCCCAGAGAAAGCGCTGGAAACGGCTTCGCCGCATCCTGGATGCGACTGCGGTCATTACCACGTTGGTGCTGGCAGCCTTTATCTTCAATGTGTTGCGCAGCCAGCCTCTTCCGGAGTTGTTGCTGCCTGCCTTCCGGCACAACTACAAGGCCCTGCCCGATCACGCGGCGGCAGTGCGCGGCGCCAAGCCCCCCCGCCCAACCCGCCGCAAGACCGAGCGCAGGCCCTCTGATATCCCCTTTAATAACGGCGAAGGTCTGCGCGCCGCCTATTACGTGCCCTACGACGAAGCCAGTTACTCCTCGCTAAAGCAGCACATTCATCAAATCGACATGTTGTTTCCCGAGTGGCTTCATGTCGGTGCGTCGAAGCCGGTAGTACTGGCGATTGACAATGAGAGCCATCGCGAGTATCCCGTGATCGACGGCGCCACGGTGCACGATCCAGACGACCTGGGCAGGATCAAGCACGTCATCCAGGATGCCAGGGAAGACACTGAAGTATTTCCCCACCTGAACAATTACAACTCCAACGCTCAGAAATGGGACGCTGGCGTGGGCAGCCTCTTGACCGACGCAGGGCACCGCGCGTCCCTGCGCCAGCAGATCCTACGCTTTCTCACCGCGCTTCCAGCCTATCGTGGCCTTTCTCTGGATCTTGAGAGCCTGCCTGATGACGCCAACCCGGCCTACATCACCTTCATCAAAGAGCTCTATGCCGACATGCATCCGCGCAATTTGCGCCTCTACGTCACCACTGCGGCCGGCACCGATGACCAGATTTTGAAGGCCATCGCCGAAAACTCTGACGGCATCGTACTCATGAATTACGACCAGCACGAGGTGGACAGCGACCCCGGACCTATCGCCAGCCAGGATTGGTTCGTGGCCAATCTGAACCGCGTGCTGAAGGACGTCCCAAAAGAAAAGTTGATGTGCGCCCTCGGCAACTACGGATACGACTGGACGCTCTCGATTCCCCCGGAGCCTAAACGCGGCCATGCCCGCAAGAAACCCAAACCTGAGGTACTCAATACTGAAGATCTCCCGGTCGCTGACGCCTGGCAGCGTGCTGCCGATGCTGATGCCGACCTCGATCTGGATTACAACTCGCTCAATCCGCACTTCGAGTACATCGACGAAGACAACAACCAGCGCCATGTGGTGTGGTTCCTTGACGGCGTCACCGTGCTCAACGAATTGCGAGCCGCCCGAGCACTGGGTCTGCAAACCTTCGCACTGTGGCGCCTGGGTTCGGAGGACAGTTCTGTCTGGAATGTGTGGGACAGGCCCAGCAACCCCGACTCACTACAGGATCTGGGCTCAGTACAGCCGGGCCAGGATGTAGATAACGAGGGCGAGGGCGATATTATCCGCGTCACCGGGTTACCCCAGTCCGGCAAGCGCTCCGTCGAAGTCGATAGCGACGAACCCGATCCGCGCAAGAAGCTCGTCATCGATGAGCACATGGACGTTTACCCGCACACCTACACTGTGCAGTATTACGGTTACCATCCTAACCAGATCGCCCTCTCTTTCGACGATGGACCCGATCCAAAATGGACCCCAAAGATTCTTGACATCCTCAAGCAGAAGCACGCCACCGGCACCTTCATGATGATCGGCGAAGAGGCCCAGGAAAATATCGGCCTTATGCGGCGCGTGGCGCGCGAGGGCAACGAGATCGGCAACCACACCTACACCCATCCAGACATAAGTGAAATCTCGGTGCGCCAGCTCGAGCTCGAGGTCAAACTCACTGAGCGCCTCTTCGCCAGCAAACTCGGCGTGCAGCCGCTTTACTTTCGCCCTCCTTACGATGTCGACGAAGAACCCGACACCAACGACCAGGCCGCGCCCGTCGTGCGCATACAGCAGGATGGATTCACAATCATAGGCAATAAGATCGACACCAACGACTGGGATGAGCGCATCCGCAAGACGCCGGACGAAATCGCGCAGTCCGTCCTCGCCCAGTTGGAAGTGATGAAAACCAAGCCGCAGTTTCGCGGATCCGTCATCCTGCTCCATGACGGAGGCGGCGACCGCTCAGTCACCGTGGCCGCCCTCCCTGTCCTCATCGATACCCTGCGCGCCCATGGCTACACCATCGTTCCCGTCTCTGCGCTGATAGGCAAGACCACTGCCGAGGTGATGCCGCCGCTCACCTTCTGGCAGCAGGTGCGCGCCCTGCCCGACTCGCTCGCCTTTTCCAGCCTTTCCATCATCATCCGCATTATCGTGATGCTCTTCTTCGTCGGCGATATCCTGATGTGCTCGCGCCTGATTCTCGTGGGCATTTTCGCCATCATCGATCGTCTCCGCCGACCCCACCGTATAGCTTCGCCTGGATTCAATCCTCGTGTCGCGGTACTCATCCCTGCGTACAACGAAGAGAAGGTCATCGTTCGCACAGTCCGCTCCGTCCTCAACTCCGATTATCTGAATCTCCATGTGATCGTCATCGACGACGGCTCCAGTGACCGTACGTTCGAAGTGGCCCGCGAAGCCTATGCGGCAGAGATCGCCGCCGGCCGCGTCAAGGTGCTCACCAAGCCCAACGGAGGCAAGGCCGCGGCCCTCAACTATGCGCTCGATGTGATCGACGAGGAATTTTATGTCGGTATCGACGCCGACACCGTCATCGCCGCCGACGCCATCACCAAGCTGCTTCCCCACTTTGAGGACCCCTCCATCGGCGCCGTGGCAGGCAACGCCAAAGTGGGCAACCGCGTTAACCTGTGGACTCGCTGGCAGGCACTGGAATACATCACCAGCCAGAACTTCGAGCGCCGCGCTCTCGACCTCTTCAACGTCGTCACCGTTGTGCCGGGAGCCATCGGCGCGTGGCGTACCGCGCCCGTCAAAAAGGCCGGCGGTTATCCCATCAACACTGTTGCGGAAGACGCCGACCTGACCATGAACCTGCTCGAGCAGAAGTTCAAGGTGGTCTACGAGGACCGAGCCCTGGCCTTTACTGAGGCACCCATCGACGCCCGCGGACTGATGCGGCAACGCTTCCGCTGGTCCTTCGGCATTTTGCAGGCCATCTGGAAACACCGGGCCGCATTCATCCGCAACAAGGCCATGGGCCTATTCGCGCTACCCAATATCCTCATCTTCCAGATGCTGCTGCCGCTGGTGTCGCCCTTCATCGACCTTATATTCGTCTACGGCGTCGTCAACTACTTCATTGACCGCCACTACCACCCTGAGGCCGCCTCCATGGCCAGCCTGCAAAAGCTACTGGCCTACTTCGGCGCTTTCCTGCTGATCGACTTCGTCACCTCCACAATCGCTTTCAGCCTGGAGCGACGCCACCCCGCGAACAAGGGCGACGGGTGGCTACTCTTCCACATCTGGCTGCAACGCTTCGCCTATCGCCAGGTCTTCTCCATAGTGCTCTTCAAGACCCTCAAGCGCGCCATCGACGGCAAGCCCTTCAACTGGGACAAGCTCGAACGCACTGCCCGCATGAGCAAACACACTGAAGCCCTGACGGAAACCCGCTGATTCGGTGGAGGCGCGGGCGGCAACTTAAGGAAATCGGCTTCGGCCGCGCCATTTTCGGGGATTCCAAGGCGATTTGGGCCGAAAACAGGGGAAAATCAGCGGTTTCTGTTTACCGATGAGTACATAGGATTATTTTACAACCTATTCATTCCTCTAGCTTTGCGTGGAATCTCGCCCATCCAAAGACGGGTTTTGGAGGGGGAGGGGGTGGGTACCCTCCACGGTATAGACCGGTCCCATCCCTGACCGCTCTATCCCTCATTTCGATTGTGCAGCCTAGGCGGGTTATTTTCTGCAAAAGATTGGAAGCGGCTGGTCAGCCGAGGCGGTTAACCCATCCATTCCACAGTTTCATGAGACTGTGGAATGGATGGGGCACAGACCCTGGTACTGGGATGAGTGGGCTACCTGCCTACTCGCTTAGTGGTGGTGTCCCCCGCCACCGTGGCCACCGGAATGTCCGCCTCCCGAATGGCCTCCGCCACCGGAGTGGCCGCCGCCGAAATGACTGGCCTTGGGGGCCTTGGGAGCCTTCCCTCCACCAAACCCTCCGAAGCCGTGGCCGCCATAGCTCTTGGGCGCGCGCCCGCCGTAATTGTTGTTCTGCGACCCGCCGTGGCCAAACAGATGGAAACCTCCACCGGAGTGCTCCTGACGAGCATAGTTGTTGCCGAACGAGCCATTTGACCGCCCTGCAAAGTCTTCACTCCGGTAGCTGCTCGCCGGCGGTCGATACGACTGCGACGGGCTTCCATACGCTCTACCGTAGCCGCCGTAACTCTCTGTAGGCCGGTTGTACGTGCCGGAACCATAGCCGGAACGGCCATACTGCTGGGACCGGCCGTAGACCTCCGGCATGTGGTTGTAAGCCTGCTGCTGGGGGAGCGCGGTGCGGCCATAGGCATTGCCGTACGGCTGGGACCCGCGGTTGAATCCTTCTGCCGTCCGCGCATCGCCATATCTCTGCTCGGGCCGCGCGTATGCCTGTCCGCCGGCACGGTCATATCCGTTTCCCTCGCGGTTGTAGTTGCCGTGCTGCCAGCCGTAGTTGCCGGCTGACCGGCCTATCCCCGCCCGTTCGGAGTAGGCATGGGCATAGCCTCGCGGACCACCATGAGGGAAGCCCCAGTCGGCCACCGATGTGCTGTGCGAATAGTAGTTGCCGTGGTTGAAAAGGATGGAGTGGGTAAGCCAGTCGAGTCCCCAGCCCAGAAATCCCCAGGGCGTGCGTTCGAAGGCAGAGAGCGCGAAACTCAGGCCATATTGCACCGGGGAGGAACCGAAAAACGAGCCCAGAGCCCCGAGCAGTGAGAATCCCGGATAGGGCGTAACAGGCTGTCCGTACACATCCCATGGGTTGTAGGAAGGTACATAGACCTGCTGCGGATCGGGAGGGTTGATATCGATATAACCCTGATTGTTACTCACTTGCTCCTGCGGCGTACTGCGCAGGTTTCCCGCATTTTCCGCACGCTGCCGCATCACCTGGACGGTCTGCATCACATCCTGCGGCTGGTTGTAGTAGGCATTGCCCAGGCTGGTGGTCCACTGGAGATTGCGGTCCATCTGCGCCAACACCTGGGGAAAGGCCGTCAGGGCCTTGATGCTCGGATCCCAGTTCGACTGTGCATCTGCTCCGGCGGCAATCTGCTCAGGAGGCGCACTGCCCTGCACCCTCAGCCACTGATCCGCCGCCGCCACCTGCGCCGGGTAAGTTGAAGCCGCCAGCACCTGCGCCAGCAGTGCGTCAGGATAAAGCGCAATTGGAGCGACGAGCTGCTCAATCTGGTCAGCGTTCAGGGGCTGCACCTGCATCGTGCCCGGCTGCGGATAAGGTTGGCTTGAATCTTCGAATGGCAGTTGCGCCTCATCCTGTGGCTGCTGGTACTGAGGCTGTTGGTACTGAGGCTGTTGGTACTGAGGCTGTTGGTACTGAGGCTGTTGGTACTGAGGCTGCTGGTATTGGGGCTGGGCGTAGCCGTATTGTGGTTGCGCTCCGTACTGACCGTTGTACGGGTAGGTCTGCCGGGAGGCATATGGATTTGGCTGCGGCCAACCCTGCTGCGCAAGAAGCTGCCCGCTCGCCAGATGCACCAGCACCAGGGCCATCGCAGCAACTAACCAGAAACGAATCGTGGGTGTCGTCTGTCTCTGGGCCGGCGATTGGGTCGAGAGAGCGCTGGAACGGTCTAATACGCGCAAATCGAATCGGGACTTCATCTTCCCTCACAGTCACCCGGATAGGCTCGCCCACAGGCGCAACCATTTTCCGAGGCGCCACCGGCTACGGGATCTTCCCGCAGACCTCACCGAGTGCGCGATGCCGTCTCCCGATGCGACCGGCGCCAGAGCAAGCCCGGTTCGCGGCAGGAGGGGCTGGTCAGTTCGAACCCTGATCCCAGGCATTAGTTTCGGACGCGCGGGCAGATACGCGCATAGGCCATGTGGATCTCTCCAGTACATGCGCCGTGGACATGCTCGCGGTTTGACGAACGGGCTTACAATCGAGTGGTTATGGCTACCGTGACACTTCCCACCGCAATCCAGCCACGCCTGCCCCAGGGCGGGTTTTCAAATGAACCCTTCACCGACTTCAAGACCCCCGAGAACGCGCGCAAGATGCTGGAGGCTCTGAACCTGGTCGCCAGCCAACTAGGTCGCGAATACGACTTGATCATCGACGGCGAACGTCTCAAAACCGAGGGCAAAATTCTCTCCCTCAACCCTGCGCGGCCCGCACAAGTTGTTGGCGTCCACCAAAAAGCAGGCGCAGAGCAGGCCGGGCAAGCCATGACTGCGGCCTTGCGGGCGTTTGAGCTTTGGAGCAGGATCCCGGCCAGCGAACGCGTTTCGCTGCTCCTTGGTGCGGCAGATATCATCCGCCGGCGTAAGTTCGAGTTTTGCGCGTGGCTGACCTTCGAGGTTGGCAAGAACTGGGCCGAAGCGGACGCGGATGTGGGCGAGACGATTGATTTTCTTGAGTTTTACTCTCGCGAGGCCCTGCGGCTTGCGGAGGCCAGGACACCGATCCAGTACCCCGGTGAACGCGATGAATTGCTCTACATCCCGTTGGGCGTGGGCGCAGTGATTCCCCCGTGGAATTTTCCCTTTGCCATCATGGCGGGCATGACGGCAGCCTCGATTGTCACAGGTAACACCGTTATTCTGAAGCCCTCCAGCGACGCACCCACCATCGCAGCGAAGTTTGTTGAAGTACTTGAGGAAGCTGGACTTCCTTCAGGAGTGGTGAACTTCTGCCCGGGGTCTGGGGCGACCTTCGGCAGCGCTATCGTGCGGCACCCAAAGACCCGCTTTATCGCCTTTACCGGTTCCAAGGCTGTGGGACTCGACATTCACGAGCAGGCGGCAAAGACTCAGCCCGGGCAGATCTGGATCAAACGCACCATCCTGGAGATGGGCGGCAAGGACTCGATTCTGATCTGCGCCGACGCCGACCTGGACGCTGCCGTGGAGGGCGTGGTGGCCTCAGCGTTCGGATTCAGCGGGCAAAAGTGCTCAGCCTGCTCACGGGCGATTGTCGAAGCTCCTATCTACGATGTATTTACGGAAAGACTGCGGGAGCGGGTGGCGACGCTGACGGTAGGCGACCCCCTGGCGAACTACAACCTGGGCCCGGTAGTGAATAAGGCTGCACTGGATTCGATTTTGCGGTACATCGAGACAGGAAAGAAAGAAGGCCGGCTGGTCGCGGGCGGCGGAGTGGTGGAAACTCCGGAAGGCGGATTCTTCCTCCAACCCACGGTTTTCTCGGACATTCAGCCCCGTGCCGTTCTGGCCCAGGAGGAGATTTTCGGGCCGGTGCTGGCGGTGATCAAGGTGGAGAGCTACGAGGAGGGGCTGGCGGTGGCCAACAACACCGAATACGGCCTGACTGGCGCGCTCTACACCCAAGACCGCGAGCGCCTGAACCATGCCCGCCGCGAGTTTCATGTGGGCAATCTCTACCTGAACCGCAAGTGCACCGGGGCCATGGTGGGCGCTCACCCCTTCGGCGGATTCAATATGAGCGGGACCGACTCCAAGGGCGGTGGAGCGGACTACCTGTTACTTTTTACGCAGGCCAAGGCCGTGGCGGAGAAATTGTAACTGTAACCCCGCTGACGACAATCCATTCAGGCCGACCCTCTAAGCGACGGCGGGAGGTGCGGCCTGGCTTTCGGCTTCAAGTTTGTTGCCCACCTCAGCGGCAGCCTGCGCAAGGACCCGGTGATGGATGGTGAAGAGCGCCAGCTCGAGGCGGTCGCTGACCCCGGTCTTGTCGTAAATTGAGCGCAGATAGTTCTTGATGACCTGCTCAGTTGTCTTGAGGCGGAGGGCAATTTCGCGATTCTTGCAACCCTGAACAATGAGGGCCACGATACGCATCTCTTTGGGAGTCAGACGGTCGCGGACGCGGGTGCCCACCATGTCCTCTTCAGGCGAATCGGGCATCATCAACTGGGGCGGCGTCCAGGTGTCGCCGGCAGCAACGCGGCGCACGCACTCGACCAGGGCCTGCCCGGTGACATTGCGAAACACCACGCCACGAATTCCATGCTGCAGAAATGCGTTGGCGCTGTCACTGTTTTCGGCAATGACGATACCGCGGCTGCCGGATGACTCGAGCAACACGCGCATGCGTCCCATATCCGGTCGCAGCGAAGCGGCAAACAGAACAATGGAGCCGGGAAAGGTGGTGATAGCATGCATCATGCGGTCGATATCCGTGCATTGGGCAATAATGCGCAGATCCTCGTCCATCGCCAGCACCTTGGCAGTGCCTGCACGGAAGATCGCCTGTGAATCTGCCAGAATCACTTTGTTCATGTCGTGTGTCTCACTTGTCACGCCACAAAAGATGTTGAGCCGGAACCAGCCAGGATGTTCGTCTCGGAGGGGTCCAGCAACTCAGACACAACTACTGTTTGCCTCTCGCAGCTTTATCGGCCGGAGGAGGCGCGGTTCTGCAAATGTTCAGTTTTGCGACAATGATTAGGGAGCCCCATTCCTTTCGTCACATTGTCCAATCGAAAGGCACCCATACTAAGGTAACCTGTCCACCATCAGCTTACCGCCTAAATGCCGTTGACGTCACGCAAATCCTTGGGGCAGGAATACGGCATGGTGTTTACTCACAAGAGACGTGGAAGTCCTAAACTGGGAGCATATGGCGCGGCCGATTTTACTGGCAGTGGACGATGACACGAGCGTTCTGGAGGCGGTGGTACAGGACCTGCGTAGGCAGTATGGGGTCGAATACCGGGTAATGCGTGCGGCCAGCGGGCAGGCCGCACTGGACACCCTGGAGCAGTTGAAGGCACGGCAGGAGCCGGTTGCGCTGCTTTTGAGCGATCAGCGAATGCCGGGGATGACGGGGGTGGATTTTCTGGAACGGGCGCGCCCCCTCTACCCGGAGGCGCGGCGGGTGCTGCTGACGGCTTATGCCGATACCGAAGCAGCTATCCGCGCCATTAACACAGCGCGTATCCACTACTACCTGAACAAGCCCTGGGACCCGCCCGAAGAGAAGCTATATCCCGTGCTGTCAGACCTTTTGGATGACTGGAAAGGCGGCTACCAGCCACCGTTCGAGGGGTTGCGGGTTGTGGGCAACCGCTGGTCGCTGAAGGACCACCGACTGCGCAACTTCCTGTCGCGCAATCACGTGCCTTATCGCTGGCTGGATGTGGCTGCGAACGAAGACGCACAGAAGCTGCTGGAAGAGAGGAAGTTGACGCCGGAGCAGCTTCCTGCGGTGCTGTTTGCCGACGGCAGCATGCTGATGGATGCCAATCCGGACACTCTGGCTGCCCGGGTGGGACTGAGCACCCACGCGGCGCAGGAGTTCTACGACATGATTGTGGTGGGCGCCGGTCCGGCCGGACTGGCGGCGGCAGTTTATGGAGCCAGCGAGGGTCTAAAGACACTGGTGATCGAGCCGGAAGCACCGGGCGGACAAGCGGGCTCGACTTCGCGGATTGAGAACTATCTTGGATTTCCTTCGGGAGTAACGGGAGCAGACCTGGGACGGCGTGCTCACATCCAGGCTTCGCGCTTTGGCGCGGAGTTTCTGACTCAGCGCGCCACTGGACTGCGCATCGATGGCCAATACAGATTTGTGCAACTGGCGGATGGGCGCGAGGTGGCCAGCCATGTGGTTCTGCTGGCCCTCGGCGTCCAATATCGCAAGTTGGAGGTTGAGGGCGCGGGGAGGTTGACGGGGCGCGGCATCTATTATGGAGCGGCCCTGGTGGAGGCCGCCGCTTGCAAGGATGAGGAGGTTTTTGTGGTGGGCGGAGCCAACTCCGCCGGGCAGGCAGCGCTGCATTTTGCGAAATTTGCCAGCAAGGTGACAATGCTGGTGCGCGGGCCGGGCTTGTCGGCGACCATGTCGAAATACTTAATCGATGAGATTGAACGCACATCCAATATTGTGGTGGAAACTCATACGCAGGTTGTGGAGGCCCAGGGGGAAGCACGGTTGGAAGCACTGCGGCTGCGTGGTCCGCGCGGCGAATACAAGGTTCAAGCATCGTCGCTGTTTGTTTTTATTGGCGCGGCGCCGGGCGCTGAATGGCTTCCGCCTTGCGTTTTGCGCGACGAGAAGGGCTTCCTGCTGGCAGGCCCCGATCTTCGTAGCGAGGGCAAGATGCCTGAGGGGTGGCGGGAACCGAGGGAGCCGTTTCTGCTAGAAACCAGCGTGCCAGGCGTGTTTGTGGCCGGCGATGTACGGCATGGCTCAGTGAAACGCGTGGCCTCGGCCGTGGGCGAGGGTTCCATTGCAGTGCAGTTTGCGCACCAGTACCTGGCAGGGTTTTAGAGCGGTCGTGAGTGCAGCGGCTTGGAGATATCGCAGCCCAGGTTCCGCTTTGGTCAGACGGGTTAGAACGGAAAGATGAACAAGGGTCAACCAACAATCTCGATTGAGTCAATCCCTCTGCGGGAAGTTGCCGAAGCACTACGCCAGACTCGTCCCTTCGCCGGGACCAGCCTGGATCAATTGGGCGGAGTGGATACCGTGGATCGGGTGACAGCCAGCGCGGGCGCGGTGTTGGTGGACCTAATGGAGGCGACCATCTCTTACTGGGTGGTACTCGATGGAGAGGTGCGCGCCGATAGGCCGGAGTCTGACGGATCGCAGACCACAGTCGGGTTTGCACGCGGTGGCGATGGGTTTGGCGAAGTTCCGCTGCTGACGGGGAAGACTCACTCGACTTTCGTCATTCAGGCAGTGCGGGATTCCCAGCTAGTAAGGTTCAGCCAAGAAAGTTTCTGGTCTCTGATGGCCTGCTGTCCGGCGGTGCGGAAGGTGGTGCTGGAAGACCTTGCGCAACGTCTGCAAGCGCACCAGGTGGAGGCTCTGCATCGCGAGAAGCTGATCTCGCTGGGGACGATGGCAGCCGGGCTGATGCATGAGTTGCACAATCCTGGCTCGGCGGCCAAGCGGGCGGCCTCGCAACTGCGCGAAAACCTGCTGCGGTTGCAGCGGCTGAGCCTGCGCTCCAGCGACAAGCCCAAGACCCAGGCACAAGTGGAGTGCATGAGGGGCTTTCTGGAACACACGATGCACGGGTGCCGCTTGGCAGCGATGAGCAGCCTGGAGCAGGCAGACGCCGAAGAGGCCATGGCGGAATGGTTGACGTCGGCAGGCGTGGAGAATGCCTTCAATATTGCTCCGGCACTGGTGGGAATGGGATTCGACCGCAATGAGCTCGAATGCGCAAGAGTGCATTTTGAGCCCGGCCCCTTTTCAGACGCGCTCAACTGGCTCGAGGCGCTGGTTTCCAGCGTATCGCTGGTGTGCGCGATTGAAGAGAGCATTGCGCGCGTATCCGACCTGGTGATGGCGGTGAAGAAATACGCCTACGATGAGCGGTCGACTGCCCGGGAACTGGATATTCATGACAGCCTGCAGAGTACGCTCACCATTCTTGGCCACAAGCTGCGCACCAAGCAGATCACGGTGGAAAAGCGATTCGAGGCTTCGCCGTCCACCATCCAGACGCGCGGCTCAGCGCTGAGCCAGGTGTGGACCAACCTGATCGACAACGCCGTCGATGCTTCCCCGGAGGGTGGGCGAATCGAGATTTCAACGTGGACCGAGCCGGGTTGGCTGACGATCGGCATCACGGATCACGGCCCGGGGATTCCGGCCGAGGTGCTGCCGCACATCTTCGAGGCCTTCTTTACCACCAAGCCGCAGGGTTCGGGCACGGGACTCGGCCTGGAGATCGTAAACCGTATCGTGACTCAAAAGTTCGGCGGAAAAATCGAAGTTGAATCCCAGCCTGAAAATACGCGGTTCATTGTGCGCCTGCCCATCGGGGGCTCTGCAAAAGCCGAAGACTCCGCACCCCGCACGAACTAGAGCATTTTTGGAATACATATAGGCGTTTTTGAAGCTGTGCAAGATGGCTTCTCCTTGATGAAGAAGCCACTTAAGTTGATTCTTTCGGTCTACACCAATTCCGAGACTGCTATAACCCACTTCCCCTTTTGCCCCAAGATTCTGCTTATTAAAAGTCAAGTTGCGCGTGACGGATGAAATCGTCACCGCGCTTCAACGAGCCACTCCCTGGCGCGAATAAGACCTCTCCTACGCGAATAAGACCTCTCCTATTCGTGAGAACATTCCAACCTTTTCAGTAGTCGCAGTGCAATGAAGTTGGCCTTCCCGCTGCCGATGAAAGGAGTGAAGGGGTTGGGATGGCCGATCGAACAGAGCTGCTCGAAGGCGCCCTCGATAGTCTTCCCGAGGGCATTGCCCTGGCCGGCATCGAGGGACGATTGGCATTTTGGAATCAGGCTGCGGAGGCAATTACTGGGCACAGAGGCCCGGATTTGCTAGGGCGGCCGGTTCGCGAAGTGCTGGAAACGCTGATCGTAGGCGGTACACGCCAATGGGTTCACCAGACAAGCGGGGAGCTAAAGCCGGGCAGCGGTTCGCTGGTTCACATTCACCATCGGCTGGGCCATGATTTGCCTGCGGTGGCTAGGATTCTGGTGCTGCGAGACGAGCTAGGCGGGTGCATCGGCGCAGGGGTGGTTTTTCATCCCTCAGAGAGCCTGGATGCTTTGCCTCATGGTGAAACCGGCGCAGACGCCCGCATGGGACAAAGCCAGGCGGAACTCGAAGAGCGACTGGAGGCGGAGTACGAAGACTTTGTACGCGGGGAAACGCCGCTTGGAGTCTTGTGGATCACGGTCGACCAGGCGCACGAGATGCGCGGCACCCACGGCGCCAGAGCGTGCGAAGCGATGTTCGAGAAGGTAGCGAGAACGCTGACCAACGGACTCAAGCCAGCTGAGGAGATGGGGCAGTGGGGCGAAGATGAGTTTCTGGTGCTTTCGCACGAGCGCACCGCCGAAAGCCTGGCAGCCCATGCCCAGACACTGGCCGGACTAGCCAGAACAACGGAGTTCCGGTGGTGGGGTGACCGGGTTTCGCTTACGGTCAGCATCGGCGCGGCACAGGCGGAACAGGGCGAGAGCCTGGCGCAACTGCTTGAACGCGCCCGGGCGGCAATGCTTTCGAGCGTGCATGCGGGCGGAAACCACATTACTCCGGCAATGAGGAGGCAGCCATGTTCGCCATCCTAGGTATCGTCCTGGTGCTGGTGTCGGTGATTGGCGGCTTCCTGATGGAGAAGGGCCATATCGGCGTGCTGCTGCAGCCGGCAGAGTTGCTGATCCTGGGCGGTGCTGCGACGGGCACTCTGCTCACGGCCAATCCAATGCACATCATCAAGGGAGTGGTTGGCGGGCTGACGGGGATCTTGAAAGGCTCGCCTTTTGGGAAAGAGCGTTATTTGAACACATTGAAGATGATGTACCAGTTTCTGAACAAGGTCAGGAAAGAGGGCTTGCTCAGCGTGGAGATGGACGTGGAAAAGCCTGAGGAGAGCCTGATCTTCAAGAATTATCCGGAGTTCCTGGCCGATCATCACGCGAGGGACTTTGTGTGCGACACACTGCGCATGGCCATCACTGGCGGTGTTGAGCCTTTCGACATGGACCAGATGATGGAGTTGGACATGGAAGTGCATCACAACGAGGCGTCGCAGCCGATTGCCTCACTGAGCACTGTAGCCGACGCGTTGCCCGGACTGGGCATTGTGGCCGCGGTTCTGGGAGTGGTGATTACCATGGGCTCGCTCGGCGGACCGCCGGAAGAGATCGGCGAAAAGGTGGCTGCTGCACTGGTGGGAACTTTTCTCGGCATTCTGGCCTGTTACGGCGTGGTCGGTCCTCTCAGTTCGAACATGAGCAAGACCGCCGACGCGCACAACGAATATCTGCACGTACTGCGGGTGCTCATGTTGTCCTTTTTGAAGGGATCGGCGCCGATGATTGCCATCGAAATGGGCCGCCGCGCGATTCCCGCACATGTACGGCCCACATTCGACGAAATGGAAAAGAGCTGCAAAACCGGCGGGATAGTGGCAGAGGCAGTCGCGGCGTAGGACGTGCCGGCTATTTACGGAGGAGTCTGGGATTATGGCGACCGGCAAGAGTCAGCCCATTATCGTCATCAAGCGAAATGGCGGCCACGGCGGCCATCATGGCGGCGCATGGAAGGTGGCATATGCCGACTTTGTGACCGCCATGATGTCTCTCTTCATCGTGCTGTGGCTGATGGGCTCAAGCGACAAGGTGAAGAAGGCTGTGGCGGGCTACTTCAACGACCCCAAGGGGACTGGCAGCCTGCTGGGCACCACCATGAGCGGAACCGGCGAATCGGTTACGGTGGGCACCGGCGACAACATGCAAAAGCTGAAAGAGAAACTGGAACAGGAGATCAAGGCCAAAAAAGACCTGGAGCAGCTTTCAAAGCAGATCGAGATGACCATTACGCCCGAGGGATTGCGCATTGAGATTATTGAAGACAAGAACGGCATCTTCTACCAAAGCGGGAGCGCACGATTGAGCGAGAGCGGGCAGGAGCTGCTGGCCCTTGTGGCGTCGGAGTTGAAGACGCTGCCCAATTACCTGCTAATCGAAGGCCATACTGACGCCATGCAGTACTCGAGCGACGCCAGTTATACCAATTGGGAACTCTCCGCCGACCGAGCCAACGCCGCGCGGCGACTGCTGCAGCAGGACGGTGTGCGCGCAGACCAGGTGACCCAGGTGCGGGGCTACGCCGACCAGCTTTTGCGAGTGAAGAACAACCCGTATGACCCATCCAACCGGCGAATCTCCATTTTGGTAAAGAACCAGGATGGTCCATTGCCGAACCTGCAGGGCGTCAAGGTAGTGAACGGGTCATCCGCCGCAACCGCAATTCAGCAGAGTCCGAATGGAGCGCCGGGCACAGCCAATCCACCGGGCCCGCCGCAGCCTACGGCTAATGCTGCGAAGACTTCCCCGGCTTCTACGACGGCGCAGACCAAACCCACTGCGGCTCAGCCCAGCTTGATGGCAAAGGTCAAGGGTTTGATTCCCGGAGGGAAGAAGTAGACCGGCAGCGCTTCGCTGTGCGCGGCGCGAGAAAAGCTCTCCGGACAAAGCGCGCTCTCTCGCGGGATCCAAGCGTGCGAACGGGCGGGGCTAGATTTTTTCCGCCGAGGCTGGGATGGTGTACTCTGGTGAGCGAATTGGAAAGCGTTTACTAGAGGTTCCCATGACGATTGTGGCCGGGGTAGATTTCGGCACGCTGAGTGTGCGCGTGACGTTGGTGGACAGCAAGAGTGGACCCATTGGAACCGCGTCTGCTTCTTATCCATTGCACCGCCGCCGCGAAGATCCTGATTTTGCCACCCAGGCTCACGCGGATCAGATGACGGCGCTGGCCGCCGCAACCCGCGAAGTTCTGAAGAGCACAGGCGTGGACGGCAACACCGTTGCCGCGATCGCACTCGATACGACCGGTTCCAGCGTGATTCCTGTGGGCGAGGGGCTCGAACCTTTGGACGAGTACTATCTTTGGTGCGATCATCGCGCCTTCGCCGAGGCCGAGGAGATCACATCCAAGGCGCACGAACTGGGATTCGAGGGCATTGAGTGGTGCGGCGGCGTCTACAGCCACGAGTGGGGCTTTTCAAAGCTATTGCACTGGTTGCGCCACAATCCTGAGAAGCGGGCCAGGTTTGTGACCGGACTGGAGCATTGCGACATGGTGGCCGCTACATTGTGCGGCATTACCACCGTCGGCGAATTGAAGCGCAGCGTATGCGCCATGGGCCACAAATGGATGTGGAATCCGAAGTGGGGCGGATTGCCGCCGGAAGAATTTCTAGTTGCCGTGGACCCGCTGTTTGCCGGCGTGCGCGCCAAGATCGGCGGCGAGTTCCTCACCAGCGACCACCTGGCCGGGCACCTCTCGCCAAAGTGGGCTGAGGCGCTGGGACTGCGTGCGGGGATTCCCATTCCCGTGGGTGCATTTGACGCGCACTGGGATGCCCTGGGCTCCAACATCCGCGAAGGCGACGCAGTGAACGTGGTGGGGACTTCCACGTGCATTATCGCCATGGCACGCGAAGCGCAACTGGTTCCCGGTGTTTGCGGAGTGGTGCCGGGGAGCGTACATCCGGCGTACACCGGCATTGAAGCGGGCCTGTCGGCCGTTGGAGATATCTTTGACGGCGTTGCCCGGCGCGCCGGAACCTCGGTGGCCGCTCTCTCTGAAGGGCTGGACGCTTTCAAGGCCGGACAGACCGGATTGCTGCGCCTGAGTTGGGACAACGGTGACCGCACGGTGCTGGTGAACCCCGAATTGGGCGGCGTGACGCTGGGCTGGAACCTGATTCACACCGCGCAGGACGAACTGTTTGCGGCCATTGAAGGCACCGCCTTCCATACGCGCATTATTCTGGAGCGCATGGCGGAGCATGGAGTGCGCATCGATCGCGTCATCAACGCCGGGGGCATACCGCAAAAGAGCGAAGTGCTTAACCGCGTCTATGCCAATGTGCTCAACAAACCGGTGCTGGTGCCCGCGGGCATCCCCACCAGCCTGGGCTCGGGGATCATGGCGCTGTTGGCCGCAGGGGCTTACAAGACCATCGAAGAGGCACAGGCCGCGGTTTGCCTGCCGCTGCGCACGGTTGAGCCCGACCGCCAGTCCGCCGCAGTCTACGAACAGCTCTACCGGCATTATCGGGATGTCTATTTTGCCCTTGGCCTGCGAGATGCGGCACCCATAGCACTGGGCAAGGTGCTGCCGGAGCTTAGGAAGATTGCGGCGCAGGTGCGGAAGTCCAGTTAGGCACGGGCCCAGGGCCGGATGGCTCGAAAGGCTCCCTGTCATTTTGGGGCAAAGACTGAGCTGACGATAGTCATTGTCGGGCTCAGCGATGCGGGCAGGCCTTGCTTGCATATCGTTTCGTGCCGGGTTTACCGTGAACGTATTCCGTTTTCCAATGAGGATCCTCGTGCATTCATCGTCATTGTGCCTTCGCGCACTTTGCATTCCCCCGCTCATGCTGCTGGCGTTGGCCATCGCGAGCGCGCAGACACAGCAACAGATAGAACCATGGAAAGCGCCGCACTTCTCAATCGATGCGACGACCTTGTACCAGGCCGCCTCCGGGTTGTCCGCAGCGGAAAACGAGGATGTGGCCATTCTGGAAGACGATGAGAGTTACATCTTTGATGAGATGGGGCGTAGCGTTCACACCCAATATGTGGTGTACAAGGTGCTGAGTCAAAAGGGCGCGGAGGCCTGGGACTCGGCCGCAGTCGATTGGGAACCCTGGCACCAGTCCCGACCATCGATCAAGGTGCGCGTGATCGCGCCCGACCATTCAGTCCACACTCTCGATCCGAAACAGATTACCGAGGCGCCATCCCGCGGGGGAGAGTACAAGACTTATGGCGACGGAAAGACGCTGCGCGCTCCGTTTCCAGCTATCGGCCCGGGCGTTGTGGTGGAAGAGGAGTTCACCACTACCGAGACGGCGCCCTTCTTTGCGCCGGGACATGTGGGCCGCGTGGTCTTTGGGCGCGAGCGGGTTCCAGTAGCCCACAGTGTGGCCCTGTTCGACGCGCCAGCCTCCCTGCCGCTACGCACCGATACGGTGATGCTGCGGGATATGAAGCCGCAGCGCAGCGAAGGCAACGGCCGTGTGACTTTGCTCTTCGAGCAGGGGTCTGTCGAAGCATTCGACCCAGCCGAGCCCAACCTTCCCAGAGATGTCTCGCAGCTTCCCATGGTCGAGTTCTCGACTGGAGCATCGTGGCAGGTGATGGCGACGGAGTACGGCAAGATCGTGGACAGCCATACCGATCCGGCGGCCGTGCAAGCTCTGGTGGATAGGTTGGTGGCGGGCAAGACCGCAGTGGCGGACAAGGAGATGGCGATCGTTGGCTATCTCAACCAGGAGATTCGCTACACCGGCATTGAATTCGACGAGGCGGCCATTGTGCCTCACGATCCGGCCGAGACACTGGCGCATAAATACGGGGACTGCAAGGACAAGGCAACCCTGCTGGTGACCATGCTGCGCGCGGCTGGAGTGCCGGCATATGTGGCCCTGCTCAATGCCGGTTCGCGCCTGGATGTACCCGTCGATCTACCTGGCATGGGACTGTTTGATCACGCCATTGTGTACGTGCCCGGCGATCCGGCGCATGGTCAACCGGCGGTATGGATTGACGCGACAGACGCGTTCGACCGCCTGGGCCAACTGCCTGCAGGCGACCAGGGAAGGCTGGCGCTGATTGCGCGGCCTGAAACCACAGCCCTGGTGAAGATTCCAGAGTCCGAGTCGAAGGACAATGTCCTGCTTGAACTAAGGGAAATAACCCTGGCGGAGAATGGCCCGGCAAGCGTGTTGGAAGTTACCAGGCCGACGGGTGTCTTTGAGGGCGAGTACCGCGACTACTACGCTGACAAGCCCGACAAGGACACACGCAAAGGGCTTGAGGGCTACGTAAAAGCCCAATACGTCTCAGAGAAGCTGACCAAAGTGGAGCGGACCGATCCTTCAGACCTGTCGAAGCAGTTTGAGTTGACGCTGGGTTGTGAGAAGGCGCGCCGCGGCTACACCGACCTGGACAGCGCAGGAGCCGCGATTCGTGTCGACTCGCTTTTCCAGCGCCTTCCGGTTGAGCTTCAGCGGAAAGACGACTCCGACGAGAAGAAGCAGGACGACAAGGACAAGCCGAAGAAGCCGCGCACCGCGGATTGGGAACTCCCTCAGCCTTTCACCGCCGAGTGGCAATACACGATTATTCCTCCCCAAGGATTTATCCCCAAGGCCTTGCCGCCGGACACCAGGATTTCGGTTGGCCCGGCTCTGTTGACTGAAAAGTTCTCTGCCGAAAAGAACGGAACCGTTCTGGCCCGTCTGGCGTTCGACTCGGTCAAGCAACGATACACCGTGGCCGAGGCTACGGATCTGCGCAACAAGATCGTCGAGCTTGCGAATGGTCCTGCGATTCTGGTGAACTTTGAGCCGAAGGCCGAGGCACTGTTGCGCGAGGGGAAGGTGCGGGAGGCGCTGGGCAGTTATCGCAGCCTGGTGGCGCTACACCCCAACGAGGCGGTACACCACCTGCAGGTGTCAAAAGTGCTGCTGGATGCCGGCATGGGCGAAGCCGCCCGCGCCGAGGCTCGCCTGGCGGTGAAGCTGGAACCCAACTCCGCATTGGCTGAGAAGACCCTTGCACAGGTTCTCAAGCACGACCTGGTAGGCAGAAACATGCGTGCCGGAAGCGACATGATCGACGCAGCCGATGCGTATCGAGCCGCTATCAAGCTGGACCCGGACGACCATGGAACTCAGGGCGATCTGGCCATTTTGCTGGAGTACGACTCCGTGGGCAGACGCTACGGGCGCTTCTCCAAGATGAAGGACGCCATCGCGGAATACCAGAAGTTGGGGCAGGACAAGCTTGCGGAACTGGGCCTGACCAACAACCTGCCGTATGCACTGTTCTATGGCGGCGAGTATGCCGAAGCGCTTAAAGCCGCGCAGCAACTTAACCCTGAACCCAGGGCGCTGATTGCGGCAAGCGTGGCCATGATGCAGGGCGCCAAGGCCGGGCTGGCCGAGGCCAACAAGCGCTCAACAGACGACGACGCCTACAAGGAGACCGCGCGAGTAGCGGGCGAGATGCTGATGAACTCTCGCCAGTACCCGATCGCGGCGGAATTTCTGCAGGCTGGCGCCGCGGGCGACAATGCGGCACAGACCATGGGACTGGCCAACATGCTGCGGGGCGCACAGCACCACGAGGACCTGCACTTTGCCAACACGCCGCAGGATGTGGCAAAGCACTTGTTTCTGAGCTTCATGGAACCAAATCTGACCCAGAACGAGCTGCTGGCACTCTCCAGCCGCAATGCGGGGATCGTGATCAAAGCCGAAGATCGCGACGAAATGAAGCGCATGCTGGAGACCGGAAAGCGGCTCAGTATTCAATTAGCGCTCCAGGACTCCTCACTGGACGTGACAGCAGATATCGTGGCGCAGGCGTTCGAGCCGAAGAGCGAAGGCAACGATGCCACCGGCTACCGTCTAAAGGCACAGATTCCAGGCGGCTCCAACTCGACGTTCTATGTGGTGAAGGAGGGTGGGCAGTACAAGCTGCTCGACACCAACGACAAGCCGAACGCGCTCGCGCTGGAGATACTGGACCGGATCAAGGCTGGAGACTTGCCGGGCGCTAAGGCCCTGCTGGACTGGCTTCGTGAGGACCAGCACCTTGAAGGCGGCGACGATCCCCTGGGGGGACCTATCTTTCCCCGCTTCTGGATTAAAGGCGAAGCCGCCGATGCCGCCAAGATGAAACTAGCCGCCGCGGCTTTGCTGGTGGGCACAAAGTCCACCGCTGCGCAGGGAGTGGCGCTGCTGGAAGAAGCGGACAAAGCCGCCGCGACGGAACGCGAGAAGACCAACATCGCGCTGGCTCTGAGCGCCGGATATGGAGCCCAGAGCGACTATGAGAAGCTCTTTGCAGTTTCCTCTGAGTTGCTGAAGCAGGTTCCCGAGTCGAAGATCGCGTTTGTCGACAGCGTCGAAGCTCTACTGGGACTTGGCCGCTACGACGAAGCGCTTGGGCTGGCGGACACGAGGCTCAAGCTGCTGGACAGCGACGTCGATGCCCTCCGCATGAAGATGGAAATCGAGTCCACCCGCGGCGATTATTCCGCTGCGCGCGGATGGGCGCAAAAGCTGGTGGACCAGGGCAAAGAAGACGCTTCCCTGCTGAATTCTCTTGCCTGGTTCGCCCTTTTCACCGGCAAGGTGGAGCAGGCCGACATCGCCACGGCCATCAAGGCCTCACAGATGGCCCGCAACAACCCTGCGATCCTGCACACACTGGCTTGCCTCTATGCCGAGGCGGGCAAGACCAAAGAGGCGCGGGATTTGCTTCTGCGCGGCATGGATGAACTGAACCTGGAGGAGCCGGACGACGATTACTGGTACGCCTTTGGCCGCATCGCCGAACAGTACGGCGAGCGCGACATTGCGATCGCCGACTATCGCAAACTGGAAAAGCCAAAGATCGCCCTGGTCATTCCGACTTCGACCTACAGGCTGGCCCAGATGCGCCTGAAGGCGCTGGGCGCGGATGCAGGCACGGCTGCCAATTGAGAATAATGTTGTAATTGCCTACCGGCCCATGAAAGCGGCGAAGAGCCGGGCCTGAAGGCTCGTTAATTTTGCAGTCATTCCCGAGGCTGAAGCCCCTGGTCCCTCCGGAATGCGTCTTGCTGTTAACAGTCGAGATGGGCATCCGTGGTATCCCACCCATTCCGCAAACGGCGCGGAATGGATGATTGCATGACAGCGTCGGCTCCCTCGACCTGAGTAGACTGGTTGCGGC
>CAYNGB010000027.1:0-57806 GCA_964396795.1 uncultured Occallatibacter sp. | reverse complement strand
TATACGTTATCGGACATAGTGAGTATAGATATGAACCCTAAAGACTTGGCTCGCATAGGATCTCTTGCGACGTACCGGGCGTGGGATATCTGCGCGCTTCAGGGTGAGGATCTATCTGGCGGTGCGAGTGCTAATTCCTGATGCCGGCAAGTAGTGCTTCAACTTCTGACTTCTCTTCTGCTGTCAACGGCAAAAGCGGGAGACGGGCGCGGCCGCCGAAGTAGCCATTGAAGTCACAGGCGTGCTTGACGCCACTGATTCCCAACTCTCCGGTGATACGCTGGGCCGGCTTGGTAATTCGCTGCACCTTCTCCTCTGCCAGCTTCAGATCGTGGTCCTTCCAGGCCAAATAGACTTCCTGGCAGGCTTGAGGCGCACAAGCGGCAAATCCCAGAACGGCTCCGGCTGCACCGGACTCAAGGGCTTCGAGCAGTGTGGGCGCCGCACCGGTGAGCACCTGAAAGCCAACTTCCCTGGTGCGGGTTTTCAGCGGTGCGGCAGGCGGAGCCGTTGCAAGAGCAACACCGCCGGCAAGTTTGCCGGCCGAGACAAACGTAGGCCCCTCGCCTTCCGACGCGACCGGCTTTAGCATCCGGGCCGTAACTGCTTCAAAGACTGGTGTAACGGTCGCTGAACGGCGCGGCGCACTGCGGGTGGATGCGACGAGGGCGCGAATGCGCTCGATGCTGCCGCTGGAGTCCTTGATGCCGATAATGTTCGGATGCTGTGCCAATTCAGCCACGATCTCGATGGGGATGTTGTAGGGCACGCACTGCGGAATGTTGTAGAGCAGGACGGGTAGCGGCGAACGGTCAGCAACGCTGCGGAAATGCGTGAGCACTGCCGCGGAAGACATCTGCCGTGCGTAATAAGTGGGTGTACGCACCAGCACTGCATCGTATAGATGGCGGGCTGCCGTCTCGGCAAGTTCAACGGTGGACCGGACGCTTTCGCGCCCTACCCCGGCAATCAAGACCTTCTCGGGAGTCGCAGCCTGCGCGGCAATGCGCAAGACATCGCGCGATTCTTGGTCACTGAGCGCGACCGCTTCGCCAGTAGAGCCCAACACTACCATGCCTGAAAGCAGGCTGCGGGAGTAGCGGGCAATGTTGGCTTCGATCTTGCGAAAGTAAATCCGCTCATCCGAATAAAAGGGCGTGGTGACGGCAGCAAAAACACCTTCAATCAACATGACCTTATTGTAGAACCCCGGAAAATATCGATGGGGGTAGGCGGCGCGTGAATCAGGCGCTGGCCACGGTGGCGGCGTGCAACTGCTGGAGGGCGTAAACCGTGGTGTGCTGCAATTGCATGGCGGCGATTCCCTCCGCGGCTGCCTGCGCGGCCGCAATTGTCGTGATGGTTGGAACTCGGGCCAGCACTGCGGCCCGGCGAATGGCTTTTTCGTCGAAGAACGTGTCCTGCCCGCGGGGAGTGTTGATGATCAACTGGATGCGGTCGCCCTTGATCAGATCCACTACGTTGGGGCGGCCCTCCTTGACCTTGAAGACCCGCTCCACGGCAAGACCGGCTTTCTCAAGCACGTTGGCGGTACCCTCGGTGGCGACAATGCGGAAACCCAGGTGAACATAGCGCCGCGCCAAATCGATGGCCGCCGGTTTGTCATGGTCATTGACACTGAAGAAGACCGTGCCCACGGTAGGAAGCACCTGTCCTGCGGAAAGTTGGGCCTTGGCAAATGCCTCGCCAAAGGTGGCCGCCACGCCCATCACTTCGCCGGTGGATTTCATTTCGGGGCTCAGTACCGTGTCCACCCCGGCGAACTTTGACCACGGGAAGACGGGCGATTTTACGTAGTAGTGCGTGCCGGTTTCGAGGTCGTTTCCCGATGCAAGCTGGTCGGGCAGCAGCTCGCGCAGCGTGCGGCCGGTCATCAATCGCGCGGCCATCTTGGCGAGCGGAATGCCGGTGGCCTTGGACACGTACGGGACGGTGCGTGAGGCACGTGGATTTACTTCAATCACGTAGACGTGGTCCCGGTCTTCCGCATCGCGCTGAATGGCGAACTGCAAATTGACCAGTCCTATCACCTTAAGTGCGAGAGCAAGTTTGCGAGTGTAGGTGCGCAGAACTTCAAGCGTCTCTTCGCGAATGCCCACGGCGGGCAGCACACAGGAGGAGTCGCCGGAGTGGATGCCGGCCTCTTCAATGTGCTGCATGATGCCGGCGATGAGCACGTCTTTGGAATCGCAGAGCGCATCGACGTCAACCTCGATCGCGTTCTCAAGGAAGTGGTCGACCAGCACCGGCCGTTCCTGCGAGTACTCCACCGCCTCGCGCATGTAGCGGGCTACGGCCTCGGCGTCGTACGCGATGACCATTGCGCGCCCGCCCAGCACATAGCTGGGACGAACCAACACCGGGTATCCAATGCGCTCGCCCACGGCGAGAGCTTCGTCTACGCTGGTGGCCGTGCCGCCCGCAGGCTGCGGAATCTGGAGCTCTTCCAGCAGCTTGCCGAAGCGCTTGCGGTCCTCCGCCAGGTCGATCGATTCCGGCGAAGTACCGATAATGGGCACGCCCGCTGCGCGCAGCCGCTGAGAGAGATTGAGCGGAGTCTGTCCGCCGAACTGGACGATCATGCCAATTTGTGCACCCGATTGCGCTTCGTGGTTGTAGATTGCCAGCACGTCTTCAAGCACGAGCGGCTCGAAGTACAGACGATCGCTGGTGTCGTAGTCGGTGGAGACGGTCTCTGGATTGCAGTTGACCATGATGGTCTCGTAGCCGTCGTCCTTGAGTGCGAAGGCTGCGTGGCAGCAGCAGTAGTCGAACTCGATGCCCTGGCCAATGCGGTTCGGTCCCGAGCCGAGAATGATGATCTTTGGTTTCTGAGTCGGCGGCGCTTCGTCCTCTTCGTCGTAGGTCGAGTAGAGGTAAGGCGTCATGGACTCGAACTCAGCGGCGCATGTATCCACCAGCTTGAAAACCGGGCGGATGCCTTTCGCTTCGCGCAGTTCCCTCACCTGTTTTGTGCCGGCGTGACCTTCGAGCTTCCACTCGGTTGCGATCCGCTCATCGCTCAGCCCGAGGCGCTTGAGATGGCGCAACTCTTCGGTGCTGATTGCGTCCGGCGTGGTTTGCGCAATCGTGTTCTGAGCCAGCGTCACTTCGCGGATCTGGTGAAGGAACCAGGGATCCATGCCTGTGAGACGCGCGACTTCGCGCACGCTCATGCCGCGCTCGAAGGCAAAACGGATGTAGCCCAGCCTCTCTGGACGCGGCGTCACAAGCATCTGTGTGAGGCGGCGCGGCTCCAGAATCTCAGCACCGGTTTTCTTGCCGGTTTCGAGAGCGCGCCAGGCCTTCATCAGCGATTCTTTGAAGGTGCGGCCGATGGCCATCACTTCGCCTACTGACTTCATCTGCGGGCCCAGCGTATCGTCGGCGCCGGGAAATTTTTCAAACTGCCACTTGGGAATCTTTACGACCACGTAGTCGATTGTGGGTTCAAAGCAGGCCGGAGTTTTGCGCGTGATGTCGTTGGGAATTTCATCGAGCGTGTAGCCCACGGCCAACTTGGCGGCAATCTTCGCGATGGGAAAGCCGGTAGCCTTTGACGCCAGAGCCGATGAGCGCGAGACACGGGGATTCATTTCGATCACCGTCATGCGGCCGTTGGCAGGATTCACGGCAAACTGCACGTTGGAACCGCCCGTCTCGACGCCGATTTCGCGCATTACGGCTATGGCCGCATCGCGCATCTTCTGGTACTCGCGGTCGGTAAGCGTCTGCGCCGGCGCCACGGTGATGGAGTCGCCGGTATGCACGCCCATGGGGTCGAAGTTCTCAATGGAGCAGATGATGATGACGTTGTCTGCCAGATCGCGCATCACCTCCAGCTCGTACTCTTTCCAACCCAGCACGCTCTCTTCAATAAGGCACTCGTGCACCGGCGAGAGATCGAGACCGCGGGCAAGAATCTCAAGCAACTCTTCGCGGTTGTAGGCGATGCCGCCGCCGGTTCCACCAAGAGTGAAGCTGGGGCGAATAAGCACGGGGAAGCCAAGCTTGCCGGCAAAGTCCAGCCCGTCGCGCAGGTTGTTCACCAAGGCCGACTTTGAAACGTCGAGGCCGATGCGAATCATCGCATCCTTGAAGAGCAGGCGGTCCTCGGCCTTCTTGATGGCTTCAAGCTTGGCGCCGATCAGCTCAACGTTGTAGCGTTCGAGGATGCCGGTGTCGGCCAGATCGACAGCAAGATTGAGGGCCGTTTGCCCGCCCACGGTGGGCAACAGCGCAAATTTCCCAGACCCCGGCGTGAGCATTTCCGCCTCAATGCGGATGATCTCTTCGACGTACTCGCGGGTGAGCGGCTCAATATACGTGCGGTCCGCCAGGTCAGGATCGGTCATGATGGTGGCGGGGTTTGAATTCACCAGCACCACCTCGTAGCCCTCCTGCTTGAGAGCTTTGCAGGCCTGTGTGCCGGAGTAGTCGAACTCCGCCGACTGCCCGATCACGATCGGCCCCGAACCGATCACCAGTATCTTTTGAATGTCATTTCTGCGTGGCATTGGCTAGTTTGAAGCTCCTGGAATTGCCATGGCTCGCGCTTTGAGCGAGGTGAAGAGATTCTCAAAACTCAATTCCGCCGACGGTTCTCGATAACTTCCATCTTCCTCCGAACCCTGACTGGAAAGCAGTAATGCCGCACTGTCGTACAACCTTTCCCTCACGAGCTTTGTCATGAGAATCTCGTAACGCTTGGCATACGAGGCCTCACGAAACTCGGGGAACACAGGAAAGTGGGGTTCATTGACCGCAACGGGGCTCAATGATCGCGCAACCTCTTCAAGTACCATCACATATCCCAGCCATGGGCGTTGCGAAATGGCAAAAGCACCTTCTCGGTATGCAGTCCAGATATCAGTTGCGCTTCCCAATGACTCTTCAGTTCTGTTATTGAAGTTATTTCCAAATGATCCCACCTGCGATTTGAACTCCATGGTGGCAACTAACTGACCCTCTACGACGACCAGCAAATCCCATTTCTTTTCCGCTCGGAACCAACCTGGGAGCTCGACGGATTGATTGCAGAAGATGTTGGATTTATCAATTCCACAATCAATAAGAAAATCCCGAACCAACTCGACGAACCCATCAAGCTGTTTTCCACCAGTAACGGCTGTGCGGTTTCCGGAGTCGCGTGAACCGGACTTTGTTCCTTGGCGTTTGGCTTGCTTACCGCGCGTCCCCCAAAACTGCTTGACTGCAGAGCGAAGTCGCTCTTCCCAATAGGGCTGCAAGCTCACGGCTCCTCCAGTTGCGTCACTTCCGGTTGCCAGAAGAGCCCGCGGGTCTCCCGGTAAAAGCGTGAAACGGACATGTGATGGTATTTTCTGCTGATTTCATAGCCGACACTGTGCCGTCCAGTTCGGGCCGCAGCAATCGCATTGGTTCCCGACCCAGAGAACGGATCGACGACCACATCGCCAGCGAAGCTGAACATCCGTATCAGCCGCTCAGCCAACTCGACTGGGTAAGGCGCAGGATGATCTTTTGTTGAGGCTCCTGTGAGGCCGGTCCATATCTGCTGAAACCAGCTTTGGTAGTTCTCTGCGCTGATAACTGAGAGCAGGCGTTTAGCGGCAGTGGGCTTGCGGTAGCCCCCTGGCTTACGGAACATCAAGATGAACTCGACGTCATTCTTGATAACAGAGTTCGGTTCATATGGCTTGCCGAGAAATCCGCCCCCACCCGACACCTCATATACGGCATTTGCAATCTTGTGCCAAATGATCGGCGCCAGGTTGTCGAAGCCAATCTTGCGGCAAATCTCTTGGATTGAGGCATGGAGAGGCACCACCGTGTGCCTTCCGTCGTTCTGCCGTCTCGACAGACACACGTCGCCTACAACGCAAATCAGCCGCCCACCAGGAACCAGCAAGTCAAAACAACGCTGCCACACGCGGCTCAATTCCGCGAGAAACTCGTCGTATCCCTTAACATGACCTAGCTGCCCATCGGCTTCGTCGTATTTCTTCAGCGTCCAGTAGGGAGGTGAGGTCAAAACCAGGTGCGCACTCTCAGGGAGGAGGGAGCGCATCTCTCGGGCATCTCCGCGCACCAGATAGTGGCTGGTAGGAATCTGGAGCAGCGACTGTTCGAGCAATGTTATTGCGGCAGAATCGCGCGCCAATCGGGGAATTTCGGTCTGTTCAAGCGACTCATACTTGAGCGTTTTCGGCAGAAAGGATGAGAGATCCAATTCCGGGATAACGATCACTCCCGGCTCCGGCTCTTCCCTTCTGGCAGCAAGTCCGCTCATGATCTCCACTCCTCCATCATCCGCCTGAAGTCGCGGAACAGGTAGTGCGAATCGTGGGGGCCGGGCGCGGCTTCGGGGTGGTATTGCACACTGAATAGCGGCAGAGTTTTGTGGCGCAGGCCCTCAAGCGTCTGGTCGTTCAGGTCGACGTGGGTCAGTTCTACCTCGTTGGCATTGATCGAATCGGGATCGACGGCGAAGTTGTGGTTGTGCGCCGTGATCTCTACCTTGCCGGTGAGATTGTTCCGCACCGGGTGGTTGCCGCCGTGATGACCAAACTTCAACTTGTAGGTGCGTCCGCCTAACGCCAGGCCGCAAAGTTGGTGCCCTAAGCAAATTCCGAATACCGGCACACGGCCCATCATGTGGCGAATTGCCTGCACGGCGTACTCGACGGGCTCGGGGTCGCCGGGGCCATTGGAAAGGAAGACGCCATCGGGTTTGAGGGCAAGCACATCTTCGCCGCTGGTCTCCGCTGGGACCACGGTCACGCGGCAGCCTTCACGGGTGAGCATTCTCAGAATGTTCTGCTTGATGCCGAAGTCGTACGCAACAACGTGGAGCTCACGCTCCCCCGCATTTTGGATTAGAGCCTTGGCCAGTAGAGGGTCGCCAGACTGGTTTCGGCTGTCAGCAGAATCAAAGTGGTAAATAGTCTTGGTCGATACGACGCGGGCCAGGTCGGTGCCGTCCATCTTGCGGATGCTGCGCGCCTTTTGGACCAGCATGTCGGAATCTGAGACGACAGTCGAAATTACGCCGCGCATCACGCCGTGGGTGCGCAGATGACGAACCAGCGCGCGGGTGTCAATCTCGGCCAAAACGGGCACTGCGTAGCGCTCCATGTACTCGTCGGTGACCTGTTCGGAGCGCCAGTTGGAACTGATGGGCGAGAACTCACGGACGATCAGGCCCTCAATATAAGGCCTGGCCGACTCATTGTCTGCCTGGTTGGTTCCGTAGTTGCCTATCTGAGGGTTGGTGAGAACGACAATTTGCCCGGCGTAGGAGGGATCGGTGGCAATTTCCTGATAACCGGTAAGGGATGTATTAAAAACAACTTCACCCTGGCATTCGCCAGGTGCGCCATAGCCATGGCCGCGGAAGATGCGCCCGTCTTCGAGCGCCAGAATTGCCTGCATCGCCTCTCCGGGGAGTAGATTCAATCGATTTTAGCAGGTTTGGCCGTGGAAAAGACGGATGCACCTGCGAGGCGGTCAGCGCACTACACCAGCGTCGTGTGCCGGCCAATAGACAAAGACCGCTTTGCCGTAAATGAGCGAGCGGTCAACGGGGCCAAATTCGCGGCTGTCTGAGGAGATGGAGCGATGGTCGCCCATCATGAAATAGGTGTCTTCGGGTACAAGCATCTCGGCCATTGAACGGGTGTCGCGGAAAGCGTCGGGAACATAGTCCTCGCTCAGCGGTTCACCATTGAGCCACACCCGGCCACGATCAATCCGCAGCCGGTCGCCGGAGACCGCAATCACACGCTTGATGTAGCTCTTTTCAGGGTCGCGGGGGTAATGAAATACCACCACGTCGCCCCGGTGGATGGACGCAATTTCATAGACAAACTTGTTGATGAAGAGGCGGTCGTGATCCTCAAGCCGGGGCAACATGCTGGTGCCCTCTACCCGGACAGGCTGGTAAAGAAAAGTAATAATCAGCACCGACACGGCAGCGGAGACGAGGAGATCACGCAACCACAACCACACTCCACCGCTCTTCCCGGTCTTCAGGGACGGAACGGGCGCTGGAAGGACCGGAACAACCGCGCTAATCTGCGAAGACTCATCTATCAGGGGTGCGTCTGGAGGTGTTTGCATCTCTACTTCAGATTATTGACGCATTCGGGACTACTGGCAACCCAAGCCCTCGGGCGGACACAGTACCCGCGCGCGATCGGGCTTCTCCATCGGCCGGGGTTGGTTCGCAGCGGGCACCATAGCCGGAGCCGTACCGGGAAGGGAGACTCCGGTAAGGTTATCATCCTCAAGGATCAAGGGGCGCTGCAGCACCATCTCCACCTGGGTTCCGCTGGCGATGTCGACATCCGCGCCGCGCGTAAACAGCGATACCAGACCCGCCGCGGCCAGCCCTGCACCGACTCCGGCAATTCCACCGGCAAGCGGATGTCCGCTGCCAAGACCGCCGATGGAGCCGATCGTACCCCCGGTCGGAATTGCTATCTCTGCCGTCTTGCCCGCGTTACGTCCCTTGTCGCCTGACTGCTCGATGGTTCCTTCGCCATCGTCTTTCACTGACTGCTTGCTCGCGCCGGGAAGACTGTTCACCATGCCCGGGATTTCTACCACCGACCCGTTGGGAAAGATGATGGACGTAAAGTGCATATCGAGCTGTGCCCTTCCCTTGACCCGACCAGCTCGGGCAACGCGATCCACCATGCCCTGGACATAGACACCTGCGGGGATCATCACTCGGTTTCCAACCACCACGGGAAAGGTAGAGGCCAGGTAGACGCCATCGCCGGGCTTGGCGCTCTTGGTGTTGATGGGGCTGCGCAATTGGAGAAGCACCTTGGTGCCCGCGGGTACGGTATAAGCCTTCTTCGGAGGGATGGGAGCCTGTGCATCGGAGGCGGGCGCAGCGGGTGGCACGGCGACGGGAGGCGCCGATGCCGCAGCAGTCTGTCCCGGCGCGGAGTCCGGCGCAGCAGCCTGTGCGGGCGAGCACTGGCCCGATGCGGCCAACAGGCTGAGCCCTACCGCCATGAGCAACTCTCTCCCCACACGACACATACTTTCCTCCGCGATTGCCTGATGAAAGATAGACGGAAGCCGTGCGTCCAAGGATAGCTTGAGTTCGGGCACAAGATGAACAAATTCCATATTCTGCCACGTATTGCGGCGATTCGAGTTAGGATGCAACACAATCATGAATACCGATGCCATCTCTTCCGGTGCTGTTCCTTCCGATGCGCAACAGCGGTTTGCCCAGGCCTATCAGGTGCTGAAGGATGCGATTGCCGCCCATGCTTTTCCCGGCTGCGCCTTCGGGGTACTTGCGGGCGGCGAGGTGGTGCTTGAGGATGCGCTGGGTCACTTCACCTATGAAGAAGGCGCGCCAGCCGTTGCCGCGCAAACTGTGTACGACTTGGCCAGCCTCACCAAGGTGGTTGCCACCACGGCCGCAGCTATGCTGCTCTGGGAGCGAGGGTTGCTCGATCTTGATCTGCCGCTGGGCGAGTTGCTGCCGGGATTCGTGGTGGGGCGGAAGGCAGGCGACCTTGCGCGGAATGTCACGCTTCGTCATTTGCTGGCACACAACTCGGGCCTGCCCGGCTATGTGGAGTTCTTCCGCACCGTTGCAACTCCCGCGGCGCTGTTTCGTGCCTGCCTTGACCTGCAGCTCGAATCCGAGCCTGGAAGCCGGGCCGAATACTCCGATCCGGGTTTCATCCTGCTGGGTAAGGCGTTGGAAATTGTGATGCACGAACATCTTGCAACCTGGACCCGAAAGCAAATCTTCAAGCCGCTCGGATTGATCTCAACTATGTTCTCGCCGCCAGTCAGTTCCAGGCCGCTGATTCCGCCCACGGAGGAAGACACCACCCTGCGCCATCGGCGCATCCAGGGCGAGGTGCAGGACGAGAATGCGTGGCTATTGCATGGAGCAGCGGGACATGCAGGACTGTTCTCAAACGTGCCGGATTTGCTGCGCTTTGCGAAGGAGATTCTCGCGGCTGCGGATCCCGCGACAAGTGCGCAGAAGCCGCTACTATTTCAAGCTGCAACGATCGAGCACTTTGCGCAACGACAGGGACCGGAGGGCAGTTCGCGCGCGCTGGGCTGGGATACGCCGTCTGCCAACTCCTCAGCGGGGTCACTTTTTTCGCCGCATTCCATTGGCCATCTAGGCTTTAGCGGCTGTTCGCTGTGGATCGATCTGGATGCTTCAGTCGCGGTGGCTCTGCTGACCAATCGCACCTGGCCGGATCGGCAAAGCCAGTTGATTCGCGAGGTGCGGCCGGCCTTTCATAATGCCATTCGAAGCGTCGTAGTGGCCTCGTGAGAAGTCACCAAAGTACGCATCCGTCCATCGAGAATTCTGATTGTACTTGCCCATTTTACGGATACAATTAATTCTGGGGACAGACTCGATGCTTACCAGCACGACGACGCAGGAAATGGCCGCGGACCAGGCAAAAGAGGATGTAAGGAAAGACCCATCCTCCTTATTGCAAGAACTTACGACCGAGAGCCAGAACGACGCATCTCAAGGATTCGACACAAAGTCCGCATTGGAAATAGCTCGCATCATCAATCACGAAGATGCGAAGGTTTCGGCAGCAGTCAAGAAGGCTATTCCTGAGATTGCCGAGGTGATTGACCAGGTTGCGCGCAGCCTGCGGGATGGTGGCCGGTTGATCTATGTCGGCGCTGGCTCCAGCGGGCGCATCGCGGCGTTGGATGCCTCGGAATGCCCCCCCACCTACTCGAGTTCGCCTGGACAGGTGCAGTACATCATGGCAGGCGGTCCGAAGGCCTTGGCCTCAGCCGTCGAGGTGAACGAAGACTCTGAAGAGTTGGGCCAGCGCGACATCGCTCGCCGCCGCCCCACACGCAAAGACGTGGTGTTGGGAATCTCGGCATCAGGCCGCACTCCATACGTGGTAGCCGCTGTGGCCTATGCGCGTGCACGCGGAGCACGCACCGCCGCAGTGACCTGCAACCAGGGCACTCCGCTGGCTGCAGCAGCCGATATAACCATAGTTGCCGAGGTTGGGCCTGAAGTCGTTTCCGGTTCCACGCGCATGAAGGCCGGTACTGCGCAGAAGATGATTCTGAACATGATTACAACCGGCGCCATGACTCGCCTGGGCTACGTGTACGAGAACCTGATGGTCAACGTGCACATGCAGAACTCGAAGCTCGTCGAACGAGGCATCCGCATCCTGATGTGCGCATGCAAAATCGACCGGCCTACCGCCGTGGAGACCATCAAGAGCGCAGGCCGCAGCGTCCCGGTAGCCCTGGTGATGCTGAAAGCTCGCGTCGACAAGCCGGAAGCTGTTCGCCGGTTGGCCAAATCAGACGGTAATGTGCGCCTAGCCATAGAAGATAACGTCCTCGAGCTTTAACGGTGCGCAGTTGCAAGGGGCACGCTGCCGGCGCGGCGCTCGCCAGGCCTGTTCCTACCTCATCTCGGGTTCCCCGGTCTTCGGATTTACACTAGGAGGCTGGGAGTCGCTCATACTTCATGGACAAATTCTTTATTCGCGGCGGGAATCGCCTGGTCGGTACCATTCGTGTTTCCGGGGCCAAGAATTCCGCGTTGCCGTGCATGGCCGCCGCCATTCTGACTGAAGACGAAGTTACGCTGGAGAACATTCCGCAGGTTTGGGACATCGCGACGGAGCGACGTCTACTTACCTCGATGGGCGCAGAGGTCGAGCTTGGCCATGGAAGCGCCGGCCACCGCACCACCATCAGTTGCCGCAGCCTGTCTGACCCCGTTGCAAAGTACGAGATCGTGAAGACGATGCGGGCGAGTTCGCTGGTGCTGGGCCCGCTGCTGGCGCGTGCCGGCATGGCTCGCGTGGCCATGCCAGGCGGGTGCGCCATTGGTGGTCGGCCCATCGATCTGCACATCAAGGGTCTGGAGAAGATGGGCGCAACCATTCTTCAGGAGCATGGCTACCTGGAGGCGCGGGCGGGGAAACTAAAGGGCGCACACCTGGTCTTTGACAAGATCACAGTCACCGGAACCGAAGACCTGCTGATGGCCGCAGTGCTTGCCGACGGCGATACGGTGATGGAGAACTGCGCACGAGAACCAGAGGTGACCGACCTGGCAGCGCTGCTGTGCGCCATGGGCGCCAGGATTGAGGGAGCCGGCACCGCCGTGATCAAGGTGCAAGGGGTAACGAGTTTGCATGGTGCGCACTATCGCATCAATCCCGACCGCATTGAGGCGGGCACATTTCTGATTGCCGGCGCGGTCACTGCGGGCGACCTAGTGGTGGCTGACTGCAACCCGGAGCATTTGGAGGCTGTAATCGCTGTATTGCGAAAGGCGGGCGCCCTCATCGACATCATTGCCCCCGATGCGGTGCGTGTGCGCTCAAGTGGGCACTTGACCGCCGGAGACATCTCCACCGAGGAATACCCTGGCTTCCCGACTGACATGCAGGCGCAATATATGGCGCTGGCAACGCAGGCCCAGGGCGTGAGCCTGATCAAGGAAAACATCTTCGAAAACCGGTTCATGCATGTGCAGGAGCTGGTGCGAATGGGCGCCAACATTAAAGTAGACGGGCGCACGGCCACCGTAGTAGGCCCTTCAAAGCTCTCCGCGGCAGCAGTGATGTGCTCCGATTTGCGCGCCTCGGCGTCGCTGGTCCTGGCCGCGCTGGTGGCCGATGGCGAGTCGATTCTTGACCGCGTTTACCACATGGACCGCGGCTATGAGCGATTCGAAGAGAAGCTGCAGGGAGTGGGCGCGCAGATTCAGCGCATGGGCAACGTCTTTGCATCGAGGGAAGCGGAAGTCGCCGCAGGCTGAGCGCGGATCAACGCCAGCTAACTGCCAGGTGCCAACGCAATCTGCGCAGATCAGCTTTTTGCAATACCCTCTCGTACTCCCTTAGTTCCTGCAACACCGGAAGAGTTTCCGATCCGAGCGATATGGGAGTCGAAGTCAGAAAGCCAATCAACGCTCGGACGGAGACCAGACCTTCTGCAGCTTTAAACCACTGTGGCTGCGGCAGATGCTGAGTCCATTCAGGGTTGGCGGCTCCGTGATCGAGCAGCAGTGCGACGGAGTTTTCATCGGCCGAAAAGAACTGCAATAGAGGACTCACATGGAGGAATTCGGCCAGACGTTCCAGCGCGTCTTCATTGCGGGCCAAGGCATGGCCGTTTACAAAGATATCGAACCCCGGATCTTCTCCTTCGACCACGATATATAGGCTTGCAGCCATTGAATTGAGTTTAGTGGAGTTATATCTCGGGCTGCGGGGAATCTCCGCAAGGGTAATCCGATCGATTACCGGCTCTGAGCCGGGGTGCCAAGTTACGCAAGTGCGCATGGAAATCGCTAACTTGCACAAAAGGGGTATTTGTCCAGCCGACGGGGCCGATTCAGGATTGAAATGAACGATCAGGACGCAGCGAGGTAAGCGCTTTGGATTGGAGTACTCTCCCGGATCTGGCGGCCGTCACTCTGCTGGTGTGTGCCTTTGCATCTGTCGCGCGCCACAGCCACACCGCCGTCTCCGGACTCTGGCAGACCGGCTGGATCCTTATTGCGCTGCACTTTGCCGCGTTCATCTTCCTGCCTACGCCGGGCCTTTGGGGAATCGTTGCAGTTGACGTGGGCACGGCCGCGCTGGCCGGAGCTGGAGTCCTGTTCATGTACGCCTCGATTCCCTATCGTAAGGACAGGTCTACTGTCGGGATGCTTTTCATCCTGCTCGGAATCAACACGGGCTATGTCACACTGGTCTGCTGGGAGTCGTCGCCTGGGTGGGCTTTGGAGATTGCCGCAACTTTGCTTGGGATTATCCCGCTCCTGCTGGCGCTGTACCGATTGTCCAAGATAAATCATCCGCTCCGCTGGACTATCGTCGGGCTCTACTGTGCGCTCTCCATCTACCTTCTGCTCGTTCAAAATCGTCCTGGCACTGGCCGCGACCTTGCATTGGATGGTTTGCTCTTTGCAGTCTACTTTGGGTGTTGCATTCACTTTATGTTTGCATATCGGGGCACCACGGCCGGCGCCTTCATCACAACTGCGGGATTCTTTGCCTGGGCATCGGTTTTCGTGGCCGGCCCTTTGATTGACACGTTTCTGCCCAAACTACACATTGAGAGCGAAGTCTGGAACCTGCCCAAGTATGTGGTTGCGGTAGGCATGATTCTGCTGCTGCTGGAAAGCCAGATTGAACACAACAAATATCTGGCTCTGCATGATGAATTAACGGGACTGCCAAACCGCAGGCTTTTTCTTGACCGGCTGTGCATCACTCTGGAGCGGGCTCGCCGCGCGAACTCCAGGGCGGCATTGCTGGTGGTGGATCTCGATCATTTCAAGGAGGTCAATGACACCTTGGGGCATCATGCGGGCGATGTGCTTTTGCAAAACATCGGCCAGGTCTTCAGCAGCCGTGTGCGCCGCTCAGACACTGTTGCGCGCACCGGAGGCGACGAATTCTCCATCATCCTCGACGAACCAACGGGTCGCGAAAACGCGCAAAATGTGGCGCAGTCACTGATGGAACTGCTGGAGGAACCGATGCAATTGGGCGATCAGTTGGTGCGGGTGGGCGCCAGCATCGGCGCTGCAGTGTTTCCTGACGACGCTGCCGATTTCGAAGCCCTGTGCATCGCGGCTGACTTGCGCATGTATGACGACAAACACGGCCCTAAAGATGGCGGGAAGCCGTTGCACACAGCAAAGGACAGTTCCCTCCCCGTGATTCAACCTGAGTTACCGCATAACTTGCAGGTTTCCCCAGGGACTTCGCATTCCTGATGAACTGGGGGCAGTTCCTCGCTTCCGATGCTTAACTTTTTGAGTTGGCAATAACGAAGGCCTGGACAATTTGTCCAGGCCTTCGTTGATGCGCGTGCTATTTTAGCGGCCCTTAATTCTGGCTGCCGCCACCGGGTCCACGGCCGCCGCGACGCCGACGGCGACGGCGATTGTTGTTGGCGGCGTTGGCTGGAGGACGAGTTCCCACAGCCTGCGGGCCTGCCGTCACCGGAACGCCCTCGACGCGGTTGAAGTTTGGCTCATTCTCCTCGTCGATCTCCTCACCCTCTTCATCGTCGAAGTCCTCGCCTCCCTCAATCAAGATCGTGCTTTGATTGGAACGAGGTTGGCGCTCATCAAACTCGTTGCGAGGTTTGCTGGGTGCGGGCGCCTCGGATGCGGCTACTTCCACTTCTACGGTCTCTGCAGGCTCTGTCGCGGCTGGAGTGGATTGAGCCAGCTTTGCCTTCTGTTCCTTGATGAGCGCCTTGCGGCTGAGCTTGATGCGATTGCCCTCGATGGCCAGAACCTTCACCATCACCTGATCGCCTTCGCGCAGCTCGTCCTTTACTTCCTTCACGCGATGTTCTGCGATCTCAGAGATGTGCAAGAGGCCATCGGTACCGGGGAAGAGCTCAACGAACGCGCCGAACTCAGCCAGCCGAACAACTTTGCCCAGATAGACTTTTCCAATTTCGGGAACGGCGGTGAGGTCGCTAATCATTGCCAGCGCCCTCTTGAGGCCATCGGCGTCGCTGGAGGCAACGCTGACGCGGCCTGTGTCATCCACATCGATCTTGGCGCCGGTCTGCTCGATGATGCCACGGATCGTGGCGCCGCCCTTGCCGATGAGGTCGCGGATCTTCTCAGTGGGAATCTGCACGGTTTCAATGCGGGGCGCATACTGTGAGCGCTCCGTGCGCGGCCCATCGAGCACCGCGTCCATCTTGTCGAGCAGGAAGAGCCTTCCCTTGCGGGCCTGCTCCATTGCCTGCTGCAGGATCTCCCGAGTGAGACCGCCGATCTTGATATCCATCTGCAGCGCGGTGATTCCCTTGCGGGTGCCGGCCACCTTGAAGTCCATGTCGCCGTAGTGATCTTCCGCGCCCGCAATGTCGGTAAGGATGGCGTAATCGTCGCCCTCCTTCACCAGACCCATGGCCACGCCGGCCACCGAGCCCTTGAGGGCAATACCGGAGTCGTAGAGCGCCAGACTCGCGCCGCACACCGAGGCCATGGACGAAGACCCATTGGACTCGAGAATGTCTGACACAATGCGGATGCTGTAAGGGGACTCTTCGGCGCTGGGAAGAACCGCAGAGATGGCGCGCTCTGCCAGTGCTCCGTGGCCGATCTCGCGCCGGCCTGTGCCGGTCATGCGGCCCGTTTCTCCAACGCTGAATGGCGGAAAGTTGTAATGGAGCATGAAGTTCTTTTTCTTCTCGCCCTCATAACTTTCCAAACGCTGCCCGTCGTCGGCAGTGCCCAACGTGGCTGTAACCAAAGCTTGCGTCTCACCACGGGTAAACAACGCGGAGCCGTGTGTGCGGGGCAACACGCTGGTCTCGATGGTAATTTCGCGGATTTCGTCAAACGCGCGGCGATCGGGCCGGATGCGGTCCTTGGTGACCTGTTCGCGGAAAATCCGCTCGCGCAGATGGTCATAATAGAAAGCGAGCTTCTTCTTCGCCGCCGGATCATCCGCGGGAAGCTGCGCAGCCAACTCGTCCTTGATCTGCTTGATCAGGGCGTAGCTCTCGGTCTTGCCGTGGGTCTTGGTGTCGAGTGCGTCCTTGAGTCTGTCGCTGATCTTGGCCTTCAACTCGGCATAGTATGCCTCGTCAAATTCCGGCGCGGTAAAGGGCCGCTTGGGCTTGCCCGCCTTGGCCACCAACTCGTCAATCGCAGCGACGATTTTCTTGATCTCAGCGTGTGCAAATTCGATGGCGGCCAGGATTACCTCTTCGGTTTCTTCCTTGGCGCCCGATTCGATCATCACGATGCCGTCTTTGTGTCCCACGACCATGATGTTGACTGTAGTGGCGGCGCGCTCAGAATACGTGGGATTGATGACAAACTCGCCGTCTACGCGGCCTACGCGCACTGCACCAACCGTGGCGCTGAACGGGATATCAGAAAGAGCCAGTGCGCAGGCAGCGGCGTTGATGCCCACCACGTCGGGGTCGTTCTCCTTATCAGCGGAGAAGACCAGCGCAATCACCTGCGTCTCATTGCGGAATCCGTCAGGGAATAGCGGACGAATGGGGCGATCGATCTGGCGGCAGGTCAGCACTTCTTTTTCGCTGGGCCGGCCTTCGCGCTTGATAAAGCCGCCGGGAATGCGTCCACCGGCGTAGGTGTACTCACGGTAATCCACGGTGAGGGGGAAAAAGTCGATGCCTTCCCTGGGGTCGGGAGATGCCACTGCGGTTGCCAGAACAACGGTCTCACCCGTGGTGACCAGGGCTGCACCTGAGGCTTGCTTGGCCATGCGACCGGTCTCAAAGACCAGCCGCTTGCCGCCGGCAAGCTCGACTGCTACTTCATGCTTCGTAGACATAGAGTCCTCGTTTCAATTTTTTCGCTTGAGAAATTTGTAGTTGGAAGGTGCCGGAGGGTAAGGGGACACTGGCGAGATGACGGCTACGCGCAATTGAGTGGGATTTGCGCGAGGGAGCGGATTCTCCCTGCCTACATGCCGGGACCGCGCCGAGCCGATAGCTCTGCGCAGTCCCTGGCAATGGATACAGTTCGCCAGGTACACCAAGGCCCCATGTTCTGGGTGGAACGAGGGCCGTGACCAATGTCCGGTCTGGGCGCTTCCGGGTCAAAGTTTGCTTTCTGATTACTTGCGGATACCGAGTTTGCCGATTACGTCGCGATAGCGATCGGAATCATGCGTCTTCAGGTAATCCAGCAGTCGGCGGCGCTTGCTGACGAGCATCAACAGACCACGCCGGGAGGCGTGATCCTTCTTGTGGGTTTTGAAATGCTCGGTCAGTTCGCCAATCCGCTCACTCAGAATCGCGATCTGAACCTCCGGCGAGCCGGTGTCGGAATCGTGGGTGCGGAAGCGTTGAATCAGTTCAGTTTTCTTAGCAGTCGCCAGCACGGCGTTTGTTACTCCTCTTGTCTTCTCAGGTCCACTCTTTAAGTGTCTACAGTGAGATTACCATGAACGAGCCGCAGACGTCATTTGATTCACTATCAGTGTCCTACGCCGCAGCCAGGAGTTAGTATCAGCCGTGGTTCATTGCTCCTGCTGCAGCCAGTAGTTATCGCGAGCAACGATGCGGGCGCCGTAGTCCTGGGTCATCTTTACGCGGATGGTATGCAGCCCGGGCTTGGGGTCAGACGGACTGAAGGTAATCAGGTAGCGGTTGCGTACATGTTTGGCCGCGTCTACCACACGCTGTTCGAAGCGCTTGTCGCCGGTAAAGGTAGTGTATTCACCGCCGCTCATCTGGGCCACCTCCTTTGCTGCGTTCTTTTTGAACGCCTGCACCGCCATCATCAGCGTCGAAATCATGCTCATGGTGCGATCTTCGCCGGAGTCTTTTACGTCGTGCAGCAGTTCGGCACGCGACGGCGAAAACGAGATGCTCAAGACCAGAATGTCGGACCGGCCTATCTTCTGAACCAGTTGCGCGGGCTTGGTGTGCTTGCTGCCGTGGTCGCGCTCCTCGCTGACCAGCAGCAGAACGCGGCGATACTCCTTAGGCTGTGACTCAAGCAGATCGACGGAATAACTGACAGTATCCAGGATTGCGTCGCCGCCGTTGCCGGGCTCCAGGCGCTTAAGAGCCTCGCCAACATCTTCGCTGGAGTGTGTGTAGTCGCAAATAAGGTGGGGGCTGGAGTCGAAACCTATCAGTGCCGCCTGGCTTCGGCCGTCGGAAAGAAACAAGTCGAGCAGCGGGCCTAGCTTAGCCAGCTTGTCGAATTCGAGAGCGCTCACACCTCCCTCTTCGACCGCAACAATGAGCGCAACGGGAGCAGTGTCCATCTCCTCCTGCACGCGAATCTCTTGCGCCACGCCGTTGTCTTCAAGCACAAAATCGGAAGGCTTCAACCCATACAGGATGCCCCCTCCGCGCTTCTCTACGAGCGTAGGCACCAAAACCTCATTCGTGGTGACGCGCAAAGTCGGTGCGTCACCGCGAGAACCGGGTATGGGCTGAGGAGGCTCCACAGGTGGTAACTGCTGTGCAGCTGCCATTCCCACGGCGGAGAGTAAGACCGCATGCGCAAGACCGCAGAAGTGAAAACATCCACAATTCATGCTAGAAGAAACTCCAAGGAGCGCGTCTGCCTGCGCGTCAAGCCCGCTTCCGCGCCTCGCGGTCTATGCGTCCTGTCCAAGCAAGATAGCTCAGCAGTTCCCACCGTGACTTCCAAACAAATCCGAGGATGTCACCGAACTTCAGCGTCTCGGCGGGCATGCCGGAATAGGTTTCGACGCGCCAGCGAAAATACTCACTACGCCAGGGAGTCAAGCGATGACCGCGAGTTGCATTCCAGATAAATCGCAGTGGGGCAAACAATGCGTGTCCTCTCGCATTGAGTATAGACGGCACCGCGGCCCGGATGTATCGCTCCCGGACAATGCGCAAGCTGAAGACGCAGCCACGAGCCAGACCGAATAGGGCGACACGTATTGCTGTGCAATGGCCGCCAATCCAGATCGCGCTACAACTTCTCGAAGAGGCTACCGGAGCCCAATTGCGAGATTACGTCTTCCAGCGCGGTCTGCTGTGTCTTGTTAAGTGAGAGTTGGGTGGAAACCTGGGCCAGATCGGCCTGCATCAGATTGGTCTGTGCAACCGTGAGCTGGGTCTTTTCACTGCTTACCGCATCGGAAGCTGCAGTGAGCCGGGTGAGGGAGTTATCGATGGTCACTCGCTGCTGCGAAACATAACTCAGCGCTGTATTCAGGGCCTGTGTGTCTGCGGCCGAAGTTGCTGCGCTGGCGCCGCCGGAAAAATCGGCAACCAATTTGTTCAGGGCTCCAAAAACACTATTGGTTCCGCTGGCATCGAATACTTGATCGCCCGGAACATTCAACTGGATGGTCTGGCCGTTCGGGGTCTGGAGATAGTTGACTCCTTCGTCGCCGCTATAAGTAGTGGTAGCAGGAGTCGTGCCATCCGAGGTGCTGAACGGGACTGTCGCGGTTTGGCTTCCAGCAAATATATATTGACCTTGATAACTCGTGTTCGCCAGCGAAGTAACTTCGTCGCGGATGCCTGCAATCTGGCTGGAGATTGATTGAAGATCACTCGAATTGAGGGTGCCGTTGTTGGCCTCGGTGGCCAGCGAGACAGCCTGAGTGAGTTGTGTGACTACGCTGCCCAGCGCCGAATCGGCTACCTGCAACTGACCCTGAACCAGGCTCGACGATTGCGTGAATGAATCATCCTGCTGTATCTGGTTCAGAAGCAATACGTTTTCTCCCGAAGCAATCGGGTCCTGGCTCAATGAGGAGAAGCGCACTCCGCTCGACAACTCGTTTGTCAATTGCTGCTCAGTTGCCTGGTTCTGATCCAACGCGCTGACCAGGTTGGAAACATAAAAGGGATCCACACGCATCGTATTCCTCCACCGGAGGGCAGTTCCCTTCCGGCGCTCGCCGTCTTCGCCGACCGCTCGCTTATGAGACTGCCGTCTGCACTCCAAGGTTCAGCGCCGAAGCCATTACCGTATTCAAAATCGTGAAGACCTCAGAGGCCGCCTGGTAGCAGCGCTCGAACTGCTGCATCGACGAGGCCTCATCGTTGAGATTTACGGCGGAAAGCGAGTCCGCCTGCGTCTGCAACTGGGTCACGGACGCGGTTTCTGCCGTGTTCTCGGTTTGCACTTCCGCAATCGTCGATCCCAGTTCGCTGACAAAGCTCGAGTAATAATTGCTGGGAGTCTGACCGTTCACTATCGACTGCCTGGCAAGGTTAGCCATGGCAGTGGCATTGGAGCTGTCGCCCGTACCGCCCCCGAATTCGGCAGCGGCAATCTCGTTGGGGTCAGTCATCGTCACGCTCATCGACGCCGCGCTGCCAGCGACGGTAGTGGGTTGATTGAAGATGTACAGGGGAGTAGTGCCTGTGCCGGTGGTCCCGGATGAGTTGGTCCCTGTGCCCTCGACTCCGTTGTAATCGGTTCCTTCATTGTTCAGCGCGTTCACCTGCGTGGAAATGTTGTAGGCTAACTGGTCAAGCGCAGAGAGCGCATTCGGAATGTCCTGGTCCCGTACCGTCACATAGCCGCCCAAGTCGCCGCCACCGCTGATCATTTGCTTCGTTACATCCGTCGTACCCACGAAGAAGTCCGTGACCCCGTTGACCGCGCCGGTGGTCATCTGAAAGCTGTTGCCTCCTGAGACCAGCAGTTCCCCGGCTGCGGTGGTAATCGAGAGCCCATTATTCTCCGTCGAGGTCTGATTGATCCCGATCAACTGGGATAGCTGGCTCAAATCCTGCTGGCGCTGGTCCTCGAGCGTCCCCGCGTCTCCCGTGGGCGAAGTGGATTGAATCTGCTGGTTCAGTTGGGCAATGGCGCTGGTCAGCGAGTTGACCTGAGTGACGACTCCCGTTGCCTCCTGGTCCAAGGCCGAGCGCTGCGAATTCAAGCTGGCCGCGGCGTTGGAAACGTCTCCGGCCAGAGTGGCAGCGGTTGTGAGCACATCTTGGCGCAGCGAATTGTCAGATGGATTGGCCTCAAGCGACGAAAAAGAATCGAAGAAATTGGTTATGTCGCTGCCGATATCCCCTGCTGTTGAACTCGAACTGCCGGAGTCGGGTGTGAACAACGCCTGTAGCGTATTGAGCGCCGTGAGCCGGGTGCCCGAGGCCGAGGCCAACTGCTGCTGCTGGTTCAGCCGCTCATCGAGCACGCGATCCCGCACCGATGTGGGGCCGGTCTCGGTGACTCCCGTGCCATAGGAAACGCCGTTGATCTCTATTGGCGGATTCTCATCCCAATTGGGAACCTCGCGCGTATAGCCCGTGGTGTTGGCGTTGGCCACGTTGTTGGCCACAATGCTCAGTGCCGACTGATCGGCATCGAGCGCTTGCGAGATGGTGCTGAAGGCGGAGCTAATTGTTGCCATGCCCGCCCTCCGTCAGCGTCCATCGCCGATCCCGCTCACCCGCGTACCCCGGCTGGCCGGCGCGTAGATTCCGCAAACGCTCCATGACATGCAGATTGGCCCGGGTGGCTTGCAGCACGCGCGCAAATACCGCCATCTCCGCTGTCGCTTCCCTGGCCTCGCGCGCCAGCCGAGCGCGCTCGTTCACATCCACCGGCGCCAGGTCGCGGTTTAATGCCTGGCACGATAAGGCCAGTTCCTCGAGCCGTTCCGGGTCAAGACGCGCCAATGCCTGCGTGGCCTCGGTGACCAGTGCCTTCAAATCCGGACGTATCCTGCTCTGCCTCACCCGTCCACCTGCTCCAACTATCCACTGCGCAGGGCTGCTACAAAATGAGCGGACTCCGCCGTAGCCTCCTGCGACTCTTCGACCAGGCACTCAAGCCGGACTCAATTGCCGGAAGACTGCTCGCCGCCCAACATTGCATCCACCACCTTGCCAGCAACCGCGGACGCCGGCACGTTGTAAGTGCCTGCGGCCAGAGCGGCCTGGACGGATGCTACCTTGTCCATGCGTACCTCGGATTCGGACGCGGTTTGTGCGACCTCGGTGCCGGCGCTACTCAGCGTGGCACGGTCGCCTGCCAGAGCGCTGGCGTTGCCGGTCGTTCCACTCTTGACCGGGGTCGTTTGCGCCGGGGCCGTCGGCGGCACTCCGAGGAGCGTCTTCAAACCTTCAACACTGTTGCGAATGTCCATACCCACCTCTCCTTACCCGGCTTATCGGCATCTCTGCTCATCACTGTAGTCATTCAGCTTTGCTGATCAAGGTATTTCCGTGCGGATTCCCGGTTACTTGCGCAGCGTGGGGAGAATTCCCTGCATGGGAAAGACTGTGTACGATGCTGGAGGCAATGCCCAGGCCGCCCTGTTCGCTCAAGGCTCGTCCCAATGCTTCGGTGGCGAACTCTCCCAGAGCGCCATTGGACCCGGAACCGGATTCCTCCGCGTCTCCGCCTAACCCATCGGAATCCGTCATGGGCTTCAGCAACTCCTTCATCATCTGCGCCTCGAACTCATGCGCGGCCCGCACCAGGCGCGGCTGCGGTGTGATTGCGCCGAACTGCGCGGAAGACGATGCCGCTGTGCCCGTCACCTGCATCACAACACCTCCAGGTCGGCTTCCAATGCTCCGGCTTCCTTCATCGCCTGCAGAATCGAAATCACGTCCCGGGCGCCGGCCCCGGTCCGCTGCAGCTCCTGTACCAGATCTTCCACCGTGGCTCCATCTTTCAAGTCGATGCGGTTCACCGGCTTATCCTGGGCCTGCACGCTGGTCTGTTGCACGACTTGGGTCGTGCCTGAAGAAAGGGCATTAGGCTGCGAAACCCGCGTCTCGGTGATCACATTGACCATCAGGCCGCCGTGCAGAATAGAAACCGGCTGCAACCGCACATCGCCGCCGATCACCACCGTCCCGGTGCGCTCGTTCACCACCACGCGGGCGCGCGGGAAAACCTCGACCTGGACAGCTTCCACCCGGTCCAAAAGCGCCGCTATATCCTCGTCCGGCGCGGTTGCAATTTCCACCTGGCGGCTGTCGATGGCATGGGCTCGAGCGGAGCCCAGTGCCTGATTAATGGCTGCGGCCATGCGCTCTGCAGTGTGAAAATCGGCATCGTTCAGCACCACGTTAACCCTGTGCATTTGCTTCAAGTCGAAGGACACCCCGCGCTCCACTAAAGCTCCGCCCGGTACCCGCGCCGTGGTGGGATGGTTCATCTGCCGCGTATTGCCTCCGGCGGAGGCCATGTAGCCGCCCAGCACCAGAGCTCCCTGGGCCTGCGCATACACCTGGCCGTCCGGCCCGTAGAGGGGAGTCATCAGCAGGATTCCCCCATCGAGCGAGCGCGCATCGCCCGCAGAGGAGACCGTGATGTCAATGCGGTAGCCGGGCCGGCTGAAAGGCGGAAGCGTAGCCACCACAAAAGCCGCCGCCATGTTCTTCACCTGCATGTTGCTGGCGCTGTTGGAGCCGGTCTGCGGAACGGTGATTCCCATCCGCTCCAGCGCCGAAATCAAGGTCTGCGCCGGAAAAACGGTTTGCGAGCTGTCTCCCGTACCGCGCAGTCCAACTACTAGCCCGTACCCTACCAACTGGTTGTCGCGAATCCCTTCAATGGCGGCCACGTCCTTGACCCGCGCCCGCTGTCCCGGGACCTCGGCGAGCACCCACACCGAGGTCAGGGCCATGAGAATCGCCACCAGCGACCAGAGCAGAAACAGCGCCCACCGTTGCCGCTCCGCCATCCTCGGCGCGGAGTTCTGCGCCGGCGCATTCTGCTCCAACGCCTGTATCGTTTCCGCCTCGTTGATGGTGTTCATTAGGCTCTCCGTTCTCCGCTTGCTGTCTTCGGTTCCAGCGCTTCAAAAGACCAATAGCTTCTCCAGGAAGCGCACCAGCGGATTCTGCCGGTAGGTCGAGTCGTTCACAATGCCTTTGCCCGTCACTTCCACTTCCAGATCGGTCATGGCCGTCGACAGCACCTGGTTCTGCGCGCTCACATCCTCAGGGCGCACCAGTCCGCGCAACTTGATCAGCTGGGTCTGCTGGGAAAAGGTCAACTGCCGGGTGGCCTGCACCACCAACATTCCGTTCGGCAGCACATCCACTACCTCGGCGCCAAAGGTGGTCACCAGGCTGGAGTTGGTGGTGCTCTGCCCTTGCGCCGTCAGGCCTGAGGCCGCAGTCACGCCAAGCAGGTTTTGCAGGTTGTTGGCAGCCTTGAGCGCGCCAAACAATGCGCTCACATTGGAGCTGGCGTTCGAGGCGCGGGTGTTCTTCACCTGGCCGTCGGTCGAAGCGGCCAGGCTTTCAGTGACCACGATGGACACCACATCGTGCAGCCGGACCGCCTTGGCATCGGTGCCCAGCCGCACCAGCATACCTTCCGGACTCCAGATCGAGCCCGGGGTCCGCACCTCCGCAGCTTGCTGCGCCCGCACGCGCTCGACGTAAGAGCGCAGCGCCGCCTCGGGAGGAGTCGCTTTGGGGGTGGTGGACGTGGCCGCGGGCTTGTGGATTCCGGCGTACGCAGACCCGGCCATCGGGAGCGCTAAAGAGAAAATTGCCGCCATCCTCGCAAGATTTCTCATGGACGGCCACCCATCTCCGGTTCAAGCGCCACCCGTCCCGGCCCCAGCGCGACTACGGACACCACTTTGCCGCCTATCTTCAACCTCGCCTGCAATGTGCTTCCCCGTGCCGCCGTTCCCAATGCCCTAGCCTCCAGCCGCGCCTCAACTAAGGCCGAGTTCTCCTCGACCACCAGCAAGTCGCCAGCACGAATCACGGGGCGCGCGGGAGCCGGAATGGTCACGGCGGCCGAGCCCGTTCCGTCTCCACCCGCCGCCAGCACCAGGCGGCCCGGTCCGCCGGGATAGTTGGGGCCCGGCAGTAGAAGCCAGCGCGCTCCCGAATGCGGATCGTCGATTTCGCGCAGCGTGATTGCGGGCGCTTCAAGCGTCGCGACCGAGCTCTGTGTCCGGGCCGTCACCGCCTGACCATGCGCTGCCAGCGTGGCCGCGGCAAAATACGCCACCGCCGCTGCGCAACCGAGCCGGGTATACCGGGATTCTGTTCCTTCTCTCTTTTCACGGCCCATCATGGAACCCCCTCGAGCTATCGCGTCATATTGTTGACTTGCGAGTACATGTCGTCAGCGGCCTTGATTACCTTGGAATTCGACTCATAGGCCCGTTGCGCCAGCACCATCTGCACGAATTCGGTGACCACATCCACGTTCGAGTTCTCGAGGTATCCCTGCTGCAGCGTGCCCAGGCCTTCGGCTCCTCCGGGATTGCCCAGGACCGGGTCTCCGGAGCTGAGCGTAGCCTGCAACAGGTTCGACCCCATGCTCTCCAACCCCCCGGGATTGGGAAACGTGGCCAGTTGAAGTTGTCCCAGTTGCGAGGGGTTCTGTTGCCCCGGCAGGGTCGCGTTCACCACTCCGTACTGGGTGATAGTGACCGCGGTGGCATTAGGTGGGATGGTGATGTTAGGGAGCACCGGATCGCCGTCCGTGGTCACAATAGTGCCCTGGTTGTTCAAGTGAAACTGGCCGGCCCTGGTGTAGGCTACAGTCCCGTCGGGCCGCTGCACCTGAAAGAAACCCGTGCCCTCGATTGCCACATCGAGCGGGTTGTCGGTCTCGTTTAGCGATCCCTGCGTGTTGATGACCTCAGTGGCCGCCGATTTCGTTCCCAGGCCTATTTGCAATCCCGCCGAGACCGTGGACTGGCTCTGCGCCGCTCCGGGAGTTACAAGGTTCTGGTAGATCATGTCTTGAAACTGGAGGCGCAACTGGCGAAAGCCCGTGGTGGAGGAGTTGGCCAGATTGTTGGCGATGGTGTCCAGGTTCATCTGCTGCGCGCTCATGCCGCTGGCCGCCGTATATAGTGCTCGAATCATTTTTTTCCCTCGCGTGGGAGTGTTTCCCGGAATCGACCCTTAGATCTTGGGCAGATCTTCGCTGGCGAACTTGTTGAACTCGGTATGGAAGACGGTGAGCGCCTTCTGCATCATCTCTGCCTGCCGCTGCATGACCATCAGGTCCAGCGTTCCCTGGATGACACTCTGGTTCGCGCCTTCGATGGCCCCTTGATGGACCGCCGCATCCTTCGAAATCACCGGCTTTGCATCCGGTGGCGCCAGATACCGGTTGGCTCCTTCGGGCGTTAATTGCACAATGGGGGCAAAGCTGAAAATGCCTACAGAGGCCACGGCCCCACCGGCCACCGAAAGTGTCCCGTCCGCGCCCACCGACACTTCGCCCGGCGGCACCTGCACCGGCTGGCCCGTGGTGGAAAGTACCGGCTCGCTCTCGGAGGTGACCAGCAGCCCCTTTTGCGAACGATGAAAACTGCCGTCGCGGGTATAGCGCGGTCCGGCGGGCGTCTCGACGGCAAAGAATCCCTGGCCTTCAATGGCCAGATCCAACGGGTTGCCGGTCTGCTGCAATACGCCCTGGGCCATACTCAGGCGGTCTCCGCCAAGCAGCCCGTAATTGTTCACAGTCTGACCCAGTTGCGAGTCTTCCGCGTCGGGGCCCAGAAGCGCGGAGCGGAAGAACTCACGCTCGGCGCGATAGCCGGGGGTCCCGGCATTGGCCAGATTGGCTGCGGCCGTATCCAACGCCTGGGTACGCGCCATCAAGCCGGTCATGGCCGCATAGTATCCGCTGTCCATGGGGCAATCCTCTCGCCCCCGAACAGAGCAGCGGAGAGGCCGAACCGGGGAGGAAAAGATTAGAGCGAACTGAACATAGAGGGAAAAGGAATGTGCGCTGGAGTCGGCTTCTCGATGCGCTCAAGGATTCAAAAGCGGCGAACAAAAATCATGCCTCCGCGACTTGTGGCTGGAACAAGGTCAGATCTGCCACCGTTGCCCCCTCCTCTGCTTCAATACATGGTTTCGCTGCCTGCGTGAGCACGCGGTTCCGCGACCCTATTGAAGGCCGTCGCAAACGATGGTGACCACGAAGTGTGCGTCTTCAAAGCAATAGCAGTGATGCAACTGGAACTCCGGAGCTTGCACATGCAGGTTGTAGTCACGCCCGGAGATTACAGTCGGAACCGACAGACCACAATATGCGGCCAGGCCCGGCACTTTGCTTTTCCATGCCCCCGCCAGCATGTTACAGATTTCGCCGATTCCGTCTTTCACTGTGTCGTCAATCTCATCAAAGTCCATGCCTGTCATATGCGCGGCCACCTTCATGGCCGCCTGCGCACCCGACCGGAAGACACAGGCCCCGCTCAGCAGTCCGCCAAACCCCACCACTGCGGTCACCGATTCCGCCTCGACGCTCGCGCTGAGCGCTTCGGCTTCAGTCTCGCGCCGGCAGTCGACACCCAGCATCAGTTGGAACACTTCTTCCACGCTGGCATCGAGATTCCTGGGATCGGAAACCAGCTGCACGGAATCCCGCAGCGAGACTGCCATTGCATGCCCCTCTTTCAGTTGGCCGCGACCTTGCATACGCAAGACAGCGGGCGTTCGCACCCCGCTCAACCACATTCCTGTTCCTCCCCTCAGGCTGCGTTCAGCAGGGGCAGGACCCGTTCCTTGACCTGCTCGGCGGTAAATGGCTTGCGGATGTACCCCCGCGCGCCCGACTGAATGGCCTGCTTCACATGCTCCTCGCTGGATTCGGTGGTGATCATCACCACCGGTACGCCGGGGGCCAAGCCCTGGGCCCGGATCTGGCGCAGAAACTCCAACCCATCCATCAACGGCATGTTGATATCGGAGAGAATCAGATCCACCTGCCTGGCCCTCAACTGCTCCAACCCCTCGGTGCCGCTGCCGGCCTCAAACACCACCAACGGATCAAGACCTGCCTGGCGAAGTGCGCGCTCCACAATCTTGCGCATCACCGAAGAATCGTCCACGATCAGGGTGCGAACTTCACTCATGCCCGTGCTCCTCTGCTCCACTCTTTATCGGCAACACGGCCCAGTGCTTGAGGAATAAGCGGTCTCTCCTGGTTTGCCTTCCGGTTTCAATACCTGCTATTGAATGCCGATCGAGCAAACGAGGTCCAGCACCGAACCCGTTTCGGGCAGCGGACCGGTCTGCGGGCTGAGCCACATGCGTAGCCACAGGCAGTCGTGCACCCTCACCAGGCGGGAGGCAATGGGGCGCGTCCGCTCCACCGACCTGGCCAGAGCATGGGCGGCGGCAGGTTCTGAAACGGCCTCGACCAGTTCCACTCCGGGGAACTTTGCATCCAGGATGCGGGCGTGTGCCGGCCGGAAGAGCGATTCCCTCACCATGCCGCATTCCACCTGCAATCCGGTCATGCGCTCCATCGCCAGCGCCAGCACCGGGTCCAGCCTCTCCTCAAATCCGAGGTACAAAACACGTCCGCCAGCCAGGCGCAGAGGCAGCGCGCCAAAAGCATCCACGAACAGGCGCGGCATCACCACAGTCATAGCCACGGCGTCGTGAAACTCGAGGGGCAAAACAGGACAGCTCCATTGCAGCCCCAAGGCGCGGGTGACCGTGGTCTCGCTCACCGCACGCTGGCGCACCAGCCACTCTCCCAAGCGGCCGGTCCGGGCAGCTTTCTGCGCCTCCAGCGCCCGGCGCAATTGGGTTTGCGTAATCCAGCCTTGTTCGAGCATCACCAACCCTAGTGGAATGCGATGGCGATGGCCCTCTCCCGCGTATCCCCGCCCGTCAAGTTCTCGGTCGACAGCGGCCGCCACGCGCACCGCCGTGCAGGCGGGCGAACAGGTCCAGCCATTCTCAAAGACCGGCACGGAACGGTTGCGCCACAAGTGCAGCCAGCCAGTGCGGCAATTCAAGTTGGCGCAGGCCTCAAACAGTCCTGTCTTTATGGCCGCGCCAACCGGCTGGGAGGTATCGATCTCGCCGAACAGCGTCTCCGTGGGTGTCACGCGCCCGAATCCTATCCAGCCGCGGTTTAGAAGAGGCATCGTATGCTCTCCAGCCGCTTGCGGGGAGCAGCCACCTCGACGACCCGCAGCCCGAAGTTTCCATTCACCAGCACCACCTCACCGCGAGCCACGATCTTGTCGCCCACGATCAGGTCGACTGGGTCGGTGACATGACGGTCGAGCTCTACCACGTCGCCAGGCCCCAGGTCCAGGATCTCGCCCAGAGGCATCTCACGGCAGCCGAAACGGAGCGCAGCTTCCAGTTCCACATCCAGCAGCAAGTCGATCCCGGGGTTTATCCCCGCGGACGGAGGGGGCTCGGAAGGCCGCTGCGTGGCCGCTACCTCCGGTGTTGCCGCGGCAACCTTGGCTGCCGAGAGCTCGTCCCGAACCAGGATTGTCCACACGCCACCTGCAGACTTCAGTTGAAAGCATCGCGGACCCTGGCTCTCTCCCTCCAGCGGCTCGAAGCTTTTCACGCAGCACTTCTTCCCGTCCCGGGCCAGCAGCTCCCCGGCAGCGGCCCCGGCAACCTCGCTCAGCAGTTCGCCCCAGCCGGTCTTCTGATCCACGCCCTCGCCCATCAGCGGCGCGTCGAGGATGGCGGGGTCGAGAATCACCGAGAAGCGGCCCTCTTCGTCTCCGGAAAGGGTGGCGGTAAAACCAAAGGCCCCGGTTCCCATCGGCCTAGGCGAGCACTCGGCGAGTTCCGGCTCTCCGGCCAGAGCCTGGGAGAACAGGGCCGTGGCCACCGATGTCCAGCAATCTAGATAACTCATGCGGCGCTTCCTTCCGGCGTTCCTGCCGCCATGCGTGCCGCGCGGTGGCTGCCAAGCCGCATCGCCTCGGCGGCGCTCAGGCATTGTCCTCCGACCCGCCATTCGGCAGGGGTGCTGGCGGAGAGATCAAGGCGCAGAATGGCGCCCGCTTCCAAGTTCTCGACGGCGCTGGCGGGCAGGCGCACCGAGGGCAATTGCAAGGAGCCGCCAAAGCGCATGCGGCGGGCCGAGGCCTCCATGCGCGCCCGCGTTTCAGGCGCATGACGCCGCCTCCGGCTCCAATCCGAGGTGAGGCGCCGCAGAATGGTGTTGGCCACCACCGCGGGAAAGGCCAGGTTCAGCAGCCCTGACTGGTGGGGCATGCGAATCTCAAAGCTCAGGCAAAGCGTCTTCTCATTGACCGACATGATGCGCGCCACCTGGGTCTGCATCTGGCGGCGCTCGAAATTGAAGCTGAGACCCACGGGTTGCCAAGCTGCCGTCAACTCGCGGCACACGATCTCTACCAGGCTGGCAAGAATGGCTTCCTCAATATCCGTCACTTCGCGCAGCGGCCCTTCCTTGCCCTCGCCACCGAGCAGCAGATCGATGATGGGCGGGGCCAGTGCCAGGTCCAGTTGCAGCACCGAGAGCGCGCCCAGAGGCTCCAGGCGCACCGAGGCCACGTAGCTGATCTCGGGGATGCGCAGCAGGAACTCGTTAAATGGAATCTGCTCGGCCGAAACCAGGTTCACCTGAAACCGGCTGCGCAGCCAAGCCGCCAGATTGTGCGTCAAGTTACGGGCGAACAGGTCGTTCAGCATGCTGATGGCGCGCAACTGGTCATTCGAAATCTGTCCGGCAGAAGAGAAGCTGTAGGGCACCACGCGGGCCCGCACCTCAGGCCCGGCCGCCTCAGGTACAGTGGTTCGCGCGGCTTCAAAAAGAGCGTCAATCTCGTCCTGTTTGAGCATTTTTTCCATCAGCGGTCATTCTCCTCAGTTATCGCCTTGCCAATTCCCTTGGCCGGAGCGGCGGTTGCGCCTTGAAAGCGCCCGCAGCGGCCAGATCCTTGAGCGCCGCCCTCAGATGCACCACCGCCGAAGCGTGTACCTGCGAAACCCGCGACTCGACCACCCCCAGCGCCAAGCCGATCTCCCGCATGGTCATCTCTTCGTAGTAGTAGAGGGTCATGACCAGCCGCTCACGTTCGGGCAGGTGAGCAATGGCGTCAGTGAGCCGCTGCTCCAGTTCACCGCGCAGGCAACAGAATAACGGATCCTCCTCGGGGCGGCCCGGGACATAGGCCAGCTCCTCTTCGCCCGAGTCCTCATTGCGCTCCACGTGCAGGGTGCCGATCTCCAGGCCTTTCAGGTCGCCCAGCAGTTGCTGATAAGCGTCCAGGTTGAGCCCCAGTTCAGCGGCCACCTCGGTCTCGCCCGGCGGCCTGCCCAGCCTGGCCGTCAGAGTGCGAATACCTTCTTCCACCGCACGGCCCTTGCGCCGCAACTCGCGCGGACTCCAGTCAAGGGTTCTCAAGCTGTCAAGAATTGCGCCGCGGATGCGGAACTGCGCGTAGCTGCGAAACTGCACTTTCTTGGCTGGGTCGAACTTCGAAAAGGCGTCCATCAAGCCCACAACCCCGGCCGAGACCAGGTCCTCAATCTCTACGTGCTGGGGTAGCCGCTCGTGAATGCGGCGGGCCAGAAAGCGCACCATCGGCAAGTGCTCAAGCAAGACTTGCTCCTGCTCGTTGTTGAGCGCCTGAACCCCGACAGCCACGGGCGGATATCCTCCCCCGGACCCGCCCCGGCGCCGCGATCCTGGATTGCCCATCGTTCCTGCCGCTTCCATTCCCATCGCATCTCCTTTCACATCCGCCTGCTTCAGCCGCCTCTGCCCCTGTGCTTCCCTGCTCCGGTGCCTTCTAGCGCACCGTTCCTACCGGGCGGAGACGAATCTCGGGAGGAATCTCTCCGGCTGCGACTACCGCCAGCCGTGGGAGTACCGGCTCCAGCCAGCGCTTGACGTGATAGCGCGCCGGACTGGGACAGAGGAGCACGGGCAGGGCCGCAGCCGAGGAGGCGCCGATAAGTTGTCTCAAAGAATCGGCGAGACGGCGCACCAATGGGGTTCCCGGTGTCGCCGCAGAGGCCAGCAGCCGCTGCCCTGCCTCCGGCGCGAAGGTGCCCAGGATCTCTTCCTCAAGGGCCGCATCGAGGAGAAGGACGGGCAGCTGCCCATCGCTGTCGAGCAGGGGCTGGACCAGCCTCCGGCCCAGAGCCTGGCGCGCCGCCTCGACCAGGGTCACGAGGCCTTTGTTGGCCGGAGCAGTTTCAAGCAGCGCCTCGAGAATGGGGCCCAAGTCGCGGATCGAGACGCGCTCCCGCAGCAACTGCTCCAATACGCGGCCTACCTCGCCAAGGGTTAGCAGTTTGGGCACCAACTCTTCAATCAACTTGGGATGACTCTCATTCAAGGCGTCCATCAGTCGCTTGCTCTCGGCCCGGCCCATCAACTCCGCGGCGTGACGCCGGATCAACTCGCCCAGGTGGGTGGTGATCACCGTAACCGCGTCCACCACCGAGTAGCCGGCGGCAATGGCCTGGTCCTCCAGCGCCGGAGCGATCCACACGGCGGGCACACCGAAAGCGGGCTCGCGCGTCTCCCTGCCCGCCAGAGGCCTGCGAGCGGGGTCGCCGGAAACGGCCAGCAACTGCGAGCCTTCGGTCTGCCAGCGGCCAATCTCCATCCCCCGCAGCGAGAACAGATACTCCCGGGGCTTCAAGCGCAGGTTGTCTGAGATGTGCACCGGAGGAACCAGAAAGCCCATCTCCGCAGACAGATGGCGGCGCAGTGCTCGCACACGGTTCAGGAGTTGCCCACCCTGCTTTTCGTCGACCAGTGGAATGAGTTGGAAGCCAATTTCGAGGGTCAGCTCCTCCAGGCGCAGCAGACCGGCCAGATCAGAGCCCTGCGCCTGCTCGGCCTTCTTCTTCTCCCCCGGGCCCATCTCAACCACCGGAGCGGCCTGTCCCTCGGCACTTACCCGCCGGCCGCTCCAATAGAGGCCGCCAGCGACCAGCAGAAATGCGATTTTGGGGATTCCCGGAATCAGGCACATGGCCGCGGAGACCAGGCTGGCCAGATACAGCGTGGCGGGCTTGGCCAGCAGTTGCTGACGAATCTCGCCGCCCAGCAATCCCGCCGAGTTGGCCCTGGTGAGGGTGATGCCGCCGGCCACCGAGACCAGAAGCGACGGAATCAGCGTCACCAGCCCGTCGCCCACCGTCAGCACCGTGTAGGTGCGTGCCGCTTCGCTTAGATCGATGCCCTGCTGCAGAGTGCCAATCAGCAGTCCGGCAATGATGTTGATGGCCGTAATCAGAATGGTTGCCAGCGAGTCCCTCTGGTTGAAGCGCGCCGCGCCATCCATGGCGCCGTAAAACTCCGCCTCCCGCGCAATGGCATGACGACGCCGCCTGGCCTCCGCCTCATCGATCAGCCCTGCATTCATGTCCGCGTCAATCGCCATTTGTTTGCCAGGCAGGGCGTCCAGAGTAAAGCGCGCCGTCACTTCGGCGGTGCGTACGGCTCCATGCGAGACCACCAGAAACTGGATGGCGATCAGGGCCAGAAACAACACGAAACCCACCACGTAATTGCCGCCCACCACGAATTGGCCAAAGGCCTCGATGACCTTTCCTGCTGCCGCCGTTCCTTCAGAGCCGTGCAGCAGAATGCGGCGACTGGAGGCGATGTTCAGCGCCAGCCGGAAAAGGGTGAGCAGCAGCAACAGGGTAGGAAAGACGCTGAGTTCGACGGCACGCCGAATTTGCACCGCGGAGAGGAAGACAATCACGGAAGCGGCCATCGAGAGCGCGAGCAGAAGGTCGAGGCCCGCGGCGGGCAGCGGCACCAGCATGACGAAAATCACGCTGATCGCGGCCAGAGGCAGCACGTATTCACGCAGGCGCTGCAAGATGCTTTGCGCCGAGAGCGAGTTGGCCGGCAGTGCGGCGGTACTCATGCGCGGCCTCCTTCAACGGGTGGAATCACCGCAGCCGGACCCGGAGCGCGGCTGGCTGGGTCGGCCTGCGCACGGCCCTGTGCGGCAGCTTCCCGCGCCCGGCGCTCACGAAGCTCTGCCTCGACCCGCTGGCGGTAGAGGTAGGCTAGAATCGCAGCTACTGCCGCATACAGATCGACCGGAATCGCCTGTCCCACCTCGACGAAGCGGTAGAGCGAGCGCGCCAGCGGCGGGTTCTCGATGATCGGCACTCCCGCCCAGCGCGCCTCGGCCTTGATCTCTTCGGCCAGCAGATTGCGGCCCTTGGCCATGACCCGGGGCGCGTCCATGGTGGCAAAGTCGAAGCCTAGGGCCACGGCATAGTGGGTGGGGTTGGTCAGCACCACCGCGGCCTTCGATACATCCGCCTTCACTTTGCGGCGCCGCATCTGGCGCTGCAGCCCGCGGATGCGGCTGCGAATCTGGGGGCTGCCCTCGGTCTCTTTGAACTCCTGGCGCAAATCTTCGCGGCTCATCTTCAGGCGCGACTCGCGGCTACGCCACTCGACCACGTAGTCCACCGCAGCCCAGGCAAAGAGCAGAACTGAAGCGGCCAGAAGAAGGCCGTAGACGTCCGCACCGAGCAACTCCAGCCGCGCGGTCGAGAACGGAGGCACCGTCAACTGCCTCGCGATGCGCTGCACCGCAAAGACCGCCAGCAACGCAGCGGGTAAAAGAGACTTGCCCAGCCGGGAGGTGGCGCGTAGCGAAAACAGGTTCTTCACGTTCGAAAGCGGACTAATACGGTCGAGCCGGAATCCGATTGCGCCGGCATAGAACGTGACTCCCCCGGTCTGCAGAACTCCGGCGGCGAGAGTCGCAGCGGCTACTGCCGCCATCACCGCCGCCATCGGCCCCAGCACGGACAATGAAAGCCGGCGCAGCGCAACCAACGTCGGCTCGACTTCAGAAGGTTCCCAACGGGCCGGCGCACCCAGTTCCAGAAATGCGGCGAAACCGGCTCTCCATGCCTCCATCGCCTTTGCGGCGAAAACACCCAGGGCGACCACCCCTGCCAGAGTGCCGGCCGCAGACGACAGCTCGCGGCTGTGCAGCAGGTCCCCTTCCTTGCGCGCCTTTTCCCTGCGGTGTGGTGTGGCCTGTTCGGTGCGGTCTCCAGGCATCGGCTTAGCCTCCCGCTCCGGCCGGCCGCACGGCAATCAGCTTTTCGGCCAGGTCCAACAGCCCACCGAAGCGCGCCTCAATGAAGCGCGGCCACAAGGCCAGCGAACCGGTCAGCAAGGCAAAACCGGTGAGCGTTTTCAACGGTACGGTCAGCGACATCACAGGAAGCTGCGGGCTGAGCTTGCCCAGCAGAGCCACCGAGATTTCCACCAGCAAGGTTGCGGCGAGAATGGGGGCGGCCAGCTCGACCGCCGCAAGAAAGATGCCTCCGGTGGCGCGGACGATTCCCAGCGTGGTGACCGGCGCCATGGCAAAACTGCCCAGCGGCACCACCCGGAAGCTGCGCACCATCGAGGCCAGCAGGATGCGGTCAAGACCCGCGGCAAGCACCACCAGCGTGCCCATCAGCTGGAACAACTCGCCCATCAGCGGGGTTTGAATCGACGACTCGGGGTCCAGCAGATTCACCAGCGAGAAGCTGAATTGCAGTCCCGCAATCTGGCCGGCGAACAGCAGCATCTCGTTCAGCAGAGCCAGGGTCAGGCCGTAGACAAGCCCGATGGCCAGCTCGCCCAGCAGGGCACCGAGGCCGATACTCGCGCTGGCGTTTGGCAACCCGGCCACCAATGGAGCCAGCAGGTAGGCGACCGTCACTGCAAAGGCCGCCTTGGCTCGCACCGGCAGCGCGGTGGACGAGAAGAAGGGAGCGAGGGCCACAATTCCGCTGACCCGCACCAAGGCCAGGGTCATCGCGCTCAGAAACTGGCTCCACTGCGGCACGCAGGATCCTTTCCGGCTTGCTAGCCGATGTAACGATGCAGGTCCGAGAGCAGCAGCCGTGTGTAGGCCACCAGGCGGGCCAGGAACCAGGGCATGCCCACCAGTAGGATCATGGCGACAGCGGCCAGACGGGGCACGCTGGTCAGCGACTGTTCCTGCAAGCTGGTGAGGGTTTGCAGCAGGCTCAATACAAAACTCAGCAGAGCCGCGGCCAATAGCACAGGCGCAGCCAGAATCATGGCTTCCTTCATCAGCTGGCGCAGTAGTTCGGCAACCATATCCGGAGTCATCGCGTACTCTCTCAAAAGCTCTTCAACAGCGAACCGGCCAGCAGGTTCCAGCCGTCCACCATGACAAACAGCAGAATCTTCAGCGGCGTCGACACCACCACAGGCGGCAACTGGAACATGCCGATCGATGTGGTGATCGCCGCGGTTACCATGTCGATCAGCAGAAAGGGGAGAAACAGAACCGCGCCGATGGCAAAACCAGCCTTGAGCTCGGAAAGAATGTAGGCGGGAATCACCACTCGCATGGGCAGATCATCGGCGGTGTTGGGGCGCGGAACCTGGCCCGCCGCGGTAAACAGCGCCAGATCCTTCTCGCGCGCGTAGCGCAGCAGAAAATGCTTGACTGGCTGCGCACCGCGGTCGATGGCATCCCAGCCCGTGATCTGCCCGGCGCGATACGGCTCGACAGCCTGCTGGTCTACCTGGTTCAGAACCGGAGTCATCAGGAACCAGGTCATCATCAATGCCAGTCCCAGCAGAGTGGGATTGGAAGGCGCGGTCTGCGTGCCCAGGGCCTGGCGCAAAAAATGAAACACCACCAGCAGCCGCACCAGCGGAGTCATGCACATGAGGATGGCGGGCAGCAGAGTTACCAGGGTAAGAACAAACACAATCGTCCATGGAGTCGAGTCCGACGGATGAAGGCGAGCGCTCAAGTCCGGCAAAAGGGGCGTGGCCGCCGCGCTGGCCGCATGCGCCGCGACCCACATGGCTACCACGAGACCCTCCCTGCTGCGCTTCCAGCAGCTGTGGGGCGCAGGGTGCGCGCCTTTCCGTCTTGCCCGTCGAGTGAATAAAAAGCCGGCGCTCCCTCCTGTGAAGTGGCCACCAGGAGACGCCGTCCTTCCGCCTCGATGAGGGCCAGCGACTGCCGCGGTCCCAGCGCAATCCGCTCCACCAGCGCCAGACGCGGCTGGGCTCGATGCCTACGCCACAGCCGTTCCAGAAGCCATACCGCCAGGCCCCTTGCCGGAGCTGCCGTTTTGTCTCTCGTCCCGTTCATCTTCCCGGTTCCCTTCGCACCCAGGCCTCAACCGCGCTTACACCAGCCGTGTGACCCGTACCGCCAGTTGCTGTTCCACAACCTCAAACTCACTCCACGCCAGTTGCACTCCGCCCCCGGTCAGGGGCAAATCATCTCCCTGCTCCCACTGCGTCTCGATCAGCTGCCCCGGCTCCAGGGTCAGGAGGTTCCGTACCCGGAATTCGCGCACCGGAATGGCCACTTCGAGCTCCACCGGCAGCCGTGCCATCGGAGGGCTCAGCGTCATGGGCTTCGGATGCATCTCGCGTGGCGATGGAACCAGCGCATCTTCGGTCGCCATTTCGGGCGCAACGGAGGTCTCCGGCTCACGAACAATTTCAGATCCCGGCGCGGGCAATGGATGCGTGGTTGCCATCTGCGCGGAATGCAAGCAGAAAGAGGTCCAGAGCGAGGAGAGGAAGATTGGAATGCTTAAAGAATTGCGGCGTCCATGTCTCGGTACAAATGCCGCCGTCCCCGCGAACCTTCATCGCTGCTACACTGATATAGAGCTATAGGAGAGTGCTGTGAGGCCTTCGGGGCCTCCGGCGCAACCTTGTACAGGGGTCGAACAACATGGCAGAAAACAACGTAAACAAGGATTTTGCAGACACCACGCTGCGCCTGAAGGTCGGCTTGGCCGAGATGCTCAAGGGCGGCGTCATTATGGATGTGATGAACGTGGAGCAGGCCCGCATTGCGGAGGAGGCAGGCGCCACGTCGGTGATGGCCCTGGAGCGCGTGCCGGCGATGATCCGCGCGGAGGGCGGCGTTGCCCGCATGGCTAAGCCAAGCCTCATCAAGCAGATCATCCAAGCCGTCTCGATCCCAGTGATGGCCAAGGCCCGCATCGGCCACTTCGCCGAGGCTCAGATTCTGCAGGAACTGGGCGTCGATTTTATCGACGAGAGCGAGGTTCTGACCCCCGCCGATGGGGCGCATCACATTGATAAGCACGCCTTCACCACGCCGTTTGTGTGCGGCGCGCGCAACCTGGGCGAGGCGCTCCGCCGCATTGCAGAGGGTGCAGCGATGATCCGCACCAAGGGCGAGGCCGGTACCGGCGACGTGGTGCACGCCGTGCAGCACATGCGCCAGATCACTCGCGAGATGCGCATTCTTACCGTGCTCACCGAGCAGGAGCTTTATGCCGCTGCCAAGGAGCACCAGGCGCCCTACGAACTGATCCGCATGGTTGCGCAGACGGGCAAGCTGCCGGTGCCTAACTTCTCTGCCGGTGGCATCGCCACCCCGGCCGACGCTGCGCTGATGATGCAACTGGGCGCAGAAGCTATTTTTGTCGGCTCCGGCATCTTTATGAAGGAACGCGCCACTCCGCTGGATGTGGAGAACGATCCCAAGGAGCGCGAAGAAGCTGTCTCCCGCGCAAAGGCTATTGTGATGGCCACGACTCACTTCAATGATCCCAAGATTCTGTCCGAGGTTAGCGAACAGGTCACGGGGACCATGAAGGGCCTGGCTGCCGCAGGTCTGGACGAATCGCAACTGCTGCAAACCCGCGGCTGGTAGCCATCAGCAGTGGTGCAGCCGTTGCTAATTGCTCGCGCTGCGATGAATAGGAAGAAAAAGAATCGGGTCCTGGGGGCAAGTTGAAGCAAGGAGATCGGCCGCGCATCGGCGTACTGGCGATTCAGGGTGATTATGCGGCACACGCCGAGGCATTGGCGGCTTGCGGCGCCGAGCCGGTGGAAATACGCAACCCCGAGGAGTTAGAGGAGCTGGATGGCCTGATTCTCCCCGGCGGCGAGTCCACCACCATGCTCAAGTTCCTGGCCAAGCGCCATTTTTTCGATGTGCTGAAAACCTACTGCTCAACCCATCCGGTCTTTGGCACCTGCGCCGGCGCCATTCTGCTGGCTCGCGAGGTGCGCAACCCTGCGCAGCGGAGCCTGGGCGTGCTGGATGCGGTGGTGGAGCGAAACGCCTACGGACGCCAGATCGACTCCACCATTCTCAGCGCCAAGACTGAGCTTGACGGCGGTCCTCTGGAAATGGTCTTCATCCGCGCCCCACGCATAGTTGCGGTGGGAGCGGGCGTGGAGGTGCTGGCCCGGCGTGAGGGCTCTCCTGTGCTGGTCCGCCAAGGCCACACCATGGCCGCCACGTTCCATCCCGAGCTTTCGTCCGACCGGCGGGTGCACCAGGCATTCGTTGAGATTGTTGCCTCCGCGGTTCAACCCTGAGTTTCTTCTCATCGGCAGGCGCTTTGGGCTTTCGTCCAATCAAATCCTATCCGCTTCAATTCCTGATGCGTCCAAGGTGGAGTGAGTGTAATCTCAAACTGGAGGGTCTGTTCACACCAACCAGGCGAGGACGACGGGAACCAGCTTTCCCCAGTTCAATCTCTAGTCTCTCCCGGCTTTTGCCCCGTCAGCGCTCTTCGTGTCCCGTATCGTCTGGCCCGATTCTCGCTTGCTGCGTCCTCCGCCCGATTGGTGTGAACAGACCGTCAAGAGGCCTCCCATGCCCGGTACCTTTACGCATTCCCCTGCGGAAACGGAACGGAAAGACCCAGGAGTCGGTGGAAAACCTCCGGTATCCCGCCGGCCCACGGGGGGCGGCGGAGGTGGGGGCGACGACGACTGGCAAAGCGCGCACCATGAACCTCGAGAATTGCTCCACCGGATACGCTTCTTTGTTTTTTTCGGGTTATCCGGGGACATGATGTTTTTTGCCGTACTGGTGGCGCTCTTCTTTGCGCGCCAGGCGAGCATACAGATGGACGCTGGTAGCCACGACTTTATCGGCGACTGGCACCCGGTGTTTCTGCCCCCCATCCTTTACCTCAATACCGCCGTGTTGATGTTGAGCAGTCTCACCATGGAACTGGCCCGGCAGAATATCTTTCGCGAGATCGATGTGCTGGAGGAGTGGCTAGGCCTGGGCCGGCCGGCCCTACGCCGCACCCTGCCCTGGATCGGCGCAACCTTTGCGCTCGGTTCACTCTTCCTTGGCGGACAGTGGATGGCGTGGAGGCAACTGACGGAGCAGGGCTTTACCTTTGATCACTGGTCGACACCGGCCAGTTATTTCTTCTATGTCATCACCGGCCTGCACGCCGCCCACCTCGTCTTCGGGGTCCTGGCCCTGCTGGTTTGCTTGTGCCTACTGGGCCGTTTCAAACGCGTGGAGCTGCGGCAGATTGCCGTGGACGCAACGGCCTGGTACTGGCATGCAATGAGCCTGGCATGGTTGCTGCTGCTGGCGGTACTGGCGCTGGGACAGTAATAAAGCCGGCAAAGCGTGTCGCCCCGTAGACCTTTATCGAGGAATCTGCCGGTTCACCGTGGTTGCGAACCCGACTTCAGGTCCGCCGCCCTAAGAGTAAACTCGTCCTTCGCTTCCACGCTCAGTGTGGCCGCGGTGGGATCCTTCACCTTCCACATAACCGCATGCAGTTGATGATCGCGGACCTCCAACGTGAGGTAGTGATAGACGGGAAACGCCGAGTCGCGGTAGAGATCCGCGGAACCGCGAAATAGCAACGGGTAAGGCTCGGCTCCGCCCCCGCCTGAAACCACATACATCACGCCGTTGCGTTCAAAGCGTTCGTAGTTGTGGATGTGCCCGTTGAAGACCACCACTCTGGCGTGCAGTGCGTGCAGATGCGCCTCCAGTATTCCGCGAAGGCTCAGCGCCTCTTTCGAAGGCAGGTTGGCAAAAACCTGTGACTGTTCGTCCGCCACCCACGGAACGTGATACAGGATGAACAGAAACTCTGCCGCTTCGGGAAGATGGTCGAGTTGCTCGCCGAACCATCTGCCCTGGGGACTTGTCTTCCCTGTGGGCAAGTTGCAGTCCAGCGAGATTACTTCCACACTGCCCAGCAGTGCGGAGTAGTAGCGATGTCCTGCGATCAGGGGAAAATTTCTCAGATAATTTGCAATGCCCAGGGCCGGGTCGTCGTAAATTTCGTGATTGCCGGTAGTGGGCAATTGCACAGTGTGGTTGGCGCGCCAACTCGCCGTTTCAGTTTGAAAAACCTTCCAATCCGAGGTTCGTGACCCTTTGAAGGGCATGTCTCCGGTAAGGAGTAGCACTTCGGGATGCTCCCCGCCAATCTGTTCCGCCAGCCACCTTCGCACTCGGGGGTTGGTGCCTGTGGTCGCCGAGGGATCAGCAAAGCGCATGTCGCCATACGCTACCAGGTGAATGGGTTTGCCTGGCAGGAATCGAGAAAGCGTAAATGTCGGCTTGGTATCCGGCGTACCGGACTGCGGCGGCGCCGCTCCGCAGGCAGGCGTGCGGCTCAGCAGGAACAGCATCAGGGCCCACCGCATGCAGCGGAAGAAAGTGTTAAACGGGGAATAACTCACGGCCCCAGATTAGCATTTGCTCACACGTCGGGGCTGGTGCAGCAAGCTTTTGCGTAAATGGTTGAGCGGCCGACACGAAAGCGGAAATAGCGGCCTCAAAATAAGAACTTGTGCAGAGGTTCTCTGCATCCTCGTTTACCCAACAAATCAACTACGCAAGGCGGGTGTGGAGCATGGCGTTCCAACGCTCCTTGAAGCTGGGCACAATGGGGCATTCGAAGTAAATTTCGCGATTGAGAGCCATAAGAATGTGTACTGCTTGCAACTGCGGATCTCCGGCGGTAAGAGAGCAACCGTCGTAGACATACTCATCGGCGAGATACTCGATGGCGTGGCCCAACATCTCGATGGCGCGGCCAGCCTGGGGGCTGATGCGACGACGGCGGTTGGCGCGTGCGGCGAGAGTCGGCCGCGCAGAATGCGCGGTAACTGCAAACGTAAGGTTGCTTGTGGTGGCAGCCATAGAGGAATCCTCACCCTATCCTTCGACCTGAACGTCATCTTTCTTTAGGTAACGAACGTACCGTGTTTCATATCAGGACAATAAATTATGGCTTTCCCGCGCACGGAGCGAAGTGATGTAGCTCACTCATGCTTTTTCGGCCCTCCTTTACTATGACTTCGACAGAATGGATCTGACTCCATCGGGGTGGATGTCCCACTACCTCGCTGGCATCCTCAAATTGGTTGATGAAGATGTGCTTCATTTCTCATTCTGCTTGCGCGGCAGTGATTGTGTGAGCCTGTAACGGATGCCTTGACGGGACGAGGCTGAGTACCTAATCTCAATCCAGCGGCTTGTCGCAATGGGGTGCTGCAAACCCAATAGACCAGCCACAATTTATGCAATCTTTTTTCGGGAAAAGGCTGCAATGATTCCCTACCACTGGCAATATCTTCCGCTCTTCCTGCATATCGTTGTCGCGTTCGGGATTGCGGCCTTCATGGTCATCGCCTCGTGGTTTATCGGCAGGCATCGCAACTCCGCCGTGAAGCTGGCTGCGTATGAGTGCGGCATTGTTGCCGTAGGCGACGCCCGGGGACGCTTCAGCGTTCGCTTCTATATGGTGGCCATGTTGTTCATCCTGTTCGATGTGGAAGCGGTCTTCATGATGCCCTGGGCGGTCATCTATCGTCGGCTGCCGCAAATCACGGGCTCCCGGCTCTTTGGATTCTGGGAGATGGTGGTCTATCTCGGCTTTGTGGCTGTGGGGCTCTACTACATCGTGCGCAAGGGCATCCTGAACTGGAGCCAAGACAAGGCGGACCTCTAGCATGACCGACACGCTTGAGAAAACGCTGCCTGACAAAGCTGCCGTGCTGGCGGAGATGCCGGACCATCCGGCAGTCAAAGCCATCCTGGCTTGGAACGCAGATGCGCTGGTTGAGGCGTGCTTCGACCGTGGCGAGCTGACTTTGTCCATCGCTCCTGAAGCCATTCGCGCTGCCGCAGCCACGGTGCAAGAGGCAGGCTACAACTTTTTTGAGGACATGACGGCAGTCGACTGGTTCCCTTCCGAACCGCGCTTCCAGTTGAGCTATCACATCCTGTCTCACTCCTTTAAGGAGCGCATTCGCCTGCGCGTGATGCTCGATGGAGCAGACCCGGCGATCGATTCAATCACCCCCGTGTGGCAATCAGCCGGATATTACGAACGCGAAGTGTTTGACCTATTCGGCGTCCGTTTTGAAGGCCATCCCGATCTGCGCCGCATCTTGATGCCGGACGATTGGAACGGCCACCCACTGCGCAAGGATTATCCGGTGGAGGGGTACCGCTAATGGCCGAGGTCACAGGGACACAGATTCTCCAGGCCCCAACAGCCGAGGGCGCAAAAGACCAGCACATGGTCCTTAACATGGGACCTCAGCACCCCGCAACGCATGGCGTTCTGCGCCTGGTGCTGGAGATTGACGGCGAGATCATCGTCCGCCTCTACCCTGAGATCGGGTACCTGCACACCGGCATCGAGAAGACCTGCGAGGCTAAGTTCTATCACCAGGTGGTGCCCCTCACTGACCGCGTCAACTACCTTGACCCGTTGTCAAACAACCTTTGTTACTGTCTGGCCGTCGAGAAACTGCTGGGCCTCGAGATTCCAGAGCGGGCCCAATGGATACGGGTTCTACTGACCGAGTTGAGCCGGCTGAATTCGCATCTCATCTGGCTCGGCACCCACGCCATGGACATTGGCGCGCTGACTGTTTTTCTCTACACCTTCCGCGAACGCGAAGACATTTTGCGTCTTTTTGAGGCGGTAGCCGGCCAGCGCATGATGACCAGCTACTTCCGCATTGGCGGCTTGGCCATGGAACCGCCGCTGGACTTCTTTGCTCGTGTGCAGACGTTTATTCGCAGCCTGCCAGAGAAGATTGACGAGTATTCCAACCTTCTCACCGGCAATCCAATCTTCATCAATCGCTTGAAGGGTGTGGGCTATCTGTCTGCAGCAGATGCAATTGCGCTGGGGGTTACGGGCCCTCCGATGCGCGCTTCGGGCGTGGATTTCGATCTCCGCCGCGATATGCCCTACTCCAGCTATGAAAAATTTCAGTTCAAGGTTCCCATTGCGACCGAGGGCGATTGCTGGGCGCGGTATGTGATTCGTCTGGTCGAGATGCGCGAAAGCATAAAGATTATCCAGCAGGCGCTGGACGGGATGCCCGAGGGCCTGGTGAAGGCCGATGCGCCCAAGATCGTGCTCCCCGACCGCGAAAAGATGAAGACCCAGATGGAAGCGCTGATCCATCACTTCAAGATTGTGACGGAGGGTTTTGCGGTGCCGGCCGGCGAGGTGTACCAGGGCATTGAAGCGGGTCACGGGCAGACCGGGTACTACGTGGTGTCTGACGGCACCGCCAAACCCTACCGCGTGCATATGCGCTATCCGTCGTTCGCCACGCTGCAGGCTCTCGAAACCATGTGCAAGGGAAGAATGCTGGCCGATGTGGTGGCCGTGATCGGGTCCATCGATATTGTGCTTGGGGAGATTGACCGCTAGTGCCAACGGCGGCGCAGTTGTATGTGGAGCTTTGGGTCTCGCTCGCTTCCCTGCTCCGCAGTTATACCGCGGCGCACGGATTGAACGGCGACCGGCAGGCTACGGTGGAGTTGGGCGAGGAACGAATCACGGTACGCTACGGCGACAGGTGGCTGGATTTGGAACGCAGCAGCGCCGAAGTCAAGTGGCGGCGCGAAGATGGACGGAGCGGGATGCTTGAGTTGACCGAGGCCGGGCAATTGCGCTCGGAAGCAGGCGAGGAAGAAATGGATATGGCCGCTGAAGCGTGGGCGCGGGAGTTGATGCAATGAGCCCAAACAACACGAGCACCGAAACCATGACCCTGTTTTCACCGCAACTGGCGGCCCGCCTTGATGCTCTGGTCGAGAAATATCCCGTCCGCCGCTCGGCGCTCGTTCCCATGCTGCTCTACGCGCAGGATGAAGTCGGCTACCTCTCCGACGGTGTGATCGCTGAAGTGGCATGGCGCATCGGCATCACTGAGCTCGAAGTACGTAACGTGGCCACCTATTATTCGATGCTGCGATTCAAGCCGGTAGGCAAATACAACGTGCAGGTCTGCACCAACATCAGTTGCATGCTGCGCGGTGGTTATGAGCTTTACGAGCGCTTTCAGGAAGAACTTGGTATCGGCCACAAGGGCGTCACTTCAGACGGCGTCTTCTCACTTGAAGAAGTCGAGTGCATCGGCGCATGTTGCTGGGCTCCGGCCATCCAGGTGAACTACGAGTTCCACGATGAGTTGAATCCCGATCAAGTGCCGGGCATTCTCGCCGACTATCGTGCGAAGGCCGCCGCAGAAGAGAGGTCTTCCCATGCCTAGGCTGGTCTCTCACCCCGATGAAGTCAAGATTGTTTCCCGGCGCTTCGGGCTTGGCGCGGAAAAAATCGAGCGCTATATCGAATTGGGCGGGTACGAATCTGCCCGCAAGTGCCTGGCGCAAGGTCCGGACTGGATCATCAATGAATTGAAGGCCAGCAGCCTGCGCGGACGCGGCGGCGCAGGATTCCCTGCCGGCATGAAATGGTCCTTCGTCCCCAAGCAGAGCGCCAAACCCAAGTACGTCCTCGTCAACGGGGACGAGAGCGAGCCCGGCACCTGCAAGGATCACCTGATTTTTCTTCACGATCCCCACGCGGTCATCGAGGGCACCATCATTGCGGGGCTCGCCATCGGCGCCAAAGTGGGCTTCATCTACTTGCGTGGCGAGTACCGTTATCTGCTCGAGATTATGGAGAAGGCCGTTGCCGACGCCTACGCCAAGGGCTTCCTGGGCAAGAACATTTTCGGCTCCGACACCGAGTTTCAGATCATCACCCAGACCGGCGCGGGCGCCTACGAAGTAGGTGAAGAGTCGGCGCTGATGGAGTCGCTCGAAGGCAAACGCGGTGTGCCGCGCATCAAGCCGCCCTTCCCTGCCGTCGTCGGGCTCTACGGCGGCCCTACCGTGATCAACAACGCAGAGACCATCGCCACCGTGCCCCATGTGATCGAGATGGGCGGGGCGGCATTTGCCGCGGTTGGCTCGCTCAAGAATGGCGGTACGCGCCTCTTCTCAATCAGCGGCCACGTGGAACGCCCCGGCGTGTATGAACTGCCCATGGGCTACAACCTTAAAAAGATGATCTACGAAGTCGCGGGCGGGGTGCGCGGCGGACGCAAGTTGAAGGCGGTTGTTCCCGGCGGCTCCTCGACACCGGTTCTCTTGCCTGAAGAGATCGAAACCCTCGGCATGGACTTCGACCAGGTAGGCAAGGCCGGCTCCATGCTTGGCTCGGGCGGCGTGGTGGTGCTCGACGACCAGACCTGCATCGTGGAATTTGCGCTACGCACCATCAGCTTTTATCAGCACGAAAGCTGCGGCTGGTGCATTCCCTGCCGCGAAGGCACCGACTGGCTCAAGAAGTCGCTAACACGCTTCCACGCCGGTTTCGGTGTCGCCAAGGATATTGACAACATCAAGTACCTGGCTGAAAACATGATGGGCCGCACCTTCTGCCCGCTGGGCGACGCGGCGGCCATGCCCACGCTGGGCTTTGTGAACAAGTTCCGCAAGGAGTTTGAAGATCATCTGGACGGCAAGCCCTGCCCGTTTGCCAAACACGTAGAGTTGGCAATGGTCTAAGGGGCGCTGGAGACGAATGGCTGACGTAACCTTCACAGTCGATGGAAAGAAGCTGACGGCTCCCGCAGGGACGCTGCTGATCGAGGCGTGCCGCAAGGCGGGAATCGAGATTCCGGCCTTCTGCTACTACCCCGGCCTCAGCCTGCAGGCTGCCTGCCGCATGTGCGTCGTGCGCCAGGAGAAAGTGCCCAAACTACAGACCGCCTGCACCACTACCGTAGCCGAGGGCCAGGCCTTCATCACCGAGTCCGCGGAAATTGCGCAGGCGCGCAAGGCCACCATCGAACTGCTCCTCGGCAATCATCCCCTCGACTGCCCTGTGTGCGACGCCGGCGGCGAGTGCGAATTGCAGGATATGACGTTCAAGTACGGCGCGGGTGTGAGCCTCTACGCTGAGGCCAAGCAGCACCGCGAGGAGCAGCAGTGGTCGCCCGCCGTCTTCTACGATCGTCCGCGCTGTATCCTCTGCTATCGCTGCATCCGCATGTGCGGAGAAGGCATGGATGTGTGGGCGCTGGGCGTGCAGAACCGCGGCGTCAGTTCGGTCATCGTACCCAACGGCGGCGACCAGCTCGATTGCGAGCAGTGCGGCATGTGCATCGACGTATGCCCCGTGGGCGCGCTCACCAGCGGCAGCTACCGCTACAAAACCCGGCCCTGGGAAATGAACCATGTCTCCACCGTCTGCACTCATTGCGCCGACGGCTGCAAGGTCACGCTGGGCGTGCGGCAGTCCAACGACGGCTCTGAAATTATCCGCGCTGACAACCGCGACAAGAGTGGCATCAACGGCGACTTTCTCTGCGCCAAGGGCCGTTTCGGCTTCGATTTTGTTGAAAGCCCGGAGCGCTTGAACAAGCCTCTGATCCGCAATGGCCAGGGTGCTCTGGAACCGGCCACGTGGGAGCACGCGGTGCGCCATGCGGCGAGCAAACTAAGCGAGATTCGCGAGATCAGAGGTGGCGAATCCATCGCCGTTATTGGTTCCAGCAACACCACCAACGAAGAAAACTATCTGCTGCAGAAATTTGCCCGCACCGTGCTCCGCACCAACAACATCGATCACCAGCGCACCGCGGACTACGCAGCCTTTGCGCGCGCGCTCGCCGGCCACCAAAGCAAGGCTGCCAGCCTGCGCGATGTGGCCGCTGCCCCGGCAATACTGCTCGTCGGCGGTGATCCCACCGTTGAGCATCCGCTGCTGGCCTGGACCTTGCGTACCAATGTGCGCCACAACAAAGCGCGCCTCTATATCGCCAACACCGCGAAGATCAAGCTGACGCGCCAGGCCAGGGCCACGCTGGAATTGCCCACGAATGGCTACCAGAATCTGCCCGCCCTGCTTGACGCCGATACCGACTTTGCCAAGGCGGTGCGTGCAGAGGAATCGCTGCTGGTCGTCATGGGAGCGGAGATCCACGGGGCGCAGATTAAGGCCCTCGTGAACTGGGGCCTTGGCCGTGGCGATGTGCGCTTTGCCTGTCTCGGCGACCGCGCCAATTCACGCGGAGCGGCAGACATGGGCCTGCTGCCTGGCATGTTGCCCGGATATGTGCCGGTCAATTCACCCGGCGCTTTTGCGGCGGAGTATCCCGGCCTGCCCGCAAACCCAGGCAAGACAGAGCCGGAGATGTTTGCCGCGGCAGCCAAGGGGGAACTCGGCGCGTTGCTCGTCGTCGGCGCAAATCCAGTAGCAAGGTTGGGCGTGGCTGCGGAGACATTGAAGAATACGTTTGTCATCGTCCAGGACATCTTCCTCAATGAAACCGCGGCTCTGGCAGATGTGGTGTTTCCCGCCGCCAGTCTCTACGAGAAGTCCGGCACCATCACCAACACCTTTGGCGATGTGCAACTGGCCCGGAAAGCGGCTGACCGCGCAGGCGTCAAGCCGGACTTTGAGATTCTTGTTCGTCTGGCGGGAAGTATGGGCGTGGATGTGAAGGCGCTGGTGCCCTTCGGCAAACTGGGCGTGACCGCCGATCTGGGCCAGTCGCGCGGCGCGCAAGCGGGCGAAGCCGATCGCCACGCGGTCTGGTTGGCGGCCAATGGACTGGAGATGAAGACCAGCCCCTTTGATCCGCTTGCCGTTCTGGATGAGATCGAGCGCCTGGTGCCCGCTTACAAACTGGACCGGCTCAATCTTTTCGGCGGCAACGACGTGCCCACTGAACTGGGTGCAACCACGGGCTTTGTGCCCGTCTCAGCGCTGACTGCGCCGGACCTGGTGGTCGCCGCGCACGATGGATTATTTACATCCGGGACGCTGGGCCGTTACAGCCCTGCGTTGAAGGAATTGCAAAAGCATCAGTCGCCTGCGCTGGCCGAGACCGCCGGGGACTGATCGGGAGTTGGGCAAGAGAGGCTGAAGACTTGTGACGATTTTGGAGTTTTTCCTGTGGAGCTTGCTCAAGGTGGTGGTGGTGATCGTCGTGTTTCTGCTCGGCGTCGCCTACACCGTGCTGCTTGAGCGAAAGCTGGTGGGCCGTATCCAGAACCGCTGGGGTCCCAGCCGCGTGGGCTGGTTCGGCATCTTCCAGCCGCTGGTGGATGGCGCAAAGTCGTTTCTCAAGGAAGACATCATCCCCACTGGCGTCTATCGGCCGCTCTATCTTCTCGCTCCGATCATCGCGTTGAGTTGTGCGCTCATCTCCATCTCAGTAGTGCCCTTTGGCGACCCCGACGTTGTCGGTTCCGGCGGATTCCATTTCTTTCAGATCGCGGATGTAAACGTCGGACTGCTGGTCATTCTCGGCATTACGTCCATCGGCGTGTACGGCATTGCGCTCGCAGGTTGGTCCTCAAACAATAAATATTCTCTGCTCGGCTCGCTGCGCTCTTCAGCCCAGTTGATCAGCTATGAACTTGCTCTTGGGCTCTCGCTGGTCGGCGTGGTGCTGCGCGCCGGCTCGCTGAATCTGCGCTTTATTGTCGAGAGCCAGGCCCAAAGGGGAATCCTGAGCTGGAACCTTTTCGGCGGCTTCCAGTTTGTGGCGTTCTTCATCTATTTGATGGCCGCGTACGCTGAGACCAACCGCTCGCCGTTTGATTTACCTGAGGCTGAGAGCGAACTCACCGCGGGCTACCACACCGAATACAGTTCGATGAAGTTCGCCATGTTCTTTATGGCCGAATATGGCAACATGATTACCGTGGGTTGCGTGGCCACACTTCTCTTTCTCGGTGGCTGGACCAGCCCTTTTGGCAACCTCATTCACCTGCCTGACTTTTTCATTCTGCGAGCCTTGCTGCCCATCTGCTGGTTCGTGTTCAAGGTCTTCACCTTTCTCTTCTTGTATGTATGGGTGCGGGGAACGCTACCCCGCTTCCGCTATGACCAATTGATGAATTTCGGATGGTGCTACCTGATGCCGCTGGCCATCCTCAACATTGTTGCGACAAGCCTGTGGCTTGCCTATCGCTGAGCTACAATCGGAAGGGATTTCCGGAGCCACAACAGAGCGCTCCTTGGGCCTTCCACTAACCGGCCGGCAATTTCGCCCGGCACGCGCCAGTCTGCGACGGAACGATGCACCTGATTTTCTTTATCGTGTTTGCCGGACTCTGCCTCGCTGGGGCTGTCAATCTGCTGCTCCAGAGTCATCCCATCGCCAGTGCCCTTTCGCTGATTGTGGTGATGGTCTCGCTGGCCGTGCTTTACCTGTTGCTGGGAGCCGAATTTCTCGCCGCCGCGCAGGTCATTGTCTATGCCGGGGCCATCATGGTGCTGTTCACCTTCGTGGTCATGCTCCTCAATGCGGGTCGTGAAGAGCGCACCAGGGGCAGCCACGTCGCGCGCCTGGTGGGCTTTCCCTCCGTAGCCGTCATTCTCGGCATCATCGCCACCGTGATCCTGAAGGCGCAGGGATTGGGCAGTGCTGGACTCGCCGGGCTCTCCGGTGAGAAGGGCCACACAAACATAGAAGAGTTGAGCACGGTGCTTTTCACCAAGTTGCTGCTGCCCTTTGAGGTCACCTCCGTGCTCATCCTCATCGCCATTCTGGGTGCAGTCGCGCTGGCCCGTCACGGCGACGGAGAAGGGATGCACGGCAAATGAATCCTACCTATGCCCACATGCTCCAGCAGGAAGTTCCGCTCTCGTGGTACCTGCTTCTCAGCGCGGTCCTTTTCTGCCTCGGCGTTCTCGGCTTTCTTATCAAGCGCAACCTCATTACTGTCTTCATGTCCATCGAGCTGATGCTCAACGGAGTCAATCTTTCTTTTGTGACCTTTGCCCACCAGTGGCACGCGGTGAAGGGCCAGATCTTCGTCTTCTTCGTGATGGTGGTGGCTGCGGCAGAGGCTGCCGTGGGACTGGCCATCATTATCGCCATCTTCCGCGCCCGGGCTACCCTGGCCGTCGACCGCATCGACCTGATGAAACTATGAACGCAAACCTCCATCTCTGGCTGATTCCGCTGCTGCCCTTCGTCGGGTTTGTGATTAACGGAACTCTGGGCCGCCGCCTGCCGCAATGGCTCGTCTCCGCCATCGCGCTGGTGATGCCGCTAGCCGCGCTGGCCGTCGTGTTCAACGCCTTCACGGCAACCGCTTCCGGCTTGCCCCTGCCCTGTGTAGAGACCTGCCCCATCGCCTGGATCAACGCGGGCACACTGCATGTGAACTTCAGCTTCGTCCTCGACCAGCTTTCCCTCGTCATGCTGCTCGTCGTCACTGGCGTAGGCTTCCTTATCCACATCTACTCCGTCGGGTACATGGCCCATGAAGAGGGCTACTGGCGCTTCTTCAGCTACATGAACCTGTTCATGTTTTTCATGACGGTTCTGGTCCTCGCCGGCAACGCACTGGTGATGTTTGTCGGCTGGGAGGGCGTGGGCCTCGCATCGTATCTGCTCATCGGCTTCTACTTCCAGCGCGACTCGGCGGCCGACGCGGGCAAGAAAGCCTTCATCGTCAACCGCATTGGCGACTTCGGTTTTCTCATCGGCATGTTTTTGCTGCTGGCCAACTTCGGCACCCTCACCTTCAGCGAAATCGCTGCACAGCTGGCCGCAAACCCCGCATGGAGCGGCGGCATCCTCACCGTGATTGCCCTCTGCCTGCTCCTCGGCGCAACGGGAAAAAGCGCGCAGCTTCCGCTTTACATCTGGCTTCCCGACGCCATGGAGGGCCCCACCCCGGTCTCCGCGCTCATTCACGCCGCCACCATGGTCACCGCGGGCGTCTATATGATCGCCCGCACGCATGCGCTGTTTGACCGCTCGCCGTTCGCGCTGGCTGTGGTGGCCATCGTCGGCGCGGCAACGGCCCTGTTTGCCGCCACCATCGGCCTGGTGCAGAACGACATCAAGCGCGTCCTTGCCTACTCCACGATTTCGCAACTCGGCTACATGTTTCTCGGCTGCGGCGTTGCAGCGTACTCGGCGGCCATCTTCCACCTGATGACGCACGCCTTCTTCAAGGCCCTGCTCTTCCTCGCTGCGGGCTCCGTGATTCATGCCCTGGGCGGCGAGCAGGATTTGCGCAAGATGGGCGGCCTCCGCAAGAAACTGCCCATCACCTTTTTGACAATGACCGCGGCGGTCTTCGCCATTGTGGGTTTTCCAGGACTAGCCGCCTTCTTCTCAAAAGACGCCATACTGTACGCGGCCTTTGTCCATGGCGGCAGCGGTCGAATATTGTGGTTCGTTGGGCTTGTCACGGCTTCGCTCACGTCGTTCTACATGTTCCGCCTCTGGTATCTCACCTTCCTTGGTGAATCGCGCAGCCAGGGCGCGCACCCGCACGAAAGCCCGTGGTCCATGCGCGGGCCGTTGGTGATTCTGGCTCTACTCTCCGTAGGCGGTGGCTGGATTGGCATTGAGCGTTTTGCCACCTGGCTCGCCCCATCCACAGGTGTACGCGCAGTAGAAGCAGGCAACTCGCAGTTGGAAGTGCCTCTGAGCATTCTGGCTGTCGCCGTGGCACTTCTAGGCTGGTATGTGGCTGATCGCTTCTACCGCCGCCGTCCAGAAAGCCCCGGCCAGCTTGCCGCTACACTTCCCGCCGGCTACCAGCTGCTGGCGCACAAGTATTTCGTCGATGAGATTTGCACCTGGACCATCGTCAAGCCACTGCTGGCTCTGTCCCGGCTCCTTCTCGAGTGGGTGGTGGATGTGGCCGTGCTCGGCGGTCTGGCGTGGCTGCTGGCAGGCATCGCCCGGCTTGCCGGGGCAATTCTGCAGCGCTGGCAGTCGGGTAACCTCCGCTCCTATGCAGCCTGGCTAGCTTTCGGTGCTGCGGCTTTACTGATTTTCGTTTTCGTTCCATGGAGCACTTTTCTGGCTGGTTTCGGAATTCACCTCAGCATGGCGGGGCAATAAGGGATGAGTACGATGAATGAATCGATCCTCACGTTGATCCTCCTGGTCCCGCTCGCCGGTGCGGTGCTCGTGGTCCTCCTGCCTGACCGAGGCAAGCTTCCGGCATGGATTACGCTTCTTACATCGCTGGTCAGTTTCGGCCTCACCCTGCATCTGCCCGCCCATTTCGTACTCGGCCAGCATGGTTTCCAGTTCGAAATCAACCGTCCGTGGATTGAAAATCCCGCCATCTCTTACCACGTGGGCGTGGACGGCCTCAGCCTGTGGCTGGTGGTATTGGTTGGATTGCTCGCCCCCATCGGCGTTCTCGCCAGTTGGAACGCCATTAAGGAACGCCGCAAGATTTTCTATTCGCTCTTCCTGTTGCAGCAGACGGCCATGTTCGGCGTCTTTCTTTCTCTCGACCTCATGGTCTATTACGGCTTCTGGGAATTGTCGCTGGTGCCCATGGCAATCCTCATCGCCATGTACGGCCGCAGGGACGGACCTAAAGCCGCCCTCAAGTTCTTCCTCTTCACGTTCATTCCCTCCGCGCCGCTGCTGGTTGCGATCTTGTGGCTCTATGCCCGCACTGGCACATTCAACTTCGCTGAGATGCAGGTGCTGATTGCCACCGGCTCCCTGCCGGCAGGGCCGCTCTGCTGGGTCGCGCTCGCGTTTCTGTTCGCCTTTGCGGTCAAAGTGCCGGTCTTCCCGCTGCACGGCTGGGTGGCGGACACCTACAGCGAAGCGCCGGTCGCCCTGGCCATGGTCGTGGCCGGCAAGCTGGGCCTGTACTCCATGCTGCGCTTCCATGTAGAACTCTTCCCTGCCCAGGCCCGTGCCGTGGCTCCCATTCTGGTTGCCCTGGCGGTCATTGGCATCCTGTATGGCGCATGTCTGGCACTGGTGCAGCGCGACTTCTGGCGCCTGCTCGCCTACGCGGCTCTCAGCCATCTCAGCCTGATTACGCTGGGCATTTACGGCCTCACTTTCACCGGCTCCGACGGCGCTGTCTTCCAGATTCTCAGCCACGGCGTGGTCGACGGAGCGCTGTTCCTGCTGCTCGGCGCGCTCTACGACCGTTACGCCACCAGCCAGATCGTCTCCTACGGCGGCCTTGCCGCCCGAGTCCCGCAGACAGCGACGCTTTTTGTAATTACCGCGCTGGCCATGATCGGCCTGCCCATGCTCAGCGGCTTTGTGGGCGAGTTCCTGATCCTCTCCAGCACCTTTACGGGCGTTAGCCGCGGATGGGCAATCGCCGCCGCGCTGGGCGTCATACTCGGTGCGGCCTACATGCTATGGCTGGTGCAGCGGCTTTTCTACGGCCCTCCGAGTGAGATAGCTCTATCCAAGCCGGGTGTCGATCTAGGCCTCGGCGCACAGGCGATGCTGTGGCCACTGGTGGTCCTGATGCTGGTTATGGGCATAGCCCCTTCGCTGTGGATTCCCATCATCGAGAACCGCGTCGGCACTCCTCTGGTGAAAGAACTGACTTCCTTGCCTGATCACATCTCCACTCTCAACTCCCATCTGGAGGGTCTGCGGTGAACAATGTTCCCGACGTCTACCGCATCCTTCCCGAGGTGATCCTCACCCTCACCGGCGTGCTTGTCATGGTGGTGGACGCTTCGCTGCCGACCCCGTGGCCACGCCGTTCGCTGGGCTGGGTGGCCGCGATCGGCACCACGCTGGCTCTGTGGGCCAGCCTCGGACAGCTCGCGTTGCCCGTAGGCAGCGCATTTTCCGCTACCGTCGAGACCAGCCCCTTCACCGTTTTCTTCCACGTTCTCATCTGTGGAATCGTATTAGTCGCCATTCTGCTGGCACTTGATACTCTGCCCAGCGAAAGCCACCATCAGGGCGAATACTATGCCCTGGTGGTCTTCGGGGCTGTAGGCATGTGCCTGCTCACCAGCGCAGTGGAATTGCTGCTAGTCTTTATCGCTCTTGAGATTTCCTCCATCGCCACCTATGTTTTGGCTGGATACCGCAAGGACACGGGTCGCGGACCTGAAGCCGCCATCAAGTATTTCCTTCTCGGTTCCTTTGCCACGGCCTTCCTGCTCTACGGCATCGCCTTGATTTTCGGCGCTACCGGAACAACGCAGGTATATGAAATTGCGCGCGCCATTCCCACCGCGCAAAACCATTCCCTGGTGCTTGCTGCGCTGGCGCTCATGCTGGTCGGCATATTGTTCAAGGTGTCGGCGGCGCCATTTCACGTGTGGACCCCGGATGTCTACGAGGGTGCCCCCTCGCCCGTGGTCGCGCTTCTCTCTACGGCTCCCAAGGCTGCGGCATTCGCTCTGTTGTTGCGCGTAGTCTATGAGGTCTTCCCCACCCTGCGCTCGCTCTGGTCTCCGCTGCTGTGGGGCGTGGCTGTGCTTTCAATGACCGTCGGCAACCTGGCGGCGCTGCGCCAGCAAAACGTGAAACGCATGCTGGGCTACTCCTCGATCGCCCATGCCGGCTACCTGCTGGCGGCATTTGCCGGTCTCGGCTCCAGCGGAATCGCCGCCGCCAGTTTCTACATCGCCGCCTATGCGGCCATGAACGTGGGCATTTTTGCCGTGGTGACACTGGTTAGCGGATACAACGACGAGCTGCCCCTGATTCAGGATTTCCGCGGGCTCATTTACCGTTCACCCTTGCTCGGAGCGTTGCTCATCTTCTTTCTCGTCTCGCTGGTAGGAATTCCCTTCACGGGCGGGTTCTTCGGCAAGTTCTATTCGTTCACCGCAGCCGTGGGTGGAGGGGCGGTGTGGCTCGCCATCATCGGCCTGCTCAACTCCGGGCTCGCCGCGGCGTATTATCTCCACCTGGCATTTGCTACCGCGCAGCGTCCGGTCGAGTCGGACGGGCGCGCGCCTGTTCTCACTCCGCAAGTGGGCGTTGCGGTGGGCGCAGCCCTGCTGTTTGCGGTGGCCGCAACCCTGGTTCTTGGCATTGTGCCGGGTGAGGTGCTGCATGCAGCCGAGGCTGGCGCGCACACCCTGCAGGCTCCGCCCGCCGCAGCGGTTGAACCTGGAATTATGCTGACCTCTCAGCCGAATCCATAACCACGCGGCCCGGATTCTCATTCTCCCTGGGCTTCAACAGATTCAGATAGAACGCCACCGTCAGACCCAGCACGCGCCCCTTTTCAAATCGTCCCGTCACCCAGGTCCGCGCGGCTTCGCCCATGTGGCTTCGCTGCGGATCACGAAGCAGTTTCAGGACTGCCTTGCTGATCTCGTCTGCAGAGCCGGGAGGAATTAGCACGCCCGTGACTCCCGGAACTATAGAATCGCGAGCCCCTGTCGTCCGAGTTGTGATCACCGGCACTCCAGTGGCTGCAGCCTCCAGTGCCACATTCGGAAAGCCCTCGCGCCGGGTGGGTAGGACCAGCAGGTCCATGGCGCGATAGTAGGGTGCCGCGTCAGCCACAAATCCAGTCGAAATGATGCTGGGGTGGTTCTGGATACGCAGTCTGAGGCGCTCGTCCACTCCATCCTGCGCCACATCGAACCAGCCCACGAGGAGCAGCCTCGCGAGCGGTTCCTTCATCAGGATCCGATCGAAGGCGTCGATCAATTCAGGCAATCCCTTATCGCGGGTCAGTTTCCCCACGAAGCCCACCACCGGAGCCGCAGGCGGTATATCGAGCCGGCTCCGCATCTCGTCCGGTCCCGGGGCAAATCGATCCAGGTCCACGCCCCTGGTGCTGCCGTCCCCGAGGACACGCAGTTTGGCAGCGGGCGCCAAACCGAGTTCCAGCACTTTGGCGCGGAGGCTTGCGCTGTTGCAGATCACTACGTGGGCGCATGCCATTGCCCACCGCTCCGACTCAAGCAGCACCAGTCGCCTGAACCCGGTGGCAGTTTCCACTTTGAGCCCGCGCAGCAGGTAAACCCTCCTGGGCACGCCGACCAGTTTCGCTGCGAAGGTGCCCAGCATACCGGCTTTTGGCGTGCTGAATTCCGTTGCGTCCGGCCTCAGTCTTCTCAGCAACCGCCATAGCCTGAAAAGCGAAACCATGTCTCTGAATGGAGCAAGTTCCCGTTCCATGGGGACTTCGGCAACTTCCGCATCTTCATCTCGAGCGGCGATCTCAAGTAGCCCGCCCGGCCTGGAGACCAGGGTGACGCGAAAGCCTGCCTCGCGCATCGCGCGCAGCCGCCCCTTGAGCGCCAGACAATGCTGCGCACTGGTGACACCTACAACAATGTGTGGAGAATGACTGGAAAAGTTCCCCGACCCGGATACAAGATGAAGTGCCTTAGGAGAAGACATTTATTGGCCCGCCTCGCCGCGGATTTCAGCGTCTGATCGCAGTGCACCCCTGGTGACCGCCTTCAACGGCTGGACAAGTGCCAGAGCAAAGATCCACGTGCGCTACGCGTCGGAACTCACAGAGTTCCTTGAGCGCAGACTATTTAGTGAAATCAATAAGACTCTACTATTTCACGCAGGGATTGCATGTGAGCCACATCACTACCCCTGCGGATCTGAATCTGATCCGTCATGAGGATGTCAGGGAAAAATCCCGGAAAAGGCGGTGATTTTGGCTCAAAAGATGACTCAAAGTGGTCAAAATTCGCTGGTCTTGATTACCTATCAGTTAATAGGGTGATTTTGTAAGGTGTTCAATAAC